>JAKLJY010000026.1 GCA_023150895.1 Myxococcota bacterium | reverse complement strand
GCAGCCCTCCCGCCCGTCCCGGACGCGGCCCTTCCGCCCGTCCCCGATGCGGCCCTCCCGCCGGTCCCCGACGCGGCCCTCCCACCCGTCCCGGACGCGGCCCTTCCGCCGGTCCCCGACGCGGCCCTCCCGCCCGTCCCGGACGCGGCCCTTCCGCCCGTCCCCGACGCGGCCCTTCCGCCCGTCCCGGACGCGGCCCTCCCGCCCGTCCCGGACGCGGCGGACCCGCCGGCCTGCGCCGACGGCGAGGTGCGACCTTGCCCGGAGCCGGCCTGCGCTCATGGGGTTCAGCGTTGCCTCGGGGGCGCCTTCGGTGCCTGCGAGGGGGTCGAAGAAGTCTGCAATGACCGCGACGACGACTGCGATGGCCTGGTCGACGACGGACTGCCGGGCGTGGGCGCTGCGTGCGCGGGCGGCGAGGGGGCCTGTGCGGCGCCGGGCACGCAACGATGCCGGGCCGACGGCGTCCTCGAATGCGACGCTGCGCCCTCGGCCCCCACCGCGGAGCGCTGCAACGGCATCGACGACGACTGCGACGGCGAAACCGATGAGGACTTCCCGGTCGACACGGCCTGCGACGTCGGGGCGGGCGCCTGCGCCGGCGCCGGCCGGTGGCGGTGCGACGAGAATGGCGACGTGGCGTGCGACGGTCGGCCGGCCGCGCCGGCGGTCGAAATCTGCAACGGCGTCGATGACGACTGCGACGGGGCGATGGACGAGGGCTTCGCCCTCGGGACGCCGTGCTCCGAAGGCGTCGGGGCATGCGCACGCGCGGGTGTGGTCATCTGCGGCGCAGGCGGGGGCACGCTCTGTGACGCGCTCCCGGGCGCGCCCCAGAGGGAGACGTGCAATGGCCTCGACGACGACTGCGACGCCGAAATCGACGACGGGTTCGACCTCGGCGGAGGCTGCACGATCGGGGAAGGGGCCTGCGCCTCGGAAGGGGTATGGACCTGCGACGGTGGGGGCGGCGTCCGATGCGATGCCCCCGCGCTCGAACCTCGGGCCGAGACCTGCAATGGCCTCGACGACGATTGCGACGCCGAAGTCGACGAAGACTTTCCGGTCGGCGAGGCGTGTTCTTCCGGCGCCGGCGTGTGCGCGCGCCCGGGCGTCTTCGCATGCGACGCGGACGGCGCTGCTGCCTGTGACGCCGAGAGCGGCGCCCCGGCCCCCGAGCGTTGCAACGGCCTCGACGATGACTGCGACGGGGTCGCCGACGACCAGGCGACCGACTGTGGCGCACATGCCCTTTGTCTGGTGCCGACACCGGGGCGCCCGCCCGCCTGCGTCTGCGGACCGGGTTTCGAGGGTGACGGCCTGACGTGCGTCGCCTGCGTCACGCCCGAGCGTCGGTTCGCGCTCGCCCCCTCCGTGGCCCATGCCCGGGTCGTCGGCGTCCCCGACAACCCCGCCGCCATCGTCGTGTTCGATGCCGACGGCGACGGCCGCGACGACGTCGCGGTCGCCACCGGGGACGACGGGCAGGTCCTCGTTTATCGGTCGGCGGCCGACGCGTTCGAGGGTCCCATCGTGGTCGACGGCTCGGCCGGCGGCGCGCGGGACCTCGCCGTTGCGGACTTCGACGGGGATGGTGATCCGGATCTCGTGGCGGCCCTGCAGACCCTCAACACGATCGCCTTCTACGAGAACAGGGGTGGGGCCCGATTCGAGCCCCGCGCCGTCATCACCTACGCGGTCTCCGGTCCGACGGCCGTCGTCGCGGCCGATATCGACGGAGACGGCGATCCGGACGTCGCGTCCGGCGGGTTCGACGACGACACGGTGGCCTGGTACGAGAACGAGGGCGATGGCCGCTTCGGTCCGCGACGCGTCGTCACGACGCAGGCGGACGGCGTCCTCGACGTCGCCGGCGGCGATCTCGACGACGACGGAGACGTCGATCTGCTCGTCGCCAGCGGCGGGGACAACCGAATCGCCTGGTATCCGAACCGAGGCGACGGGGCGTTCGACGGCATCCGCGCGGTCGTGCTCAACATCGGAGACGTTCGGGAAGCACGGCTGGCGGACCTGAACGGCGACGGCACGGACGACGTGCTCTATGTCGTCGACGCGACGGACACCGTGGCCTATGCGCCGCGGACCGCACCGGGGGTGTTCGGAGCGTCGGTCGTGATCAGTCGGGCGGCCGACGAGCCGTGGGCGACGGAGGCGGTCGATCTCGAGGGTGACGGCGATCTCGACGTCGTCGTCGCGTCGTTTCGGGACGACGAACTCTCGGTGTTTCTCAACGCCGGAGACGGCACGTTCGGCGCGCAGCGCATCGTCCAGAACCTCGCCGACGGGGCCCGCTCCGTCCGCGCCGGTGATCTCGACGGCGATGGGGCGCTCGACTTCGCGTTCGTCTCGGGGAACGACGATACCGTGGCGTGGCACCGCAACCGGGGCGACGCCACGTTCGAGCCAGAGCGCACGATCGCCTGGGGCGCGCCGGGCGTGACCCAACTGTCGGTCGCCGACCTCGACGGCGATGGATTCGACGACGTCGTCTACGCCGCCTCGGCCGACGACCGCGTGACGGTGCAACGGGGGGGGCCGGGCGGATTCGGGCCGCCGACCATCGTCACGACGGACGGAGACGCCCCGAGCGCGCTCCTCGTGGCCGACCTGACGGACGACGGCGTACCGGACCTGGTGGTCGCGTCGACGACCGACGACGAGGTCGCCGTGATGCTCGGCATCGGAGACGGTACCTTCGGCCCGCGTTCCGTCGTGAGCACCGCAGGCGATGCACCGACGGCCGTTGCAGCGGGTGACCTCGACCGGGATGGCATCGTCGATCTCGTCGTCGGGTCGAGCGCAGACGACGAAGTCTCCTGGCTGCGCGGCACCGGCGGCGGGACGTTCGCGCCGGCGACGATCATCTCGACCCGCGGGGACGAGGTCCGTGCCGTCCTCGTCGCCGATGCCGACGCGGATGGCGACCTCGACGTCTTCGCCGCCTCCTCGCGGGACGACGAGGTGTCGGTCTACTTGAACGACGGCGCGGGCGCGTTCATTGCCGCCCCCATCCTCAGCACGGGCGGAGACGGGGCGTGGGTCCTCGCGGCCGCCGATCTGGATGGCGACGGTGACCTCGATGTCGTGGCCGGCTCGAACACCGACGACGAGATCGCGACCCTTCGTCGCAACGCCGATGGCACCTACCTGCGGACCATCGTCTCGGCCCGCGCCGACCAGCCCCGCCAGGTCCTGGTGGGGGACGTCGACGGCGACGCCGATCCGGACATCGTCGCCCTCGCGAGCGCGAGCGATGAAGTGCTGCTCTACCTCAACGACGGGGGGGGACAGTTTCCCGAGGAGCGCCTGATCGGCCTGCGCTCGGACACGCCGCAGGCGGCCGTACTCGGGCGGTTCGGCGGCGGGCCGGGTCTGGACCTGCTCGTCGCGTCGTCGACCGACGGTGAGATCGGCCTGTACACCGACGTGGGCGACGCCCCCGGCAACAACCTGCGGACGATCACGCGGGGCATCGACGGCGCCTACGATGTTCAGTTCGCCGACCTCGACGGTGACGGTCACGTCGACGCCGTCACCGCCTCCGAGAACGACGACGTCGTCGCCTGGGTGCCCGGCCTCGGCGGCGGCGTCTTCGGCGAGCGCCGGGTCCTCACGGCGGTGGCCAACGGCGCCCGGGCCGTCCGAGTCGCGGACCTCGACGGGGACGGGGATCCGGATGTCGCCTTTGCGGCCTTCAATGCCAACGAGGTCGCCTGGATGCGCAACGACGGCGCGGACGGCTTCGCCATCGAACGGACGCTGGTCACGAGTCAGGCCGTCGGCGTGACGAGCCTCGAAGTCGCCGACCTCGACGGGGACGGGGACTTCGACCTCATCGCGCCGGCCTTCACGGCCGATCGCGTGTACTGGTACCGGAACGACGGGCTCGCCCGTTTCGGCGCGCCGCGAACCGTGACGGCAACGGCCAACGGGCCCACCGCCGCGCTCCCCGCCGACATGGACGGCGCCGACGGGCGCCCGGACGTGGTCGTGGCTGCGACGATTGGCGACCAGATCGGGTGGTACCCGAATCAGGGGGCCAACGGCTTCGGCATCGGACGCCTCATCGCCGCCCGCATCAACGGACCCAACCGGCTTCAGGTGGCCGATCTGGACCTCGACGGGATTCTCGACGTCGCGTTCTCCGCGGGCGCCGCCGGGATCATCGGATGGGTGCCGGGGGCGGGCGACGGGGCCTTCGCGCCGCCCGTGGAGGTGTCGCGTCGGGTCGGCGAACCGTTGGGCCTGACGGTCGCGGACGTCGACGAAGACGGCGCGCCCGATCTCGCCGCGACCGGACACACCTCCGACGACGCGGTCTGGTTCCGCCACCGGCTCGCGTGCGGCGGCGACTGACGCGTTTCCAAACCTCGGTTCTTGCGGCTACAGTCCCCGGGTCAGCCGGGAGAGGACTGCGGTTGCAGAGCGGTTTCCGACGCAGGGTGCTTTCGACGATCGGTGGCGCCGCCCTGGTCTGTGGGACACCGGACGTGGTTCGGGCGGCGCCGGGGTTTCAACTCGACGGCCTCGAGCATCGGGCCCCGGACGCGGGTCGCCTCGGCGTGCTGGAGCCCGCCTCGATGCCGGCCGGCGGATTCAGTTTTCGCGGGGTCGCGGCGATCCTCGAGGCCCCGCTGGTGCTCTCGCCCGCGACCCCCGGTGATTCACGGGTCGACGGCGCCGTCGTGTCGCGTCGGGTCGGCTTCCACCTCGCCGGTGCGTTCGCGCCCGCCCGGTGGGTGACGGTCCACGCAGGCCTGCCGGTGAACTACGGCACATCGACCGGTCGCTACGGCAACGCCGACCGCGACGATCTCGCGCGGACGACCGCGGGGGACCTTCGGCTCGGCACCGGCGTCTCGTTCTTCTCCCTTCTCGGCCTCGAGCGGCCCTTCGGGCTGGAGCTGGCGCTCGACACCACGGTCTGGCTCCCGACGGGCGATCCCGCATCGCTGACCGGCGAGGGGGCGGTGCGTGCGCAGCCGACGCTGTCCGCCTCGGCGGTCGTGGGCCCGCTGGCGGCGGCGGCGACCGCCGGTTGGCACGTTCGGCCCGAGACGACCGCGTACAACGTCCGACGCGACGACGAGCTCCGCGTCGCCGGGTTGCTTTCCGCGGGACTGCCGTTCCTCGGAGCGCGACTCGCGGCCGCCGTCCACGGCGCCGTGCCGACGGCCGATGCCCCCCGTCCCTTCGACCCGCAGACCGGCGCGCGCGGGACGCCCTCGTCGTCGACCGCCGTCATCGAAGCCGTCCTCGGGCTCGAAGTCCGCAGCGACGACGGGTTCATCGCCGAGTTCGGTGGCGGCCGGGGCCTGACCGACGCGGCCGGCTCCCCGGCGGCGCGCGCCTGGCTGAGCCTGGGTTATGCGACGCCCGCCACGCCCGCCCCCCGCGGTTCGACGGGTCCCGACGCGGACGCGGACGGCGTGCCGGACGGGGAAGACGACTGTCCGTTCGAGGCGGAAGACGCCGACGGCGAACGCGACGCGGACGGCTGTCCCGAGGGGCCGCCAGCCGTGCTCCTCGGCGCGCCGTCCGGAGCCGGCGGAAGCGCCGCGCCGCTCGCGCCGCTCCCCCCGCTGCAACGCATCGCGGACACCGACGCGGACGGCATCGAAGACGCCCTCGATGTCTGCCCGTCCGTGCCCGAGGACCTCGACGGGTTCGTCGATCAGGACGGCTGTCCGGAGCCGGACGACGACGGCGATGGCGTGCCCGATCCGCAAGACGCGTGTCCGGGCGTGGCGGAGACGGCGAACGGTGTGCTCGACGCCGATGGGTGTCCGGACATCGGACCGGACGCCGACGGCGACGGGGTCGAGGATCGCCTGGACGCCTGCCCGGGGTTGCCGGAGACGGTCAACGGGCTGCGGGACGACGACGGGTGCCCGGAGGACGCCGGACCCGAAGGGCCACCGCTCGCGCCCCTCCCGCCCTTGCCCCTGGGCACGAACCTCGACGCCGACGGGCTGCCGGACGCCGACGATCTCTGCCCCGCCGCGGCCGAGGACCTCGACGGGTTCGCGGACGGCGATGGCTGCCCCGAGCCCGACGACGACGGAGACGGGGTGCCCGACGTCCGAGACGCCTGCCCCCGCGTCGCGGGCGCCCCCGGATCGCCCGACGGATGCGCGACCCTGGGCCCGGACGCCGACGCCGATGGCGTCGCCGACGCATTCGATGGCTGCCCGGCGCTCCCCGAGACGCCCGACGGGATCCGCGACGCGGACGGCTGCCCGGAGACGGCGCCCGCCGCCGACGCGCCCGGCATCGTGGCCCTCTGGCCGCTCTCCGTGGCCGGGGACGCCGATGGCGACGGACTTTTCGGGGTCGACGACGATTGCCCCGGCGTGGCCGAGGACGCCGACGGCTACGCGGACGGCGACGGCTGCCCCGAGGCCGACGACGATCAGGACGGACTCGCCGATGCGGTCGACGCCTGTCCTCGGGTCGCCGAAGTGAAGAATGCCTGGCTCGACGGCGACGGTTGCCCCGACACCGTCCCGGCGGGCGCCGAAGGTCTCGTCGGGACGGTGAACGCGCTGGCGATCCCGGCGGGAGGCGAGCGTCTGGGCCCCACCGCGGGGCCCGTGCTCGATCGTGTCGCGGCCATGCTGCGAACGCACCCCGAGGTCACCCTGCGCGTCGACGCCTACGCCGAGGCAGGAGACCCCGGCTCGGCGTCCGCACGTTCCACTCACCGCGCGGCGGCCGTGCGCGAGGCCCTCATCGCCCGGGGGATCTCGCCGGTGCGGCTGACGGTCCGCGGCCTCGGTCCGGCGGGCCCCCCGCGCGTCGAACTCCACTTCCTGGCCACCCCTCGAAAGACCACGCCATGACCCGAAGCCTCCGGGCGCCCACCGCGCCCATGCGCGCCTCGGCGCTCCTCACCGCGGTCCTCTGCTGCCTTGGCCCATCGGCCGTTGCCGCCGCGGCGCCCGATCCGTGCCAGGGACTCCTGCTGCGGGACGGAGAGGTTCGCACCGCACGGCGCCTGCCCGCACGGGCGGTCCTCACCGCCGACGAAGAGGCCTGCGCGCGCGCGGCCGGTGCCGCACTGGTCGCCGCGGGCGGCGTCCGGTCGGTGACGATCGCGGTTCGCCTGACCGACGGACAGCGCGCCGCGGGCGAGGCCCCCAAGGTGGCCGCCGCCTACACCCGGTCGCTCGTCGCCGGCGGCGTGCCCGAGGCACGCATCTCGTTCGTGGCCCCGGCCGCCACCCCCGGCGAAGCGGGTCAGGTGGCGCTCGCGTACGTCGAGCGCCGCGCCGACCGGCCGGTCGCCCGCCTCGACGCGGTCGACGGGCCCGTGCGCCGGGGCCCTTCGCGGGAGAACCTCGGCCCCGCGGCCCGCGGTGACCAGCTCACGTCCGAGACCTGGCTCTCCACGGGCGCGCGCGCCTCGGCCTGGATCGAGCTGGCGGACGGAAGCCGCCTGCGCCTGGGACCGGACGCCCTGCTCCTCGTCGGCCGCCTCTACCTGAACGAACAGCTGCGACGCGTGGTCAAGCTCCAGCTCGAACGCGGCCAGATCGAGGCCGTCGTCGCGGCCGGAGGCCAGGGCAGCAGCTTCGAGATCTCGACCCGGACGACCGTGGCCGGGGTGCGCGGCACCCGGTTTCGCTTGACGGCGGACGAGCATCAGAGCCGCCTCGAGACGCTGGAGGGGCTGGTCACGCTCTCCCGCGGCAGCGCCGAGATCGGCGTCGGCGCGGGGCAGGGGGCCGATGTCAAAGGGGCCGACGCGCCGTCGCCTGCGCCCTTGCTCCCGGCGCCCACGGTCATCGGTCCCCTCACGGGACCGCTGGCCGCCGGCGCTGCGCTGACGTTCGAGTCCGTCGCCGGCGCCGTGGGTTATCGGGTCGAGCTCGCGCGAGACGCGGAGTTTTCATACGACACCCGCGCCCTCGACGGGCCTGCCGCCGGCGTCGTGCCACCGTCCGACCTTCCGGGCGGGCGCTGGTTCTGGCGGGTGGCGGCGGTCGACGCACGCGGTTTGCGCGGCCAGCCCTCGAAGATCCACGCCTTCGAGCAGCCCGGCCCCCGGTGAGCGGCCGACCGGCCTGGGTGCTGCGCCGCGGCGAGCTGGCGACCCTGTTGTTCGTGTGGTCGCTGGCCGCCTGGAGCACGTTCACGAGCGCAGGCGAGCCCCACCTGCCCGGTGAGGCGGCCCTCCACGACGTCGCGCAGCGCCTCGAGCCCGCGCTGCGCGCCCCGGCGGAGGTCGTCACGGTCGTCCTCGTCGACGACGAGAGCCTGGCCCGGCTCGGCGAGCGTTGGCCGCTCGACCGCAAGACCTGGGCACGCTTCCTGGAAGTGGTCACGCCCCTCGCACCGACGGCGGTGCTCGTCGACGCGTGGTTCGAGAGCCCCGCCCCGCGGGCCGAGGCCGATCTCGCGCTCGACCTGGCCGATCTGCTCCGGGACGGCCCGTTGGGCGAGCAGGACGAAGCCGCCCGGCTCGCGACCGCGCTCGAGAAACGAGCCGTCTCGCTGGATCCGGACCGCCGGCTCGCGGCCGCGATCGCAGCCGCCCCGCCGACGGTGCTCGGCGTGTCCTGCGTCCCGCCGGCCGCCGACGTGGCCAACCACGCCCCGCCCGAATTGCGCGCCCTGGACGTCGCACGGCCAGCCGGTTCGCTTCGTTGCGCGCGACTCTCCGCCAACCACGCCGGTCTTGCGCTGGCGGCCGCGGGTCAGGCCGGCCTGAGCGTCGAGCCCGACGCGGACGGCGTGGTCCGACGCTATCCATACGTCTTTTCCCACGGGGACGACGTCTTCCCCAGCATGGCCCTGGCCGCGTGCCGGCTCCGACGCGGCGCCGAGGCGGGTGGACGGCATTGCATCGAGGCCGCCCTGGCCGCCGACGGCGCGCGTCCGGGTCTGCACTTCCGGGACCTCTCGGCCCCACGAACGGTGCGCTTCAGCGACGTCGTCGAGGCGGGCGCAGACGCTGACGAAGCCGCCCCGACGGCACTCGCGGAGGCCATCCGGGGGCGTCTCGTCTTCGTCGGCGTCAGCGCCCAGGGCACGCTCGACCGCATCCGCACGCCCCTCGGCGACGACGTCCCCGGGGTCTACCTGCATGCGGCGGCGGCCGCGGCATTGCTCGACGGCCGTCTGCTGCGCGTCGACTCGCCGGAGGCCCGACAGCTCGCGTGGCTGGGCCTGGGACTGTTGGTCCTCCTGGGGCTCGCGACGTCCCGAACGGAGTCCGTCCCGCTGCTCCTGGCCGGGGGGGCGGCGACCGCCGCGGTGTACGGCGCGCTGTGCCTCGCGGCGTTTCGCGACGGGCATTGGCCGGCCATGGTGCCGACACTGGGTGGTCTGACGCTCTTCACCGGGGTCAGGGTCGGGTTCTCCCTGCGGCGAGCGACCGACGCGCGACGACAGGCGCGGGCCATCCGACACGCCTTCCAGCACTACGTCTCGCCGGCCGTCGTCGAGACGCTCGTTCGGGATCCCGACCGCCTTCGCCTCGGTGGCGAGCGCCGGCGAATCACCGCGTTCTTCAGCGACATTCAGGGGTTCACGTCCATCGCCGAGCAGATGCAGCCGCCGGAGCTCGTGGGTCTGCTGAACGAGGTGCTCGGGACGATGACCGAATGTTTGCTCTCCGAGGGCGGGAACATCGACAAGTACATCGGCGACGCGATCGTGGGCATGTTCGGCGCGCCCCTCGACCAGCCGGAGCACGCCGCCGCCGCCTGTCGAGGCGCCTTGCGCTGCCAGAAGGCGCTCGACGAGATGCGCCCGGCCCTCGCCAGACGGGGGCTCCCGGAGGTTCACGTCCGCATCGGCCTCAACACGGGCGAGGCTCTCGTCGGCAACATGGGGTCGTCCCGACGATTCGAGTACACGATGATCGGGGATGCCGTGAATCTCGCCGCCCGGCTCGAGGGCATCAACAGCCAGTACGGCACCCGAATCCTGGTCGGCGAGGAGACCGCCCTCGCCGCGGGCGAGGGCCTGGTCTTTCGCGAGCTCGATGCCGTTCGGCCGAAGGGCAAGAAGGTCCCGGTTCGCATCTTCGAGCTCGTCGGTCTGCGGGACGAGGTCCCGGCCGCCCGCCTCGACGAACTCACACGATTCGCCCGCGGCCTTGCGGCGTATCGGTCGCAGGCGTTCGCGCTCGCCGCGGACCTCTTCGCGCCCCTCGCCGAAGCCGGTGACCCTGCGGCTGCCGTGTTCCTCGAGAGGACGCGGGCCTACCTCGCCGCGCCGCCGCCCGAAACCTGGGACGCCGTGTACACTCTGACGACGAAGTGAGGTTCACCATGCCCCGGAGCGCGCGACGACATCGCCGCCATCCCCCGATGGCGTGGCTCTGCATCCCGCTCATGCTCGCCGCGCCCACGGTGGCCCGCGCGGTCTGCTTCGACGCGGACGACGATGGGTTCGCCGACGTCGTCGACGTGTGCCCGGCGGTGGCCGATGGCGACCAGCTCGACACGGACCAGGACGGGGTCGGCGACGCGTGCGATTGTGCGCCGGCCGATCCCGACCGCTACCCGGGCGCGAACGAACTGCCCGACGGGGACGACGAGGATTGCGACGCGCTCGTCGACGAAGGCCCGGACGGCGACCGGGACGGCGTCGGCGACGTCGACGACGTGTGCCCGTTCGTCGCCGATCCGGACCAGGCGGACGCGGACGCCGACCTGACCGGAGATGCCTGCGAAACTCAGCGCGTCGCCGGCGTCTGGCCGCCGCCGAACTGTACTGGTGTCCCGCCCGGGCTTCCCGTCCGGGTGCGCTTCAGCCAATCCATCGAGGCGCCGGTGCTGGCCGCAGGGGCGGCACCGTCCGTCGGCGTGCAGAGGATGGGCCCCCTCGGTGGCCAGCTGGTACTCGACGCCGATGGCGCCGGATTCCAGATCGACGCGCTTCGCGTGCCCGCCGCCGGTGAACAGATCGACGTGCGCGTGCCGACGACGTTCGGGCTCGCGTTTGGCTTTCAGTGGTCCTTCCAGCTCGGCGCGGTCGATGAAGACGGCTTCGAACGGGCGCCCGATCCCGCCCAGGACGAGATGCCGCCCTGGTCGAGCGCCGGCGCTGCGCTCGCCGACCTCGACGCGGACGGCGACCTCGACCTCGTGCTGACGGGGGTCGCGCCCGGAGAGAGTGCACGCGTCTACCTCAATCGCGGCGACGCGACGTTCGACCGGGTTCCCGGAGGCACCCCCATCGGGGCGGCAGACGTCCTCGTCCCCGGCGACCTCGACGGCGACGGCCGCGTCGACGTGCTCGCGCGGCGGCCGGACGGGACGATCGCGTGGATGCGGAACGTGCTCGACGATGGCCTGGTGGCCCAGCCGCAGCTCGGATTCAGCGGTACGTCGGTCGCACTCGGCGATTTCGACGGCGACGGCGCGCTGGACATCCTCGCTCCGCTCGCTGGCCTCGACGGCGCCGCGGGGCGGGTCTTTCGAAACGTCGGTGGCCTCTTTGCGGCCCGCATCCCGGGGACGGGCGGCGGCATGATGAGCGCCGCCGGTTTCGTCGATGCCGACGCGGACGGCGACCTCGACGTCGTCACGACCAACGGGGGGGCCAATGGGGCGCTGCGCTTCTGGGAGAACGGCGGCCCGCAAGGCGCCCTGCCCGCCGTGACGCTGACCACCCGACCCCGCGGCGTCGGTCCGACGGCGAGCGGGGATCTGGACGGGGACGGGCGCCCGGAGATCATCGCCCCGGCGGACCGCGTTCCGGGTGAAATCTACGAGCGCGCCCTCGATGGCACTTTCTCGGTGGTCGGTACGGTGCCCGACAATGGCAACGGTCGGCTCGTGGCCACCGACGACGACGGGGACGGTGACGCCGATCTCTGGGTCGAACCCCTCGGCGGCGGCCAGTGGACTCGGTACCGGACGGCGGGCGGCCAGCCCGTTGCCACGACGCTTCGTTTGCCGGTCAACCGGCCGGTCTTCGGTGATCTCGACGGGGATGGCGATCTCGACGCCGTCAGCCCCGGCACGCCCGCGGTCGTCTACCTGCGACGCCCGGACGATTGCCCCGCCGATCCGCTGAAGGTCGATCCGGGTGAGTGCGGCTGCGGCGCGGTCGAACAGGACACGGACCACGACGGCGTGACGGACTGCGTGGACACGTGCCCCGGCATCATGAACCCGGATCAGGTCGACTTCGACGGAGACGGTGCCGGCGATGCGTGTGAGACGGACGACGACAACGACGGCGTCCCAGACTTCGAGTCGGGCGTGGTGCCGTGGGACTTCTTCCCCCACGACCCGAACATCTGCGCGGACGACGATCGCGACGGGTGTGACGACTGTGCCATCGGTGCCGACGGCGTCGGGCCGCTGCCCGACAAGGACCCGCGGGCGGATGGCCCGGACGCCGACGGGGACGGGCTCTGCGACTCGGGAGACCTTTGCCCGGACGCCCCGGATCCGGACCAGCAGGACGGGGATCGAGACGGCCTCGGCGACGCGTGCGACCCGTGTCCGGACGTGCCCGGGGCGATCTGCGCGCCCATCCCGGATGCCGCCGTCGGGCCCGACGCGGCCGTGAACCTCGACGCGGCGCCGGTCGTCGACGCCGGGCAAGTCGTCGATGCGGTGCCGATACGCGACGCGCCCGAATTCCCCGACCAGATTTCCGTCGCGTTCGACGCCGCGGTGGCCCCCGACGTCGGCGCCCCGGCGCTCGATGCCGCGCGGGCGCCAGATGCCCGGGGTGCGCTCCCGGACGGGGCCCCCGAAACCCCGGCGGACGCCTCCGCGGAAGGCCCGGATCGCGGCGCGGAGGTTCGACCGGACGCGCGACCGCTCCAGGACGACGCCTCGATTCCGCGGCCCGATGAAGGCCCCGGGCCGTCGCCAGACTCGGCCGTCGTTCACCCTGCAGACGGCGGACCGGTCGCCGATGCGACTCGCCCGCCCCCCGACGGCCATCCGACCGTGGACCGAGGCGTGGTCGCGGACGGTGCGCCCGACGCCGCGCGCCCACCGCGGGACGCCGTCGGGCTCGAGTCCGAGGCCGGTACGGGCGCCGACGCCGGCGCCCGCGCAGACGCGGCCGGGGTCGATGCCGCGGCCGTCGACGCCGCGATCGTCGATGCCGCGGTCGTGCGCGGGCTCGAGCCAAAGGGGGGCGGTGGATGCGGGATGGGCGGGCGCACGGGCGCTATCCCGCTCGCGGTTCTTCTTCCGATCGGGCTTCTGTGGCGGCGACGCCGGCGCCCTCAGCCGGCGGCGACGAGCGCCCGACCGACGTGCAGCCCGAGGGCGTAGATCGAGAGCTGCGGTGGTCCGCCGATGGACGTCGGAAACAGCGACCCGTCCGAAATCCAGAGCCCGGCGACGTGGTGGTGCCGCCCGAACGCGTCGACGGCCGAGTGACGCGGATCGCCCCCCATGGGTACGCTGCCCATCGGGTGAACGGCCGAGAGGCTGATCGTGTCCGGGCGGATGGCCACCTCGACCAGCCCGTCCACCTCCTCGGGGCGGGTCAGGATCCGCAGGTCGTAGGTCGGTACGACGACGCGCCGGGCCCCGGCGGCGAAGAGCAACCGGGCGCAGTGTTTCAGGCCCTCGGCGAGGGCCCGCCGGTCCGCGGCGATGGGCCGGTAGTCGACCGACAGCCCGAGTTCACCGTCCGGCTCGACGACCCCCGCGGTCTCGTCGTGCAGCATCGCCACGAGCACCGCCATGTGCGCGAAGCGTCCCATCAGCTCGGCATGCACGGGCCCGTGACCCGGGAGCATGGTCGCGACGCCCATCGGATGCCCGAAGGCCGGGACGATCCAGAGGCGGCGGTCGCTGCCCGGCGTCAGGTCGAGGTGTTCGCTGCATTCGTAGGTCTGCGGGATGCCCTCCCAGGCCCGGACCGGGGTGTCGAAGTCGCCGGCGACGACGACCGCCGGGTGCAGGCGGAGGCGCCGGCCCGTCTCCCCCCCCGGGTCGAGCACGCCCGAACGCAAGAGCAGCGCCGGCGTCCCCGTCGCCGAAGCGGACACGCAGACGCGGGGGGCCTCGATCTCGAGACGACCGATGCGCTGCGGGTCGTCACCGTCGACGAGGACCGCCTCGACGCCGCGCACGCGACCCCCGGCCGTGACGAGCCGCACGGCCTGCGCATGCGTCACGATCGTTCCGCCAGCGCGTACGAGGCGGGGGACGAGCACTTTGGCCGCGTTGTTCTTCGCATCGAACGCGCAGCCGAGCTCGCAGAACCCGCTGCCGAGGCAGCCCGTGCGATTGTGTGCGAGGCCACCGCCGCGCCAGCCGAGGGCCGCACAGCCGTCGCGCAGGATCTGGTTGTGCCGGTTCCAGGCGGACTCGGGCACCGTGCTGACGCTCAGGAGCGCTTCGACCTCGGTGTAGAGCGCCGCCCAGGCGGCGGTCGTGAGGGGCTCGAGGCCGCGCGTCGTGCGCCAATGCTCGAGGAGCACCGGGTCGATGCGTTTGCACAGATTGAGATTGTGTAACGACGAGCCACCGACGCCCTTGCCCTGGTGGATCCGGGTGCCGTGGTCGCGCGTCATGCGGGCCCCGGCCTGCCACAAGAGCCGTGGGAGCATCTGCTCTTCCCGCTGCGTCATCTGGCCCGGGGTGATGAACGCGCCGGGCTCGAGGACGACGACCTTCAACCCGGCCTCGGCCGCGAGCGTCGCCACGGTCGCGCCACCGGGCCCGCTGCCGATGACGCACAGGTCGCAGCGCAGGCGGCCCCCCGGACGCAGGGAACGGGCGTCGTGGATCATCGCTCAGGCCTCGAATCCGGGGGGCGGCGCGTCGGAAACCAGGGCGCCGTAGGCGTCGGGTCGGGGCGTTTCCGGCACCCACGGGCCGCCGTACCCCAGCGCCGCCCAGCTCTCCGGACGTTGAAAGTACCCGAGCACGACCAGATCGCGCACGGCGCGGCCGGCCTCGGCGACGAGGCCGCCCTGCCCGGCGAGGGCCGTCAGAACGGCGACGCGCTCCTCGACGGACAGGTGAGTGAAGCGCCGGACATCCGCCGTCCACAACCCGCCCCCTTGTTCGACGAGCGCGAGCGCGCCCTGCACCTGCACCCGGATCTCCAACGACTGCGTCGCCACGAAGGCGTCGATGCGCCGCACGACGTCGTGCAGCTCATCGGGGTTCAGGTCGCGCGCGAGCACCGCCGGGCAGGCCGCGGCCAGCACCGCCGCCCCCCACGCGGGCAGATGCCGCAACCCGTCGGGGGGCGCCGGGTATCCGCTGAATCGCCAGAGCCCGACGGACCCGGCAAAGGCGCCCACGGCCACCAACGCCCGACGGCGGGTGAACGCGCGTTCGCCCCCGGGCGCGAGGCGTCGCCGCAGGGCCGACGGCAGACGATCCATCCAGTCCGGCGCGGCGGGCAGGGGCCCCGGCCGGCGGGGCGTCACCCAGAACAAGACCGGCCCGTCGAGTGTGGCGCCGAGCACCGTCAGGGCCGCCATGGCTTTGCCGGAGTAGATGGGTTCCAGCCCGACGCCCGCACCGGCCCACTGCGCGCAGGCAGCGAGCGACGCGGGGGTCGCGACCCCGTAGGCCTTTCCGAGCTGGTCGCGGTGGATCAGCAGCCGGGGCAGGGGGCGCACGGCGGCGCCGAGGTGGGCGAGCAGCGCCTGGGCGCGGGCCCGCAGGGGCCGCTCGAGGCTGTAGACGCGCTCCACCGTGGCGACGGCGTGGACGGTGCAGTCGAGGCCCGCCAGGGCAAATCCCGCCAGCAGGCCCGCGGTCGTCCCGCCCGACCCGAGGGGCACGAAGACGTGCCGGGGCGCCGGGCACGCGCCGGCCCGGACCTGGTCCGCGAGTTCGAGCGCCCCCCGGACGACCCCGAGTTCGCCCGGCAACGCCGTCGCCCCCGGCGGAACGACCGCCGTCCGGCCGAGCGTACGCGCCGTGAGCACCCCGGGATGCCGGAGCGCGAGCCCGACCCGGGTATGCACGTAGCGCAAGCGCCCGGGGCCCGAGGCGACGTACGCGAGATTCTCGAGAAGCTCGGGCAGGGGGGGCTCCCAGAAGAGGTGGGCGTCGAGCGTTCGCCCCAGGTGCCGCGCGGCCGCGGACAGGGCGACGAGCTGTCCCGACCCGATGGCCCCCACGGAGGCCCAGGACGGGGCGTCCCGCCAGGGCGGCGTCGCCAGCAGAACGTCGAGCTTGCGCACCTTGGTGCCGCCCGGGAGACCCACCGCGACGCCCAACGCGTCGTCCCGTTTGACCCAGAGGTCAGCCAGGCCGAGCGCGGCGCCCGGCGCGCCATGCCGCTCCACCGGCGAGGGGGTCTCGACCCAGCCCAGACGCGGGGTGGCCTCGATGCGGGCGCGCCAATCCATGCGGCCGCAGTGTACGGGCAACCCGGGCCCGTGTCGCGACCCTTGCGCCGCGCCCACGCCTCGGGTTTCAGTGCCCGGCAAGAGAGGGAGCCCTGCCATGCCGGAGCAGCTGACGATCACCATGGCCGACGCGGCCGGCCCCGAGCTGAGCCGCACGGACGCGCGGGCCCGGCTCGACGAGCTCGTCGGGCGCGATCTGCGCGCCCTCGCCCCCTTGTACGGGGTCACCTTCGAGCGTGCCGGCCAGCGCAACAAGGGGTGGGCCGGGCAGGTGGTGGAGCGCTTCCTCGGCATGGGACCGGACGCCCGGCAACGGCCCGACTTCGGGGACTGGGAGCTGAAGGTCGTGCCGCTCATCGAGCGCCTGGACGCTCGCCTCGTGCCGCGGGAGACGATGGCGGTCACCATGTTCGACGACGCCGATCTGCAATCCCTCGAGTTCGAGGATTCGCACCTGCTCGCGAAGCTGAGGCGCCTCGTGGTCGTCGCCCGCCTGTACGTGGGCCCGGCGGAGCCTCGCTCCGTCGTGCTCGGGCACGCCGCGTTCGACCTCGGGGACGCGGCGCTCGTCGCCGACATCCGCGCGGACTACGAGGAGATCCGGTGGGTCGCCCGCACCCACGGTCTCGCCGCGCTGACGGGTCACATCGGCCGTTTCATCCAGCCCCGGCCGAAGGGCGAAGGTCACGGTCGTGGCGGCCACGGGTTCTACGCCCGCAAGGCCCTGGTCGCGCGCATGCTCGGCCTCTCGGGCGAGGGGGGGGGGACGGCGGACGAGGCGAACGAACCGGACGGGCCCGAGGACGAAGCGCCGGCGTCAGTCGTCTGACGCGGCGGTGGGGGGCACCTCGGGCGGGGGCTCGATGCGCACGAGCCGCACGCGGCGCGGGTTGGCGTCGAGCACCTCGAGGACCCGCCCGTCCGGCGACTTCAGCCGGGTCCCCGTTCCGGGAATGCGACCCGCCAGGCTGATGCACAGCCCGGCGACCGTCGTCCAGTCGTCGCCTTCGGGCAGATCGAGGCCCAACGCCCGGTTCACGTCGCGGATCGTCATGGCCCCCTGAACCCGCACCGCGCCGCTGGCCTCGCGGACGAACTGGTCTTCGGGGGCCTTGTCGTGCTCGCTGAAGATCTCGCCGACGAGCTCCTCGACGAGGTCCTCCATGGTGACGATGCCCGTCACGCTGCCGAGCTCGTCGACGACGATCGCCAGGGGCGTGCGCTTCTTCTGCATCGATTGGAGCAGGTCCACCGCCGGCATGGACTCGGGCACGAAGTAGGCCGGCCGGAGGATGTCCTCGATGACGAGCAGGCCGTGCTCCATGGACATCGCGAGGACGTCCTTCGCGGTGACGTACCCGACGATCTGATCAATCGTGCCCTCGTACACGGGAACGCGCGAGTGGTTCTCCTCGAGCATGATCCGGCGGATCAGGTCCGGCGAGGCGCTGCGCTGCATCGCCACGACGGCCCCCCGCGGCACCATGCACTCCTCGGCCGTCAGTTCGCCGAACTCGATCGCCCGCGAGGCAATCTCGCCCGCCCGGGGGTCGAGGGAGCCGCTCTTGGCCGCCTCGGTCACCATCAGTCGCAGCTCCTCCGGCGAGAGGCGCGCCTCGGTGAAGCTGGTGCTGTCGCCGAACAGGCGAAGGACGAGGTTCGACGACCAGGTGAGAAACGAGACGGCGGGGCGCGCCAGCCAGGCCAGTCCCAAAATGGGCCGGGCGATCAGGCGTGCGTAGGACTCGGTCGAGCGCAGCGCGAGGGACTTCGGCACCAGCTCGCCCACGACCAGTCCGAGGTACGAGACCATCGCCACGACGAGCGTCATGCCGATCTGCTGGGCGTATGGCCCCACGATGGGCAACGGCTCGAGCGCCGCGGCGAAATCGTCGGCCATGTTCGCGCCGCCGTAGGTCGCCGCCGTGGTCCCGACGACCGTGATGCCGATCTGCACCGTCGCCAGGAACCGCTCCGGGTCATCGCGCAGCGCCTGAATCGCCTTGACGGCCCGGCTGCCCTGCTCCGCAAGCTCGGCGATGCGGGTCTTGCGCAGCGAGAGCACTGCGATTTCCGCGCCCGCGAAGACCCCGTTCAACAACAGGAGAAAGAGAATGACGAGGAACTCTTGCAAGCGATCGCGCCCTGGCCTGTCGTGACGCCTGGTCGGGACCGTAGTCGATGTCCGGTGGAACGGCAACCGTCGAGCCCCGGTTGACCCGGCGGGTGTCGGACCTGGATACTCGGCGGCATGCTCGGCCAACTGACCTGTGCGCGCGCGGCCCTCGCGGTCATCGTGACGACGACGTCGATGATCGGATGCGGTGAAGCCGCGGATGAGGCCTCGAGCGCCGCCGGGGGCGGCCCCGCGGGTGGTACGACCGACGCCGCCCCGACCGACGACTTCGCCATCGGGCAGCCGCGAGCGGGCGTCGAGGGGCGCTTGCGCGTCGCCATCCAGGAGGCGACGCCCGCCCCGCCGGCGCGCGACCTCAACGACTGGCTCATCGCAGTAAGCGACCCCGACGGCTCACCCCCGAGCGATTGCACCGTGGCGGTCGGGCTTTTCATGCCGGCCCACGGGCACACGTCGACGACCGAACCCGTGATTCGACCGGGCGACACTCCCGGCCAGTTTCACGTCGACGAGATGAACCTCTTCATGCCCGGTCGATGGGAGATCACCTTCGATCTCGTCTGCGGCCTTCTCACCGACCAGGTGGTGTTTGGCGTCGAGATTGCCCGTTGAGGCCGACGCAGAGCGCCGGTCGATCGGAGAAGGTCGAAATCCGTGACTCGGCTGCCGCTCGCGTCCAGGTGAGGCGAACGCTCTCGATTTCGAACGTCGGCATGGCGTCGAGGTAGGCCGCGTCGAGGTCGCCGCTGCGCACGAGGTCCGTCAGCACGTCGAAGCCCATCGGGGTGAGCCAGAGCCGCGTCTCGACGAGGTCGGGTGTCGGTCCGATGACCCGGTATCGCCGCGGGACGTGGACGTTGATGTAACCGGGCTCACCGGGCAGCACGCCATTCGGGGCGGGCAAGACGTTGCTCTCCAGACGCACCGCCCGCCAGAAGTCGTGCGTCACCCGGCCGTCGGCGTCGAACATGACGTCCCGGAACTGCCAGAGTTCGGGCGCATCGGCCGGGTCCGGGATGATCTCGCCCGGCGCGAAATGACCGACCTCGAGCAGCGTTTCGTCGCCGGCCCGCGCGGAGAGTTCGAGCCAGATGCGCCGGTCCTGGCTCGCCCCGGTCGGGAAGGCGTGGCCTGCCCCGACGTTCTCCAGGTAGACCTCGATGTCCGCGCCGCCGCTGACCTCGACGACGCAGAGCTCGGCGAGCACGCTCCCGTTCAACGCGAGCTGCACCTTCTCCCGCTGGGCCGCGCGCTCGGGAAAATCCGTGAGCGCCACGTCGACCGCGGCCATCGAGTGGTCGTGGACCCGCCGCAGCGGGACGCCCTCGAAGTCCGCCGCCGGCCCGTCCCGTCCGGGCATATGGCAGGCCGCACAACTGTTGCGGAAACGGGGGTCGTCGGACGCATAGATGGACGCCTGCCACTCGGCGTACGTCCGCTCGAGGTGGAGACCACCGGGTGTCACGATGTCGTGGCACGGCCCGCACAGCGCCGAAGACTGGAGCGAGGCGCCATCGTGCAGCGACGACTTCACGGATCCATGTGCCGGATTCGGAACGGGATCGGCGATGCCGCCGCGCATCACGCCGTCGTCGACGCGGACGAGCGGGTTGTTGGCGTGACCCTCGGCGCGCACCGCGCTGTGGCAGAAGATGCAGGTCACGCCACGCAGATTCGGCGGCACCTCGTCGAGGTTCAGACCGTCCTTCGTGAGGCCGCGTTCGACGGCGAGCGGCGCGTGGCAACGTACGCAGAAGTCTCCGAGCGCGCCGTCGGTCTCGCGTTGCCCGCGTGCGTTCATGGCACGGAACACGGGATCCTCGCCGGCGTAGGCGTGCATGCTGCCGCTCCACTCGCGGTAGTGGTCCGGGTGGCACTCGCCGCAGGCGGCGGGGTCGAGGCGTTCCTCGGCGGTGAGCGGTCCCCGAGCGGGTGCGTCCTCGCCGCACCCCGACAGGGGGGAGAGCGCCACCACAAGCGCACCCGCGAAGCGGTCGACGGGGCGCGTCATCGAGCGGCGCCCGCGGCGATCCACGTCTGGATCGCGCAGAGTTCCTCGGCCGACAGGGGCGCGCCCGGCGGCATCATCTCGGGTGCGGCCGTCGTCGTGAGTCGTTCGACGAGGACCCCGCACGCGGCGGCCCCGGGAACGACGCGCCCCGCTTCGACCAGCGCGGCGTAGGCCTCGTCGGCGGTGGTGAACGAGAGTCCGCCCTGACCCCCCGCACCGTGGCATGCGGACGCCGAGGCGCACGTCGGCGCGAGTCGTCGGTCGTAGATCTCGTCGAACGTGGCCGGATAGAGGGGCGTACAGGCCGGGGGGCCGGCGTCCGCGCAGCGCCGCGCGGACTCGTCGGCCGCCTCGTCCCCCCCGCACGCGCCGAATCCGAGCCCCCATCCGAGGGCGAGTCCGTGGAACCATCGCATGCGCCGGACTATGCTGCGGCCGTCCGCACGGGAGCAAGCGATCGTTGGCCTCCATCCCCGTCACCCTCCTCACCGGCTTTCTCGGCGCCGGCAAGACGACCCTGCTGCAGCACGTCCTGACCCACGTGGACGCGCGCCGCATCTGCGTCGTCGAAAACGAGTTCGGCGCGGCCAACATCGACAGCGAGGTCATCGAGACGCTCGGGCCGGGGCTCGTCCGGCGACTCACCGGGTGCATCTGCTGTGCCGTGCGGACGGATCTGGTCGCGACCTTTCGGGACCTCGCGCAGGTCTGCCACGCCCAGGGCGTCGAACGGGTCGTGGTCGAGACGACGGGCATGGCGGAGCCGGCCGAGCTCGTGCCCCTGTTTCGCAGGAACGGTCCCATCGCCGAGGGCTTTCGACTCGCCGGCGTCGTGACCGTCGCCGACGCGGTGCACGTCGCCATCGATGTCGAGAACAGCCCGGTCGCGCAGAGCCAGGTGGCCGTCGCCGACCTCCTCGTGCTCAACAAGCGCGACCGGGTGTCGCCGACGTCGCTGGCCGCGGCCGAGCGCGCGCTGAGGGCGGTGAACCCCCTGGCGCGGCTCGTCGCGACCGAACGCGGCGTCTGTGCGCCCGACGACTTCTTCGCCGAAACGATGCCGGCGCTGCGCGTGTGGCCCGCCGGCAACGCGGGCCACAGCCACGGCGACCTGGCCGCCCACCTCGTCGAGGACGCGGGCCCCCACGACCTGCGCCGGATCCGTGCCTGGCTCCGGCGCGTCCTGAAGCAGCATGGGGACGACTTCGTGCGCACCAAGGGGTTCGTCCACGCCGGCCGCGCGCGTCGTATCCTGCTGCAGGGCGTCCGGTCGCACCTCGAATCGACGCCCTTCGGGGTGTTTCGGCCGGGCGAGGCGGCGACGACGCGCCTCGTGCTGATCGGCGTCGGCCTCGACCCGGTCTCGCTCAGAGAGGGTCTGCGCGCGTGCCGACGATGACCGACGCGAAGATCTGCTGCAGTTCGAAGCTCGTCTTCGGTTCGAACGTGTAGGCCGCGGGTGTCTCGGGGCCGGTGTGACTGGCCAGCGAGCGGATGTGGTCGAGGAATGGCCCGCCGGCCCCCAGGCTCACGGTGAAGATCGTCGCGCCGGCGGCGCGCAGCGCTGCGGCCTCTCGGCTGCCGTCGCTGCACCCCGGATTCGCCGCGCCATCGGTGGCGAAAAGAACGTACCGGCCCGTGTCGGGTTCTCCTCGGAGGAGTTCGTCCGCCGTCCCGAGCGCGTCGTAGCAGGTGCCGGCGCCCGGAGAAGCGCGCCCCAGGGCGGCCATGATCGCCCCCCGGTTGTTGCGGGCGATGGGGACGACCTGCCGGATCCGGTGGTCGAAGAGCACGAGGCCGAAGTCGACGGCGTCATCGTTGCGGAGCAGGACCTCGACGCCGGCCCGCAACGCCTCGGCGCGGCTCGTATCGCCCTCGGCCATCTCCGCGGACATCGAGCCCGAGGTGTCGAGGACGAGCACCAATTTCGGTCGGCCGGCGACCGCCGTTCGCGGGGCCGCGTCGACGGCAGTCACTGAGAATTCGTCGCGTCGGGTGCCCGCGAGCACCGAGGGGTCGATGACCTCGAACGCACCTTCCTGGACGGACCGCGCCGCCAATCCGGTCCCGAGCCTCCGCAGAGACGGGTCGGACTCTCCGTCCTATGCCTGCGCGGCCGGCGTCCCACTCGACGGGGCCTCCCGCGGGCCGTAGAACGCCACCCCCATGGCCGCCGCCGCGATGGAGAGACCGACCAACCCGACGAGGCGAATGGCTGCCGCCCCCCGCGCCGAACGACGACGTGCCGACATCCGTGCACCTCACTCTCGCGGCGACCGGGGCGGTCGCCCATGGGCCCCAGCCTACGCAATCGTGCGTCCGGGCCGCAACCGAGACGCCGCACGCCCCGGGCGGATTGGCCCGCGCTGCGGCTGCGGAGCGCGGCATCGCGTGCAATCCGGTCCGGGGTGCGGGATGCTGAGCGCCATGTTCAGAAGGGCACCCTCGACGCGACGCGCACTCTGGTTCCGGTCGCTCTGCGGCGTCGCGGCCTTGGCCGCGTGCGATCCTTCGGGGTCTTCGGTTCCAGTGCGCGACGGGCAGCCCGTCGAGCCCGACATCGGCCCGTCAGACGCGTCGACGCCCGGTCCCGAGGCCGGGCGGCTCGATGCCACGCAGCCGGACGCCGCGCCTCGACCCGCCGACGGCGGTGGTCCGCACCGGGACGCCGGCCCGGAGCCGGATGCCGGGGCCCCGCTCCCCGATCCCATCCGGCTCAACGAGGTGCAGAGCCGCAACGGCGGGACGTGGGTCGACGAGCAGGGCGCGCTCGAAGACTGGATCGAGCTGGTCAACGCGGGGGCCGAGACCGTCGACCTCGCGGGCTACGCCCTCGGCGACGACGAAGATCCGGACACGACCCTCCCGTCCGATCCGGCGCTCCGGGTGCCCCCGGGCGGGGTCGTGGTGTTGTTCGCGGACGGCGCGCCGGGCGAGGGGCCAGCGCACGTGGACTTCAAGCTCTCCGGGTCGGGGGAGTCTCTGCGCCTCTGGAGTCCGGCAGGCACCCTGATCGACGAGGTCGAGCTGCCCCCAATGGGCGAAAACGAGTCCTTCGCCCGCCGTCCCGACGGGCGCGGGGCGTTCGAAGTCTGCGGGTGGGCGACGCCGGGGCGGTCGAACGGTCCGACCTGTGGCCCCCCGCCGCCGCCGGCGCTGCCCGACGACGAGACGTTCACGCCGTACGCGTGGCCCGACCCCTGGCCGACCCCTCCACACCCCCTGTCGCTGGACGAGCTTGCCCTGTACCCGGACGAGGCCGGCGGGGAACCGCCCTTCATCGAGGTGCACAACGCGACCGACGCGCCCGTGCCGTTGGACGGCTGGCGGCTCGTCCTGGCGGCGCACGGGCCCGGACGCCCCCCGCCCGGGCCCGACGACGGCGAGGTCCGGTCGCTCGGCGAACCGGGCGAAGTGCTCGCCCCCGGTGACCGGTCCGTCCTCGCGCTCGACGCGGCACAACGCGCGCTGCTCGACGCGAACGGAGGGGAGTTCATCGTCGCCCTCTACGGCCCCGGAGAGGGGTTCGCCACCGACCGCGTGGACGGCATGGCGTTCCCGGCCGGCGCCTCATTGGCCCGACGACCCGACGCGACCGGTCGCCACGTCTTCTGTCGCGTGCCGACGCCCGGCGCCCCGAACGACGCCTGTGATCCGCTCCCGGAGCGGCCGATCGGGGATCGCGTGCGCCACCTCCGCACTCCGGGCGACTTCCCGCGGTTGGCCCGCGGCGGCACCTCGGTCGGCGTCGAGCAGGTCAAGTGGCTGCTCGACATGGCCGCCGGCGACACCCTGTACTTCCTCGACACGGCCCGGTGGGACCTCCATTACACCTTCGTCCGGGAAGCGATTCTGGGCCAGCCGCACCTGGATCGGTGCGACCCGCAGGAGAACGCCCTGTTCTACGACGGCTGGCTGGCGTTCAGTGAGGTCAACTACTTCCGCAGTGAGGGTCGGCGCTTCCTGATGGGCACGCTCGTCCACCATGCCGGCGCCGATCTCTACACCGTCGAGTACGCCGCCGGCGACGCGCTGACCTCGGAACAAATGCGCCGCGGTTTCCTGGCGGTGATGGCGCACGTCGACGACCACCGCCGGTACGCGCTTCGGGCGGCCGACGCCGGGCAGGTCGAGCGGGTCCGTGCCCTCGACGGACGCCTCCCGATCGTGGGCATCAACGCCCCGTACCGTGGGGTCACCTATCAACCCCTGACCGAAGCCGTCGGGTATGGCGTCCTGACGTTCGTCCCCGCGGACGCGCTCGAGCAGGCGCCGCTGGGTGAGCAGGTCATCGTCGTGACGGATCGCGTCCCGAACGACATTCCGCTCGTCGGCGGGCTGATCACCGAGGCGTTCCAGACCCCGCTCGCCCACGTCAACTTGCTGAGCCGCAACCGGGGTACCCCGAACATGGCCCTGCGCAACGCCCGAGAGGATGCCCGGATTGCGCCGCACCTCGACACCCTGGTTCGCCTCACCGTCGCCCCGGGCGCCTTCGACGTCACCCCGGTTCCGCCCGAGGAGGCGCTGGCCTTCTGGGCCTCGCGCCGGCCGACCGGCGACCCCGTGCGGCCCCGCATCGACACGAGCCTGCGCGGCGTCGTCCCGCTCCGCGAACGCGCGTTCGCCGACCTCCCCGCGCTCGGCGGCAAAGCCGCGCAGTTCGCGGAGTTGTACCGCGTCGTCAGCCGCGATCCCGACTGCGCGGGTCCGCTGTTCGTGCCCCCGGACGCAGCCGCCATTCCGGTCGTGCACGGCCTCGAACACTTCGAAGCGAGCGGAGCGGCGGCCCGCCTCGCAGCACTCTCCGCCGATCCCGCCTTCCATGCCGATCCGGCCGTCCGCGACGCCGGACTCGCCGAGGTCCGAAGCCTCATCGCCGCCCACCCGGTGGACCCGGTGCTGCTCGATGAGGTCGAGGCCTACGTCGCCACGCACTTCGGTGCCGGGAAGGCGCGGTTCCGCAGCAGCAGCAATACCGAGGACCTCCCCGGTTTCAACGGCGCCGGGCTCTACACGTCGACGAGCGCCGACGGGGCGGATCCGGAAGCAACGGTCGCGGATGCGCTGCGCACCGTCTGGGCGAGCCTCTGGAACCGCCGGGGCTACGACGAACGCGCGTACCACAACGTCGCGCAGGACGCGGTGGCGATGGGTGTTCTCCTCCACCCGGCCTACCCGACCGAGCGCGCCAACGGGGTGGCGATCTCGCGCAACATCCTCGAGCCGCTCTATCGGGATCACTACATCAACGCGCAGATCGGCGAGGCGAGCGTCACGAACCCCGCGCCCGGGGTGACCTCCGACCAACTCGTCTTCCACCGGCGCTCGCCGCCGACAATCGAGTACCTCGGCCGCAGCAGCCTGACGGGCGGCCGTCCCGTGCTGACCGACGGAGAACTCGCCGACCTGAGCTGCCGGCTCGCGGCCATTCACGGGCACTACCAGCCACTGCTCGACCCGGACGGTACGCAACGCTGGTTCGCCATGGACACCGAGTTCAAACTGCTCGGCGACGAGCGCGCGCTGCTCTTCAAGCAGGCCCGGGCCTACGCGTTCGGCGACGTGGACATCCCCGCCGACTGCCGCGAGTTCTGATTCTAATCGGACGCGGCCCGCCAGCCGCCGCCCCCGGGGGTTTCGACCTCCAGACGGTCGCCGGTTTCGACGCGCAGCGTGATCTTTCCGGGCAAAGGGACGACCTCACCGTTCGCGCGCAAGAGACGATTGTGACCCGGAGCCCCCGGCGCCGCCCCCCCGAGGCCCCACGGGGCGAGCCGCCGACGCTCGCTGACGACGGTCACTTCGGCGGGTCCGTGAAATCGATAGATGCGGCGGACGCCCGCACCGCCAGAGAATTCGCCGGGCGGCGCCGGCTCGACGGTCCGCAGGGCGTACCCCTCGATCGTGACCGGAAAAGCCCGCTCGAGCGCCTCCACCGGTGTATTGAGCGTATTGGTCATGTGGGTGTGGCGGCCCGACAGCCCCGGCCCCTCGGCCGACGCGCCTGCGCCCCCGCCCAGCGTCTCGTAGTGCACGAACGGCGCACCCGAGGCGTCCACGCCGCCGAACAGCACGTTGTTCATCGAGCCGCCGCTCGCCGCCGGAATCCGCCCGGGGGCAAGCAGCGCCAGCGCACCGAAGATCGCGTCGACGAGGCGCTGCGAGGTCTCGACGTTGCCGGCCGACACCGCCGCCGGCGGCATCGCATCGACGATCGAGCCCGGGCGGGTCAGGATCGTCACCGGCCGAAGCAGACCGGCGTTGGCCGGCAGGTCGCCGCCGGCGAGACATTCGAGAACGTAGAAGACCGCCGACACGACGATGGCCCGGACCGCGTTCATCGGCCCGGCGACCTGGTCCGGGGCGGCGCGAAAGTCGAAGACCGCCGTTCCTGCGCCCAACGTCACCGTCACGGGGAGGGGAATGGGCGCCTCGCCGAGGCCGTCGTCGTCGAGGAAGTCCGTGAACGTGGCCGTGCCGGGGGGCAGGGCGGCGAGCACCGCGCGCATGCGGCGCTCGGCATAGTCCCTCAGGGCCGCGTTCCACGCGCGGACCTCCGCGAGGCCGCAGCGTGCCACCAGCGCGGTCAGCGCCCGAACGCCCGCCGCATTGGCCGCCTCCTGGGCGGCGAGATCGCCCGTCCGGTCGCCCGGGACCCGTGAGGCGTTGGCAAAACGGGCGCGGGTCGCGTCGTCGAGGACCGTCGGAGGCAGGCGAAAGCCCTCGTCGTCGATCGTCAGGGCGCGGGCCGAGCCGTCGGCGCCCCGCGGGGCGGGCAGGCTTCCGGCGGCGATGCCGCCGACGTCGGCATGGTGGGCCCGGTTGGCCACGAAGAAGACCGGCGACGCGGCCCCCGGGGCAAAGACCGGCGTCACGAGCGTCACGTCCGGCAGATGCGTCCCCCCGGAAAACGGGTCGTTCAGAATGACCTGCGTGTCCGGCGCGAACGACACGGCCGCGCGGGCGGCCTCGACGCTGAGCGGCGTCGAACCGAGGTGCACCGGAATGTGGGCCGCGTGTTCGACCATCCCGCCGTCGGCGTCGAAGATCGCGCACGAGAAGTCGCGCCGTTCCTTGATGTTGGCCGAGAAGGCCGCGCGCATGAGCACGTGCCCCATCTCCTCGGCGATGGCGCTGACGCGCTGCCGGTGGATCTCGAGACCCGTGCTCGCCGCGGCCGGCGCCTCGGCCGTGCACACGACATCGCCCGTCGGCCCCTGCCGTGCCGACCAGCCGGGGGGGACGAAGAGCGTCGCGCTGTATGCATGAAACGCGGCCGGGCCGACGGCCGCCCACCCGGCGCCGGCCGCGGTGACCGATGCGCCGTCGGGCTCGACTCGGGGACGTGCGGCGTATGCTCGCCCGAGGCACCGCATCGACACGAGTTCCGCGGGGTGGTCCCCCGGCAGCGCGTGACCGAAGCGTGCCCGGTGAATCCCGTCGAAGGCGGCGCGGAGCGTCTGCACGTCGAGCGGCAGCGGGACGGGGACCGGCAGGGTGTGCGTCTGTCCCTGGTAACGCATGTCGAAGACGACGCGCACCTCGCGGCGGTCCGAAGCGTCGTCCGGATCCGGGAGCGAGACCGAGAGGGCGGCCTCGACGTCGGCGACGAGCGATTGCGTCGCCGCGACGAGGTTCGCCGCCGGCCACGAGGCCTCGGCCACCAGGCACGGACGGGTGCGGTCCACCGCAAACGGGGCCTCGAGCATCCCCTCTGCCGAGAGCAGTCCCGGCTCCCGGGGAAACACGACCGTCCGGCAGCCGAGTTCGTCCGCGAGCCGACACGCGTGAAGGCCGGCCGCCCCGCCGAACGCGACGAGCGCCAGCCCGCGCGGGTCGACGCCCCGTTCGCTCGAGACCCGCCGACACGCGCGCGCCATGGTCGCTTCGACGGTCTCCACGATCGCCCGCGCGGCCTCGGGCACCGAGAGCCCGAGCGGGACCGCCACGCGCGAGATCGCCCGGTGCGCGGCGTCGACGTCGAGCGTCATCGCGCCCCCGACCAGCGTCGTCAGGCGACCGAGCACCACGTGGGCGTCGGTCACGGTGGGCTGCTCTCCGCCGCGCCCGTAACACGCGGGCCCCGGCGTCGCGCCGGCGGAGTGCGGCCCCACCCGCAGCGCGCCACCGTCGTCGATCCACGCGACGGAGCCGCCCCCTGCCCCCACGGTCTCGATCGGCAACAGCGAGATGCGCAGGGGATGCGGCCCCAGCGCCCCGTCGTCCTCCGGCAGCAGCTCGTCGGTGATGACGCTGACATCCGTCGACGTGCCCCCCATGTCGACCGCGAGCAGCGCGTCGAGGCCGAGGCGGCGTCCGACCGCGTGGGCGCCGCGGACACCGCCGGCGGGACCGGAGAGCACGGTATCGACGGGCCGCCTCCGGGCGTCGGCCACGGTCGAGAGCCCCCCGGCCGAGCCCATGATGGCGATTCTCCCGTTCGGCAGCGCCGCGGCCAGCCGGGCGAGATACCGGTCCATGACCGGGGCGACATACGCGTTGACGACGGTCGTCGATGCGCGCTCGAACTCGCGCATGACGGGGGCGACCTCGTGGGAGACCGAGATGAACACGCCGGGCGAGCGCGCGCGGACGGCTGCGACGATTTCAGCTTCTTCGACCGGGTGTGCGTACCCGTGCAGGGTGCAGACCGCGACGGCCTCGATGCCCGGCAGGGCCGCGCGCAGCGCCGCGACAAGCCCGTCATTTTCGGGCACGGCCAACCGTCGACCCGATCCGTCGAGTCGGCCCGGGTATCCGAGGACGTCCCCCCGGTCTACCAGGGGCGCCGGCACCGTCGGGTGAAGCGCGTAGAGCGCCGGCCGGGCCTGACGCCCGAGCGCCAGCAGGTCTTCGAACCCGGCGGTCGTCACGAGCAGCACCCGCGCTCCACGACGCTCGAGGACGGCGTTCGTCGCCACCGTCGTCCCGTGGCGGAGCGCCGGACTCGAAACACCGAGGGCGGCCAGCCCCGCCAGGATGGCCCGCGCCGGATCGTCGGGCGTCGAGGGGACCTTCAGGTGCCGCCGCGTCCCGTCCGTCGCGATGGCGACGAGGTCCGTGAACGTCCCGCCCGTGTCGACCGCGACGAGCGAACGTCCGGTCGAAGCGTCGACGGCGTTCTCGACCACTTCCCGCATGGGTCCACCTCCGGCTTCAACACGTTGCGGGCGCCGCGGGCCCATTGTTGCGCCCCCCGCCCAGGGCCGCCTATAACGGCCCCATGCAGACCCTCCGTCAAGTCGTTCAGCTCGCCGCCGCGGGCGTGGTCATCGCCGCGGGCATCCCGTTGGCCGTCAACGAATATCGGCAGATGAGCGCCGCCGGCGAGGCGGCGGACCGGGCCCGCCGTGCCGCCGCCCGGGCCGAAACGGCTGCACAGGCGGGCGATCTCGCGCTCGCCGTCCGCGCCTGGTCCGACGCCGTCGCCGCAGGCCCCGAGCAGCCGGCGTATCGCCTCGGCCTTGCCGCCGCGCAAGCGCGGCAGATCCTCGACGACGACGCGGTCGTCGACGCGCGCACCGCCGTGCGCCTCCAGGCGAGCCTCGAGGACGCGATCGAGCGCGGGGCCGGCACGGAGCAGCACCTGCTCGCCCTCGGCCGCCTGCACCTTGCGCGGGGTCAACGAGATGCCGCCCGTCGCCGCTTCGACCAGGTGCTGTCGACCCAGCCGAGGCACGCCCGCGCCCTGTTGTACCTCGGCGACCTCCAGTTCAAGTCCGACGAGCTCGAGAACGCCCAAACGACCTTGCGCAAGGCGGTCGAAGCCGATCCGACACTGACGCTCGCCAAATTCGCGCTCGGCCAGGTCTACGCGGCCCGGGGCGCCTGGGACGACGCCGCCCCCTTGCTGGAGACCGCCGCGCGGGACCTTCCGCGCAACGCCCAGGCCGCGCTGGCCTACGGGCGCGCCCTCGTCGTGCGGCAGAGCTGGCCCGACGCGCAGAAGTTCCTCGAACGCGCGCTGGCCCTCGAGCCCGAGTTGGCGGCCGCCCACGGCCCCCTCGGTGATGCGTACCTGAACCTGCGCCGCGTCGAGGCCGCCGTGGCGGCGTATCGGCTCTCCTGGGAGAAGGCACGGGACCTCGACAGCTTCAAGAAGCTCGGGCGCATCTACGTTCAGGTGGGGGCGCTCGACGCCGCCGCGACCATCTTCAATCAAATCCGGGACCTCGCCCCGCAAGAGCCCGAACCCCACATGATCCTCGGCCTCGCGGCCCACTCGGCGGGCCGCACCGACGAAGCGCGGGCCGCCTGGGCCCGCTGCACGGAGCTCGGCGCTGCGAACGAGGCCTGGGCGAAGATCGGCGAGAAGTGCGCGGAGTTGGCGAGTCGCAGTGTCTCCGCGCCGGGGCCGGCGGCGAAAGCCCCACGCAAGTGACCCCGGCGGCCCGAATCCGCCGCGGGCCCAAGAACCAGTGACAACGGCCCGTGGGTTCGGGTTAACTTTCGAGACGACACAGACTCAGCACTGGAGGGAACATGCGCCGATGGCTGTGGGGATTCGTCTTGGTCGTCGCCGGCTGCGGTGGCGACGGGGGCAGCGGTGGCGCTGCAGGTGGTTCCGGCGGGAGCACCGGCGGTGGGGATACGACGCCGGCCGGGGGCGACTCGACCGACGCGGGGGCCGACCTGTGCACCGGTCATGCGAACTGCGCCTCGGATGAGGTCTGCCGCGCGGGCGTCTGCGAACCCCCCGGCGAGAACGGCTGTCGAAGCGACGACGAGTGCACTGGCAACCAGGTCTGTGCGGCCGGTGCCGCTCGGTGTGAAGAGCCGGCCATCTGCAACACGGACGACGACTGCCTCGGCGAGCGCAACTGCGTCGACGGCCGATGCGCCGAGCCCTGCGCGACGGACGCCGACTGCGGGCCGGGCGGGCTCTGCGACGCCGGCCGCTGTGGCGGGCAGAGCGGCTGCCGAAGCGACGACGACTGCGGCGACGGCAAGTACTGCGCCGAGGGCGAATGCCTCGATCGGCCCGGCTGCAGCGCCGACGCGCCGTGCCCCGGCGCCCAGGTGTGCCAGGACGGCTTCTGCGAGGAGGCCTCTCCGTGTGCGGCCGACAACGCCTGCTACACCGACCAGCGGCGCATTTGCGAAGGCGGCAACTGCCAGACGGGCTGCGACCCCGCGGCGGACACCTGCCTGGGTTTCCTCCGGTGCGACGAGACGTTCCGCTGTGCGGCGCGCGCCTGCATGACCGGCGAAGACTGCGGCGAGGGCTTCGCCTGCAAGGGCGCCGTCTGTGTCCCCGCCGAGGCCCGCGCGTGCGTGACGGACACCGATTGCCCGGGCGCGCAGGCCTGTGACCCCATCGAGCGCGTCTGCCTCGAGCCCCAGGTCTGCGGGGAGGACCTCGACTGTTACGGTGACCGGCTCTGTCGGGGGAGCGTCTGCCGGGATCCGTGCGGCGGCGGCTGCTCGGACGGGCTCGTCTGCGTCGACGGGGCCTGTCAGCCCGACGACCCCGTCGGGTGCGAGGACGACTCCGAGTGCATCCCGCCCCAGGTCTGCCAGATGGGCACCTGCGGCGCGACGATGGCGGACTGTGAAACGGACGACGACTGCGCCGGCGGCCTCGTCTGTCGCAACGGATTCTGCGACGAGAGCGGGTTCTGCGAGGCCGACGACGCCTGCCTCGCCGGTCGCGTCTGCGAGTCCAATCTCTGCGCGCCCGCCTGCACCGAGAACAGCTGCGGTGCCGGCACCGAGTGCGTCGGCGGCCACTGCACCCTCATTCCGCCGATGGGCGATTGCGCCTCGGACGACGACTGCGAGGGCGCGCAGTTCTGCGGTGGAGACGGCACCTGCCGGGAGCCGCCCGTCTGCGGCTCCAACGAGGATTGCCTCGATGATCGCCTCTGCGACGGCGGCCTCTGCGTCAACCCGTGCCGGGCGGACGCGGAGTGTGCGCGGGGAAGCCTTTGCGTCGCGGGGCTCTGCGTCGATGCAGAGGGGTGCGCGAGCGACGAGGAGTGTCCCGGCAGCCAGATCTGCGACCCCGAGGGCGGCATCTGCCGCGAATCGGGCGTCTGTGCCAACGACGACGACTGCCTGGGCGATCGACTCTGCGTGAACCTCGCCTGCGCCGATCCCTGCCGCGACGACGCTTCGTGCGGCGTGGATGAAATCTGCGCGGCCGGCCGCTGCAGCCCCGCCCCCGACTGCGATGCGAACGCCGACTGCGAGGGCAACCAGAGCTGCTCGGGCGGCCGTTGCATCGAGCCGGGCTTCTGCCAGGCCGACCAAGACTGCCTCGGCGCGCGGCTTTGCGAAGGCGGCTTCTGCACGGAGCCGGTCTGTGCAGCCGATGGAGACTGCGGCGGCGGCGCCATCTGCCGTGGGGGTCGCTGCGAGGTGCCGCCGTGCGCGGGCGACGCCGACTGCGGACCGGGCGCCGTTTGCCGGGCCGGACTCTGCGAGCCGGTCGGCCCGCCGGCGTGCTTCAGCGCCTTCGACTGCGCGGTGGGGGAGAACTGCGAGAACGGAGCCTGCGTGCCCGACGTCTGCCGTGCCGATGCCGACTGCGACATCGGCGAACGGTGCGTCACGGGCCTTTGCGAGCCGAGCGCCTGTTTCGTGGACGACGACTGCCTCGCCGGCCGCAGCTGTCGGTTCGGCCAGTGCGGAGACGGCGGCTGCGACGGCGACCAGCAGTGCGCGCCCAACGAGAGCTGCGTCCAGCGGGCCTGTGTCCCGCGCCCCGGCGCTTGCGTGGCCGACGGCGACTGCCGCGGCAGCCAGATCTGCTTCTTCGGCGCCTGTCAGGAGTCGGGCCCGTGCGGCTCGGATGTCGACTGCCTCGGAGACCGGATCTGCGAAGACGGCGTCTGTGGCGATCCCTGCGTGAACGACGCGGACTGCGGCGCCGGTGGTGGCTGCGGGCTCGACGGGCACTGCCGCTTCGAGGGCGACGCGTGTGACCGCGATGCCGACTGCCCGCCCGGCGTGTCGTGCAGTGGCGGCGTCTGCGGCGAGCCCCTCGTGTGCGAGAACGACGATCAGTGCATCGGTGCCCGCATCTGTGTCGCCGGCGGGTGCGACGACGGCTGCTTGCAAGACGCCGACTGCGGCGGCGGGGAGGCCTGCCGTTTGCACCGGTGCGTCCCGGCCAACCCCGCCTGTGTCAACGACGCCGACTGCGGCGGCGCCCAGCGGTGCGTCGGGGGTCAATGCGCCGAGCCCGCCTTCTGCATGGCCAACGCCGACTGCTTCGAGGGCCGCATCTGCGTCGTCGGGGCCTGCATCGATGCCTGCGGCGCCAACGTCGACTGCCCGGTCGGGTTCATCTGCGACGCCGGCGGGCAATGCGTCGTCCCCGAGTGTTTCGATGATGGGGACTGCGCGCTGGATCGTGCGTGCGTTCGCAACATCTGCACGCCGCGGGCCCGATGCAATGACGACGGACAGTGCGGGGCGGGGGAGATCTGCAATCCCACGGGCACCTGCCAGCTCGGGTGTCGCAACGACGAGCAATGTCCGGGCGCCCAGACCTGTTCCGTCGAAGTGCTGCGGTGTATCGAGCCCGCGCTGTGCACGGTCGACGCAGACTGCATCGGAGATCGGGTGTGTCGCCCCTGTGTGGGCGCGATCTGTGAACCGGAGTCGCGGGTGTGCTCGAACCCCTGACGACAACCGCGTCGTCCGTGCGCGAGAGGCGGCGGCGATGAACCGGCCGTCAACGCATCGATGGCGGACGGCCGGACTCTGCGCCGCCGCACTCGCCGCAGCGCCGGTGGTCGGGCATTCGGTGCACTCGCTCGTCGAGAGCCGCCGAACCGATCAGCGATGGGAGCGTGCGGTTGCCCGCGCCCGGCAAGCGAGCGAGCGGGGCGACGACGCCCTCGCGCTGCGCCTGCTCGAAGACGCGGCGCGGGGCGGCCCGGTGAGCGATGCCGCGGACGCCGCGTGGGTCGAGGCCGCCGTTCGATTCGCCACGCGTGTCGACCGGCCCTTGCGGAGCGACGAGGTCGACCTGCTCGGACTTCATGCCACCCTCGAGGTCGCGTCCGAAGCAGCCGCGACCGCCGCCGGCGTCGAACGGACCGTCGCGCTCGGTCGCGTACTCTCTGCGCGTGGGCGCGGTGACGAAGCCCTCGTCCAGTTTGGTGAGACCATCAGCCGAGCACCCGATCATGCGCGCGCGCGCTTCTTCATTGGCGAGTTGTACGCGCAGCGCGGGCAAACCGAGAGCGCCGTCGATTCACTGACCCGTGCGGTCGAGCTCGACCCGGCACTCCCCAACGCCAAGGCCCTCCTCGGCCACACGCTGGTCTTGCTCGACCGTTTCGGGACGGCCGAGCCCTTTCTGCAGTCGGCATTGCGCGAGGACCCGGCATCGGCACAGGTCCGATTCGACTACGCATTGGCGCTCGCCGGACAGCAGCGTTGGCGTGAGGTCGAGGCCAGCCTCGCGCCCCTTCTCGAACGCCGCCCCGTCCCGTCCGGGGTTCACACCCTGTTTGCGGACGCCTCCGTCGAAAACGGCAAAGTGCCCCAGGCCCTTACGGCCTACCGCGCGGCGTACGGCGAGCACGGGGACCGAGCCGCCTATCAGAAGCTCGGTCGGGCTACGCCGAACTCAGCCAGCTGATGCCGGCGGATCCCGAGCCCCATCTGGCGCTCGGCCTCGCCGCCTTGGCTGCCGGTCGGGGCGGCGTCGCCCGCGAGCACTGGATGCGTTGCGTCTCCCTGGCCGAATCGCATCCGCAAGGGGCCGTCGTCGGCCCTCAGTGCCTCGAGCGTCTGGGTGTCACGCCCACGAGGCAGTGAACCCGACCCGGGACGCGCTCAGAAACCGCAAGCCCCCGCGCGCGTGGAGGCGACCCGCAACGTGACCCGCCAGTTGCGACCGTTCGACCACCCCTGCGCGTAGCTCTCGCCGGGGCTGCCCGGCGACTGGTCCGGCATCGTGGCCAGGTAGCGGCCCCCCAGGCCCCACTCCGAGCACCAGCTCCACATGACGCCGTCGCACGGCGTGCCGAAGTAGTTCGTGAAGCCGGCATTCTGCTGCGCCCAGCCGCCATTCTCGGCGCGGTGCCACTTGTTCCAGGCGCCCGATCCCGGCGTGGAGTTCTGTGCATTGAGGTAGTTCGTGATGTACCAGTCGGCCCGCTCGGCGCACCACGCGCCACCGTTCGCCTGGCCGTTCGTAATCACCTCGAAGAACATGTGCCACGTGGCTTGCACCCCGGGGATCCCCTGGAAGAATGCGCGCAAGGCACCCGAACTGGTGTCATCGCCGCCGGTGTCCGTGTACGTGAACGTGTACACACCGGCGCCGCCCCCGGCCGGTGCGGCGCAAACCGGCGTCCCGTTGGCCGCGATGCCGGTCATGAACTGGCCGGCCGCGCACGAGCCGCCAATGGCGACCTTGTTGGCCGGAATCACGGGGCCGACCCATGTGCCATTCGAGTCGAGGACCTGCGTCCCGCGGGCATACAGGTTGCCGTTGATCCGCAGGTGCTGACCCGCACCGTCCGGACCGACCCAGACCTGCCCGCTGCTCGCGCCGAGCACCAGATGCTGCCCCCCGTCTTCGCTGTAGATACCGGGGATACCCCAGGCACCGCCGACGCGGACGCGGCCGTTGACCTCGGTGTCGTTGAAGTAGTTGCGACCATCCCGGCCCTGAATCTGCGTCTGCCGGCTGTTGCCGAAGTACGTGACGTTCCGGTGCCAGGTCTCACCGCCGCGGTTGTCGACGTTGCCCTGGTGGTAGATGGGGCCGTCGACACGGGTGCCGCCCGCAAACGTGCCCGAGTAGTTGATGGCCAGCGTGTCCCCGCCGTCCTGCACCATCGCGAGGCCGCCGTCCCCGCGGCCCACGTTGCCGCCGAGCCAGAAATCGGCCCCGCGGTGCTGGAAGGTGAAGGCGTTGACCGTGACCGTGTTGCTGAACGTGGTGGTACCGTTGACCTGCAGATTGCCGCCCACGGTCAGGTTGCCCGCCGTCGAGAGCGTCTGGATGCTGAGGGCGTTGGCGTTCATCGTCCCGCTGACGGTCATGTTGCGCCGCACCAGCAGGTCGCGGGCGATGTCGCCGTCGACGTCGACCCGGAGGTTGTTGCGCAACGTCACCGCGCCATTGGCCGCGAACGTCCCGTTGACCTGCAGGTTCTGCCCGACCGTCGTCGACCCGTTGATGACGGCGCTGGCGTTGACCTGGAGGTTCTGACCGATGGTCGTCGATCCACTGACGGTCGCGTTGGCGTTGACCTGCAGGCTGCCGTCAATCTGCGCGTTCTGCAGCGTCCGGAAGAAGTTGTTGGCGAAAATGCCGCCGGCGGCCACGAGGTACAGGTCGTCGTCGCCGTCGTTCTGGACGCCGATTTCCAGCCGGGTGTTCTCGCCGCCGTCCTGCACGAAGTACCGGATGTACGCCTCGTCCCCGCTGCCGCCGAACTTGTTGGCCTGGAACTGGAAGCCGATCGGGTTGCGGCCGGGGCCGGCCAGGCTGATGTACGTCGGCGAGTAGATCTCGATGTCGTCGTCGGCGTCGTTCATGATGCCAATCTGCAGCCGCTGCGCGTCGCCGCTCTTCCGGAAGTATCGGATGAAGGCCTCGTCGCCCGCGCCGCCGGCCCGGTTCTCCTGGAACTGGATGCCGAGGGGCGTCGCGACGCCCGTCGAGCTGACGAGGCGCAGGTAGCGGCCCGTCATGATCTCGACCTCGTCGTCGGCGTCGTTCGTGATGCCGAGCTGCAGAAGGCTGCTCTCACCGCCGCGGGAGAGGTAGCGGATCCACGCGTCGTCGCCGCTGCCGCCGAAGGCGTCGTTGGGCCAGACGATGCCGTTGTCGCCATTGCCGGCCGACGCGAGCACTGGCTTGTGGCCGCCGCCGGCGGGCACGCAGCCGACGCACGCGCCGGTGATCACCAAGTTGGTGACCGTCAGGGCGCCGCTGCCGCCGATGGTCACGCCCCCCGAGGCGTTCAGCAGGATGTCGTCGTCGGCGTCGTTCGAGTTGCGGATCTCGAGCCGGGTATTGTCGCCGCCCTCGGTGAAGTACCGAATGAACGCCTCGTCGCCGGCCCCGCCGAAGCGGTTGACGGGGAAGTCGATGCCCAGCGGCGCGCCGGCCGGACCGTTCAACCGAACGCGGCCACCGGCGTAGAGTTCGATCTCGTCGTTGGTGTCGTTGTTGACGCCGAGCTGAAGCATCGTGTCGGCGCCGTTCTGCGAGATCCAGCGCAGCCAGGCCTCTTCACCGTCCCCGGTCGGCATCTGCGAGGTGGGCCAGTGAATGCCCCCGCCACCGAGCGAGGGCTGAATCTCGCCCGCGAACGTCCCGTTGCGCGCGACGCGCAGGTCGCCGCTCCCGCGGACGTCGACACCGCCCGTCGCCGTCAGGTAGATGCGGTCGTTGCCGTCGTCCCCGACGTTGATGTCGAGCGCCGTCTCGCCGACGCCGCCCCACTGGATGTAGCGGATGCCCGCGTTGTCGCCGGCCGCGTAGAAGTTGGCCGGCCAGATGACGCCCTTGTTGCCGACCCCGGGGCTCGGCATCAGGTAGCCGGTGGAGACCGTGGCATTGCCGGCAGCGACCGTCAGGCTTCCGGTCGTCAGGCTGAGGCTGTCGCGGATCGCCGCGCTGCCGTTGACGCGCAGCGCGCCGTTGCGGACCTCGAGGTCCATGCCGGTGTTGTTGTGCCAGGTATCAGGAATGTTGTTGCCGTTGGCGGCCTCGAGAAAGAGGGTCCGGTTGGCGGAGACGTAGCGAAGACCCGCGCTCGATCGCCCGGCGGCGGTGTCCTGGAAGCGCAGACCCGTCTGTGCACCAGAAGTACCGATGTTGACGAACGGACCGCGCACGCCGAGGCGCGAGGTCATCTCCTCCAGGTCCGTCACGAGGCGGTCTTTTCGCAGGAACGAAGCCCCGTGAAGACCGTCGAGGAGGTCGGCGTCGACGCCCGAGGCCGTGCCGTCCACCTGCGTCAGTTTGTCTCGCACCTGGACCGGAGTGTCGGGTGAACCGTTGTTGCCGGCCGGCCCCTGCGGCCCCACCGGCCCGGCGGGGCCCTGAATGCCCTGCGCGCCCTGCGCCCCCTGCGGGCCGGCGGGCCCTTGCGGCCCCTGAATGCCGGCCGGCCCCTGCGCGCCGACGGCACCGGCGGGCCCCTGTGGACCGACGAGCCCGGTGGGGTTGCCGACCCAGCGCCCGTTGGCGTCGATGACCGGCGTCGAGACGTTGTTCACCAGAATCGCCACGCTCTGCGCGACGACCGGACCGCCGTAGACCGACGTCGCGAGCAGCGCGAACGGCACCGACGCGAGCTGCGTCCGGGGGGTCAGATCCGTCCCGTTGACCGTGATCTGCAGGTAGCGCCCCTGCGTGACGATCGCCGGCGTGAGGGGACTCACCGAGCCGAGAAGTACGCTGTAGTAGCCCTCGGTCAGGGCCACCGCGTTGTAGTTCTCGGTCCAGACCGCGACGCCGCCGGCGTTGGCGGCGAAGAGCTGGAACCGGAGATTGACCGGTCCGGCCAGCGGATTACCGCCGTTGTCGATCAGCACGCCCTCCTGATGCATCAGGCTGGGGGCGGACTGCGCAGACGCAGCGGGGATGCAGGCTGCCCCGGCAGCCAGAAACCCGCCACAGAGCGCGAACACACGGGTCCATCGATTGGGCATGGCTCTCCCTCCATCTGCTCCAACCGAATAAATCTACCAAAAGTGCACTTTCCGGGAAGGTCAATCGTCGCGGTGTCGCCGGAAAATTGCAGGCCCGACTCGACGACGGCCGACGAGGCGCCGGCGGGGCGCGCGGAACAGGAAGGGCAACGCGGCGATGAGGAGGGCCGAGGGGACCGGTGTCGGGCGACCGCCGACGGCGCAGCCCCCGGCCCCGTTGCCCGTGGCGGCTCGGGCCCGGTTCGGGATCACGCCGAGCGCGCCGTCGAGGCCGTCGCCGGGCGGGGCGCCGGCGTCGCTCGAGGCACCGACCTCGGGCGCGCGCCGACCATCGGTCTCGCCCCGAGCGTCCCCGTCGACACCGACGTCGCGATACGTCCCACCGCCGTCATCTCCGAGGCGCCCGCCATCCTCCGTCGCCGCGGTCGCGTCCCCCGGCGCGTGCCCGGCGGCGTCCCGACCGGCACCGCCGCCGTCGAAGGGGGAGGGCGGTGGATCGACGGGGCCATCGGCGACCGGATTCGCGTCCAGGCCGCCGTCCACTGGGGGCGGCGGCATCTCGCCCGCGTCCGCTTCGGCCGGCGCGTCGGGCGGACAGGGCTCGTCGGCGAACCCGGCGACCGGGGCCCGCTCGATCGCCGCGCGCGTCGCCGGCCCGATCCGACCGTCCTCGACGAGCGGCGCCTCCGGGTGGTTGAGGTTCCACAGCCGTTGAAACGCCGTGACGTGCAGCGTCGTCCGATCCGCTCCCGGGCCGCGCCAGCGGCGGGGTCCCTCGTCGGGCACCCGTTCGAATCCCGCGGCGCCGAGGACGCCATCCGCCGAGCCGTCGACCGTCTCGAGGCCCAGGGCGCCGTCGAGGACACTGCGGGCGGCCGCCGGCGCGTCGTCGCAGGCGAGCCGCTCCGCCGCCATCGCCTCGAAGTGCCCGGTCGCGAGATCACGAAACGCGCGGCGGAGCGGCATCGTCGCGCCGAGCCGCCGCCCGGCGGTCTGCACCGCCGCGAGCGCGTCGACCTCCAGAACGGCGGGCTCACCGGCCGGCAAGGAGAAGCACCCGGCGCCGCGGCAGATCGGTAGATCGGAAAGGGCGTCCGGCGCGAGGCAGCGAATCGAGCGGACGATCTGCGCCGAAAGGCCGTCTGCCAGTCCGTCCGGCGCGTCGCACGCCCGCCAGGAGGCCCGCCCGACCGTCGACTCGAACGCCTCCGGCCGGGCGGGATCGCACAGATCACGGGGCAGACCATCGAGTTCGACCCCCGCGAGCGCGGCGTCCGTCTCGGCGTCGAGGGTGCCATTGAGGGCGAGCGGCGCCTCGGGCACGTTGAGGTTCCAGAGCTCCTGGAATGCGTAGAGCGAAAGCGGCGCCAGCCCGATGTCCGGCGCCCGCTGGTAGTCGAAGTGGACCCGGTCGTTGTCGAGGTTGTTCTCCCACCCGTGCCGCCGCATGATGGGCTCCCAGTAAGCCCAGTCGTTCAGGTCCACGGCGAGGCCGTTCTGGTGGTTGCTCGAGCCCGGGCGCGCGGCGATGGCACAGCCCTGGTACTCGTTCTGCAGCCAGAAGAGTTGCTGCAGGCCCACGTCGCGGTAGGCCCAGCGGATGACCATGGGACGGTTGCCCTCGCGGGCGGCCGCTCGCAGGTCCGCGACGGCGCGGCCGTCGATCAGATTCGGCCGATCCGCCTCGAGCATCTCGATGAACGCGTCGAGGGGAATGTCGATGAGCGTGCCCGGGCGCAGACAGTTGATGGCGTCGACGAGTTGCCTCGACAGGCCGGCGACAATCTCGTCGGGCGTCCCGCAGGTCTCCCGGGCGGCGCGGTCGACGGAGATCGGGCCGGCGGCCGTCTCGAGGTCGATGGGCGACGCGCCTTCGCCCGGCGCCCGGGAAGTGCATGCGGTGGCGAGGAGCGCCGCGGACGAAAGCGCGAGGGGGCGGAGGCGGAGGCCGGGGCGGCGCGGTGCCGGGCGGGCGGGCGGGTCTACATCGGGCGATCGCATGGTGCGCGGAGTCTACACCACTTGCCCGGCGGCCGAGCCCCGTGGTAACCGAACGCGCCCGACGGCCCCCGTCCCGGGCCTTTCGCATCGCACTCCGACACCCCATGAGAGGGGAGACCCGTGTCCGATTCCCTGGAGAAACTCGCCGCCCACCTGGCCGCCGCCGAGAAACGCGACCCGGAGCGTCTCGTGCCCGCCCTCGGCGTGGCCTGCGCGCTGATCGAGCGCCTGACCCACCCCCGCGTCCGCGCCGCGGCCGTCCGCGACTTCCTGGCGGCCCTGCAGGTCGCCGGGCCGGCCGCGCTCGACGGCGGCGATCCGCAGCGGGTCGAGGACGCCCTGGTCGCCGGCACCCCGGACTCCCCCCTGTCCGAGCGCGTCCTGAGGCAGGCGTGGCTCGCCCTGGTCGATCATCTGGCGCGCAGCGGCGACAAGCCCCCGTTCGGCGGGAGCGGCCGGGCAGAGACCTGGGCCTGGGTGGGCCGCTCGCGCCCGTGGCCGTTCGTCGACCCGGGCAACCTGGTGACGCGCGTCTCGTCGCTCTGGCACCAGGGCCTGCAGGTCGTGTCGATCCGAGGTCCCGGGCGTTCCGCCTTCCTGGCCGCGCTGCGGCGGGCCCTGCTCGGGGCGCACGGCGCCGACGCGCTCGTTCCGCCGGTGCTGCCTGCGGCGCAGGACGACCTCGGGGGGGTCCTGCGGACCTACATCGAGCGCGGGGACCTGCCGGAAGAGCTCCGCAAGGTGCTTCCGCAGATCCGCTACGGCGAAGACCTCGTCGGGCTCTTCGGGCGTCTCGGCGACAAGCAGCCCGTGGCGCTCCTGCTCGACGACGCCCACCTGCAGAGCCGTGCGGTCTTGCTCGGCATGCCCCTCTTCATGGAGCCTTCCCCGGAGCGCCGGGCCCTGCTCGTCCTCGGCGCCCCCGACAACCCGCAGGACGACGGCCCGCTCGGCGACATCCTCGCCGACGCGGCGGCGCGCAACATTCTGACGCAGGTGACCCTGCCGCCCCTCGACCCGGAGATGGCGCGGCACCTGATCGCCGCCTACGAGGCCACCGGCATCACCCCGGAGGCCCTGCTCGGCACGGCGCAGGGGCCCTTCTTCCCGTCGGAGCGACTGCGCATCGCGCACGCGATGCTGGCGGATCCCACCCCGGGGCCGTTCCAGCCCGAGGCCCTGATGCCGAAGAACGCCCGCGCCCGCGAGGTGCTCGCCGTCGCGGCGCTCGAGGGCGACGCGTTCCATGCGTTCGCGGTCGGCCGACTCTTCGGCAAGACCGAAGACGACGTGGAAGATCTCCTCTTCGACGACGAGTACGAGCTCGAGGGCGAGCTCGTCGGTACCTGTGAGAAGGCCGTGACGAACGAGGGTCGGCTGTGGGTCGACCTCGCCGACGGCTTGCACCCGGTATTCCCGTTCGCGGACATGCGCCTCGCAGCCGCCCTCCGCGCGGGCATTCCTCCGCAGGCGAAGGCCCCGCGGGCCGGCGCCCTGCGGGACGTCCTGCTCGAGGCCTATGGTCCGGCCCACGTCTGGCAGATCGCCGACCGCCTCTACGCGCTCGACGTCCTCGCCGGCCGCAATCGCCGGGTCGAGGGCCTCGTCCTCGGCGTGAGCGATGCGGGGCGCACCGAGGCCGGTTTCCGTCGATTGCTGCCCGTCCTCCAGACGAAAGAGCCCTACCGTCTCGCGCTGGCGCGCCTTTACGGGGCCGCCATGGAGGCCGGGGCGATGGCCGCGCAGGCGGGTCAGGTGCCGCTCGCCGATCAGGCCTTCCAGGCCGCGGCGGCCGCCGCCGAGCGCCTCGGCCGCGCCGGCCCGGCGGGGGAAGCCCTCGCCCGGCTCGCCGAGATTCGGCTCGCCCTCGCGCTGCCGCAGCCCACCGTCGTCGCGCTCGACCTCGCCGAGAAGCTCCTCGGGCAGGCCGGGCACAAGCGGAGCGCCGCGCGCCTCGGACTCCTGCGTGCCGAGGTCCGCATCCTCGAGGGCGATCTGGACGCCGCCCTGGGGCTCCTGGACGGCGCTCGTTCGGCGCTGCAGGAGCAGGGTGATCCCGCGCACGCCGCCCTCGCGCTCGTCCGCAAGGGGCGCCTGGTTTACGAGCGCGGCGAGGTCACCGAGGCCGAGGCCATGCTCGACACGGCCCTCACCGAAGCCGATCAGAGCCAGGATCCGCGTGCGCGCGCCGCGGCTCGCATGGCCCGCGCGTTCATCGCCGGTGAGCAGAACAACCTCGAGCGAGCCTTTGGCTGGCTGCAGGAGGCGGCGCAGTTGTTTCAGGCCGTGCGCATGCCGGTGCACATCGTCGAGACGGCGGCGGCCGGCCTTCAGCGGCGCCACGGCGGGGCGGCCGAGGCCGAGAAGCGCCTGCGCGCCATGGCCGACGCGTTCCAGAAAGGTGGCGCGGCCGTCCAGTGGGCCGACGCCTGGCAGGAGGTCGCCCGCGCTCTCCTCGACCAGGACAAGCCCGCCGAGGCCCTGGAAGCGCTGCAGCAGACGACGGACGTCCGCCGCCGGGCCCGCGACCGCTTCGCCCTGATCCGGCTGCACGAGGACCTCGCCCGGGCCGCCACGGCCGCCGACGACGCCGCCCGAGCCGCCAGCGAGTGGGGCCGTGCGCGTCGCCTCGCGGAGCGCCTTTCGCTCTCGAGCCGCCTCGGGGGGATCGACGCGGCTCTCGCGACGCTGGGGCCGCGCCTCGCCGGACGCGCCGAGGGCGACCTCGACGCCCTGCGAACAGCGGCGGCCGCGGACATCGACGCCCTCGAGGCCCTGTGGGCCGCGCCGATGCAGCCCGCCCCCGCGCAGACCTCCGAGCAGGTCCACTGACCGGGTGACGCCGGCCCCGTCGCCTCAGCTCCCGAGGCGCCCCATCTCGATGAGTTCCGACCGGGTCGCCCGGTGCAGGATCTCATTGTTCAGCGGCTGATCGAACGCGGCCGCCAGGAACGCCGCGCGCAGCATCGCATTGCGGATGATCGCACCGCTGATCTCCCAGCGCTTTGCGAGGCCGGTCCAATCGACGTCGTCGGAGATGTGGAGGCCGGGGGGCACCATCGAGCGCCAGAGGGTCTCCCGCTCGTCCGCTTCCGGGAGATCGAAATGGACCCGGAAGCGCAGGCGGCGCTTGAACGCCTGGTCGATGCCCGTGCCGAGGTTCGTCGTGAGAATCGAGATGCCGTCGTGGACTTCCATGCGTTGCAGCAGGAAGTTGACCTCGAGGTTGGCGTAGCGGTCGTTGCTGCTCTCCACTTTGGTCCGTGTAGCGAAGAGGCTGTCCGCCTCGTCGAAGAGCAGAACGACCGGCACGCGCGAGGCCTCGTCGAAGAGGCGAGCCAGGTTCTTCTCCGTCTCGCCGACGTACTTGTCCACGATTCGGGAGAGGTCCACCTGATAGAGGTCGAGGCCGAGCTCCTGCGCGATGAGCGTCGCCGTCATCGTCTTGCCGGTGCCGGGCGGCCCGCTGAACAGACAGCCGAGGCCGCGGCCCCGGCTGCCGATCTTGCGCCCGAACCCCCACTCCTCGAAGACCCGCGTCCGGTAGCGGGCGTGCAGGATGATCTCCTCGATCAGCTGCTTCGGCTCTTCCGGCAGCACGAGATCCGACCAGCGTTGGGTGGTGTTGACCGGCGAAGCGAGCGCCGACAGGTTGGTGCGGATCTGGCGGCGCACGGCCGCATCGAAGGCCTTGGGGTCGAGACCCGGCTCGTCTCCGGCCGTGATGCGCACATCCTTCAGCGCCCGGTCGAGGTCGCCGGGGCGCAGGCGATAGTGGTCGCACACGTCGGCGAGCTGGTTCGCCTCGACCTGGAAGTCGTTGAGCCGGACGAGGCGTCCGTAGAGCCGCGGGCGATCCTCGAGGCTGACGTCGCCCGTGTGCAGGGTGTGGACTTCGGGCAGCGCACTCGTGACGAGTGCGACGCCGGACTCATGGGTCGTCATCACCACCGGGATGGCCATCGAGCGGATGACTCGCCCGAGCGTGCCCGTCCGGCGGTCCGACTTCTCCTCGAAACACTCACACCGCAGGAGCACGACGGCGCCATTGAGCAGGCCATCCCGAAGGACCGCGGCGAGCTGCGTCTCGAACGCCTCCAGCTCCCACGCCAGGGCGCCGACCTCGACGACGAACAACGGACGCCCGGCGAGCAGGGCATGGGCGCGCACCCACGTCCGACGCCCGGCGCCCGTCGAGCCGACGACCAGCACCGGCAGGTCGTCCGTGCGCTCCGCCTGATTCCGAAGGAGCCGATCGCCCCGCTCCCGGTCGGCGATGACGAGCGCGTCCGGGGCAGGGCCCTCGAGCTCGAGCGTGACGGCGCCGGCGGGGTAGGTCTCGTCGACCACGGGCTCGTCGGCCAGGAAACGTCCCACCGCGTCGGGGACGAAGATGGGCCGCTGCAAGAGGGGCGTCGCGGGCTGCCAGCGACGGTCCTCCCCGAGCATGACCAGGCGGAGCCGTCGCAACGGCGCGTCGGGCGCGAGCGCGGCTTCGAGGCGGAGCCGATGGGCGAGATCGTCGGCGAGGAGCTCGACCACGAATCCCGCCGTCGGCTGCTTCACGGAGAAGTCGGCCCAGGCGAACGTGCAGGTCCGCAGAAGGCCCGGCGAGGCCTGCAATGCGGCCAGCACCGTCAGGAGTTCGAGTGCGTCCTCGTCGAGGGGGACATCGCGCAGCAGTCGACGGACGGGCAGGGTCGCCCCCGCCTCGCGCGCGGCTCGTTCCTCGGAACGGGACCCCTGAATCCGGGCGTCGATCTCTTCCGGGTCCTCGAAGGCGATGGGGGGCTGAAGTTGCCCGACCTCCAGCTCGGCGGAGACCTCCTCGACGGTGACGAAGAGGTCCCCGAGACCGCCCGCACCTTGCGCCGCCCGGTACCAATAGCGCTGCAGGTACCGGGTGATCAGGCTCTGGCAGCGGCGATGGACGAGGGTGGCGTAGGTGCGGGCATCGGACATGGCCGTGCATGGTAGCCCGCCCACGCACCGCCGGGCCACAATCACGCCGTCCACCGCCCCGTCGCCTCGGCGAACCGGAAGCTGTTGACCCGCGTGAGAGACCCCCCTTAGAGTCCGGGCCGATGTATCTCGGACGCGTCATCGGAACCTGTGTCGCCACGGTGAAGTACACCGGCCTCGAGGGGTACCGCCTCCTCGTCGTCGAGCCCGTCGGCGAGGACGGCGCGCCCTGCGGCGAGCCCCACGTCGCGGTGGATGCCACCCAGGCCGGCCCCGGCGAGCTCGTGTTCCTGGTCGGCAGCCGCGAGGCCGCCCTGGCCTGCGAGCCGACGTTCGTCCCGGTCGACGCGGCCATCGTCGGCATCGTCGACGCAGTCACCGTCGCGGGGTCGCCGTCATGAGGCTCGCGCGGGTCCGCGGCACGGTCGTCGCGACCATCAAGCACCCCGCCTACGAAGGGCGAACCCTCCTCCTTTGCCAGCCGCTCGGCCCCGATGGCCGGCCCAAGGGCGATCAGGTCGTCGCCGTCGACCGCGTCCAGGCCGGGGAGGGCGATCTCGTCCTCATCCTGACGGAAGGCAACGGGGTCCGTCAGCTCGTGGGCCCGCAGGCCGGACCAATCCGCTCGCTGGTGGTCGGCATCGTCGATGAGGTCGACCTGCCGTGAACGAGGCGGCCGCGCGAAGGGCACTCGTCCGCTACAGCCACGCGATGTCCAACGCCGGCTGGGTCGCCAATCACGACGGCAACCTCTCGGCGCGCCTTTCGGACGACCGTTTCGTTTGTACGCCGACGGCCTTCGCCAAGCTCGACGTCGGCCTCGACGACCTGCTCGTCGTCGACGCGGGTGGGCAGCGCCTGGCCGGCGCTCACAAACCGTTCAGCGAGCTGGCCCTTCACCTGGCCATCTACCAGGCGCGACCCGAGGTGCGGGCCGTCGTGCACGCCCATCCGCCGTCCGCGACGGCGTTCGGGGCGGCCGGCCGCTCCCTCCCGCACCCGTTCCTCCCGGAGGCCGTCGTCTCGCTCGGCGCCGAGATTCCGCTCGTCGCGTGTACGCTGCCCGGCAAACCGGCCGTCGACGCCCTGAAACCGTTCCTGCGGCGCTGTGATGCCGTCTGCGTCGCCGGCAACGGCGTCTTTGCGTGGGGTCCCGACCTCGAGACGGCCTATCTTCGTCTCGAACTCGTCGAGCACCTCGCCCGCATCGCGATCGCGGCGGCGCCGCTCGGCGGTGTCTCGAAGCTGCCGGATGCGATGGTCGCGGAGCTGGTCGCGCGCCGCGCCAAAGCGGGTCTTGCCGCCCCGGACGAGGGGCGCCCGGCCGTCGAGCACGGTTCCGCGGCCGACGGACGTGTGCCGTCGAGCGCGGCCGATACGGCCACACGTGCTGCTCAGCGGGCGCTCGCGGGCATCCCCGGAGCCGACCCCGCGCTCGTCGCGCGCCTCGCCGAGCAGGTCGCCGCGGGTCTCACCGGCCGCTGAGCGCGCCCGACGGTACGGCCCCAGGCACCGGCGAGCGCCGTCGCGACGATGCGTCCTTAGCCGGGCCGTGAGGCTCAGTACGTCACACCGGGACCGCAGGTGACGTAGGGCCGCAGGCGTTCGATCTTCTTCGCGCCGAGCCCCTTGATGCGCTTGAGGTCTTCCACGCCGTTGTAGCGGCCGCCCGTCCGGCGACCCTCGACGATCTTCTCGGCCATCTTCTTGCCGATGGCGGGCAACCGCGTGAGCTCCTCGACGGAGGCGTGATTCAGGTCGACCTTCTTCGGCGCGGCGACGACCTCGGGGCCACCGTGCGGCCCGGCGCTGCTCTCTTTGACCACGGGCCGGCCCGGATACCACAGACGAGCCCCACCGTAGGGGCCGCCGTACCGGGGAATCGTCCAGACCTGCAGGAGCGTCCCGTCCGTGACCATGATGATATTGCCGTCCTGACCGGTCCTGAGCAGGTGCGCCCCCTCCCGCTCGAGTCGCTGCACCGTGGCCGGCGCCGGGTGGCCGTAGACGTTGTTCTTCCCGTACGACAGGACGGCGATCCGTGGGCGAACGTGGCTCAGGAACTCACTGCTGCTCGCGTACGCGCTGCCGTGATGCGCGACCTTCAGAACCACGGAGCGCAGCTTCGTGCCGGCGCTGCGCAGAAGCCGCTCTTCCGTGTCCTCCTCCGCGTCGCCGACGAAGAGAAACGTCATGTCTTTGTAGACGAGGCGAAACACCACCGAGTTGGCGTTCGCGTCCGACCGGGAGCCGGAGATGAGCGGGTCCTCCGGAGCGAGGACCTCGAGCACGATGCCCGGCTCGATCTCGATGTTTCGACCCTTGCGAGCCAGCTTCAGCGGAATCTTGTCCGACTCCATCTGCTTGAGCATGTTGTCGTAGTCGGGCGTCGGGTGGGAGTAGCCGGACTCCAGCACCGCCCCGACCGTCATCTCCTTCATCAGCAGCGTCGAGCACCCCATGTGATCCGCGTGCGGATGGGAGTTCACCAAGAGGTCGACGTGGTGGATCTCGAGGTCCCCCAGGTAGCGCATGAACCGCGGACACCCGGGGGGCGGCCCCGTATCGACGACGACGGTCTTGCCCGAGGGCGTCTGGATGACCGCGCCGTCTCCCTGTCCGACGTCGGTGAAGTGCAGTACCAGGGCCGGCCCCGTCGGTGTTCCGAGGAGGCCGCCGAGGTCGTTGCCCCGCGGGGGATTCTCGAGCACGACGAGCGGCTCGCCCGGCGCCGAATGCACGGAACCGGACTCGACCTGCAGCTCGGGGACCTCGGGGGGCGGGGGCTCCGGCCGCGCCGGCTGCGCATCGGCCGGTGACGCCGTCGGCACCGCACTCGGGGGAGCGGACGCGAGCGGGGCAGCGCCGGCCGTGTCGGGGAGGGTCGGCGCGGGCCGCGGCGCGCGACGCACGCGGGCGTCGGGGCCGCAGCCCGCCAGGAGAACCCCGAGGACGCAGACGAAAGCGGCGAGGCCCGCGAGGCGGGTCGGGCGCAACATCGGGCGGTCTTCTCGCACGGCGTTGATCATGGGGCCCGATAGACGGTCAACTGGCCGGCGCCGGCGGCGTCGACGGTCAGGACCACGACCTCGGGCGGCCCCTCGCCGTCGAGCTGTGCGACCGCGGCCATCCCGGCCTGTGCCGTCACGGACGCCGACTGGTACAACCGACGCCCGCCCGGTTCGTAGACTTGCAGCCGGACGGATCGCGCGCCCGTCCCGTTCGGGATGCCCGTCCGCAGCACGACGAGTTCGTCACCGGGACAGCCGTCGATGTCCGACAAACGCTCGAACCCCTGCTGCCGGGTCAGCACGGCATCGAACCGAGCGGACTGCTCCGTCGGAAGTTCGAGAATCTCCACGCCGTCGGCCGGCCGGCGAAGGACCGTCACGCTGTTCACCCCGTCCTCGCGAGGGCCGGTGCGGACGTAGACGTCGTCGAACCGGTCGCCGTCGAGATCGAAGCCATCCCGCCACTCGAGGTTGACGTAGGGTCCGAGCTCACGGCGCGACTGCAGGCGCTCGAGCTCGTAGAAGTTCAGAAGGCGCACCGCCTGGCGTTGGGACTCCGCGATGAGCCGGAGGCCGCTCGGCGACGCCCAGAAGCGGGCGGCGACGAAGTCGGCGTTCACCGCCGGGAGTTCGCCGGTCTGCAGGAGCGTGACCGGGTCGTGAAACGTGACCTTCAGGGTGGCCCGATCCACCCGGGCCGCAACGACCTCGGGCCCTTGCCCGCGCACGTCGACCGGGCCGGGCGGGGCCGAGGCCTCGCCGAGCCGGACGGGATTGAAACCCACCACGAGGTTCTCGCCGGAGAGTTGTCCGAGGGGCTCGAGGGACGCAGCGTCGAGCACGCTGACGGCACCCGGGGCCTCGATCAGGACATCGACGAGCCCGTCGCCGTTGACGTCCCAGGCCGGGCGCGTCCGACAGCGTTCCCCCGAGAGCGGCGCGAGGCGCCCCCCGAGGTCGACCTCGACGCAACCGCCGTCGACCCGGTTGGCCAGGGCCAGCCCGCCCGTGCCGCCGTCGAGCAGCGAGACCGTCGCGACATCGCCGGGCAGGTCGACGGCGTGGACCTGCTCGAACGTGGCCGCCGACAGGGCCCGGAGCGTCGAGTTCGGCGTCCCGGCGTCGAGCACCCAGAAGGCCGGCGTGCCCTGCACTTCGATCGGCACGAGGACATCCGGCCGGGGACTCGTCGGCGCGACGAGCGAGAGTCGGCGGCCCTGTCCGACGGCGAGGCTGCCGATGACCGTGGCGTCCAGGCCGCGGAGCAAACGGAACTCGGCGCCCCCGGCGGTTTCGAGCCCGAGCAGAAGATCCGCTCGATCGTCCCCGTCCGCATCGAGGTCGGCGCGCACCGTCCGGAGTCCGACGATGGGATCACCCGCCGGGAGCCCGACGAGCTCCGCGCCCTCGCGCAGACACGCGGGCGGGGCGGCGTCGGGCTCCGGGGGCCCCTCGTCGCGGTTGGGGTCGGGTCGCGTGCCGTCGCCGTGGAGGGCATCCCAGACGCTGGCCTCGCGGCGCATGTCCGTGGGCAACCCCGCGTCGATCTCGCCACCGGCCCCCGCGCCGTCCCCGCCGCCGCCCCCTTCGCAGGCCGTCAGGGCCGCAATGACGAGGGCCGCGCGGGTCAGTCGCCCGGTCGAGCACCCGGCCACTTCCTGCGGGCGTTCGTCCCGTCCCCCCGGCGTCGGTCGCGTCGATTCCATGATCCCCTCGTGCGGCAGGCGTTGGCGTTGGGGCGAGACTTAGCAGAATCGACGGATCGGCGCGACCGCCACGCGACGCCTTCACGCACCGGTCCGCGCCCGGCGCGGCGCGCACGCCGTTGACAGCACCCCGTCTCGGGGATAAAGAGGCGCAGGACACGAACACAGGCAGCGATAGAGGAGCGCCCACCCCCTTGGAAGAACGTCGCAGGGTCAACGAACAAATCCGGATCGCGCAGGTCATGGTGATCGACGAGAACGGCAGTCCCGTCGGGGTGATGACCCCCGAGGACGGCCGGCGCCTCGCCTTCGAGAAGGGCATGGACCTCGTCGAGGTCGCACCCCAGGCCCGTCCGCCGGTCTGCAAGATCATGGACTACGGGCGCTTCCGCTACGAGCAGCGCAAGAAGCACAAAAAGCAGCACCAGGCGGAGACCAAGATCATCAAGCTCCGCCCCAAGACCGACAAGCACGATCTCGAGACCAAGTTGCGCCACGCGCGCTCGTTCCTCGAAGACGGCGACCGCGTCCGCTTCATCGTGCGCATGCGAGGCCGCGAGCGCGCCGTGACCGAGCGATGGGAGGCCCAGCTCAACGAGCTGCTCGCGAAGCTCGTCGACATCGGCATCGTCACGGGGAAACCGATGCTCGAGGGCGGCGGCGTCTGTGCGACGGTCGAACCCAAGAAGAACGCGGGCAAAGCGGTCGTCTACGCGGAAGCGGAAGAGGACGACGACGGTCCCGACGATCCGCCGGCCACCCCGCCGGCGGGCGCGGCCCCCGGTACGTCCGCCGCCGGCGCCGGTCCGGCCACCCCCGCGAGTGGCGCCGCGCCCCCCGCGCCGTCCACGCCCCGCACCTGACGCCCCCGGCCCGGCCCGTGACCACTCGCAACCGCCAATGGCGACTCGAGGGTGGCTTCGGCCTCGACCATCTGCGCCTCATCGATGCGCCGATGCCCGTCCCCGGCCCCGGCCAAGTCCGGATTCGGGTCGAGGCGCTGTCGCTCAACTACCGCGACCTGCTCATCACGCAGGGTCAGTACGACCCGAGGATGGCGCTCCCGCGCGTTCCGCTGTCCGACGCCGCGGGTGTCGTCGATGCGATCGGGCCCGACGTGACGCGACTCCGCGTCGGCGACCGTGTCTCACCGATCTTTGCGCCGACCTGGCACGGCGGCGAGCCCCCGGCGGACGTGCTCGCCCACGCCCTCGGCCACCGAGCCGACGGCGTCGCCGCGGCGTTCATCGTCATGCCGGCGGTGGACGTCGTCCGAACGCCCGCGCGCCTCGACGCCGCCGCTGCCGCCACCCTGCCGTGCGCGGGCGTGACGGCCTGGCACGCGCTGATGACCGGTCCGGGGGCCGTGCGCCCGGGCGACACCGTCGTCGTCCAGGGGACCGGAGGGGTTTCGCTCTTCGCGCTGCAGCTCGCGCGGCTCGCCGGGGCCCGCGTCATCGCCACTTCGGGTGACGACGCCAAGCTCGAGCGCGCCCTTGCACTCGGGGCGGCGTACGGCATCAACTACCGGACGACGCCGCAGTGGTCGAAAGCCGTGCGTGCGTTCACGGACGGCCGCGGCGCGGACCACGTCGTCGAGGTCGGCGGCGCAGGCACCCTCGGCGAGTCGCTCGCCGCCGTGAGACCCTGCGGCCGCATCTCGGTCATCGGCGTCCTTTCCGGTCGACAAGGGCCCCTCGACGTCACGGCGATCCTCATGCGCAACGTGACGCTCCAGGGCATCTTCGTCGGCAGCCGCGCCGACTTCGAGGACCTCGCCCGGGCGATCGACGTCGGCGGGCTCGCGCCGGTCGTCGATCGGACGTTCGACTTTGCCGAACTCCCTGCGGCGCTTGCGCATCTGGCCTCGGGGCGCCACTTCGGCAAGATCGTCCTGCGCAAAGACGACCCTTGACCGGCGCGGAGTTCCTCGCCGGCCTCGCCGTCGGCGTCTGCGCGGCGGGCGTCGCCGAGCGGCTGAGCCATGAACGGGCCCTGAGACGCATCCCGGTCCGCATTCATGTGAACGGAACGCGGGGCAAGTCGAGCGTCACCCGTCTGATTGCGGCGGCGCTCCGGGCCGCGGGTCGGACGACCTGCGCGAAGACGACGGGCACGCTCCCCCGGTTCATCCTGCCCGACGGCAGCGAGGTCCCGGTCTTTCGGCCCTCGCGCCCCAATGTCATCGAGCAGATTCGCATCGTGCGTGCCGCCGCTGCGCAAGGGGCCGAGGTGCTCGTCATGGAGTGCATGGCAGTGCAACCCGAGCTTCAGTGGCTCAGCGAGGCCCGCTTCGTTCGCGCGACCCACGGGGTCATCACCAATGCCCGGCCCGACCACCTCGATCAGATGGGGCCGGGCGAAGACGACGTCGCCTGGGCGCTCTCGGGCATGATTCCGGCGGGGCAGACGCTGTTCACCGCCGAACGCCGCCGGCTCGACATTCTGCGCGAAGCCGCGCTCGACCGCGGCGCGCGTCTCGTGGCCGTCGACGAGGCGGCATGCGCGGCCGTGACGCCCGAGGACCTCGCGTCGTTCTCCTATACCGAGCACCCGGACAACGTCGCGCTCGCCCTCGCGGTCGCCGGCGATCTGGGCGTCGACCGCGCGACGGCCCTGCGGGGCATGGTGACCGTGCGGCCCGATGCCGGCGCGCTCACTTTCCACGCGGTCGACTTCTTCGGACGCCGCATTCACTTCGTCAACGGCTTCGCGGCGAATGATCCCGAGTCGACGGAGCAGATCTGGCGCATGGCCCTCGCACGCCATCCCAACGCCGAACGGCGCGTCGCCGTCTTCAACTGCCGCGCCGATCGGCCGGACCGCTCGGCGCAGCTCGGGGCTGCCTACCCGTCCTGGCCCCCCGCGGACGCCGTCGTGCTCATCGGAACGGGAACGTACCTCTTCGCCCGCGCGGCCGCCGAGCGCGGGCTCGATCCGGGCGCCTTCGTCTTCGCGGAGGATCTCCCGGTCGCCGAGATCTTCGAGGCCATCGTCTCGCGCTGCGGCCGAGAGACGCTCGTCATGGGGCTCGGAAACATCGGCGGCCCCGGTCTCGGTCTCGTCCGCTACTTCCGCAATCGGGAGATCCTGCCCCCCGCCGAGCCTCCCGCGGCCTCGCACGGAGTCGCCTGAGTCATGGAGTTGCTGCCCCTGTCCGTCGGGATCGGCCTCGTCGTCAGCCTCGTCTTCACCGAACTCTTCGGCCTCGCCGCCGGCGGCATGGTCGTGCCGGGCTACCTGGCGCTTTGCATGTCCCGTCCGCTGGACGTCGGCCTCACGATCGGAGCGGGTCTGCTCACGTACGCCGTGGGCGCCGCACTCGAGTCCTTTCTCATCGTTTACGGCCGGCGAAGGACGGTCGTGATGATCCTCCTCGGCTACCTGATCGGCATGGGGCTGCGCTGGGTGGTCGACGGCCACGTCGTCTTCGACGGCGATCCGGCGGCCGTCATCGGATACATCATCCCGGGGCTCATCGCGATCTGGCTGGCCCGGCAGGGGGTCGTCGAGACCCTGGCGTCATTGCTGACCGCCTCGGTCGTGGTGCGGCTCGTCCTCATCGCGGTGACGGGCGCCGAGGTGGGTTCGTGAAACGCATCTACTGGCGACCGCAGAAGGTCTCGCGGATCGAGCTCGGTCTGATTGCGGCTCTCTCGGCCATCCTGCTCGTCGCGGTCGAGCGATTGGTCGTCGTCGAAGAGCAGCCGTGGCATGCGGAGAAGCTCGCCGCGGCGCAGCTTGCGCGTCGCGCCTTCGACCAGCTCCGCGCCGAGCGGGAACGCCTCGGCTTGGAGGTCGACCCGACGACGGATCCCACCGGGTCCGGCCTCATCGGGTTGGCGATGTCCGACGTGACGACGAATACCGGTCATCTCGCGGCGAAACAGACCTCCATCAACCCGAATTTCGCCGCCGTGATTGTCCACTACCTGAAACGTGCCGGCGTCGAGGCGGGCGATCCCGTCGCGGTGGGCCTCTCCGGCTCGTTCCCGGCCCTGAACGTGGCCGTGTATGCGGCCATCGAGACCATCGGTGCCCGCGCGCTGCCGGTCAGCAGCGTTTCGGCTTCGCAGTGGGGTGCCAACGATCCGCGCTTCATGTGGCTGGACATGGAGCGGCTCCTGCTCGAGCGCCAGGTCTTCCGTATCCGGTCCATCGCCGCGTCCCGCGGCGGCATCGAGGACAGGGCGCTCGGCATCGGCCGGGAGGGGCGCCAACACCTCGATCTGGTCATCGAACGCAACGGCGTCCCCGCCCTCAAACCCAAGGACTATGCGCAAAGCGTCGAGAGCCGGATGGCGGCCTACGAGGCTGCGGCCGACGGTCGGGTCATCAAGGCGTACGTGAACGTCGGGGGCGGCACGACCTCGGTCGGCACGCGCCTCGGCAAGCAGATGTTTCAGCCGGGCCTCAATCGAGCCCCCCCCCCGGGGCTGCGCGGCATGGACTCCGTGATGAGCCGTTTCAGCCAGACCGGGGTCCCGGTCATTCACCTCGTCAAGATCGGCGCGCTGGCCGCGCGATTCGGACTCCCGCTGCAGCCCACCGAGTTGCCGCGAGCCGGAGAAGGGGAGGTCTTCGCCAAGAAGGCCCCGAACCGCTGGCTTGCGGCGGCCGGGGTCCTGACCATCTTCGGCCTGCTCTACGGGTTCATCCGACGGGACTTCGGCCTGCGCATTCTGCGCGGGCTCGGTCGCAAGGGCGATGCCGCTCCCGAACGGATGGTCTGAGGCCGTGCAGACGGGTCTGACGCTCGCCGTCTTCGGGCTGACCTGGTGGCTGATGGCGGCGCGGCGTGTCCCCTGGCTCCCCATCGGCGGCGCCGCCGGTGCTCTGCTCGGGGCCGTGCTGATGGTCGCGATCGGGGCGTTGTCGCCGGAGGCGGCCCTGGCGGCCATCGACCTGTCGACGATTACTCTGCTGCTCGGAATGCTGATCCAGACGGACTTCCTGGCCAGTGCGGGGGTCTTCGGGCGCATCGCCGACGCGCTTCTTCGGCGCGTGCGGACCCCGTTCGGGCTCATGACCGCGATCTCCGTGCTGTCGGCCAGCCTCGCGGCATTCCTCGTCAACGACACGGTCTGCCTCTTCCTGACGCCGGTCGTCGTGACCCTCTGCGTGCGGGCCGGCCTGCCGCTGACACCGTTCCTGGTGGCGTTGACCACGACGGCGAACATCGGGAGCGCCGCGACCCTGGTCGGCAATCCCCAGAACATGCTCATCGGGCGCATGAGCGGCCTGCCGTTCAGCGAGTTTGCCGCACGGGCGGCCCCCGTGACGCTGGTGGGGTTCGCCGTCAACCATGCGCTGCTCGCCCTCTATTACCGCCGGGGGCTCCCCGCGGTCCTTCCGCCGGCGCCCCCACGGCGTGAAGCGCCACCGGTCCCGCTCTCCGTGCTCCTCGGTCTCGGCGGCACCGTGCTGGCCTTCTTCGCGGGCGTTCACCTCGGGGTCGCCGCGCTCGGGGGGGCCTGCGTGATGCTGGTGGGCGACGGTCACGACGCGCGGCCGCGGCTCGCCCGCCTCGACTGGTCCCTCCTCCTCTTCTTCTCGGGCCTCTTCGTCGTCGTCCGGGCGCTGGAGGAGACGGGGCTCGTCGCGTCGGCGTGGGTCGGGCTGGCCCCGTACATGTCCGTGACGTCCCCGGCGGGGCTGGCGGTCTTCGGCGGGGGCATGATGGCGGGCTCGAACATCGTCAGCAACGTCCCGCTGGTGCTCCTGGTCGGTCCGCATCTCGAGGCGCTCGGCGGCGGCGACGCCACCTGGGTCGCGCTCGCGTATGTGACGACGGTCGCCGGCAATCTCACGCTGGTGGGCAGCGTCGCCAACCTCATCGTCGCGGAGGGGGCAAGGGAGCACCACGGCCTGCCCTTCCTGGCGCACCTCCGCTTCGGCGTCCCTTCGACGCTGCTCGTCACGGCGGCCGGGCTCGCGACGTTTTCGTTTCTGAATTGACCGCGGCGTGCTCGACCGCTTCCGTGTCGTCTGCACACACGTCGCCGGACCCGGACAAGAAAATGCGCATCGTCTTCACCCACAATCTCAGGGTCCTGCACCGCGAAGAAGAGGCGGACTTCGATGCCCCGGAGACCGTCGCGGCGCTGACCGCCGCGCTCACCCGCCTCGGACACGAGGTCGAACCGCTCGAGGTCTCCGGCCCGGCCGCACGCCTCGTCGCGCGCCTCGAAGCCGCTGCGCCCGATCTCGTGTTCAACACGGCCTCCGGCCGCTTCGGCCGCGGGCGCGAGGCGTTCTATCCGGACCTCTTCGAGCAGCTCGAGCTGCCGTTCACCGGATCGGATGCCCAGGCGACGGCGATCTCGCGGGACAAGCGCCTGAGCAAACTGCTGCTCGCCCAGGCCGGTCTGCCGACGCCGCGTTTCGCCTACGTGACGACGCTCGAAGGGTTCACGCCGCCGGATTTACGCCCGCCGCTCCTCGTCAAGCCCAACTTCGAAGGCAGCTCGAAGGGCATCACCTCCGCCTCGGTGGTGCACGACATGGCCGCGCTTCGGGCACGCATCGCCGAGCTGCTGCCCCTGTACCCCGCGGGCCTCATCATCGAGGAGTTCATCGCGGGTCGCGACCTGGTCGTCCCGTGGCTCGCCCGCGTCGGGGCGGGCGCGGACGTCGCGGGCGTCGGCGAGGTGTGTTACGCGGCCCCCTGGCTCGACACGCACTCGCACCCGCTCTACGAGTACGACCTGAAACACCGCGAGCCGCAGAACGTCTCGCTGCGTTTCCCGGCAGACCTGCCGCCCGCCGTCCTCGCGGAGGTCGGCCGCCTCGCCCGGCGCGCGGTGGCGGTGCTCGAACTGCGGGACTTCGCTCGCCTCGACCTCCGGCTCACGCCGGAGGGGCGACCGTGCATCGTGTCCGTGACGGCGCTGCCGAGCCTGCACGAGGGCGGTTCGATGCACCAAGGCGCGCTCGCCGCCGGTCTGCCGGACTATACCGCCCTCGTCGACCACATCGTGCGCTCGGCGGCCGCACGTTTCGGTTTGTCCGCCAAGGCGGGCGCGACGCGGCGCGCGGCGCTGCGCGTCGGGTTCACGTTCAACGTCAAACGCAAGGCGGCCAAGAGCGCGGGCGACGACGACTCGCAGGCCGAATACGACTCGCCGGCGACGATCGACGCCATCAAGACCGCGATCGCCTCGTTCGGCCACACCGTGGTGGAGCTCGAAGCCACCGCCGAGCTTCCGGCCGTCATCGGGTCGGCGGGCCTCGACGTCGTCTTCAACATGGCCGAAGGTCTGCACGGCCGGAACCGCGAGTCCGCCGTACCGGCGATTCTCGAGCTGCTGTCCATTCCCTACACCGGCTCCGACTCGGCGACGATGGCGCTGACCCTCGACAAAGCGCTCGCCAAGCGCGTCGTCGCGCAGCACGGCGTCGCGACGCCGGCCTTCTTCGTGATGCACACGGGCAACGAGAAGCTCCCGCCGGGCTTCACGTTCCCCGCGATCTGCAAACCCGTCGCCGAGGGGAGCTCGAAGGGAGTGCAGGGGTCGAGCGTCGCGCGCGACGAGGCCGAACTGCGCGCGTTCGCCCGGGAACTCATCACGCGGTACCGCCAACCAGCACTCGTCGAGGTCTTCCTGCCGGGGCGCGAGTTCACCGTCGGGCTCCTCGGCGAGAAGCGCCCGCGGGTCCTGCCCCCGATGGAGATCGTCTTCACGCGCCCCACCGAACACCCCGTCTACAGCTTCGAGCACAAGCTCGCGTTCACCGACGACGTCCGCTACGACTGCCCGGCCAACGTCGATGCCCGCCTGTTGCGGGACATCGAAGACGTCGCCCGCGGAGCCTTCATTGCGCTCGGCTGCCGTGACGTCGCCCGGATCGACGTCCGGTGCGATGCCCGCGGCAAGGTCAACTTCATCGAGTGCAACCCGCTGCCCGGACTCACCCCGGACTGGTCGGACCTGTGCATTATCGCCAAGGCCGCCGGGCTGAGCTACCCGGAGCTCATCGGCGAGATCCTCGCGCCGGCCATCCGTCGACACCACGAGCGCCGACGAGCCGCCTCACCGCGTCGGACCTGACCCGCGGCGAGCACAAGATCCCTGTGCCCGTCTGCGCGCGGCGGTGTTAGAGTCCCGCGCCATTCACCCCCCGGTTCGCCGGATCACCGACCCCATGGAGGCCCCATGCCCGCACTTTCGCGCATGAGCCGCGGCGCGCTCGCCGCCGTCGTCCTCTGCATCTCGCTGCCCGCCTTCGGCGCCAGCAAGCAGGAGACCATCAACCAGTTCACCGTCAAAGCCGAGGAATTCACCGCTCGGGACACGACCAAGGCCGTCACGGCCGAAATCGGGCTCCTGAAGGCCTTCCTCGCCGAGGCGCAGAACTACCTCGCCCAGGATGAACCGGAGGATCTCGACCTCGCGCTCGCGCGGGTGCGAACGGCCGCCGACCTCATCGACGCCGAGCTCGGTCGCGTCGAGGCGGAGACCGTCGCCACGGCGGCGGAGGCCCGCGCGCTCGCCAAAGAGGCCGAACTCGGCAAGCTCAACACGGAGATCAAGGCGCTCGAAAAAGAGCGCGCGGCCATCGAGGCCGGGGGAGCCCACTGAGATGAAGTTCCAGCGCAGCCTGACGACCCTTCTCGCCGCCGCACTGGCCCTGGGCCTTGCCGCCTGCGGCGGTCCGCCGGTCAAGACCCAGGCCATGAACGAGTACGAAGCGATGCGCATCGACCTCTATGCGCAGACGGTCGAAGAGCGTTTCCCCGAGCTCGCTCACGAAGCCAAGGCCGCCTACCGCAAGGCGGAGGAGGCCCACGACGACGATGAGCCCGAGCTCGCTCTGCACTACACGCGCATCGCCACATTCAAGTGGCGCACCGCCGCCGCGAAGAGCCGCGCCCAGGATGCGGCGGACGCCACGCTCTCGGCCGAGAACCGCGTCAAGATCGCGGAAGACGAACTCAAGGACGCGACGCGCCGGAAGCAGTCTGCGCATGACGCGCTCGCGCAGGCGCAGAAGATCAAGGCACTCGAAGGCCAGATGGTCCGGGACGAGAAGGCGAAGCGCCTCGGTGGCGTCGCCGCCAAAGTCCGCGACGCCGTCGGGATGGAAGCCGCTCGCCACGCGCCCAACGAGCTCGCCAAGGCCGAGGTCAGCCTCAAGGCCGCCCAGGACGCCTTCGCGTCCGGCAAGCTGAAAGACGCGGACAAGCTCACCGACACCGCCAACGTCGACGCCGACGTCCTCATCGCCGCCGTCAAGCCCAAGTACGACGCCGAGAAGCGCGAGCGTGACCTCGACGCGCGACTCCGCGCGCTGCTCGAGAAGACGGACAAGGGGGTGGTGCCCGGCGCCAAGGGCAAGATCATTCAGCGCGGGTTCGTCCTGACCCTGCGCGGGACGTTCGCGCCCGCCAAGGCCGAGATCGCCGCGGACCAGACCTTCTCGGTCGATCGGGTCGCCGACCTCGCCAAGGAGTTCTCCGAGTTCAAGCTCGCAATCGAGGGCCACACGGACAACCAGGGCCGCAAGGACGCGAACCTCACGACGAGCCAGAACCGGGCCCAGGCCGTGCTGAGCTACCTCGCCGCCAAGGGCGTCGACGTCAGCCGCATGAGCGCCCTCGGCAAGGGGGACACCGAGCCCGTCGCGGACAACCGCACCAAGGCGGGGCGCGAGCAGAATCGCCGCGTCGACGTCGTCTTCCTGCGCCCCTGATCGAGGCGCGGACCCCGGCGCCGCCGTCCGGCGGAGCGGGAGAACGGGCGGCTGAGGCGCGCCGCCCGGGTCCTTTCGGCTTCCCGCAGGAAGCGCCCCAATCGCCAGCACCGCCCGTAGGATCCCGGGAGGCGGTGCCCATGTATACCCGGGGCGGGACTCGAACCCGCATGCCGGCGACCGGCTGGGGATTTTAAGTCCCCTGTGTCTACCGTTTCACCACCCGGGCGAGCGGCGGCGTCTATACTCCCGCGCCGGCCCGCCCGCAAGCCCATGGTTATTCTTTGACCCACCTGCACGATTTGCGCCGATTCGAGCGGTGCGATAATGTGCGCAAACGGAGGTCGAATGATACACCATCTCACCCGTCGCATCGCGTCCGCCCGCGCGGTCTCGCTCATCGGTCCGCTGGACCTGGATGGCGACGCCGTGGGCGCCATGGTCGCGCTCGGCCTCGCGATTCGGCGGCGCTGGCCCGCGTGTGAGGTCTTGCTGATTGCGGACGAGGTTCTGCCGCCTCGGTACCGCTTCCTGGAGCGCGCCGACCTCCCATTCCGACGCGCAGCGGACGTCCCCGCGTCACCGGTCGATCTCGCACTGGTCCTCGACGGGGATCCGGGCCGGCTCGGCGCAGCACAGCGCCACTACGCCGCCGCGCGGGCCCGGGGCCTCGTCGACCACCACAAGACCGCGGACGCGGCCGCGGTGGACGTGGCTTTCCTCGACCCGCTGGCGGCGAGCACCACGGAACTCGTGCTGCAGCTGTGCGATCACTGGGGCGTCGCGCTCGACGCGGCCCTCGCCGCGCCCATCTACGCCGGCCTGGTCTTCGACACGCATGTCTTCCGGTACCGCCTGACGCGACCGCCGACGCTCCGCGCCGCTGCCCGTCTGATGGAGACCGGCATCGACCACGCATGGCTGGTGGAGCGGGTTCTCCTCGATCAGCCCATGGCGAAGGTCCGACTCCGGGGTCGGATGCTCGACCGCCTCGAGGTCGCGCTCGACGGCCGCCTCGCGTGGGCGACCCTCGACGAGAAGGCGTGCGCCGGCGTCGAAACCGGCGGCCTCGTGGATGACCTCGTCTTCATCGAGGGCGTCGAGGTCGGGATGCTCCTCATCGCCCGCGGGGGCGGACGGGTCAAACTGAGCCTCCGGAGCCGGGGCGGCGTGGACTGTGCCGAGGTGGCGCAGGCCCTGACGTCGAGCGGCGGCGGTCACGCGCGCGCCGCCGGCGCTACCGTGACGGGACCCGCACGTGCCGTGGCGGAGCGCGTCATCGCCGAGGTGGCGCGCCGCCTGAACACCGGCGAGCATGCCGGGTGATTCCGGCACGGCAGGCGCAGCGCGCGCAGCCGTTCAGGCGCCCGCACGCTCGACGAGGAACGGCCCGAAGGCGAGTCGGTCGAAGCCCGCGGCGCTGAACGCCTGAATCGCCTCGTCGGGTCCCTCGACCAGCGCATGACCCGGGCGCCGCAGGCCGGTGTGGGCCAAGGCCACGAGGCCCGTGCGGCGCGTGTATTCTTCCAGAAGGGCCGTCAGCTCGGGTTCCGATCCGGCCTCGACGATCCGCGGGCAGGCTGCGCCATCGGCGCTGACGAGCATCGGGTGGGCTGCCTCGAACGCCTCCGTCGCCGTCAGGGTGCACGCGCCGAAGCGGGCCGCCGGCCGCGCCGCTTCGGGGCCACTGAATGCCCGCCGGGCCGCCGCCTCGCTGACGAGGCACCCATAGGGCAGGGCAGGGGGCCGCCCGAGCCGACCGGCGACCCACTCGGCCCGGGCGCGGTCGTCGGCACCGAAGAACACGCTGCGCTGACCGAGCGCCCGGTCGCCATACTCGAGGGGCCCGCAGAACCGGGCGACGACGCCGCCGCGGGCCAGGGTGGCGGCCAACTCCACCGTCACGTCGACGGGCCGCGAGTAGCGTACGCCGGCGCGCTCGAGCGCCGCGGTGAGCACGGCGTCTCCGAAGGCCGGTCCGAGGGCGAGGTCCGTGAGCGGGGGGTGGTCGACGCGCCGGCGCTGCGTGACCCCCGCCCGTGCGGAGAGCCACAGGCCCGCGCCGAGCGCCGCGGCCTCGATCCCGACGGCCGGGTGGGCGAAGAGGGCGCGGAGTCCCGGGAGCGCGGCGAGTCGCTGGTTGAGGCGCGGGTTCGAGAACACGCGGCCGGCCACCGCCAGCGCATCGAGCGCGTGACGGTGCAGGTAGTGCCCGACCACCTCGGCGGCGACGTCTTCCTGAACGCGCTGCCAGGCCGCGGCGACCTCGCCCCGGGTGTAGCGCGCCGCAAGGTCGGCGAAGAAGGTCGGATCGAGGGCCGCGCCCAACTGGAAGTCGCCGGCGTCGACCACGATCCGGGCGCGGATGCGGTCGCGGAGGACGTTCGGATCATGCCCGGCGGCGAGCCCGGCGAGCGCGGGTTCGGGCACTGCGCTCGCCACGCCGAGGACCTTTGCGACCAGGTCGTTCCATGCGCCGAAGGAGTGCGGGTAGGGAAAGGGGTGCAAGCGCTCGATGCCGCCCTCCGTCCCGATCGCGACCGCCCCCGCAAGACCGCTCCCCACGTGGTCGAGGCTCAGGAGCAAGGCCCTCCGGTGTCCGCTGCCGAAGTAGGCCGCCGCGTGCAGCGCGAGGTGATACTCCACTCGATGGAGCCGCGCCTCGATCCCGAGCGCGGCGAGACCGCGGGCCAATCCATGATCACCGTCGCGCAGGGTCTGGGCGAGGCGCCCGACGGCCTCGGCATGCCGTGCGGCGTGGCGGGCCTTCTCGGCTGCGCTCCCGGGCAGCCGCGCGCTCGCGGGCAACTCCGTCGCGAGCCCGCGCAGGAGCTGCCGGACCTCGGTGCGCCAGCCGAAAAAGGGCCATGCGACGGCCTCGACCTCGGTCGCGCGGCGGCCGGCGCGACGCAGGACCGTCGCGACGGCCGTTGACGGGAACTCCAGGTGGCCGCGGGGTTTGGCCTGGGTCGCTGCGGCCAGAATCCGCCCGTCCTCGACCAGCGCCACGGCCCCTTGGGCGGACAGCGCGGCAATGGAGAGAATCAGCATGCGCCCTTCGGCTCAGGCACCGCCGGCCCAGACTTCGGCGAACTCGGAGAGCGTCCGAGGAATCGCGCCGACCGTGTGAATGGCATAGGCGAGGAACCGCTCCGTCTTCTCGAGGTGGTGATGGACGTCTGCATCCGACCGGGGACCGCCGGACGTCCCCGCAAAGAACTCGGGTGATCGCGCACAGAAGTGAATCGTCGGCGCGTCGGCGGCGAACAGCGCGTCGGCGACCGCGCACAGTTGCTCCACGGTGCCGGCGCCCGGGGTCAGCGCGCAACGTGCGAGACCGCCGAGCCGGGCGGCCACCGTGTCGAGCCCCAGCGGCGGCAACGCGTGTGCGAGACCGCGCGCCAGACTCTCCGGGAGCGCCCGATTGAACGCGACGCCCTGCGGAATCTCCAGGATGGGCGACGCCCCGCGACGGCCGGGGAACTGCCGATGGGGGAAGTACGGCACCGACGGCACCGCCCGCATGTCGAGGCCGCCGGAAGGCCGCGCATCGGTGAGCGGTGAGAGGCTCGCATCCACCCGGTAGCCGTGCCGCTCGATGACCTGCAGGCACGCGCCGTCGATGCCGAACTCCCCGGCCCGAAAGGCGCGCGGGGCCACGCCGAACGTGCGGGTGACCGTCTCCGTCAGCGTCCTGACCTTCGCCTCGAGCTGCGAGAGTGAGAGACGGTGCGGTGCGACGGCCTCGACTCGGCTCTCCGAAGGATCGAAGGGCGGCGTGACCCACGGGTTCAGCCGTGCGCCGATTTCGCACTCACCCGCCTCACGCCACCCGGTCAGCATCGAAGCCCAGCCAGCCCCGCGGGCCGCCACCGGCCACGTGCAAAGATACGTCGGGCGGACGCCGAGCCGCATGAAGACGGCGTGCAGTGCCGGGAGCCCCTGGAGATTGCGCACCGTCGTCTGCGCTTGAACACGCCACTCGGGCATGTCCTCCTCGACGTCGATACTGACGAGCAGGTTGGCCATCGGACGGCGGAATCTACCAATCGCGATGTCGAGAAGCCATGGAGAGATTGCGCGCCGGGCCGTTTCAGGCAGGATATGCTCCAGCCTCATGGATGCGCCCGCCCTGCCGCCCTGGCTGCCCCAACGACCCCTGCGGATTCTGTCGGTCTCCACGATGTTCCCGTCGGAGGCGCTCCCGGTGCACGCGGTCTTCGTGCGACACCGGTTGCTGGCGCTCGCGCGCCTGGCCGATGTCCGGGTCCTGTCGCCCGTCCCCGACTTTCCGCTCGTGGCGCGCTTCGTGGGCAAGTACGCCCCGCGGCTGCGGATCCCGGCCGAGCAGGTCCACGCCCGAGGCGGCGTGCGGCTGCACGCGGCCTACCCCCGCTTCTTTTCGGTGCCCGCCGTCGCCAAGCCCGTCGAGGGCTTCACCCTGGCTCGCCGGCTTGCGCTGGAGCTCGACCGCCTCGAGCGCACGACGGGGTGGGTCCCCGACGTCCTCGACGCCCATCTCGCCTACCCCGACGGGTTCGCGTCCGTCCTCGTCGCCGCACGCCGCGGCCTCCCCGTCACGGTGACGCTGCGGGGTCACGACATCAACGATCTCGACCGTTTCCCCGTGCGGTGGCGACAGGTGAAGTACGCGCTCCAGAATGCGACGCGCGTATTCGGCGTCTGCCGCGCGCTCATCGACGGTGCCATCGCGGCCGGTGCGCCACCCGAGCGAACGGCCGTTCTCGCCAACGGCGTCGACCCCGGGCTCTTCCACCCGTTGCCCCGCGCGGAGATCAGGGCCGCGCTCGGTCTACCCGCCGACCGCCGGATTCTCCTGTCGGTCGGCCACATGGTCGAACGCAAGGGCTTCCGGCTCCTCGTCGACGCCCTCGCCCGGCTTCACCGCGAGGGTCAGACGGACCTGCTGCTCGTGCTGGCCGGGGCCGGGGGCGAAGAGGGCGACGACACGCCACACATCCGCGCCCGCGCTGCCGAACTCGGAGTGTCCGATCACGTCCATTTCGTCGGGGCCGTGCCGAACGATCAGCTCCACCGCTGGTACAGCGCGGCCGACGTCTTCGCCCTGGCGAGCGAGAAGGAGGGGTGGCCCAACGTCCTCTTCGAGGCCCTCGCGTGCGGCACGCCGCCGGTCGCCACCCGCGTCTGGGGCACGCCCGAATGCCTGCACCGGCCAGAATTCGGGGTGCTCGTCGACGAGCGTTCGGGCGAGGGGCTGGCGGCCGGTCTCCGCGAAGCCCTGTCCCGGGCCTGGGATGCCGATCTGCTCGTCCGCTACGCCCGCGCCAACACCTGGGCCGACGTCGGGCGCCGTTTTCACACCGAGCTCCTGCGCGCCATCGGACATCACCGAGGTCGATCGCTCGAGTCGCTGGCAGGCGAACTCGGCCCCGTCCCCTTGGGCCCGAATGCCCCCCTGGAGGTCGCGCCTTGAGCGCCGTTCGCGAAGCCGTCAAGGCACTGCTGCGCGGGCTGGCGCGCGGCGCGGTGCTCCCCGAGGTCGCCGCATACGAACTCGCTGCGCGGGTCGCCGAGCGGGACGTCGCGTTTCACCACGCCAGCCAGTGGCTGTCGCTGCTGCCCGGCTACGCAGGCATCTACACGCGCCGGGAGTTCTATCGTCTCACGCTCGCCGCGTGCAGCGACGACTGCCAGCTCAGCTTCGGCACGGTCATCAGTCACCCCGGCACCCGTATCGGGCGCCGGGTCTACGTCGGCCTCCACGGCAACCTCGGCCTGTGCGAGCTCGGTGACGACGTCCTCTTCGGCAGTGACGTCCATGTGCTGAGCGGTACCAGACAACACGCGTTCGACGATCCCGACGTGCCCATCAACCAGCAGGGCGGACACTTCGAGCAGGTTCGCATCGGGGCAAACACCTGGGTCGGAAACGGCGCGCGGGTGATGGCCGACGTGGGCGAGGGGTGCGTCGTCGGTGCGGGTGCGGTCGTCACCCGCGCCATTCCGGCCTGGTCGGTCGCGGTGGGTCACCCGGCCCGGGTGGTGAGCCAACGCCGATGACGTCGACGCCCCCGATCGTCGTCGACGAGCTCCCCCGGACGCCGGACGCCGAAGCTGCCTGGGATGCGTTCGTCGGTGCGCAACCGACCGCGAGCGTCTACCACCGGGCCATCTACCGGCGGATCATCGGTGACGCGACCGGCCACGAGGTCCAGTTGCTGCGCGCCACCGCCGCGGGTCGGACGGTGGGCGTGCTGCCCCTCGTCCATCTCCGGTCGGCGCTGTTCGGCAACTACTTCGTCGGCCTGCCGTACTTCAATCACTGCGGGGTGCTCGCCGCGGACGACACTGCCCGGGATGCCCTGCTCGAGGCCGCGACGGATCGCGCCCGCTGGGTCAACGCCACCCACATCGAGCTGCGGCAACTCGGCCCCGTCGAAGGGCACCCCTGGCAGGGCCGGTCGACCAAGGTCGAGATGTTTCTCGACCTGCCGGGCTCGCCGGGCGCCCTCTGGCAGCAGTTCCGCCCGAAGCTGCGGGCCCAGATCCGGCGGCCGACGAAGGCCGGCCTCTACGCCCGCATCGGTGACGTCACACTGCTCGACGACTTCTACTCGGTGTTCTCGCGCAATATGCGGGACCTCGGCACGCCGGTGTATGCGCCGGGGTTCTTTCGCGCCTTTCTTCGCCACCAGCCCGAGCGGACGCGAATCTGCGTCGTCTACCGGAGCGGGCAACCGGTCGGCGGCGGCATCGTCGTCGGCGACCGGGACGTGCTGGAGATCCCCTGGGCTTCCACGATTCGCGAGGCGAACCCGGACAGTCCGAACATGCTTCTCTACTGGAAGTTGCTCGAGTACGCGATCGAGGCGGGCTACCGTCGTTTCGACTTCGGCCGCAGCACGCCTGGGGAGGGGACGTTCGCCTTCAAGCGTCAATGGGGCGCCGAGCCGGTGCCGCTCCACTGGTACTACTGGCTGCGCGACGCGGGCCCGCTGCCCGAACTGAACCCGAAGAACCCCAAGTACCAGCTCGCCATCCGGGCGTGGCAGCACCTCCCGTTGCCGGTGACGCGGCTCCTCGGACCCCACCTCGTCAAGAACCTGCCGTAATCTACCGAAGCGAGACGGCCATGTGCGGCATCGCAGGCATCCTCCACGACGACTCGGCGGCCACCGCCTCTCCCCGGCTGCTCGGCGAGATGTGCGACCGCATCGTCCACCGCGGGCCCGACGCGTTCGGCCAGCTCCTTGACGGACCGGTGGCGCTCGGCCACCGGCGGCTCTCCATCATCGACGTCGGCGGGGGCGATCAGCCCATCTTCAACGAAGACCGCTCGATCGCCGTGGTCTTCAACGGCGAGATCTACAACCACAAAGCCCTGCGGCAGTGGTTGACCGGACTCGGCCACCATTTCCGGACCAGCAGCGACACCGAGGTCCTCGTCCACGCGTACGAGCACGAGGGCCCCGAGTTCGTCCGCCGGCTCCGCGGCATGTTCGCGTTCGCCCTCTGGGATGCCCCGCGACGCCGCCTCATGGTCGCGCGCGATCGTCTCGGCAAGAAGCCGCTCTACTACACGCACCAGGGGGCACGCCTGCTCTTTGCGAGCGAGCTCAAGGCGCTGCTCGCCGACAAGTCCCTCGACCTCGCGCTCGACTACGAGGCGTTCAGCGACTACCTGAGCTTCGTCTGCATCATCGCGCCGAAGACGCCCTTTCGGCAGGTGCGGAAACTGCCCCCGGCCCACTACCTGATCGCCGAGGGCGGCCACGTCACGCTGCACGAGTATTGGGACGCCAATCCCAACCATATGGACGTCCGGGCGCAGCGTGAGATCGAAGAAGAACTCTTCCATCAGCTCGACGATGCGGTCGCGTGCCGCCTGGAGTCCGAGGTCCCCCTGGGGGCCTTCCTGTCGGGTGGCGTCGACTCCAGCGCGGTCGTGGCGCTCATGTCTCGACATGGTGGGGTCAGGACGGCCAACATCGGCTTCGACGTCGAAGCCCTCGACGAGAGCAAGTACGCCGAGCAGGTCGCGGCGCTGTTCAAGACGGACCATCGCTCCCAGCGCGTCAAGGTCGACGCGGCGTCCGAGGACGAGCTCGAGCGCCTCGTCTGGCACCTCGACGAACCTTTCGCCGACGCGTCCGCCATCCCGACGCACCGCGTCAGCGGCGTCGCTCGCAAGTCCGTGACGGTCGCGCTGAGCGGCGACGGCGGCGACGAGGTCTTCGCCGGGTATGACCGTTACCGGACGGACCTCCTCCTGAACACCGTGCGCGGGCTCGTGCCGGGCCCCCTTCGTGCGCGCCTCTTCGGGGAACTCTCGGGCCACCTCCCGCGGGGACGCCTTCGCACGGCGGTCGACGACCTCGCCCACGACACGCAGCGGGCACACTTCCGGTCGGTCTCGTACTTCCGGGACCCGGAGAAGACGGGGCTCTTCACGCCGGAGCTGCGCGCCCTGTTGCACGGATACGACAGCCAGGGCGTACTGGCCGGCCATTATGCGCGCGTCGAAGGCCGCGATCCGCTCGCCGGCATTCTGTACGTCGACCTCAAGACCTACCTGCCCGACCGCATGCTGATGAAGGTCGACAAGATGGCGATGATGCACAGTCTCGAGGTGCGCTCGCCCTTTCTCGACCAGTTCGTGGTGGAGATGGGCCTCCGGATTCCCGCGGGCCTCAAGATCCGCGACGGGCAGGGCAAGTGGATTCTCAAGAAGACGATGGAGCGCATGCTCCCGGACGAGATCCTCTACCGGCGCAAACAGGGCTTCGACGTCCCGCTCGCCGCGTGGCTCCGGGGGCCGGTCGCCGAACCCCTCGAGGCGGCGCTCGGTTCGCTCGGCCGACGGGGATACCTTCGGGCGGCCGAGTTGACGCGTCTTTACGACGAGCACCGGACGGGCGCGGCCGATCACGCCCACAAACTCTGGATTCTCTATATGCTCGAGTTGTGGCACCGCGTGTTCCGCGTCGGACCGTGAGTCTTCGCCCGTGACGACCCGTCCCGCCCGCCCCACGCGCCCCCCCGAGCCCCCGCCGCTCGCGTCTTTCTTCGTCGGGCCCGGCGTGTCCGCAGAGCCCGTTGCCATCGGTCTCGCCATCCCGAAGGGTCGGCTGGCAGGGCCCGGCCGGGTCGTCGATGCGGACGGCGCCGCCGTGCCCGCCGGCCTCGAACCGCTGCATCGCTGGCCGGACGGCTCCGTTGCCTGGCTCCTCGTCGAGCTCATCGTGCCCCCCGAAGGCGGGCGCTTCCGCGTCGAAGCGCGCCCGTCGTCGGCGTCCGCGCCCCCCCCGGTCCGGCCCGAGCCGTTGCTCCCCGGCGGGGCATCCGTGTCGGTTTGCCTGAACGGGAAGACGGGCAACCCCACGTTCACCGAGGTCGATCGCCGGTCGAACGCGGTCGCGACGCTCGGGACCGGGCGCGCCCGATACGGGCCCCTCTCGCTCGAACTCCGCACGACGGCGTGGCCCGGGCTCGGGGTCCATCGTCTCGAGATCGTGGTCCACAATCCCCGCGCTGCCCGGCACCGCGGCGGTCTGTGGGACCTCGGCGATCCCGGGTCCGTCCTGCTCGACGACGTCTCGTTCTACCTGCCGCGCGCCCCGGACGACCGCCTCGACGCGCCGGCGATGCAACCGGCCCCCGGTGCAACGGCCTTCCCGGCTCGCCCCGGAGAGCCGCTGTTTCAGGCGAGCAGCGGGGGAGAACACTGGGCCTGCGCCAACCACGTCGAGGCCGACGGCCGGGTCCACCTGGCCTTCCGTGGCTGGCGAGCCGGCGTTCGGAGCGGGCTGCGCGCGAACCCCGTCCTGGCCGCGGGAGGTCTTCGACTCGCCTTGACCGAATTCTGGCAGCAGTTCCCCAAGACGATCGGCGTGACGGCCGACGGTGCTGCGCTGCGGCTCGGCCTTTTCCCCCGGGAACACCCGGGCGGTCATGAGCTCCAGGGCGGCGAGCGCAAGCGCCACACCGTCTGGCTCTCCATGACCGGCGCGGATCTGGCGTTCGTCGCGGCCCCCCGCCGGGCGGTCCAACCGGCCGCCGAGGTCGCGGCCGCGGATGTCCTGCCCGGATTCAGCCTTCCGGAGGCCGATCCCCCCGAAGCCGCCGAACTCGCCCGGATCGTCGTCGATCCCGTGCGCGGCTTCGTCGCCCGGCGCGAGCTCATCGACGAATACGGCTGGCGCCACTATGGCGACCTGTACGCCGACCACGAGGCCGTCGGTGCCCCCGATGACGGGCCGTTCATCAGCCACTACAACAACCAGTACGACGGCGTCGAAGCCTGCTTGCTCTGGTTTCTGCGCACGGGGGACGTTCGGTGGTTCGACATCGCCGATCCCCTGGCACGACATGTGGTCGACATCGACCTCTACCACACGCAGCGAGATCGACCGGCGTACGCGGGCGGCCAGTTCTGGCATACGGACCACTACCGCCCCGCCCGAACCGCGACGCATCGGTGTTACGCCCGCCTCAACGCCGGCGCGGGCGCATACGGGGGCGGACCCGGAAACGAGCAGAACTATCCCTCGGGACTCTGGCTCTATCATCTGCTGACCGGGGACCCCTGGGCTCGCGCCGCCGGCCTTCAGCTCGCCGAATGGGTCCACGCGATGGACGATGGCACACGCACGATTTTCGCGGCCGTCGACTCGGGGCCGACCGGGCTGGCCAGCCAGACCTACAGCGCAGACTTCCACGGGCCCGGGCGAGGCGCCGGCAACTCCCTCAATGCGCTGGTCGACGCATGGCGATTCACCGGCGACCGGCGCCATCTCGGACTCGCAGAGGCACTGATCCGGCGCTGCGTACACCCCGCGCAGGACCTCGAAGGCCTCGAGCTCCTCGATGCCGAGCGCCGTTGGTCCTACGTGGTCTTCCTGAAGTACTTAACGAAGTACCTCTTCGCCAAGCTCGATGCCGGGGAGCAGGATGCGGCCTTCGCCTATGGCCGTGGCGCGCTGTTGCACTACATTCGGTTCATGGTGGCATTCGAGGGTCCGTCGACGAGGTATCCCGAGCGCCTCGAGTTCGTCACGGAGACCTGGCCAGCGCAGGACCTCCGGAAGGCTCAGGTCGTCCATCATGCGGCCGCCTTCGCCGCGCCGGCCGATCGTGCGCGCCTCCATGCCTGGGCCGATGCCATGTTTGCGAGTGCGCTCGCGGAGTTGCGCGGTCATCCGACGGCGGACCGCTGCCGGCCCCTCGTCCTGCTCCTTCACCCGACCATCGTGCAGGCGCATGCCCGCCAGCCGCGGACCGGCGACGCGCTGGCTTCGGGCCCGACCGATTCGATCGCCGCCACCGCGCACGAGACGCCGCCGTTCGTGCCCTTCATCCCTCAGAAACAACGCGTGCGCGCGCGGGTCCGCTCGCCGGCAGGCCTCGCCGCCGCCGCCCGACGCGTCGCGTCGCCGACCGGGCTGCGCCCGCTGCTCGCGGCGGCCCGCACGCTGATTCTGGAGTGACCATGACCCGCGACGCCGTCCAGCGTCTCAAGCGCCTCGCTGGCGACCTCTGGTGGTCGTGGCAGCCCGATGGCCCCGCCTTTTTCGCCGATCTCGATCCGACGGCCTGGCAGCGGACGGGACACAACCCCGTCGCGATGCTGATCGACGCCCCGGCGGGCCGATTCGACACCCTCGCCCCGGCGCTCGAGGCCCGCCTCGAGGCCCTGGAATCGGCCCTGGCCGCCCATCTCGAGGCCTGCGGGCGCGGCACCTGGCACGACCGGGCGGGTGCGCCCCTCGACGCGCCCGTCGCCTATTTCAGCGCCGAGTTCGGCATTCACGAGAGTTTGCCGACGTACTCGGGCGGCCTCGGCGTCCTCGCCGGTGATCACCTCAAGAGCGCCAGCGATCTCGACGTGCCGATCATCGGTATCGGACTGCTGTACCGGCAGAGCTTCGTCCAGCAGGTGAGCGACGGGACCGGTCGGCCAATCGACCACTTCGAGGCACACGACTTCGAACGCCTCCCCGTCGAACGAGTGCGCGACGCACGGGGTGACGAGGTCCGCGTCATGGTCGAGGTCGGCGCGGCGGAGGTCGTGTGCGGCGTCTGGCGCGTCCGACTCGGCCGAGTCTCTCTGCTCCTCCTCGACACCGATCGGCCGGAGAATCCACCTGAGCTCCGGACGATCACCGCCCGGCTCGAGGGCGCCGACCACCGCGTGCGCATCCGTCAGGCGCTCGTGCTCGGGCTCGGCGGGGTTCGGGCGCTCGCGGCGCTCGGGATCGAACCGAGCCGGTTTCACCTCAACGAGGGTCACTCGGCGTTTCTCGTCCTCGAACGCGCCCGCCAGGCGTTGCTCGCCCGGGCGGCCCCGGACGTCGCGACTGCGCTCGAGCACGGGCGGGCCCGGAACGTCTTCACGACGCATGCCCCGGCGGGTGCCGGACACGACCGCCATCCCGCCGATCTCGTCCACGAGCACCTGCACCGACTCGCCGAAGTGCTCGGCCTCGATCGAGAGGCGCTCCTCTCACTCGGGCGCTGGCCGGGCGAGCACGGACACGACGCGCCGTTCGACCTGACCCTGCTCGCGCTCCGAAGCTGCGCCCGCGCCAACGGTGTGTCCGCGCTCCACGGATCCATCTCCCGGCAGACGTTCGCCTCACTGTGGCCCGACCGACCGGTCGAGGAGGTGCCGATCACGCATGTGACGAATGGGGTCCACGCGCCGAGCTGGCAGGCCGCCGAGTGGCGGGAAGCGCTCGCGCCGCTCTTCCCTCCGGACGCGCCGCTCCCCACGGCCACCGATCCGCGCTGGACGCGCGTCCGGGGCCTCGACGACGCGACCCTGTGGGCCACTCGACGGCGCCTCAAAGAGCGGCTTTTCGCGCTCGTGGAAGCCCGCGGGGAGGAAAGGTCCCGGCGGCTCGGCCACCCGCACACGCCGCTCGGGCTCGATCCGGACGCGCTGACGATCGGATTCGCTCATCGATTCGCCCCGTACAAACGAGCCACGCTCCTCTTTCACGACGGCGACCGGCTGCGGGGACTCCTTTCGACCGCGCCTGGTCCCGTCCAGGTCCTGATTGCCGGCAAGGTCCGCCCCGCGGACGCTGAGGCACACCGGACGCTCGAAGAGCTCTTCCAACAGACCCGGGACCCGGTCGCGCGCGTCGTTCTGGTCGAAGGGTACGACATCGCCCTCGGTCGAGCGATGACGCAGGGTGTGGATGTCTGGCTCAACACGCCGCGCCGTCCGATGGAGGCCTGCGGGACGAGCGGCATGAAGGCCGGGATGAACGGCGCGCTTCACCTCTCCGTGCTCGATGGCTGGTGGCCGGAGGGCTGTGACGGCGAGACCGGCTGGGCCATCGGCGACACCCGCGCCTATGAGTCCGAAGCCGCGCAGGACGCCGCCGACGCGCACGCCCTGTATGGCCTGCTGGAGACGGAGGTCTTGCCGCTGTACTACCAGCGCGACGACGCCGGCCTGCCCCGGGGCTGGCTTCGCCGCGTGAAGGCGGCACTGGCATCGACGACCCCCTGGTTCAACAGCGACCGGCAGGTTCAGGACTACCTGCACCACCTCTACGCGCCGGGCTGAGGTCCCCCCCTCAGCGGACGGCCGAGCGTGGTCTCGAGCACCTCCACGACGGGCGCCCATGAGTAGCGGGCGATCACGGCCGCGAGGCGGTCGTAGGTGCCGGCGAGGTTGAAGTAACACCGCAGGGTCCGCAGCGGCGTCATGCCGTCGATGCGCGGTTGGCCCGGATCAATCTCCCAGGGGTGAATGTAGAGCATCGCCGGTTGCCCCGCCCGGTGAGCGGCCGCGATGCCTTGCCACGTCCAGGTCATCGGCAACATCCGCAGATACCCTCCACCTGCGCTCGGAAGGTTCGTTCCGCCGAGGCGAAACGTCGTGAGCGGAAACTCGTGGATGCGATTGCCCCCCGGCGTCGCGTAATCCGCCACCGGCCACCGCGGGAAGTCGGGGATGCCGTAGCGGTCGTGGTGCACGGGAAAGATGCTCGAATCGTACGAAAAGCCGAGCTCCGCCAGGACGTCGAGTGCCCAGAGGCTCGCTTGCGTGATGCTATAGGACGGGGCTCGATACCCGTAGACCGGGCTCCCCGTCAGGTCTTCGAGGAGCCCCTTGCAGCGGGCCGTGTCCGCACGCATTTCGTCCGGATCGAGCGTGTAGACCAGCCGATGCATCTGGCTGTGACAGCCGATTTCGTGCCCGCGCCGGTGAATCTCCCGAACGAGGTGCGGGAAGCGCTCCGCGCACCAACCGAGCACGAAGAACGTCGCCCGGACGCCCTGGGCGTCGAAAAGGTCGAGGAGTCGGTGCGTGTTCGAGGTCAGGCGCGGTGCGTACCGGCCCCACGTCTCGCGGGGCACCAGGTGCGCGAAGTTCTCGACCTGAAAGTAGTCCTCCAGATCGACGGAGAGCGCGTTGACGGGACCGTCGGGTGTAGCGTTCACGATCGTTGCTGGCTCTGATTGGGGCTTGAGTCGCCGGCGCGGCCGCCGCAGCATGCCCGCAGCGCCGGCTGATCGATCGACCGGCATCGTTCGAACCGCGAGAGGATGTGATGATGACACGAATTGCCACCCGTGCCGCGCTGTTTTCCGCAGTGGCCGTCAGCGCCTGCGGTGCAGCGCCCCACGACCACGAGCACGGCGCCGGCCACGGCCACCATGGCCACCACGCCTTCAAAGATCCGGCCGAGTGGGCCAAACGATTCGATGACCCGGCGCGGGACGAGTGGCAGAAGCCCGACGCCGTGATCGGGCACCTCCGCCTCAGCTCGAACTCCAAGGTCGCCGACGTCGGCGCCGGCACAGGCTACTTCGTCGTCCGCCTTGCCCCGCAGGTGCCGGTCGGCAAGGTCTACGCGGTCGACATCGAAGCGTCGATGGTCGAGCACACGGTCGAACGCGCCCGCGGGATGGGCTTCTCCAACGTCGCGGGGGTCGTCGCGCCCCCGACGGAGGCCGCGCTCCCCGAGCCGGTGGACGTCGTCTTGCTCGTCAACACCTACCACCACATCGAGGCCCGTCCGGCCTACTTCGGCAAACTCCGGGGCTCCCTGCTGCCAGGCGGTCGGGTGGTGCTCGTCGATTACAAGAAGGACCCCGACGTCCCCGGTGCCCCCATGGAGATGCGCCTGACCCCGGAGGAGGTCATCGAGGAGATGTCCGCCGCCGGCTACCGCCTCGCGACACGCTCCGAAGGGGCGCTCCCGCGGCAGTACATCCTGATCTTCGAAAGCAACTGAAGCCGTTTCAGGCTCGACCGGGCGGGTTCGCCTCGTCGTAGAGCACGCTCTGGGCATGCGCGGCGATGTACCGCTCGAGGATGATCGCGTCGTCGTGGGTCAGGCTCACGAATGAGAAGCCGAGCCCGGGCGGGCTCCCATCGAGGGCCGCCTGTTCAACGTCTCGCCCCCACCGGACCGTCGCGGGCACGGAAACGGCGTGCCCGTCCGGCATTTCGAAGAACAGCTCCACCCGTGCCCCGAGGGGCAACGTCTGGTGGGTTGCGACGAAAACACCGCCTTTCGAGACATTCCCGCTGAAGCCCGTGAAGAAGGTCGTCCCGTATTCGACCCCGACCTTCACGGCCAGGTTCGCCCGGTGACCGCGCTGCCCGCGCATTCGCTCCGGCAACGCGGCGGGCCGCGTTTGCGGGGCGGGCGTGGGCAGGGGCCCCGGGTGGCCGGCCACGCGCAGATCCGAAATATCGAGTTCACGCCAGGGATCGACCCCGCCGACATCGAGTTCCGCGGCGAGGGCCGCAAACGTCGCGGCGCTTCGGTCGGAGGTCCGTGCCGGGCGCGGCGCGGGCGTCGACGGGGACGAGGCCCGGTCGACGCGACCGAGACTCGGACGAAACACCGGGGCCGGCTCCGGGGCCACGGGCGCAGCGCGTGGCGGCTCCGGGGGCCGGGCGGGGAGCGGCGCCGCGACGGCCGGCGGGGGAGGGGTCGGCGCGGGCACGCTCAGGTCATAGCCCGGAATGGGCTCGAGCAGCAGGTCATGATCGTCGGCCGAGGCCGCGAGTCCCGGCTCGAAGTCCTCGAGCTCGGCGGCGAGATCCGCGAACGGGTCATCCGAGGCCGGCTCGGGCGCTACGGGCGCGACGGTCGCCGGGCGGCCCGGGGGCGCCATCTCGGGAGCGGGGGGCTCCGCCGGTGCAGCGGCGAGTTCGAAGGCGAACGCCTCACGGCCCGGACGTCCGCCGGCGAAAATGCCGGCGATGTCGTCGTCGGTCAGGTGGACCTCCTCGGTCATCCGCAGCGCCATCTCCCGATCGGCGACGCTGAGATCGGCCCGGACAGGGGCAACGAGCTCCGCAAACGGATCCTCGGCGAGTCCGCCGGCCGGGGCCTCGCTGCTTCGACCGTCGTCGACCGGCGGCTTCGGGCCCGCGGCTTCGAACACCTCGGGGCGGGGCGCGCTCTGCGCAACCGCTTCCACGGTCTGTTCGATGGCCGAGTTCAACTCTTCCGACAGGGCTGCGAAGCTCGCGAACTCGTCGACGAAGGGCAATGCCTCTGCAGGCGCCGCCTCGACCGCGTCGACCTCCGCAAGGATGCTGGCCATCAGCGCCGCCTCGGCGTCGTCGAGACCGGGGACGCTCGGTCCAATCTCGACGGCAGGTGAAGACACGGCCTCGTCGCCCCACGCCGAGAAGGCGTCCTCGGGCGCCGCGGGCAGAGACCCGGCGGGCGCCGGGGTGTCGAGTTCGCCGAAATCCGTCTCGTCGAAGGCCGGCCACGCGGCCAACGGATCGGGGCGCGGGGGCGCTTCGTCCGGAGTCGGCGCGCTCGGCTGCGGCGGAGCGGCCGCCGGCTCGGGCGGTGGCGGCAACGCCCCCTCGGGCAACGGGGCGGGCGAGGGGGGCCGGTGCGGCGTCTCGCCGGCCGGTGACGGCGTCCCGCCCGGAGCCTCGGGGGTGCGCCCGCCGACCGACCCATCCCCCGGGAGCGCATCATCGAGCGCACGCATGAAGCTGACGAGCGACGGCGCCTCCTCGGGCGCCCCGTCGTCGTTCTGCGCGCCCCCGACACCTGCCAGAAGCTCCGCCTCTTCGGCGATGGCCGTCGGTCTCGTCGGCGGCACGGGCTCGGGAGGAAGCGCCGGCGGCAGGGCGCTCGGCGGCCGGCTGCGGGGTTTCGCACCGACCGCCGTCAGGGCGCGGGCGACCACGTCTGTCACGTCGGTCGTGCCGAGCTCGGGCAGCTCGTGCGCGAGCACGACCCCGAGGCGCTCCGAGAGGGAGTCCCAGAACGCCTCCTGCCCCGCGGCCGGAATCGGTGCCGGCGTCGCACGGTCGAGGGCCACGCCCCACGCCAGCAGAACCTCGCCCCGGAGGGCCAAGGCCCGCTCTCGCGCGCGCAGAGCCTCCGACCACTCGACGGCAGCATCGGACTCCGCGGCGGCATCGGGCGACGCGGCAGACCTGCGGGCGAGCATCGCCTGCTCTCGCTCTGCCATGCGGGCCTCCCGCTCGATCAGCGACTGCAGCTCGTCGAGGGGGCTCGCCGCCGGCCCCGGGAGGGGGCGGAGCGAGGTGGATGGGGGTAACGGTCTGCGCTCGGCCATCGTGGAGCGGGATGCTACCACGCTGGCGCCCCGCGCGCGTCTTTCCCGCGACCCTCGTCCGCGCGCAATGTGGGCCTTGACAGCGACCGCGCGGGCCCGCTTTCTGACACCCGAGCCCACGGCCGGTCGCGACCGACGGGGGCGCTACGAGACGGCGTCGAGGAGACGATGGCCACTGAAAACGTCACATGGCACGCCAGCCAGGTCACCCCGGAGCTGCGATCCGTCCACTTGAAGCAGACTGGCGCCGTCGTCTGGATGACCGGCCTCTCCGGCGCCGGGAAGTCCACGGTCGCCGTGGCGCTCGAACATCGTCTCGTGACGCTCGGCCGCTTCGCCGCAGTGCTCGACGGCGACAACCTTCGCCATGGCCTGTGTGCGGATCTCGGTTTCTCGGAGGCCGACCGGCGCGAGAACATCCGACGCGCCGGGGCCGTCGCCGAGTTGTTCGCCGCGGCGGGCGTCATCGCCATCACCGCGTTCATCTCACCCCACCGCGCCGAGCGCGACGCCGCGCGGCACCGCGTCCCGCCGGGGCGATTCCTCGAAGTGCACCTCGCGACGCCGCTCGAAGTCTGTGAGGCCCGCGATCCGAAGGGGCTCTATCGGCGCGCCCGCGCCGGCGAGATTCCGGCGTTCACCGGAATCGACGCCCCCTACGAGCCGCCGCTCGCGCCCGAAGTCACCCTCGCGACGCAGTCCCTGGGGATCGACGCCTGCGTCGATCGTCTCGTCGAGGCATTGACGAGCAGGGGAC
>JAKLJY010000269.1 GCA_023150895.1 Myxococcota bacterium | reverse complement strand
TGCGACAAGTGCGGCGGCAGGATGAAGCTCCGCGCTCTCGTCATGACCGCGGCCGGCATCGAGCGGTACCTCGCTTGGCTAGGCGAGCCGTCGGACCCACCCCACCTCTCACCCGCTCGCGCCCCACCCTATTTCAAGCACCCCGCCATCCGCAGGCGACTCGGTGAGCCCGCGCAGGTGGAGCTGTTCGACGCCCACTGAAGCGCGCTCGACGAGGCCGACCTGCGCCCCGCGGCCTGCGCCTCGCCCTCTCCGCCGTCGTCGGGGTTGGGCGGAGTACCGTTCACGCCCACGGGCTCGCTCGGAATTGCCGCTCCGACCTGCCACAACCCTGCGATCCCGCTCTCGGTGCCCTGCCGCCTCGGCACTCGCCAGCATCGAGGGGGTGCTTGTAGGACCTACGGGCCCTTCTGCACCGGAGGACCTTGGCGAGTCGCACGCCTCGCCTCCGAACAGGCAAAGCGAATCAGCTGTGTCGTGGGGACGAGGCGACGCGCTCACCAACGCCATCGCAGACCACCGAGCGCGCCGTAGTCGGGCTGCCAACGGCCGAACGGATCGCGAGCGACGCCGCCCCAGCCCTGGGCGAAGGCCGACAGGCCACCGGTGATCCGGTGGGCGTAGTCGAGCCCGCCGCCGGCGGCGTCCGGCTTCACGTAGCCGAAGAGGTCGAGGTGTCCGTGGCCCGGAGAGTACGCGCCAGCCCGATCGAGTCCGCGGTTCAGGCTGGCGTCGATGCCAAAGGGCGCGGCGACTCCGCGGCGGGCTTGGGCGCCGGATCGGCCGAGACTGCTCGCTCGGTCAGACGAAGGTCGTGCACCGCAGCCTCGACTTTGGAACCGAGGAAGCTGTCGAGCGCACCGCCCGATAGCCCGAGCACCTCCGCGAGCACCCGGATGCCCTTGGCGCCGAGGTAGCTCCTCACGTTGGCGACGGCCGCGTCCTTGATGCGCCGCTTCTCGGCCTCGCTGATCTTGCCGTCAGCGCTGGCCGCCTTGATCTCCGCGACCACAGTCTGCTGCAGGTCCTTGACCGCAGTGACGACCGCGTCGTCGAGCCGCACCAGCACGCCGCGCAGGTACTCGTTGTCGACCTTGCTTCGAATGAAGGTCGCCAGCTTGGCGGCCGCCCAGGTCAGCGCAGCGACCAGCACCGGCGAAACCACCTGCAGGGCCGTGAGCGCAACATCGGTGAAGTCCATCGCATGCCTCCCGGGCGGCAAACGAGGCACGCCCAGGGGGGCAAAGCGTGGGACGCGGCCGGTGGGGACAACGCCCAACGTTCCGAGCCGGCTCTCAGTCGTCGAGCTCGGCGAGCAAGGCCAGTAGCTCGGCGTCGGTCTCTTCCCCAGGCCAGGTGCCGAAGAACGCGGACACGCCGGACGTCGTGTCCTGAGGCACGGGCTCGAAGACGGGACGCGCTTCGTCGTCGCCAGCCGCGGGGCGAGACGGCGTCGGCCTGGGCGCTGGGAGCTTCTTCCCTCGCTTCGTCATGGCTTGAGCACCTCGAGCAAGTCGCCTGCGAGCGCCTCGCAGGTGATGCGTACCTGGTCCGCATCCATCACGGGCTGGGCCGCTCGCGCCGCCATCGCCGCGCCTTCGCCACCCCGATTGCCAAACAGGTCGGTGAAAATCTCCAGCGCGCGCGCACCGGTCGTCGCGCTCCGTCCATCCCCGAGGATCAACTCGAGGCGGCGTGCGAGGTCCTCCGTCGAGATGCCCTGGAGGATGCGGAGCACATCGAGCGCGTCCTTGTCGTTCGCCCGCGACGAGCCGCGGCGCTCGTGGATCTTGAACATCTTCGCGACGAGGAGCGCGCCGGAGCCTGCAACCTTTGCCCTGACCACGCGCGGATCGATCGCGGGCTCGAGCGAGGCGATGTCGTGCTCGGCGAGATCCACGAGGACGCCTTCGAGACCGTCGACTTTGCGGGCGGCATTCACACCGTGCCCGGGCAACCGCGCTGCCCGCCGACCGGTGCCGGGGCTGACGGTCGTGGGGACCAGAAGATCCACCTGGACGTCAATGTCCAGCAATGCCGAAGTTCGGCGCCGGGTCTTCCAGATGCCGATGGCGCTGCTCGACCCGTAGAAGCCAGCACCTTCGAGCGCCTGTTCGAGGGGCGGGATCTCTGCGAGCAGGGTCGGGTCGAAGGCCAGGTCGGCGTCGGTGGTGTACTCGGCGACGCCAAGGTCCGCGTCCCCGGTGTGCAGGTAGATCGCCTGCGCACCGACGAGGATCGTGGCTTCACGGTGCTCGCCGAGGGCGTCGAGGGCATCGAGCAAAACCCGGCGCGCGATCACGTAGAGCTCATCCACGCCACACCTCCTCGTTCGCGGCCATCCAGTCCATCAGCGACTCGGCTTCCGCAGGCGAGCGTCCGGGGCCGGAGAGCAGGTCGGCCACGACCACCGGGAGCTTGGCGGTGCGCAGCCCGTCTCGTTCGTCGGCGCGTTCGAACAGTGAGTCGTCCTCGGGCTGCAGGAGCACGACGTTGGCTCCCGCATCAGCCGCCCGAAGTCCCAGCACCTTGGCGGCGCCCTCCGGGTCTTCGATGTAGACGGAGGCGAGACGCGCGGGCGCCACGGGAGCGATGCCAGCGGACACGGCGCTGCCGGTGACCAGGTAAGGAATGTCGGCGCCACGAAGACTGTCCCGTAGACTCTTCAGCCCGCGCGCGGCAAGCCACGTGCTCGCGGTGGTGCGACTTTCGAGCGGAGCCTCCTCGGACCAGCGCAGCAGGAGCTTCCGCCAGTCGATCCGCTCCACCCGGCCGCGGCCGGTTCGGTCGACGATGGCCTCGCGGTCGAGCATGCCGAGCAGGCGTGAGACGTAGCCAGGATCGGTGTCCGCAGCGGCGGCGAGCTCGCGCACACCAAGCGGTGGTTTCGCACACGCGAGGGCACACACGACGCGCCCGGCCTTCGTTCCGCGCAACGTGAAGCGCCGCTCCTCCGGCCAGGGGTTCGACTCTGCGCCACTGGTCATGATGAAGAGTCCGGGTTCGTCGAGCACCAGGCGCACGTTGCCGGTCTGGTCGACGTAGCTCGCCCCCTCGTCTTCGATGGCTTCGCGGACGCCTCTCGAGAGGTAAGGAGCCGTGACGAGCATCGGGCGCTCCTTGGGGATCTGCCTCGCCGCCCGCGGATCGGGCCGGGAGAGCGTCGACACCGGCAGCTCGCGTGACTGACCCTGCTTCGACGTGAGGCGCAGCCGCGCCGCGCGGCCCGATGCCGGGACGCGTTCGATCGCCCACCCGGGAGGGAGGCGATCCTGGAGCACGCGGGAAGCGCCGGCGATCAGGTTGTTGTCCGAAATAGCCATGTTGCACGCAGTGGGCAACGCGGCCGATCGAGCCAACGCGACCGTCCGCATTTGTTGTCCAGTTTAGCGTTGTTGTTCGCGTTGTGCAACGGGCTGTTTGTGGACAACGAGGTCGAGGCGAGGTGGCCCTAGCGAGCTTCTGGGTCGCAGAAAGTAACGTTTTCCGTCGTCGCATCGGAAGCGGCGCTCACTCGCACGTCATCGAAGCTCGGGCGCGCACCATGCGCTTCGCGCCGACGCCCACGGAAGAAGCGCTCTTCCGGGAGCTCGGCGGCGGGAAGCTCGGCGTGGTGGTCCGTCGCCAGTACATCATCGGCCGATACACCGCAGACCTTGCGGTGCCCTCGCGGCGCGTCGTGATTGAGGTGGACGGTGCTTATCACGCTGCTCGCCGCGTTGCGGACGCGCGTCGAGACCGGGAGCTCGCTCGCCGCGGCTGGCGCGTGCTGCGGCTGCCGGCAGCGCTCCTGGAGCAAGATCTCGCGGAAGCCGTCGCGCGCGTGCGCGCCGCGCTCGGCGGGTGACGAAGCGCGATGGTCGCCATAGCTCGCCAGCGATTCGCCACGTCGCGGCTCCGGGCCAGCCGCCGCGACCAACGTGGCGATCGCCACCGGCGAAAGCGCCCTTCGCCACCCCAGAGCGTGGCGAACCTCCCGTAATCGCACGAGCGGCTCGCAGGCACGCCAGTTGCGGAGGCGCGACGGGTGTCCGGCAAGCCCGCGTACGAACGCCGCCGCCCCGAGGCGACCGCGCTCCATCAGGTCGTTCGCGACAACCTGCTCACGCTCTACGCCGCCGCGGAGGACGGCTTCGCGTCCCCGCTCCCCGGCTTCGTGAAGGACGAGCTCGAAGGCTTCATCAGCTGTGGCGTGCTTGCACGTGGCTTCGCCGTGATCGCGTGTCCTGACTGCCGCGAGCAAAAAGTCGTCGGTTTCAGCTGCAAGGGCCGGGGCTTCTGCACCTCGTGCGGAGGTCGCCGGATGACCTCCACCGCGGCAGATCTCGTGGAGCACCTGCTCCCCGACGTCCCCCTGCGCCAGCTCGTGCTCACGCTTCCGTTCGAGCTGCGTGCTCGGGTCGCGTACGACGGCGAGCTCCTCGGCGCGGTGACTCGCACCTTCGTGGACTCGGTGCTCGGCTGGTACCAGCGACAGATGCGAGCTCGTGGTGTCCCTGGTGGCAAGAGCGGCGCCGTCACGGTCGTGCAACGCGTCAACTCCGACCTCCGACTCAGCCCGCACCTGCATTCCCTCTTCCTCGACGGCGTCTTCGCGGAGGACGAAGGCGGCGAGCTCGTCTTCCACCCGCTGCCCTTCCTCACCAACGACGACGTCTGCGACCTGTTGCTGATCGCCCGCGCGCGACGCGCTTCGTGATCCCCGGAGGGGGACATCCTCGCGCTCTTGCGACGCAAGGGCGTGATCGAGGACGACAGCGTCACCCGCGACGCCGAGCTCGCCGACAGCGAGCCCGCCCTCGCCGCGCTCGCCGCGGCCTCGGTCACCGGCACGCTGCCCGCAGGTCCCGCCCTTCGCCGTCGAGACCCGATAGAGCTCCGCGGCGACGCGGAGCTGCTCCACACCAAGGCCCTGTGCGCCACCGACGGCGGCTTCTCGCTCCACGCCGCCACGACGGCAAAGGCCGGCGACGCTGCGGGAAGAGAGGCTTTGTGCAAGTACGTGTTGCGTCCGCCGATCGCCAACGAGCCCAGGTTTCCACACCATTCGCTATGCAGGGGTGCTCGCCGCGGCCAGCAAGTGGAGAGCGCGAGTCGTTCCCCCGCCGCCGCCGTCAAAGCCACCCACGGCGCACAGCGACGACGACTCGAGCTGCACGACGGATTGCGCGACGTGCAGCCCGAAGGCGAAGGACGACCCTTGGAAGTCCCAGGCGTGGGACAAGCCGCCCACCCATCGCTCGGGATACCGCCCGTGGCGTGAGCTGCTGATGCGCGCGTTCGAGATCGACATCGAGAA
>JAKLJY010000268.1 GCA_023150895.1 Myxococcota bacterium | reverse complement strand
GGTGCTGACCCTCGCACTCGAAGGCGCGCTCCGGCGAGTGCCCGGGGCCGTGCTCAGCGTCGACGCGGTCGCCGGACGCCTCGCGGACGAACGGCGCGTCGCCCCCGCGCGGGTCGCGGCGGTTTGCCCCGCGCGCGTGGACCTCGCAGGGCTGACCCGCCTCCTCGCCGCGCTGCTCGCCGAGGACCTGCCCATCGCCCCCCTCGGCCGCCTGCTCGAGGCCCTCGCGCGCGCCCCGGCCGAGGCATTGGCCACCGAAGACGCCCGTCTGCGAACGCTCCGGGTGGCCCTGGCCGACACGACGAGCGCCCGGTACGCGCCGCAGGGCACACTCGCGGTCCTCTGCGTCGATGGTCAGCTGGAGGAGCACCTCGTCCGCACCGGCGTCCTCACCCCGGGGCAGAACGAGGCGGTCTGCGAGGGCCTGGAGCTGCACCTCCGGGCCGAGCCGACCCTCGTCGTCCTCGTCGCACCGGAGACGCGTTCGAGCTGGGCGCGCCTGTTGCACGCCCGCTTCCCGGGACTCCCGGTGCTCAGCGCCGAAGACCTTCGGTCCGACGTCCGGGTCCGACCCGTCGGGCTGCTCGGCCCGTGAGCCTCACGGCGCCGGCGGCGGGTCGATGGACAGCGGCACGATGGGGCACGTCGCCAGCCGGTGCAGCAAGCCGTCGATGGTTTCATCGACCTGGATCAGCGACCGATGTTGCGGGCGAATGAAGCCTTCGTCGGCCGCGTGATCGAGGAAGCGGACGAGGGGATCGAAAAAGCCCTTCACGTTCAGCAGCCCGACCGGCTTCAGGTGGTAGTTGAGCTGTGTCCAGGTCGCCGCCTCGAAGACCTCGTCGAGCGTGCCGAGGCCGCCCGGCAACGCGACGAACGCATCGGCGGCCGTGGCCATCGCCAGCTTGCGGGTGTGCATGTCCGGCACGATGCGCAGCTCGGTGAGGCGTGTGTGGCCGACCTCGAGGGCCATCAGCTTTTCGGGGATGACCCCGAGCACCCGCCCGCCGGCGCCGAGGGCGGCGTCTGCGACGGCCCCCATGAGGCCGACCCTTCCGCCGCCGTAAACGACCCCGATCCCTCGCTCGGCGAGGGCGACCCCGACCGCCCGTGCGGCGTCGAAGTAGAGACCCCGCGCGTCGGCGCTGGAGCCACAAAACACGGCGATGTTCTTGAAAAGGCGCGGCGTCTCCATGACCGCGGAGTCTAGCATCAGCACATGAAGGCCAGAACGCTTCGCAGCATCGACGAGATCGATGCCGCCACCTGGGACGCGCTCGTCGCGGGTGGCTGCCCCTTCTTCGACCACGCGTTCTTGCGATCGATGGAGCGCGCGGGCGCCGTCGGTCCGGGAACGGGCTGGGCCCCGCGCCCCCTGCTCCTTTGCGAGGGCGAGTCGCCCGTCGCCGCCTGCGCCGCGTGGGAGAAGCGCAACAGCAACGCGGAGTTCGTCTTCGATTGGGCCTGGGCGGACGCGGCGGCGCGGGCCGGCATCCCCTACTACCCCAAGCTCGTCGTGGCGGCCCCGTTCTCGCCGGTGGGCGGCGCGCGCATGCACCTCGGCGCCGAGGGAGACCCGAGCCGACGTGCGGCGCTGCGCGCCGGGCTGGCGACGGCGGCCGTCGAGCTCGCCAGCAAGGCCGGGATGTCCGGCGTGCACTGGCTCTTCGTTTCCCCCGATGAGGCCGAGACGCTCGCCGACGCCGGGTACGCCCTGCGCCACACCGTCCAGTTCCACTGGACGCGTCGACCGGGGGAGACCACGTTCGCGGACTTTCTCGGGCGCTTCGACGCCAAGAAACGTCACCAGATCCGGCGGGAACGGCGGCTGGTCGCCGAGGCCGGCGTCACGACCCGCGTGCTGACGGGCGACGCGCTGACACCCGCGCTCGCGCCGCTCCTGTGGCGGCTCTACACCGCGACCGTGGACAAGTTCGTCTGGGGGCAGCGGTATCTGAACGCCGCCGTCTTCGAGGGGCTGCTCGACACCTGGCGGGAGAACCTCGTCGTCGTGCTCGCGGAGCGGGGCGGCGAGGTCGTCGGCGGCACCGTCAACGCGGCGCGCGGGGGCGTCATGTACGGTCGCTACTGGGGCGCGCTCGCCGACGTCGACTGCCTGCATTTCGAGGTGTGCAGTTACGCGGGCGTCGAGTACTGCCTGCAAGCCGGCATCGACCGCTTCGAGGCCGGTGCGGGCGGCGGCGGACACAAGTACGGCCGGGGATTCGACCCGGCCGTCACGGTGTCGGCGCACCGCATCTTCCACCCGGGTCTGCACCGGGCGGTGGCGGCGTTCGTGGAAGAAGAGAAACGGGCGCTCGCCGCGGAACTGGCAACGCTCTCGCGCGCCGTGTCCCCGCGCTGAGCGCCCGGTCGTCCGTCACTGAACCGGCGCGGGCTCGACGGTCAGGGTGAGCGGGCCGACGTCGGCCTCGCCGAAGCCTTCGACGAAGAAGAACACGTGCTCGCCGGCCTCGACGGTCACGGAGACTTCACTCGTCAACGCTTCGTTGGCGTCATCGCTGCAGTCGAGCTCGGAGTCCGGCAGGCCGCAGTAGCTGCGGGCGTAGAGGACGGTGTCGAGGTCCTCGGTCACCGTGCGGGCGATGTAGGTGCCCGCCGCGGGCGCGATGAAGTCGACGATCGCCTCGCCCGAGCGGCCACCGCCGCAGGTGCCGGCGCTCTGGTTCGCCGCCTCGGTCGTGTCCAGATCGATGGACCAGGGGGCGGGCCCGCCGACGGGGATGCTCAGCGGGTTGCCGTACTCGGCCGGGCACTCGACCACGGGCAGCGAGCAGGTGCCCGCGCCTTCGGCATCGACCGTGCAGTACAGGCCGACGTCGCAGGCGTGATCGGGCGCCGCCGGCGCGCAGGGGTCGCCTTCGCCGCGGATCTGGAACTCGATGCAATTGGTCACGCCGTCGTCGTCGGGATCGACGCAGACCCAACCGGCGGGGCAGGCCTCGAAGGCTTCGGGGGCCTCACAGACCGCGAGATCGCCGAGGATCGCCGGAACGGACGGTACGACGTCGAGCCGCTCGCTCTCCTGCCCGGCGGCGTCGATCGCGCCGACCTGAACCAGCGCGATGAGGTCCGCCGGGAATTCCGCGGGCAGGACGCGAATGATGCGAGCCGAGAACGTGCCATCACCGGGCTGCGTGAGTTCCTCTTCGAAGGCCTGGAGCGAGACCGTCTCGCCGAAGAGATCCATGCCGTCCACGTCGAGAATCGTGACCGTTGCGCCGACGACGTCGCCCTCGACGTCACTGCCGGCCATCGTCAGGCCGAAGCCGAGCGTCGTGGCGTTGACGACGACCGTCGCCGCATCGAGCACCGGTGCGTTGACACCCGCGCAGGTCGGGTTGTTCGCGCCGTCGTCCGTGGCGTCCTGGCAGACCGTGCCGTCGGGACAGACGTCGAACGCCCCCGAGACGTCGCACGCGGCGTCCGCCTCGAGCACGCCGGGGGGGACGATCTCGGCCTGGAGCTGAGCCGAGCGGAGGCCCGTGGCGTCGAACACGTCGACTGCGATCGCGCCGAAGGACTCGAACGGGGGCCCCTCGCCGTTGAAGAACCGACCCGCGCGAAGGACCACGGTGCCGTCGTCCTGCCACGTCAGCTCACTGGGATCGACGCCGAGGTCGATGAGACCGCCCGCGTCATCGGCGGAGACGATCGGCATGCCGTCGATGTCGAAGATCGCCAGGCCGAAGCCGACGATGTCGCCGTCGACGTCGGCCGCATTGATCGTCACGCCGATGGAGCCCGCCGCATCGTTGTAGATGACCGAGGCGTCGTCGGCCGTCGGCGCGTGCGCCGCGTAGACGCCGACCGAGAAGGCGCCCTGCCAGGCCGAGGTGGACTCGACGATGGCCGAAATGCTCTCGCCCGCGGCGAGGGGCACCGGCAACTGGATCGCGACCGGCGCGGGGAGGGTGCCGCAACCGACGACCGACGCCAGCGCGCGCGAACCGCAGAAGCGGCGGATGTCGATCGTCAGCTCGGCCGTCGGGTCGACGGAGAAGACCTGGAAGACGTAGTCACCGGCCTCGGGGGCCGTGAAGGTGAAGACGTGATCGCCGCGCTCCTCTTCCGTGCCACAGCTCGTCGTGACCTTGTCGGTCGCGCCGTCGAGCGTGCCATCGAAGCGTGCGACGCCGCAGGCGTCGAGGACGAGGACGTTGGCCTCGTACTCGGCCGGGCATTCGGCGACGCCCTCGATGCAGGTGCCCACCGGGGCCTCGGGCGCGGCATCGCACAGCGCGCCGGCCGCACAGGTCGAGAAGCCGCCTTGCGGATCGCACGCGCCGCCGACCTCGGCCGCGGGCGGTGCCATCGCCTCGAGCGTGATCGGGGTCTCGCTCTCGGCCGCGTTGTTTCGGTCGTAGACGCCGAATTCGCCCGAAGCGATCCCCACGACGCCGGACGTCCACACGAGCGTGGCCGTGTACTGGCCGTCGACGTGCTCGATGCTCTGGAAGTCGAACTGAACCGGGAATCCGAAGCCGAACGGATCGAGCGGGATCACGTTGCCGTCGGCGTCGAAGACGTTGAAGCTCGTGCCGGCGAGGTCGCCGTCGAGATCCTGACCCGCCAGCCGCACCGCCAGCACGGTCGTGGCCGGGTCGTAGTAGAGCTCACCCGACTCGACCGTGGGGGCCACTGGAACGGCACAGGCGCCGACACCGGCCTCGTCCCCGCCCAGGCAGGTCAGGCCCTCGGCGCAGGCACCACTGAAACCGTCGGTGGGGCAAGCGGCGCCCTCGGCGAGATCGGCGCTGAACGCCGTCGCGGTGAGCGTGAACGGACCACCGCCGTCGCCGTAGCTGTCGGCGAAAACGAAGACCGTCTGCCCTTCCTCGAGGAGCACGGACACCGCGCTCTGCAGGTTGCCGGCGTCGTCGTTGCAGGCGAGCTCGGTTTCGGCGTCATCGCACGCCGTTCGGACGTGCAGCACGGTGTCGTAGCTTTCGCCTTCGCCCCGAAGCTGCGTCGTGAATTTCCAGGTGCCGGCCGACGGCGCGGTGAACGTGAACACGCTCTCGGGCCCGTTACCGCCGCACTCGCCGGACTGCGTGCCCGCCGTGCCGGCGGTGCTGCCGGAGACCGAGTACGTGCCATCGGGGTTGAGAGCCGCCGTCAGGTCACCGGGCGCGTCGCAACCGAAGACCTCGCCGACGGGCGGGGGCAGCGCGCCGCCCTCGCCCTGTCCGCCACCGACGGGCTCGCCACCCGCGCCGCCCTCGCCCGCCCCGTCGACGGTGGGGAGCCGCCCGGGGAGCGGGTAGTCGCACGCGACCGCGCCGCCGACCGGCTCTCCGCCCGCGCCGCCGCTACCGCCGACGGGCTCGCCGCCCGCGCCACCGCTGCCGC
>JAKLJY010000267.1 GCA_023150895.1 Myxococcota bacterium | reverse complement strand
GGGACGGCGACGCTTCGGAGCAGGCCCCGAGTGCCGCCAGGATGGCCACACCGCGCACGATATCGGTGGCGCTCATCTTCGGCTCCAGCGGGCCGAGACACATTCGATCTCGACCCCGACCGACTGACCGGGCGGCGCGTCTTGCATCATCGCGCCGAAGAATACGCCCACCCCGGCGGCCCGCTGCGCGGACACGCACAGGACGCCCGACACGTCGCCAATGGGGGCGGAGACTGACAGCTTCTGACTGAGAATATCCCGTGAATACATGTGGGTGCGCATGTCGAAGCCCCGCCTGGTCTGCCACCCGATGGTGGCCGACACCCGGTACGGGATGACGAGGCCGTCGCCCCGCGTGCAGTCATCAAACACTTCGTTGTCCCCGTCCCGAATCGCCTCGACGACGTCCCACGCCTCGTCGGGCGAGAAGAGCGTGATGTCGAATCGCACCGTTCGGCAGGCGCCCGTCGCGAATCGACTGATCGCTTCGTTGAAAAGAAGCTCCGGCTCGAAGAAGGCGGGGTCGAAGTCGAGCGCGCGCGAGACTCGGCCTTCGAGACCCGCGCCCGGGTGCGTGAGGGCGACGAAGTACGGGGTGCGCTCGACCTCCGGCTCGTAGACCCAGTGAGCGTTCCTGGGGTCGCCCTGAACCGCCCGTGTGCTCTGCGCACTCGTCAACTCGCCCTTGAAGACGAAGCCGGGGGCGCCTCCGTCGCCGAGCAGTCGGCGGGCGCCCTTGGCCGCATACGATCGGCCATCCCCCGCGCCCACCCCGAAGAGCGAGGCGAACCAGGGATTGCCCCTCCACGGAGAGGCTGCCGCGAAGTGAAGTGGATCGTCATGGACGTTGCCGAGGCCGACAAAGACCCCGTCGAGCGGTACCGCGGGACGCAGGTCGCCGCGCCTGCGCAGCACCTGTTCCACTTCCTCCGAGAGTTCCACGCCTCGGCCGGATGGCCGCCGGAGGCCGCCGATGATGTGAAACTCCATGGAGAGGTCGAGGCGCCACCCGGCTCCCAGAGTCAGCTCGTACTCCCTGGTGGATTCCAGGCCCGGCGTCAATTCGGTGAGTGTGAAGCCGTCGCAACCCAGCCGCCTTCGGACGGGACCCGGACCGCCGACATCCTCCGCACGGCAGCGCCTCGCCCCGGCGAGCCGCCGAAAAACGTCGCCGAGCGAGAATGCCGCGAAGCCGGCGTGCGGGATCTTCTCACGGGGGTTGCCGCCATACAGTCGGTTCCGGGCCGGGCGCACCATATCGAACGAGGGCAGCGACGCGGCGAGCAACTGCGCTTTGCCGCCACGGGTCTGGACGCGTGCCGCCGCCCCACGCAGCGGTATCCCCCGCCGCAAGTCGACCTGAGAGAGCGGAGACCCCGCATCGCCGGGCGTTTCCGAGAGGCTGCGATTGTAAGACGCCGTATCCAGAGGAAGCGTCACCCACTCGCCATCGGGCAAGGTGGAGGGTATGCTTTCACAACTGGCGGCGGGGGGGCCGTCGAGGTCGATGGCGCTCGTGCATGGTCTGTATTCTACCCCTGCGCCCCGGAAGTCGTCGTTTCCCGGTGCCCACGCCGCCGGAAGTTCCTCCGGTTGGCGTCCACACGTCTCGGGGACATAGATGCACTGAATCTCCTCCCAGGAGGGCACTCCTGAAGGCAGCGCAGTCGCCTCACCGAATGCGCGGGCTTCCCGTTCCATCAGTGTCGACCGTGCACGTAATGTCGGCCGGTGGAGGGTCGCGTCGAGCGGAAACGTCGGCCCGACCGATGCGGGCATCCCACACGCGGTCGCCCCTTGCGCGGTCGAGCGACAAGCACGACGCTCGTTTGTCAGCTTTCGGCTTTCGGCTTTCGGCATTGGCTTACCAAGCGGCTCCACGCAGTTGTCGGAAGATGAGTGCGAATTCAGAGCGGCCGTCAAGGACTTTCCCACGCCCGACTTCGAGACCGCCGGGTCGCTCAGAACCGATGCATCGTCTGTTCGATGAGGACGATCTTCTGCCAGATCTTGAGGCTCATGTTGGCCGTCAGACGCTCCAGATCGCTCACGGCATCGGTCACGACGGCGTCCGGCAGGCTCTGCGCGTAGAGGGCCGCGAGCTTCGAGGACAGCGACAGCAGCTCGGAGCAGTAATCCAGATACCGCGCGAGTTGCAGCGGCGACAGATCGCGTTCCGGTGAGCTCGCCGTGCGGGCCGCCGCCGCCGAGACGCTGGGATCCTTGGTGAGCTGATGCATGTCGATGACATGGATGATCGATCGCAGCTCGTGGAGCGCCCGCAGCGCGCGCCGCCGTTTCAGGCGGTCCTCGAACGTCACCAGGAAGAACAGCCCGGCGGCGAGCACGCCGAGAATCTGCAGCGCGGAGTCGACCCCCTGCACGGCGGCGAACAGATCACCGGGTTTCGCCTGCCCGACCTGCAACAGATCGAAGAGCGGCGACGCCCCGAACGCCAGCCCGCCGACCACGAAGACGGTGACCGCGCGCAGCCACCAGTACGGCCGCGCGAGCCGGGTCGACATCGCGCCCGCCGTGTCCGCGACCGCGCAGAGCTCCCCCGCCACGCGCATCAGCCCGGCCTCCGGGAAGCGCTCGGCAATCCGCTGCCGGATGCGATCGGCGGTCTGCCGGATGAGGTCGGCGTCGAGGCGGCGGGCGTTCATGGGGGTGCATGTTCGTCGACGGACGGGGCGGCGTAAACGGGAAACCTTGACGAAACATCAAATACTTGTTTGATTGTTTGAGTCAATCCCGAGGAGGTCTCGATGCCCCGCCACCGCCCGTTGTTCGTCGTCGCCCTCGTGGTCGTGCTCGCGCTCGTCGCCACGGTCGCCTTCGTCGTCGACCGCCCGGTCCTGATGCATCGCATGTTGGCGGCCCGGGCCGGCGAGTACCTCGTCCCGGCGCACCTGGAGGGCTTCGCGCTCGACACGCACGCGCCGGGGGTTCACAGCTTCCGTGACGGGTTCGACCGCGGACTGCTCGTCGAGACGACCGAGGGCCTCGTCGTCGTCGACCCCTTCTCGGCGAAGACGGCGACGCGCCTGAAGGCCGCGCTCGACGCGCGCTTCCCCGGGCGGCCCGTCCGGGCGCTCGTCTACTCGCACGCCCACCTCGATCACGTCCGTGGCGGCGCCGTCCTCGCCCCGCGTGAGGTCATCGCCCACGAGCGCTGCACCCTCGCCTGGCGAGACTTCCCTGCCGACGACATCCTCGCGCCGACCCGCACGCTGGCAGGCGACGCGACGCTGACCTTCGGCGGCGTCGAACTCCGCCTCGTTTTCCACGGGCGCTCGCACGGCGACACGCTCTACAGCATCCACCTGCCCGCCAGCCGCGTCGTGTTCGCGCCCGATCTGGCCTTCGTTCGCGCCCTGCCACCCGGCGGCATGCCCGACTACTTCACGCCCGGCTTCCTCGCGGCGCTCGACCGGGTCGAGGCCCTGGACTTCGACGTCCTGATCCCGAGCCACTTCGACGTCGGTACGAAAGCCGACTTTTCCGCGTTCCGCGCGTTCTTCCGGTTCGTGAACACACTCGCCACGGACGAGGTCGCGCGCCGCGGCTGGCCCGAAAGCGCGGCGGACGGCGAGGCTCTGTTCCGGGCAGTCTACGAGCCCGTCCGCGAGCGTTACCGCGACTGGCACGGCTTCGATGAGATGGTCATGCCCTTGCTGATCCGGCAGATCACCGGGGCCGCTTTGGGGTACTGATCACCGCGTTCGACATGCAAACGCCCCCTTTCCCCGGACCTGCGCATCTCGCCGTGCTGCGACACGTCGCGACGACCGTCGCCGAGACGGGCAAGGCCCTCGCCGCCCCCGCGCGCTTCACGCTGGTCATGCTCGTTGCGCAGGCGCCGCGCACGGTCGAGGCGCTCGCGACCTTGACCGGGTCGAGCGTGGCCATCGTGTCTCACCACCTCGCCGCGTTGCGACGCGCCGGTCTCTTGCGGGCCGAGCGTCGCGGGCGCACCTCGGTGCACTCCGTCACCGACGCCGCCTGGCCCGTCCTCCGCGGCCTGATCGCGTTCGCAGCCGAGACGTCGTCCGAGCTTCGCCTCGGCGCGCAGGCCGTCTACGCGCCCGACGCCTTCGACGTCGTCGACCCGGCGGCGGGCGACGCGGCCGGCCCGCTGGTGCTCGACGTGCGCGCCCCGGACGAGTACGGCAACGGCCACCATCCGGCGGCGCAGAACGTGCCCCTGGCGACCCTCGTCGGCGCCCTCGCCGGGCTGCCGCGCGACCGCGACATCCTGTGTTATGCCCGCGGGCGATTCTGCCCCCTCTCGGACGTCGCGGTCGGACTCCTGAGGCGGCACGGCATTCGCGCGCGGCGTTGGGCCGTGGGGGTCGTCGAGCTCCGCACGAGCGGCCGGTGGACGTCGCCGGACCCGCCCCCCGACCGGACACCCGAGACGCCAGCCTGAGCGGCACGGTTCTTGCGAACGTCGCGCGCCAGGAGACCCCCCATGCGCACGCGCCGTTTCGCCCTGCCCCTGCCCTTCACGCTCACCGCCACGCTCGCCCTCCTCGCCGCCGCCTGTGGCAGCGACACCGGCACCGAGACCGCAACCGCGCCCGAGGCCACGCCCGACGCGCCCATCGGCGTCACCCCCGGCGCCAAGGCGGACGGGGTCGACGACGGCGTGACCACGTTGACCTTCGACGCCGACTTCGGCGAGACGCTGAGCGCCCCGGTGGTCGCCGGCCAGCCGCTGCGCGTGCGCTACGACCTCGACCGCCTGCCCGACTGCCGTGGCACCCAGGGTGGCCACCCCCAGTGGAACATCACGGGTTACGCGCAGGTCGACGACCAGCGCCCCCAGACCTTCGAGGTCACGACCGTCGACGGCGCCGAGCGCGTCGCGCAGGCCGCCCTCATCGACGTGCCGGCCGGCCGCGAACTCTCGCTCTGGTTCAGCGTCAACAACCGCTGGGGCTGCGTCGCGTGGGACTCGAACTATGGCGAGAACTACCGCGTCGCCATCGAGAGCCCGAGCGCCGAGGCCGTGCTGACCTTCGGCGAGGACGGCAGTGTCGAACAGACGGGCGACCTCGTCGCGGGCGGCCGTCTGACCGTGCGGTACGACCTCGACCGCCTGCCCGAGTGCCGCGCGAGCCAGGGCGGTTATCCCCAGTGGGGCGCCAGCGGCCACCTGAAGGTCGACGACGGCCCCGAACAGACCTTCGAAATCAGCGAGGTCGCCGACGGCGAGCGCATCGCCCGCGAGGCCACGATGACCGTCCCCTTCGGCGAGTCGCTGCACCTGTGGTTCAGCGTCAACGACCGCTACGGGTGCTTCCAGCAGGACGACGGGGCGGTGTTCGACCTGGGGGAGTGACGCGACTCGGCCGCCGTGGAACGGCGCTCCGTTCACGGTACGACGAATTGAATCTCGAGGGTGCGCTCGTAGAGGGGTGTGTCCG
>JAKLJY010000266.1 GCA_023150895.1 Myxococcota bacterium | reverse complement strand
CATATCGCACATTGTCACACTCTGGGCGGCTGCCCGGTCGCCCGCGCGGAAATCGGGATTCTTACGACGGGCTCAAACTTGCGGACACACGCAAAAAGTGGCGGGCCGGGCCGGGTTCGAGCCCCCTCCTGCCCCCGCGCTTGCGGCCGACCGCCCCGCTCTGGTACCAAGCGCGCGCCGATTCGGCCCAACCCCGAGGAGCCCCTCCATGCGCCGCGCCCCCGCCCGTTCCCTCGCCCTGCTGCTCTCCTGTGCCCTGACCTCTCTCGCCTCGACCGGCTGCGTCAGCGGCGATGCCGACGACGCCGACGCCGGCCTCCCCTCGGGTCCGCCCGCCGCGGGCGGTGCAGACGGCGCCGGCGGCAACGGCAATGGCAATGGCAACACGGGCGGCAACGGCGCGGGCCCGGGCGCCGAGAACACGGACGCGGCCTGCGTCGATGGCGTCGACAACGACGGCGACGGTCACCTCGACTGCGACGACTTCGACTGCTCCCGCAACGCGGCCGTCTCGGTCTGCGGCGGGGGCAACGGCGGGGGCGGCAACGGCAACGGCGGCGGGGGGGGCTTCCAGGGCGACCCGGTCGACGAGGACTCGGACGCCGTGTGCGACGACGGCGTCGACAACGACCAGGACGGCTACCTCGACTGCGAGGACTACAGCTGCTCCCGCAATCCCGAGGTGACGATCTGCGGCGGCGGCGGTGGCGGCGGCGGCGGCGGCGACAGCGCCGAGAGCACCGACGCAGCCTGCACCGACGGCGTCGACAACGACGACGACGGCTTCCTCGACTGCGACGACTACGACTGCTCCCGCAACGACGCCGTCACGGTCTGCGGCGGCGGCGGTGGTGGCGGCGGCGACAGCGCCGAGGGCAACGACGCGGCCTGCGCCGATGGCATCGACAACGACGACGACGGTCACCTCGACTGCGACGACTACGACTGCTCCCGCAACGCGGCGGTGACGGTCTGCGGCGGCGGCGGCAGCGCCGAGAGCACCGACGCGGCCTGCGACGACGGCATCGACAACGACGACGACGGGCACCTCGACTGCGACGACTTCGACTGCTCGCGCAACGACGCCGTGTCGGTCTGCGGCGGCGGCAATGCCTGCGACGCCTGCGTGAACGAGGCCATCGGGGCCCGCGGCGCATGCGAGGCCTCGATGGAGGCGTGCGCGTCTCGCGGGGCCTGCCAGGGCATCCTGATCTGCATCGAAGACTGCGCCGACGACGCCTGCGCCAACGCGTGTCTGGCCGAGGACGCCGAGGGCGCGGCCCTGTACGAGGCCGTCGTCGCCTGTATCGACGCCGAGTGCGCCAACGCCTGCAACTGACCGGGTCACAGATCCTTCGGGTGCGTCGCGCGTTTCCCGTGCCATGTACCCTTCGACCCCCTCTCTGATTCTCCTCGGCGCACTGCTCGCCGTCGCCCTCACCCCGACCGGCGGCGCGCGCGCCTGTCCGCTGAACGCCGTCCCGGGCGTGTCCTTCGGCGACGTCCGGCTCGGCGACCCATGGCCGGGCGGCGATGCCTTCGGTGAGCGCGGCCCGCTGAGGGTGCGGGCCTGCGGCGGGCGCGTCGTGGAGGTCTGGCTCGATGATCTGCGCACGGCCCCGGCCTGCGTTCAACTCGACGGGCGGGCGCTGGCACCGAAGGCGTCCCTGGACGAGATCCGGCGCCGCCAGGGCGACTGCCGCGACGACCCCGAGGTCCGCATCGGCGGTGCGTTCACCACCTGCGCGAACGGCGGCCTGCGGCTCGGGTACGGGCTCGGCGACTTCATGCAGGTGCGGGTGGGTCGCCCGGGCTTCGATCTCGACGCCGAGTGCGCCGACTACACGGACGACGGGCGCGCGGCGCCGCTGTCGATTGCGGACCGCGACGCACTGTTTCAACGCGTCATCGACCTGCCGGGTCTCGCGCCGTTCTGGCATCTCGACCTGCCCGGTCGTCGGCCCCTGCGCGCGGCGATTGCGTCGGCCGTCGGCGAGGCGCAGGGGATGGACGCCCCGGCCCCGAGTCTGACGCTCGGCGGGGCGGCCGTCGCCCTCGAGACCGGATCCGGCGCCGGCGCGCCCCACTTCGAGTTCGTCGCGCTGCGCAGCACCGCCCGGCGGGTGGAAATCGACGTGCGCCACCGTCTCGAGGGCGTCTCGGGCACGATCGTCTTTCGCCGGCGCCACGACCAATGGATGCTCCATGCCGTGAGCCTCGCCGAGCGCTGAGCCCGGCGCGCCGCCGACCGTCCTCTCCGGAGTCCCCATGCCCGCATTGCGCCCTGCTCGCGCGCTTCTTGCCCTCGTCCGGCGTGCCGCACCGGCGGTCGTGCTTGCGCTTTGTTCCCCGGCCACCGCAGCGGACGCCCCCCCGACGGCCCCCGCGGGACCGAGCACACCTGCGGCCGCGGCACCTTCACTGCCCGCCGCCCCCACGGCGCCTGCGTCGTCGGCCACCGGGACGCCCCTTCGTCTCGTGCGCACCGTGACCACGGGCAAGTGGCCCGAGGGCGTCTTCGCCGCCGGCGGCGAGGCGGTCGTCGCCGACAGTGGCAATCGCCGCCTGCTGCGGGTCGACGTGGAGACCGGGAAGACCACCGCCGTCCCGGTCGGGCGCCTCCCGACCGTCGTCGTGCAGCGGGCGGACGGCGCCCTCATCGCGCTCGTGGAGACGGACAAGACCATCGCCCGCATCGACGCCGGCGCGAAGAAAGCCCGCCCCCTCGCGCGCCTGCCGGACTGCCCGGACGATCTCGCCGTGGACGGCGATGCCCTCTTCGCGCTGCTCTGGGAGGCCTGCAGTTCGGCCGGGTCGCGCGTCTCGCGCGTCGATGCCCGCACGGGCAAGCGCGTGGACGGCGAGGGCCTCGGCGCCAATGCGTTCGCCATCGCCGCCGCCGGTGGGCGCGTGTTCGTCCCCCACCGCGGCGGGGTCGTGTCGGTGCTCGACGCGCAGACGCTGGCGGTCACTGCGCGCTGGAACGTGCCCGACGTCGGCATGCACGTCGCCGCCTCGGGCGCGGCGGTCTTCGTCCCCTCGGGCCCGGACCTCGTGCGAATCGACGCCCTCTCGGGCGCGACGACGGCCCGGGCGCCCCTGCCGGCCGCGCTGCGGGTGCTGCGGACCGCGGGCGACCACGTCTACGCCGCGCTGGCGGACGGCCGGATCGTCGTGCTGTCGGCCGCCAACCTCATGCCCGTCGAGGTGCTCGTGCCCGAGGGGCCAACCTTCGAGCCCCGCGGCCTGGCCGTCGACGGGGCACGCCTGCTGGTGACGACGTTCAAGGAAGACCCCCGCGACGTGAACGCCGCGGAGGGCCGGTTGCTGGTCTTCGAGCGCGGGGCCCCGGCGCCCTGATTCAGGGAGCGAGGCGCGCCGCGGGCAACCGGGCGAGGCGGACCCCGGTCTCATCCGGCCAGGCGAGCACGAGATCGCCGCTGCGGGTGCGGGCCGCCTCGACCCGGACGGACGCGGACGCGACGGGCATACGCCACGCTTCGCGCAGTGTCCGCGCCGCCGGATCGAAGCGCTCGACGACCAGGGCGTAACTGCTGCGATCGGCGTCCACGACGTGCTCGCAGAAGCAGCCGGCCTCGGAGCAGGGCGTCCCTTCGTCGTGGCTTTCCACGTCGAGCGTGGCCCGCACGTGGACGAGCAGCGCGCCGGCGCCTGCGTCGTCCGGGAGCGCGACGGGCAGGCGCGTCGAGCCTTCGGCCCGTGTCGTGCAGATCCGGTCGCAATCGTTCTCCTGCCCCACGCAGTCCGGTGTCGTATCGAGCAGGCCCAGACCCGGCACGCCGAAGTCCGCGGCGGCGTCGGGGGTCGCAAAGCGGATCGCCGCGCCGGCCGCGGCCATGACGAACGCCGCGTCGCTCGCCCCGGGAACGAGGACGGGCGGGTGCTCGAGCAGGTGCCCGAGGTCGAGGGGCAGCCGGTGCCACGCGGCCGCGCCCCGCAGCCAGACCCCGAACGACCCGGTCTCCGTCGTCAGGATCGTGACCAATGGGGTGCCGTCCGCCGCTACGGCGAGCTGACCGTGCGATGCGGCGACGCGCAGATCCTCGGCCGCCCACTCGCCCCCGGCCGCGCGGGTCAGCAAGGCGAGGCCCTGCTGCTCCCCGTGGATGGCCCCGGCGAGGGCGCTCAGCGCGCCGGGTTGCCCGGGCGCCCCGACGAGCGAAAAGGGCGTGAAGACCGTGTAGAGACCCTCGAGGCAGGTCACCGGGGTGTCCGCGCCGCCCGCGGTGCGGTGCATCAGGGCCGCGTCCGGCCCCTCGGTCGTGTGCAGCACGTGCAGGGTGTCCGCGGCGTCGAGCCCGTATCCGCGCGTCACCGGGACCCCGACGAGGGGCGTCTGTACGGGCGGCGTACCGAGCGTGAAGGCCACCGGGCTCTGACCCCCAGCCGCGGGATCGGCCACGATCCAGGGGGTGTCGTCGCTGCGCAGCCCGAACCAGGTCCCCACCCGACGATCGCAGCGCACCTCGACGGGGTCGACGAGGTCGCAGAGCGGCTCGCAGGGCGGCCCCGGCCGGACCTCGCAGCGCGGCAGTTCGGGGCCGGCCAGGCTCCCGCCGTGGGGTCCGCCACAGTCGCCGAGCGGCAGGGCGGCGGCCTCGGGGGGCGTCTCGGGGACCCCGCCGGCGCCGCCGGTGTTTCCGCCGGTCGAGCCGCCGGTGGAGCCGCCCGTGGAGCCGCCGGTCGACCCGCCCGTGGAGCCGCCGGTCGACCCGCCCGTGGAGCCGCCCGTCGACCCGCCGGTGTCACCGCCCGTCGACCCGCCGGTGTCGCCGCCGGTGTTTCCGCCGGTATTACCGCCGGTATCACCGCCGCTGTTGCCGCCGGTCGACCCGCCCGTGCCGCCCATGCCGCCCGTCCCCCCCGGACCCGCGTCCGAGGAGGTGGCCTCGCCGCCCGAGCCGCACGCGCAGAGGGCCAGCGAGAAGACGCCGCGGGCAAGAACGGCAAGACGGGCGTGCGACGGAGTCGGGCAGAACATGGACACACCACGGCGGTCGACCCGGGGCGGGCAGGAGCGCCGGCCGCGGCCGACCGAGTGGGCCGGATTCTACACCACGGCGCGGCCGAGTCGGCGACGCGTCGCCGTGCGCCTGATCAATCCGCAGCCGTCAGAGCGAGTCGATCCAGGCGGCGATCAGGTCGATCTCCTCCGGCAAGAGCACGCCGCCGAGGGGCATCCGGCCGCCACCGCCGCCGACGTCGGCCTGCGTGCCGTTGATCTTGTGCCAGAGGTAGCTCGACAGGTGGTCGCCGGGCTCGATGCGGTTGATGCCCGGCGCCGTAGCCGCCGCGACCCCGATCTGCAGCGTAACGTCGTCGAGTCCCATGCCGCCGCTCATGCCGCCGCCGATGTGGCAGCCGTTGCAGTTGGCATCGAGGATGGCCTGGACCTCTTCGGCGGTCGGCACCGGGGGCGGCGGCGGAGGCTCTTCGCCACCCGCTCCGCCCGCGCCGCCGAC
>JAKLJY010000265.1 GCA_023150895.1 Myxococcota bacterium | reverse complement strand
CGCGGGCGGCGCGCCGCGATCATCGCCGCCGACGGGCCCCGTCGCCGCGTCGCGTTCGGGGTCGGGCCGCGGCCCTGCGTCCGGTTCGCCCGTCGCCCCGCCGACGTCGGCCGCGGGGCCGGCATCGCCGGTGGGATCCGGCGGCGGGCCGGCGTCGAGATTCGGAGTGACCGGCTCGCCCGAGGCCGTCGCCACCCGGGCGAAGGGCACCGTGAAGGTGTCGACATCGCCCCACTCCAGCGGCGAGTTGCTCGGGCTCGTGCCCGGCGTGTCGTGGGTCGCGGGATCGTGCGGCAGGGTGTCGAGGCACGAGCCCTCACCCTGCCCGATCATCACCCCGAGGCCGCTCGCCGCGAACCCCGCCGCGTCGAGGCCGAGCGCCGCGAACGGAATCCGTATCTCATAGAAGGTATCGCGCGCGGGGCTGTGCCCGAGCGAAAGGAAGTCCCGCTGCGCGGCCTCATCGAGGGCATGATCGGCGTCGTCGACCCCGAGCAGCGCGTCGACCGCAAGGCCGGAACCAACGGCGATCTCGATCCCCGCCGCCTCGAGACTGAAGTAATGCACGCCCCCGTCGTCCCCCGGGAAGACATCGTCGACGGCCGTCGACACATAGCCCTGCCAGAGATTCGAGGCGACGTAGATCTGATGGTCCGGGAGGTCCGGACCCGTCCAGTAGGGCTCGCCGGCGTTCTTGCCCCACATGTCCAGGGCCGCGCCCCGCCCGGAGACCGTGTCCAGCGCGATCCACTGGATGAGATCCATGCGACCGGGCGAGCTGCCGCCCGCCGAGCCGGCGTTGGCGGGATCGACGACGTCGGTGACGTCGACATACTGCCAGGCCAGATACAGCGCTGCATCGTCCCAGGCGGCGAACAGATGCGTGAGGTCCCACGGGGTCTCGTGCATCGTCCAGTTGCCGCCGAGGCTGCGCGGATCGTCGTTGGCAAGACCGCGGTAGATGAGATGCTCGGGGCCCCACTCCCCGTCGTTCGTGCCGTCGATCACCGGGCTGCCCGGCGCGCCGAGCGTGGGGTTCGCGTCGTAGGGCGTCGCGGCGACGAGGGCGGGCGTGAGCGCGACGAGGGCCAGGGACGTGGAGCGGGACAATCGGCGGCGATCGGTCATGGCGGGCTCGCAAGCGGAGGTCGAAGCGCGGCCACGATACCGGGAGCGGGCCCGTCGACACCACGCGGGGCCGCCTTTGACGTGAGCGAGGTCAACCCCGGCGGGGTCGGACGGCTTACACGACGGCGTCTTAAACATTTTCGAATATGCAGTATTGCCGAGGTCGGAGTCGTGTCGAATTCGAAAGAAAGCGTGTAGTCGATGGTGGGCCCGGCGGTGCGAGGCCCCGACTTCTTCGACCGAGAGACCGAACGTGCGGCGCTCGCCGAGATGTTGCGGGACGGCGCCCACGGGCTCGTCACGGCGCCAATGCGGACGGGCAAGACGAGCCTGCTGCGACAGGTCGCGTTGGAGTTGTCGGGGACCATCGACCATCTCTGGACGAGGTGAAGATCGACGAGGTCTCCATCAAGCTGCGGGACGCGCTGCAGAACAACTGGCGCCAACAGGGTGACCAGGTTCTGCGGGACCTCACCGACCACGGCGAACTGGTGATCATCATCGACGAGCTGCCCATCCTGCTAAATCGGCTGCTGACCGAGGGCGCGGCCGAGGACGGGGAGGCCACGCGCGAGGGCGTGCGTCGGGTCGACGAGGTCATGACCTGGCTTCGCGCCGCGTGTCAGGCGCACCAAGGCCGGCTCCGGTTCGTGTTCTGCGGCTCGATCGGCCTGGGACCGGTTCTACGACGCGCAGGGCTGAGTGCGACCATCAACCACCTCACGCCGCTGCACCTCGATCGGTGGTCGCCCGAGGTTGCCGCGGCATTCCTGGGCCGGGTAGCGGAGACGTACGGTCTCGCCTGAGGCCCGGGCGCCGTCCATCGCGTCGTCGAGCGCGCCATGCTCGCGTCACACAGCCACGCGCACCTGACCCACTACGAGGAGCGATTGACCGACGTCCTGACGGCCCGGCGTGTCCCCCTCGCACTCGACCTGCTCACCGAGCCACCTTACGTGCGCGCAGCCCTGCACGTGCTTCTGGGCGAGTTCGACGCCGCCCTCGACGCCCTGCGCGCGAGCGTCATGGCCGACCCCGTGAAGCCGGAGGACCTCGCCGTCTTTTCAGCCCTCCCGCTCGGCCTCGCGCGGGCCGGGCGCGCCCGGGACATGCTCGACGCGCTCGGGGACACCCCCTTCGCCACGGATCGCAACCCGTGGTTCGTCGCGCTCAACCTCGTCGCCGGCACGCCCGTCCGGGCCCCCCGCGAGGTCCGGGAGGCCGCCGCCGAACTGGCCGAGCGCATGCGCCCGCCAGCCAAGACCGCGCCTGAACGATCGAAGCGACGGCACGCCGGCGCGTCACCTGGTCGACGGACGTGACCCGGCCGCAGTCGGCGTCGTGGGCAATGATTGAGACTCCGGTGAGATCGCCTGGTCACTTCGAGTCCGCCAGCCGTGGGATGGATCCTCCCCGATGTATCTGCAGTACCGAATCCACTGTTCCAGTTCGGCGCGGTCGGCGGCGTCGACGGACCCATCGAGCAGCCCGATCAGGCGTTGCTCCGCCCGAAGAGAGCCGGCGTTGCTCAACGCGGACCGCGCGGCGTTCCTCAGCCCCACTCCGACCCCCGGAACCCCATGCGCGCGCCACACCGTGTCGTGCGCCACCCAGAACCGCAGGTCCGCCGCATCTGCTGCGAAGTCCTCCACGAGCGCTCGGTCCGAGGCGGTGTTCGTCATATTGCCGAGCATCCCCAACGCCATCAACGCCTGGACGCAGACAGAGTAACGAAGATGGGTCGGCGAGTCGTAAAGGGTCGACCGGATGAAACTCAGCAGTTTCCAATCGTCCTTGTACGCATCGAAGACGCGAGTCACATGCCCGATGTTCAACGCGAGATCGTGCCCCCGCCGTACTTCCGGGCGAAGTCTCCGAGGGTCTCCGACGCCCCCAGTGCCGACACGACGGTCAGCCGCTCGGCCCCGCCGCGCGCGCGGGAGGAGGTGGGCGGTGGCCTCAGGATGATCGATGCCTTCGTCTCGAACCAGCGCTGGTGCCCGAGGTCGCGGACGGGCTCGGGGCGAGCGTTTCCGTAAATCGCCGTCCACTCTACCAGGGCGGCGGTACCGCCCACGTTGTAGACCACGTCGGCGTATCCGGTCTCGAGCGACACGTCGAACCTTTCGATGAACCCGCGTCCCGATTCTCGGGCCTCGACCGTCTCGTCACCCGTCCCAATCCGCAGGACCTCCACCTGTCCGGGACCGACGCGGGTCGAAGTCCCCCCGATGGCAACCGTGATCGCCTCCTCCCGGCCATTGAGTACATGGACATTCACCTCGCCCGCGGTCGTCACTCGCGAGACGACGCCCCCGACGATGAGGCTCGCGGCGACGAAACGAGCCACGGCCGCCACGCGCCCCTTGGCCATTTGAAAACGGTCCCAGACGGAGAGGCGGTCGGTGCGTACCCGCTCCTGCCCTCGTCGGAACTCGGCGGCCGGGGCGCGCGGCACCGCGGCGGTGGGAGCGAGCGTCTCGCCTCGTTGCAACGCGCCCGCCACCTCCACCTCGCAGGTCAGGAGTCGAATGAGCGTCGCCGTACGCAGCGCGCGGAGAAACGCCGACACTCCGGCCACGTAAGCGGCACCATGCTGGAGCCAATCGGCGAGGTTGTCGGCGTTCGGCGCGTGGAGGTCCAGCGTACCGATGGCCTCGGCGAAGGACCCGACCTCGAGCGCCTCGGCAATCTCCGGCCCAAGGTCGACCTGGGCAGCGCGGTGATAGATCCACATCAGGGTTCCTTGAACCTCGGCGGCAGCTTTCACCAGGCGCTTGCGCTCCCGACCGCTGACGCGGCCATCGGCCGTCACCACGAAGTAGACGTGGTCCAGGTTCTGCCGCGCATCCTCGAGGTCGGCCTCCGCGTGCTCGGCCAAATGCAGGAGCGCATGCAGGCCTCTCAACACCGGCACCCACCGGCCGTCCACGAGAGCGGCGGCGTCGAGGTGAGCGGAGCGAGCATCGGCCAAGTGGGCGTCGAGCTGTCGCTCGGTCTCCTCGACCTCCCGTCCGACGTTCGCGAGGAGCACAGGCAGAGCGCTGCGGGGAACCTCCGCCCCGCGGAACCGCAGGACGCCGCCGGCGGCCTCCATCCGCCCGTCTGCGACGGCGCGGAGCATGCTGTACTCTCCGGAGAGCCGCTCCAGAAGCTCATGGAGATCGGCGATCGCGGGCGGATAGAGGGCCGCCAGGCGCGCGAGAACATCCGTTCGTTCAGGCGCCGGGTGCGCCACCGCCATCTGCTTCGCGGATCCGTACCCCCGCGTCAGGCTCCGGCCGAGGTAAGCGCCGCGGTATCGCGGGTCCAGGTGCGCTTTCGTCCACGACGCATCCAACCGCGCGAGGGCCTCGTCGCACGAGACCGTCGAAGCGCCTTCCGTGGGCGGCAAGACGTGACGGGTGACGCGCGCGCGCAGGGCGTCGGCGTCCACGAAGAGAGCCCAGGCGCTGCGGTCGTCGAGAGGCGCCGCGACGTAGAGTCTCTTGGCGGCCTCCTCTCGGTCCACATTCGAAGGATGCGTCGCCCACATCCGCGGTGGCGCGGCGAAGGCAGGCGCGAAGACGCGGTGCCGCTCGGGCGCCGTCGCCGGCACGGGCGGCGGTACTCCCAGGTCAGGCTTGTCCAGGATTACGCGCACGCGCTCGTCGATTCGCGTCTGGAGCGCGAAGACGTCCGGCACGAGGCGTCCCGCTGCGGCCTCTCGCTCGGCGTGCACCATCGCCAGGTCCCACGCTTCGTCCGCCGCGGCCAGTCGGAAGAGGCCGTGCACCACGGCGTCGCTTCCAGTGACGGAGACGGCCACTCGGTCGGCCTGAAACTCCATCTCGCGGGACAGAGCCCGCTGTGACAGAATGACCGCACGGAAGAGTGTGTCCACGAGCGAGCGGACGGACCAGACGATGAGTCTCAGCGTCCACCCGATCCACGCGATTCGGAGGTCCCCGCCCGAGAGATGGGAGAGCAGGTGGTCCAGCGCATCGCGCCGCGCGACGATGTGTCCGGCGAGCTGTCGGGAGACGTAGACCCAGTTGCCCACCGCCATGCTGCGCTGGGTGAAGTGACCGAATTCGTGAGCCAGGACGGCCTTGAACTCGGCCAGGGTGAGCGCGTTCACGAGGCCGAGGCCGACCATCAGGTTCTTTCGGGTCGGCAGCAGAAAGTTGAGCAGCGACAGATCGTAGAAGACCGCTGCGTTCACGTCCGGCGCGAGCACGACGCGGTGCGGGCGCTGCGCCCCCGTCTCGTCTGCCAGGCGATGGAGGAACTCGAAGAGCCGGGGTTGCTCGGCGGCCGTGATCTCCAGATCGTCCGGATTCCCACCGCGCCGCAGCAGGAACAGCGGTTTGACCATGAAGACCGCCAGAAACCCGCACAGCAGGGCAACAAACAAGCCACCAACGTGTCCGGCGAGGAGCGCCGCGCCCGCCTTCCAGGTCTGGATGAGGAAAAAGGGGCCTCATAGGATATCCGTGGGTCAAGACAGACGGGGCCGAGCGGGCAGGTTGATGGCGAGACCGCTCAGTTTGA
>JAKLJY010000264.1 GCA_023150895.1 Myxococcota bacterium | reverse complement strand
GGCGGCGAGCCGGTCGGTGGCACGCCCGGCGGCAGCGGCGGCGAGCCGGTCGGTGGCGGCGGCAGCGGCGGCGAGCCGGTCGGCGGCACGCCCGATGCGGCCCTCCCGGACCCGGACGCGGCGATCGTCACGCCCGACGCGGCCGTCGTTACCCCCGATGCTGCGGTCCTGACGCCCGACGCGGCGGTCCTTACGCCCGACGCGGCGGTGATCATCCCCGACGCGGCCGTGATCATCCCCGACGCGGCTCTTCCGGATCCCGACGCCGCGCCCCCCGAGCCCGATGCGGCCCCCGCGCCGGTCTACGCCTGCGGCATCGTCCCGGTCGAGGACCTCGACGCGGCCTTCGTGGCGACGGACGCGAACCACTGGACACTCGTCGGCGAGGTCCTCCCCGGCGGGAGCGAAATGACCGGCCTCTGCGGCGGCGGCGGCCCGGAGAAGGTCTACGGGTTCACCGTGCCGAGCGACGGTGTCTGGCGCTTCGACACGATCGGCGTCGAGACGGACTTCGACACGGTCCTCTACCTGCTCGACAGCTGCCCGACACAGGCCGACGGTCAGAACCTGCGCTGCAGCGACGACGTGGCCTCCCTGGCGAGCGGACTCCTCAAGGAGCTCGACGCCGGCGACGTGGTCTACGTCGTCGTCGACGATTGGGCGAACACGGGCGGTACGTTCCGCCTCAACGCCGCCGTGCTGCCCGCGGTGGGCGAGCGCGAGGTCTGCGACGCCTTCTCCGAGACGGATGCCTGCGCGGACGGGCTCTTCTGTTACGCGCTGAACCGGCCCGGCGAGCCGATCGCCGAGCAGGGGCTCTGCGTCCCGTCGACGAACCCGCCGCGGATCAACAGCGTGACGGCACTTCGCCTGCCGGACGACGTCGTGGGTCTGAACATCGACGGCTCGGACTCCGAGGCCGACGCGACGGGCCTCTACCTGATCGAACTGCTGGCCGGCAACCGCGCGCAGGTACTCGATCAGGCCACGGGACAGACGGAGCTTCAGCTCGACGCGTTCGACAACCCGCTCGGCTCCGAGAACTTCGTGATCGGCGAGCGTCTGGCCATCTTCGCCAACTGGCCGCAGACCACCGCCGTCCGCGTCCGGCTCCTCGACTCCTCGGGCAACGTCAGCCCGTCGGCCACCGCACAGATTGCCCCGGTTCCCGTGCTCAACGCCGGTCAGCTCTGTGACATCCGGCGCCTGAGCAACGTCTGTCCCGAGGGACAACTCTGCATCGACGCCGATGGCCCCGAGGGCGCCGGGCGCGCCGTGTGTGCCGCACCGACGGCCCCGACGCTCGACACGGTGACCGTGACGTCGAACCCGGCGACGGCGACGATCTCGCTGACGTACAGCGGCAGCGATCCCGACCGGGACATCGAGGCGCTCGCCATCGTCTTCCTCGACCGCAACGGCGACGTCATCGACCCCCCGGGGCAGCAGGTCTTCACCTTCGACAGCATCGACTGGAACGGCGCGGCGTTCACTGCACACGTGCGCCTGCGCCTCGGCGCCGAATCGGCGTCCACCGTCGCCCTCGCGACGGCCGTGTACGATCCCCTCGCCGGCTCGGGGGTCGTCGTCGTCGAAGAGTTCGGCGAGCCCGCCGTCGTCGGCCGCAACGAGCGGTGCGATCTCTTCTTCGGCGGGCGTGACGTCTGTGCGGCGGGCAACCTCTGCTACAGCGCGGACTTCGGCGCCATCGACGGCACCTGCCAGGCGCCCGTCGCCGCCTGCCCGGATTTCTGGCCGGTCGCCGATCTGACCGACTTCCCGGTCGGCGCCGAGTGGCGCTTCGACGGCTCGCTCGCCGACGCCGTCAACCGCACCACGGCGAGCTGCGCGCGCATGTCCGCCCAGGACTTCTACACCTTCACCGCGCCGCAGGCCGGCACCTATCGTTTCCGCACCGACTCCGCCGAGCCGGGGGCCGACACGGCGCTCGTCCTGCGCAGCTTCTGCCGCTACAACGACTTCGGCGCCGAACTCGCTTGCAGCGACGACGTCTCCCCGCAGAACTACCTCAGCGACGTTTCGGTCGATCTCGCCGCGGGCGAGACGGTCTACGTCCTCGTCGGCGGCGTGCTGAACGCGGCCTTCCCCAAGGGCAGCTTCCGCGGCCGCTACCGACTCATCGCCACGCGGCGCTGATCGCCCGCATCGGCCCGGTGCAACGGCGGCGCGACCCTGCTATGATCGGGCGTTTTCCGGTTGAGCGCCCGACCACCGAGGGGAAGTCGCCGTGTCCGATCCGAGCCGTTTCGAGTCCCACAGCACCGGCAGCGACGCCGGCAAGACCAGCCAGAACCCCCTCGACGAGGCCTCCGACGTCGGCAGCGCCGCCCGCGGGCAGTCCAGCGAACTCGGCAACGCGCTCGTCCAGCGCAAGGGCGGCGGGCCGGCCAAGGGCGACCTGAACGCGGTGGTCGGCTCGGTCGGCAAGGACGGCGGCGGGCCCATCCCCCACAAGGCCGAGATGGAGTCCGCCTTCGGCACGTCGTTCGACGGCGTCAAGGCGACGACGGGCGCCGCGTCCGCCAAGGCCAACGAGGCCCTCGGCGCCAAGGCCTTCACCGCCGGCGACACGGTGGCCTTCGGCTCGCCGAGCCCGTCGAAAGAGCTCGTCGCCCACGAGCTCACGCACGTCGTGCAGCAGCGCGCGGGCGGGGGCGCGGGCGTCCAGCAGAAGACGACGCTCGGACAGAGCGGGGACCGCTTCGAACAAGAAGCCGACAAGACGGCGAGCACCGTCGCCGCGGGGGGCAAGGTCGACGCGAGCGCCCTCTCGGCCGCCCCGTCCGGCCTCGTCAGCCGCGAGGAGACACCGCTCCCCAAGAAGTTCGACAAGCTGTGGGCGGCGCACCCGCACAACTATCAGGCCGACGACAGCCAGAACACGTCCAGCGACGACGTCAACAACGCCGCCGGCTTCGACCCGGCCGCCTACCAGAACACCTGCGCCATCCGCATGAGCGTCATGTGGAACAAGCTCGGCGGTGAGTACAAGATCACCAAGGCCAAGGGTGCGCAGGCCGGCCTCGCCCCGGGCCGCATCGTCTACAGCAAGAAACAGGACTGGTATTACATCCTGTCCGCCAAAGAGATGTGGACGTACGTCAGCCATCACTTCGGCAAGCCCCACAAGACATTCCCGAACGGCAAGCGGTTCAAGAGCGCCGACGAGTTCAACCTCGCCTTCGAGAAGGACATCAAGCCCTACATCACGTCGCGCTCGGGCATCGTCGCGTTCGACAAGATCTTCGGGTACGGCGGCAGCGGGCACGTCGACATCTTCAACGGCGAGACGCTGTCCGACTCGAGTTCGTGGTACGCGAGTCAGCAGATCAAACTCTGGATCGTCCCGACCTGACGCCGCGCCGGGGCGCCTACTGCGAGACGCGCAGCCGGTACGAGACCTCGCCCGGGTTGGGGCGCATGTTGACGTAGTATCGGCCGGCGACCCCCGGCGTCCACCGGAAGGTGTACCGCAGCCCGTCGATGCTCATCTGCAGCGGCATGGGATTGCGGCCGTCGTTCAGGCTCAGCGCGAAGTCGCCGAGCATCGCGTTGATGTCGATGTCGATGCGCACCTCCCGATTGGCCGCGAGCTGCACGGAGAAAAAGTCGAAGTCCGACCCGCAGACGAAGAGATTGGCGTACTCCTGATTGAGATTGATCGCCCGCGCTTGATTGATGGTGTCATTCGGATCGAACGCATCCGTACACGCGATGCATCCCGGGCGCTGCGCCGCCGCGCAGGTGATGGACGGCGAGTGATACAGATCGAGATCGTACCCGTAGGGGCCGACGAGGTCGCTCGCCTGAACGGCGAACGTGTAGGCGCCGCCCTGCGCGACGTAGGCGCGGACGTTGAAGGCCGCGTCGCTCTGCACGGCCGCGCCGACGCCGGCGTTGCCCCGGAAGAAACTGCCGAAAACCGTGCCGCCCGTCAGCGGCTCCGTCGGCCGGACGTCCGCGAAAACGAGGCCCCCCGTCTCGAGCTCGAACCCGAAGAAGTCCGCCCCGTCGACCATCGGACACAGGCTCTCTCCCCGGAACTCGGCCGCGGGAAACTCGATCGGGCCGCCGACGGGCGTCGCCGTCGCCGGGGTCTGATTGCCGTCGTCGAGGCAGGCCGCCGGCGGCAGCGGCGGTTGAATGCGGATCGTAGACGTCCCTGCCCCGCCCGCTTCGAAGGCATCGATGATCAGGCTGTACTCCCCCGGCTCGAGGTCGACGCCGAAGCCGGAGCGGGTGTCGCCATTGACGGCGTCGTCGTTGCAGGCGAGCTCGGTGCCGACCTGATCGCAGAGCGCGCGCACGCTCAGGACCGTGTCGTAGTCGGCGTCTACGACGTCGAAACGGTACCGCCCGGCCGCGCGCACCCGCACGACGTAGAGTGCGTCGGCGCCACGCCCGCCGAATCCGCAGCTCGCCCCGAAAGCATCGGCCTGCCCGAGCGTCGACGCCTCGAATTCGACCGCCACGTCGCCGATCTCGATCACGTCGACCGGGCGTTCGCAGGGCCCCGGCGCCGGGCACGCCGAATAGGGTCCCCACGCCCCCGCGAAACACTCCGAGACCTGAATCGCGACGCTCTCGGGACACTGCTGATTGCGCGTGCTCCCGTCGATGCACACGTCGGGATCGGTGCATGCCCAGACGGAGTAGAAGCCGTCGACACAGACGCGGACGTCTGTGCCACGGCCATTGAGACCACAGGCGCGGCGCTGCTCCTGACCGGGCACACACTCGGGCGTCGCCTCGCAGACCGAGAATCCGGCCCAGAACCCGCCGACACAGACGCGGGACTGTTCGCCCGGCCGGCCGGCCGCCTGACAGGCCTGCGTCTGCACCTCGCCGTCGACACAGACGGGGCTCGCGACACAGAGGCTCCACGCCCCCCAGAAGCCGTCGAGGCAGTCGCGGTCCTGAGTGCCCGGCCCTTGCGGGGCCGCACACTCGCGCGTCTGTCGCGTGCCCGCGTCGCACTCCGGCGTCAGCGCACACTCACTGAAAGTGGACCACAGGCCTCCATCACACGTCCGGTACTCCGTGCCGGGGCGGCCGTCCGCACAGGGGCGGACCTCTCGGGCGAGCGGCGCGCACTCGGGCTCGCAGGCCGACCAGGGCGACCACAGACCGCCATCACAGACGCGGCGCTGTTCAATCGCGGGGGCCTCGTCGCAGGGGCGGGTTTCGACGGTCTCCGGCGCGCATTCGGGCTCACACGCCGAGAACGCACCCCAGCGACCGTCGACGCACTGCCGGACCCGATTCAAGGCGGGTGCCTCCGGGCAGGGCTGCGCGTCCGTCTCGCCCGCGGCGCATTCGGGGGGCTCGGGGCAGCCGCTCCACGGGCCCCAGGCCCCGTCGACGCAGGCGCGCTCCTCGCGAACATCGACACCTGCACACGGCCGTGATTCGAGGACGCCCGCTTCGCACGCCGCCGCACACGCCGCCGGGTCCCCCGTCGGATCCGGCGTCGCCGGGCAGGGATCGCAGACGTCGCCGAGGCCGTCTTCGTCGCCGTCGTCCTGATTGTTGTTCGCCGCCGTCGGGCAGTTGTCGCGCGCGTCGGGCACGCCGTCGTCGTCGGTGTCGCGGTCCGGATCGGGGGTGCCACCCGCGCCGCCCGCGCCGCCATGACCCCCGGCGGG
>JAKLJY010000263.1 GCA_023150895.1 Myxococcota bacterium | reverse complement strand
ATCGCACATTGTCACACTCTGGGCGGCTGCCCGGTCGCCCGCGCGGAAATCGGGATTCTTACGACGGGCTCAAGCTTCGCTGCCCGGGACGCCGGGTGCGGTCGATGGCCAGGGCCAGGTCGTGAGCGGCCTGCGTGGTGGAGAAGTGAGCCAGGCGGTCACCCCACGCCGCCTTCACCTCGGTCAGACAGTCGGGCCATTCGCCGGCGCTGATCTGAAATCCGTCGGGCGTGCCGGCGGCCTCGGCGCTGCAGCCGAGGCGGGTGGCGTCGCCGACGCCCCGGTGTTCCAGCGTGTAGATGTCCAGCTCGGGGTCCACGGCGTCCAGAAAGCCGTAGAAGTTGTAGAAGGACTCCGCCGAGGCCCCCGGGCCGCCCTGCAGGAGCCAGAGTTGTGCGCCCGTGCCGGGCCGGTGGGACAAAAAGACCTCGATGGACTCGCCCTCGGGCTCGTCGTGGTTCAAGGGCACGCGCAGCGTCACGCACTCGGATCGAAACCGCTCCGGGCAGGCGCCCCAAGGGAGGGGCGCGGGCGGCGCGGCGTCGGGTGCAGGTGTCGCGACGTCGGGTGCAGGTGGCGCGGCGTCGGGTGCGGCGTCGGCGGCCCCAGGGAGGGCATCGCGGGCCGTCTGCGGCGCGTCGGGCGCGGGGGCCGGTGCGGCGTCGGGTGATTCGGAGGCGGGGGCGCCGGGGTCGTCGCAGCCCGCCGCGAGGAGGAGCAGACACAGGGTCGTCTTGTTTCGCATGGCATCGATACTCCGGTCGCCCCGCCGCCCGAGCCACTCAAAGAACGCTCAAATGGCGGCGCGGCGCTGCGCACCGGCCCGGGGGGCTGTTACCGTGGCCGCGATGTCGCGCCTCGCCCGCCCCGAAGAGATCCCGTTGCTCGCCGCGCTGGACGCCGACGCGCCGCTGATCACCGTACACGGCCTGGGTGGCGCCGGCGCGTCCGCCCTGGTCGCCCGCGCGCTGGAGGGTCGCGGACCCGCGCTGAGGGTGGACCTCGCCGCGCCGCGGGCCCGCACGCCCCGGGACGCGCTTCCCGGGACGCGGGTGTTCTTCGACCAGGTCCACGACGCCCGTGCCGCCCGCGCGGTGGCCGCGTTCGTCGCCCGGTCGGACGCCCGGGTGGTGGTCGCCGCGCGTCGACCGATCGGGCTGACGAACGAGCAGCGGGTGCCCCTCGGACCGCTGCCCCGCGAAACCACCCGCACACTGATCGATGCGTCGCTGCGCCGCCTGGGGCGCCGCGAAGACACCGCGGGTCTGGACCTTCTGACCGACGCCGCCGACGGTTGGCTCGCCGCCGCGACGGGTCTCGTGCGCCTGGCCCGCGTGCTGGGCGCGCAGGCCGCGGTGGCGCGTTTCGCCGATGCGCTGGACGAGGACGATGATGCCCGCTGTGCCGACATCCTGCGCGCAGTCTGGCAGGCGTTGCCCACCCCCGCGCGCCTCGCCCTCGCGACGCTCGCCCATGCGCACGCGTCCATCGGCGCCGGGACGCTGGCGGCGTCGCTGGCGAGGGGCCTGCCCCCGCTGCTCGACGCCGGCCTGCTGGAGGTCCGGGACGTCGGCCTGCGCATCCCCGCACCCGTGGCCGGTTTCGCGCGCCGGATCGCGCCGGAGAACCTGCTGCGCGCCGCCCGGCGGACCCACGCCGAGATCGTGGTCATCGAGGCCGAGGCCGCCCGCGACCGGCATCGCATCGACCCGGTGACCGCCGGCGCGACGCTCGAGCGACTGCGCAGCGATCTGTTGGCGCTGGCCTGCGACGAGGACGCCGCGACGGCCGTGCGGGCCGCGTTGGCGCTGGAACCGCTGCTCACCGGTCGCCTCGACCGGGCCGGCGTCGTCGGTCTGTACGAGCGCACGCGACGCCTGGCCGCGGGTGTCTCCGCTCGTGCCGAGGCCGACGCGACGCTCGCGCTGGCGCGGACGTGGATCACACGCGGCGATCACGAAAGCGCGGAGCACCTGCTGGCGGCGGCGGAGGTGCTGGAGACCGCGCCGCGCACGCGCGCCTACCGGCGCATCTACCGGGCGCATCTGCTGGCGTGGCGCGGCGAGCCGGCGGGTGCCGAGGCGTTGCTGGACACGGTGTCCCCCGGCCTGAACGCAGACTCGGACGACTTGATCGAAGACACCCGGCTGCAGCGCATCTTCGTGGCTCTCCAGCGGGGGGACCTCGACGCCGCCGAGACCCTCTCCCGCCTCGCCGCCGAACACGCGACCCGCCGGCCCTCGCCTCGCATGCTGGCGGCCGCGCGGCGTTTCGTCGCCGAGACGATGCTTCGCCGGGGGGACGCCGCCGGTGCCGTGCCTCTTCTCGCCGAGAGCCGGGACGCCCTGGAACGCTGCGGCGACCACGCGGGCGCGATCTTCTTCACGGGGCGATTGGTCGAGGCCCAGCGCCTGGCCGGGCGCGCGGACGACGCCGCGGCCGAGGCCGGGCGGGCGGCGGAGCAGGCGGCGCGCACGGGCGAGTCGACGCTGGAGCTCACCGTGCTCGAAGCCCTGGGCGAAAACGTCGCCGCGTGGGACCGCGTCGCCGACCTGGCCTGGCGGGCGCAGATGCCCGCACTCCGCGCCGCCGCGCAGCGACGACTGGCCGCGTGCGCGCCCCCCGCCGCCCCGGAGACCCTGCGCCTGACGCCGGCCACCCGGCGTGCGGCCCTGGGGGATGCCGCCCTCAGCCTCGCACGGCGCCCGACCCTGTGGCGCCTGCTCGCCGCCCTGGCCCGGGCACACGCACGCGGCGTGGCGTTGCCGCAAGACGCGCTCTTCGCCGCCGGCTGGCCCGACGAGCGGGCCGAGCCCGACTCGCGAAAGAAGCGCGTGCAGACGGCCGTGTGGACGCTGCGCCGCCTGTTGCTGGGCGAGCGGTTGCATACGCGTCCCGAGGGGTACGCGCTCGCGGCGGCGCTGCGTGTCGTGTTCGAGCAGGACTGACGCCCGCGCGGGCGGCCCGCGTCGCTGCGGTGGGGCCAATCATCGAAGCCGAACGCCTACGGGCGGTCGTCGGCCCCCAACCACTCGCCCAGGCAGCCCTGCGCCGTGGCCAGCATGACACGGAAGGGGGCGTCGCCGACGTCGATGGTGTGAATGATCGCCAGCCAGTCGGCGACGGAGAGCGCGCAGAAGCCGGTCTCGACGTAACAGACGGCATGGGAGTCCGTGCCGCGCCGGTCGATGTCTTCGCAAGCGGCGTCGTAGGCGACGTTCTCCTCGAGCCACTCGCCCAGGCAGCGGCGGACGCGTTTCAGCCAGGCATTGGCGGCGGGGCTGACGCGGGGCTCGGTGACCTGAGCGAAGCGCCGGCAGTACCGGCCGACGTAGTCGATGAGGTAGGCGTCGTCGCCGCACTGCGCGTAGGTCTCGCGGCAGTCGTAGTAGCGGCAGAGGCCGCAGTCGTCGAAGTTCTCGAGATACGCCGCACAGCGGGTCGGGTCCTGCTGATCGGCCGCCGGCAGGGGCGCGTCCGGGCAGGCGGGCACCGGGCAACTCGCATAGAATCCCAGCCGGCAGGCCAGGGCGGCCAGGGGGCCGTCGGCCTTGCGATCGGCAAGTCCGGTGGCCAGGGTGTCGCAGTCGGTGGCCAGTACGGCGGTCGCGACCTCGGGGTCGCAGGCCGCGCCCGGGGTCCCGGCGGCCGCCTCGGGGGCGGGCAGGTCGACCGCGCAGGCCGCGAGGTGGGCGGCCGCGGCGGCGCAGGGATCGTCGGGCGCGGTCGCCGCCTCGCCGGGCGCCGAGGGCTCGGTGCAAGCGAGGGGCGCGAAGGGCGCGAGGGTGAGAAGCGTGACGGCGGCGGTTCGCAGGTTCGAAAGCATGGGCCGCGCGAAAGCAAACGGCGTGCCCCGAGTTGAATCCCCCGCGCGAATCGCGCTCAATGGGGGGGATGTCCATCCGCCGCCCGTCGAACTCCGCTCTGCCGACCGCTCGGCCCATCGCGCTGGCCGTCATGGCCGCGGCCCTGCCCGCGCCCGCCGGCGCCGTCCGCCTCGAGGCCCGCGGCGAGACGTCGCCCGCAGCGGGCGTCGTCGTGCGGCAGTACCGCACGAGCAGCCCCGCCACCAACGCCTGGGCGGCCTTCGTCGACCTGTGTGCGGCCCGCATCTCCGTCGAGGCCACCGAGGCGCCCGATGGCCTGCAGAGCACCGGTGGCTGGGGCGGCGACGCCGGCGTCGTGCTGGCGACGAACGGGGACTTCTATCGCACGGGGCCCGTGCATGTGTACGGCCTGGCCGTGGGCGACGGGGTGGCGTGGCCGCGCCTTCAGACCGGCGTAGACCCGGCCTACGACGGCGAGTGGTTCTTTCGTGACTTCGGGTTCATCGCCTTCGGGCACGACTGGGTCGACTTCAGCCACACCAAGTGGGTCAAGAACAACGTGCCCGAGGCGCAGGCCGGCTGGTCCCCGGGCGAGGTGGTCGATACAGCGCCCCCCGGCGCGATCTCGCTCGTCAGCGGGTTTCCCGAGCTGGTCACCGAGGGACGCGCCATGCAGTGTGACGACCCGACGAGCGACCAGTGTTTCCGGGACCGCAGTGACATGCGCGCCCGCCACCCGCGCACGGCGATGGGTCTGACCGAGGACCGCCGCACGTTCATCCTGCTCGTCGTCGACGGCCGCACGGGGTCGTCGGCCGGCATGTATGGCACCGAGCTGGCGGCCACGATGGCCCAGCTCGGCGCGTGGCAGGCGTTCAACCTGGATGGCGGCGGCTCGAGTCAGCTCTGGGTGCGCGGCGAGGGGTATCTGAACGACGTCGACGGCAACAACAGCGGCAGCGGCACGCGCAGCGTGGCGAACCACTGGGGCGTCAAGGTGGCCGGCAACCCGGAGCGTCCGGCGCACTGTGTCGCCCAGGCCCCCTGCGGTGTCGTCCCCGCCGAGGGCGGTGTCGTCGACGACGACGGCGCGTGTTTCCATGCGTTCGGCCCCGCGCAGTTCTGGCGCCACGAGACCGGCGCCGCCGCGGGCGGGGCCGAGGGGGGCGGGCTGCACTGGACGAACGCCTACTCGGGCTCGTTGCCGGACAACTGGGCCTGGTGGCAGTTGCACCTCGCCGAGGCCGGCCGCTACCGCGTCGAGGCGCGGGGGAGCGCGGCATTCGGTCTGTTCGACCGCGTGACGTACGAGATTCTGGCCGACGGCGCGGTCACGACGGTCCGGATCGATCAGGGGGCCGCCGACGCCTGGATCCCGCTGGCGGAGCTCGACTTCGCGGCGGGCGGCCGGCAGCACGTGCGCGTCCACGACAACGCCGCGGGCGAGGTCGCCGCCGGGCGACACATCGTCGCCGATGCCATCCGCCTCGTCCGCCTCGACGGCGCGCCGGTGCCCGAGCCGGGAGCCGATGCGGGCGGCGAATCCGGGGGGGATGCGAGCAACGCAGCCGAGGCGGGCATGGCCGGGCCGGGCACGGACGCGCGCTCCGCGGCGAACGTCGACGCGCTGCACGACCGGGACGCCCGCCCGGGCCGGGGCGACGGCGAGAGCGGGGACGGCGGTCCGGAGGGCGGCCCGAACGGCGGCGGTGGCGCGGCCGGGCCCGCTCTCGACGCCATCGCGGGCCCGGGGCAGGCGCGCTTCGACTTCATGTGGCCGATCATCGCGGACAACGCGCTCGGCGCGATCATCCTCGCGGACAACTCGCGCGCCGACAGCATCGCGCGGACGCTCGACTACGTGCGCGAGTTCGCGCCGCGCATCGTCGCCGGCAA
>JAKLJY010000262.1 GCA_023150895.1 Myxococcota bacterium | reverse complement strand
CCGGGCCGGGTGCGGGCGGCGCGACTTCGAGCGGCGGTGGCGCAGGCGCGGGCGGCACCTCGCCGGGAGGTGGCGGTGGTCCGCCTGCTTCGGGCGGGGCCGCCGGCTCCGGCGGTGCGCCTCCGGCGGGTCCCTGCCCGGCCGGCAACTCCTTCTCCGTGGAGCCCGGGCAGAGCATCCAGGCGGCGATGGATGCCGCGCGAGCATGCGCGCAGAGTCTCTCGCCGACCTGGCCCAACCACGCGCTCAAGCACGCGCACTTCGCCAAGGTCGTGCTGAAGCCGGGGCAGCACGTTCTGCCCGGGTCACTGCGAACGCGCGCCCATGTCCGCATCGAGGCCGCGGGCGCAGAGATCGTGGGCAAGGCGGGGATGCACTTGATGAACGTCGATGACAACGGTGGGGGGGGCTATGCGTCGCCCAATCCCTACTGGAGCATCAACGGCGGTGTCTGGAACGCGAATGGTGGCGGCGGGTTCAGTATCGTCCACACGCGCGGCTTCGCGCTCGAGAACCTCGAGATCAAGAACATCGGCTACAAGGCGCACCACCTCGAGATCAACTCGTCCGGCGGGGAGTATCAGGCCGGGGTGCACAACGTCATCGTCGAGAACGTGTCCATGCACGGCGTCGCCGCAGTCCACCGCATCGACGACGAGGCGATCAACATCGACTACTCGTGGCCGGGCGCGGCCCACAACGTCACGGGCGACGGGACGGTGCCCAACAACGTCCTGATCAAGAACTGTAGCTTCTACGACGTGCCGCGGGCGGTGTCCTCCCACCACTTTCAGACCGCGGGCGGCGCGCCCAAGGCCAAGATGTCCGGCATCACCATCCTGGGCGGGCACTTCCACGACATCGATCCTTCTGCAGCCGAGTCCGGCGGGAACTTCGAGAACGACGGCGCGATCCGGGCCTACGGGTGGCAGAACGTACACATCGAGGGGGTGACCTTCGAGCGCTGCGCGACGGCGATCACGGTCTACGCGCCAGCCGACTACCCGGGTGCGCTCGGCTCGCTCGGCAGCTTCGTGATTCAGAACAACAAGCTGGTGTCTTGCGGGCGCGCCAAGAAGTCCGGCTCCACCGTCCCGCTGGTTTTCGTCGACTCCGCGAAGAGCGGCGTGAACTTCTGGGACGTCGTGGTGAAGGGCAACTCGGTGGCGGGCGACTGGGTGGCAGGCACCAACTACTTCGTCGCGGTCTACGACACGCACAACTGTGCCATCACCGGCAACCACTTCGCGCCCACCGCGTACTCCCTGGCCCAAGAGAAGGCGCACAACAAGTACACCGCGCAAGGCTCGACCAACTACGGCACGTGGGTGCTCTCCGGCAACACCGTGAGCGACGGGAGCGGCGACAACTCTTGAGGGTCGATCCACGAGGCGTTGTCGTCGGGCCCTCCCCTCCCGGGGCTCGGCAAGTCGCCGACGGGTCCGGCAGCTTCACTTCACCACGCCCGCGGTGGCGGCAACGAGCCCAGCGAAATCGGCTCCGACGTCCTTGCCGTCGCTGCCCTTGGCCTTGTACGCGCTGGTCGAGAGCAGGCCGAGCTTGCCGGCGCTCAGGTCCTCGAAGCCCACGTCGCCCATTGCTGCTGGGAAGAAGTTACCGGTCGGATAGCTCGACGCCGTTCCGCCGACGACCACGTTGGCCGAAAACACGTAGTTGCCGAGGTAAAAAGCGAAGGCTCCGGTTCCCTCACCCTTGCCCGAGCCGAACGCGCCGTAGTCGCCCTTCGGGAAGATGTTGTTGGTGACCCACACGTCCTGGCTCACCACGCCGGTGTCCCCCATGACCAAGAACGCGTTGTCGACGTGGGTCACCGTGTTGTGGTCGATCTTCACCTTCACGCTGGGCTTGCCCGGCGAGACCAGCTGAAAGCCCCGGCCGTCGCCCCCCCAGCTGGCCTTGTTCACGTCGTGGAGCAGGTTGTTCTGGATCACCACGCGCTGCTGCTGCTTGCTCGGGTGGTTGTCGTCCTCGCCCAAGATGCTGATGCCCGAAGCAGTGTGCCGCACGATGTTGTAGACGAAGGTCAGATCCTCGATCGTCGACCAGGGCGCGGTGCCGTCCTGGTTGCGCGGCGTGAGCACCACGGCGAACCCGGCCTGTGCGTCGGCCCAGTTGTTCTCGAGCACGTTGCCGGCGACCAGTACGCGGCGCGCGTTCTTGAGCTCGAACAGGTTCTTCTCGGACCAGCTCAGGCTCTTCCACGCCGCGGGCTTCACGATGTGGTTGGCGCAGATGGTGATGTCGGAGGGCACCACGTCCGCGATGGCCGGGTCGGCGCCGCCGAACATGATGTTCTCACCGGCGCCTTCCAGGTGGTTGTTCACGATCTTGAACGGCCCCGGGCCACCCCAGCCGGCAATGGCTTGGGAGTCGGCGCCCTGCTCCTTGAAGTCCGCGAACCACGAGTCGACGATGGCGGTGTCCCTGGAGTTCAGCGCGACGCCGCGACGCGCGCCCTTGCTCGCGTCCCCGTGCACGTAGGCGCGGTCGATCACGATGTGATGAGCCACGTCGGTCAGCGCCTTTGCGCTCGAGCCCAGGTCGATGACGCTGTTGGCGTACGCGCCCGAAGCCGGCGAGAGCTCGAGCCCCATCAGGCGATAGTGGTGCGCCCCAGCCGCCGTGCCGATGGCGGCACCCACGTTTGCCGGGACCACGATCTTGGCGAGCTTCGACGCGTACGAGGGATCGATGCGCGTTCCCGGAGGTGGCAGAGCGGTGTCCGGCACGTCGCTACGGATCACGATCCAGGCGTCGCCGGTCTTCTTCGGCAGCGTGAACGGACCGGTGAAGGTCGCGCCCGAGGCCAGGCGAAGCTCGTCGCCGGGTGCCGCCGCGTCGAGCGCCGCTTGCAGATCGCCCCCCGCCGCGACCTTGGTCGATTTCCCGGTCGGGGCGACCCACGCCGAGTCCACGCTCGCGGCGGGCAAGGCCTGCCCCACTTCCGCGTCGGCGCTGATGCCCTTCGGGCACTCGTTGGCCACGACGCCGCCTCCGCTGCCCCCGCTGCCTCCGCTGCCTCCGCTGCCTCCGCTGCCCGCCGCTCCCCCCGTGCCCGAGCTGCCGCCGGTGCCCGACGTGCCTCCGCTGTTCGAGCTGCCCCCGGTCGCGCCGCTGCCCCCTCCGTCGTCGGACCCGCAACCCGCCAGGCACAAGACCACCACCACTCCCGCCACGCCGCGCTTGCTCACGCTCATGCAGCCGAGAATAGACCAGCAGGGGAACGAGGGAATGCCGCCCGGACGCGCGCCATGCGAGTATCGCGAGCGACCAGAGAGCTGGACCGGTGAGAATCTCCTTTCCTCGACAGCATTTCTCCATCGATCCTGGGCACGAGTTCGTCGCTGATGCCCTGGACGAGAGGATCGCCGACGAGCTCGGCGTCTACTTTCGCTCGAAGGAGCACGGCATCTATCTCAATGCCTGCGCACTGGCGCCGGGCGGCCATCCGCTCACGACCGATGGGCTCTTTGCCCTCCTGCGTGAGCAGGGCTGGGCCTCCGCACCATTTGACGAATGGTCCGACACCTCGGACCTCGTCAGCATCGTCGGCGGTACGTTCGAGACCGTGGGGATGGGCGGAGAGGTGGTGCTCGAGATCTTCGTGACCGACGGCCGCTCCGTCGCCAACCTCGCAGGTCCCGGCAAACGCGAGCTCATCGCTGCAGTGACCCCCGCCGCGCGGCGACTCGCGAGCACGCTGCGCTTCGAGTGAGGCTCAGCCTCCCACGGGAACGCCGGGGTGGACCACGGCCTCCGGAGCGCGCTAGGACTGCCACGTCATGCTGCGCTGGAGCGTCTGCTGGGTCATCGTGAGCTGCGCCCCTGCCGCGGCGCCGGTCGGCGAGCCCGCGCCGCCCGTGAGGGCTGTCGCGAGCACGTCGCCGACGCCTGAGCCCACGCCGGCGAGCGCACCCGCTCTGACCGCCGAGGATGCTGGAGCGAGCGTCGACGCGACCGCACCCGAGCCCGAGCCAGAGCCCGCGCCCGTCGTGCGCGCGAGCTTCGCCTTGCGCGCCGGCCTCGCCCCGTGCCGCTTCGTGTTCCGAGCCGGCGTGGGGTCGACCGTGAACGCGGGCCGCTTCTTGATGAGCATCTCGCGCATCGAGCTGGAAGCGAGCGAGGTCTGCTCCGCTCAGGTCGTCTACGACGCGGAGGCCGAGATGAAGGCGGCGCCCGACCGGGCGCTCGAGGCGCTCGAGGGCGGGCTGCTCCCGAACCCGGGCAAGCTGGCGGCGGCCGCAGCGCTCCGGGAGGGTCCGGACCCCATCTTCGTGGACGCGAACTTCGACGGCTACCTGGACCTCGCCGTCGGAGCAGCGAGCGGCGCCTACAACCGCAGCTCACGCTACTGGCTCTTCGAGGCGTCGAACAAGCGCTTCGTGCAGAGCACCGAGCTCGAAGAGCTGCTCATGCCACGCTTCGACGCCAAGCGAAGACGTATCAAGGCCGGCGGTCGCGCCGGCGGCCCCGTCTACGTCGACAGCGAGCACGAGTGGGTGAAGGGCAAGCTCGAAACGGTCTGGAGCCAGACCACGTACCTCGGCGAGACGCCGACGGGAAAGCCTCTCCCGAAAGGCTTCAGCGCGTATCGCGTTCGCTACGAGCGCCGCGGCAGCGCCCAGAAGAAGGTGTTCGACGGTCCGGCTCGCTGAGCCCTCGTTGCCGCCGCCTCGCCAGACCCGCACCGCCGCCGCCCGTGCCGCCGGTGCCCGCGTCGGTCGTGACGCAGACCCCGCCGCTGCAGGTGACTCCGGCGCAGGCCGCGCCGTCGATCTTGTTCGGCGTGGAGTTGCCCTTCGAGCGGACAGCTGACCGCGCGGCGGACGACTGTCACCCCCCGAGTGACCGGGTTTCGGACACGTCGCCGCAAAGAGCCCCGGCATTGCGCCGCGGCCGCGCTGGCACGCCTCGTGAACTCTCGCCGCCCGGCGGCCGATGGGCCGCTGGAATCGAGGATGATGCGCATGCGCGACGTGAAATTCGTGGGGGACCTGACCCGCGTCTACTGCATCGGAACCGCTTTGGTCGTGGCAGCCTGCTCCGGAAGCGACCCCGTAGCGCGCCCCGGGGGAGCGAGCCCGAGCAACGGCACGGGCGGCGAAAGCGGGGCGACCTCCAGCGGCGGGAGCGGCGGCGGCGCGGCAACTGCGTCGGTCCCCGCCGAGATCGTCGGTAGCTGGTACGCCGGAAGCGGCTACACCAGTGCGCCCTACGATCCCGCGAGCGGCACCTGGGGCACGCCGACCGGCAAGGGGCTGGTCTACCTGTTCCGGGCGGACGGCACTTACACGAAGGGCTTCCAGAGCTACGTCTCGAACTACGGCTGCACCACGGGTTTCAGCGCGTTCGAGGAAGGCTCGCTCTCGGCGACCGGTCACGAGCTCGCTACCCACCCGTCGAAGGGCCACGTTCAGTTCAAAGATACCTGCGCTCCGAGCATGGACTCGGACGAGCCAGTGGCTGATCTGACCGACGAGGCGTTCGTCTGGACGCTTCGCCCGAGCGACCTCGACTCGAGCCTGATGGTGCTCGACCTCCGGCGCGACGACGGCGCCCAATCGACCTTCGTTCCGCTTTGAAGTCCTCCCGAGCTGAATGCGCGCCTCGCGCGGGCAACCAACCCGCCCCGAGAGGTGCGGCGGATGGTGCGTGGCTTTGGCTTCTGGTTGGCTTCGGCGCTTTGCCTGGGGTGCGGCGACTCGGGCTCGGGCGCCGGACCGGGCGGCACCGGGGGGCAGGCGCAGTCCGGCGGTGC
>JAKLJY010000261.1 GCA_023150895.1 Myxococcota bacterium | reverse complement strand
GACCGGGTCGTTCGACCACGGCGTGAGCTGGTTCTCGTGGCTGTTCTCCGACCACGTGAATCCGCTCCCGGACTCGGAGATCAGGAATCCGAAATTCGGGTTGGCGATGACGTTGATCCATGGCACCGGCGTCCACTGGCCGGCGCCCAACCGCGTGACGTAGTCACGACCGTTCTTCGAAAACCCGCCGATACCGTTCCAGAAGTCCAGCTCGAGACGGGGCTGCGGGACGTCGGCACACACCGCGGGCGGCGTCGCCTGGCTTGGTGGCGCCACGTCACGCATGCGGTGGCGGACCTGTTCGGCGAGCGTGCCGTCGCGACTTTGCACGACGACGCGAGCCGCGGAGAGGAGCAGCGCGCGGTCGTCGTCCGATAGCTCGTCGCTGCGGAGGACGTGCACGCCGTTCGTAAGCCCGGCGAGGTGGCTGCGGCGCACCAGGCCGGCGAGGTCACCCTGCAGCCCGCCGCCATAGGTGTGGACCTGCTCGTTGAGCAGCACCAGGTCGACCGCCAGGGCCTTGACGCGCCAGTAGCAGTGGGCGTGCACGAGCTGGCGGACGAGCTCTGCGTCGTCGCCGTCCTGGATACGCGCAAGCAGGATCGGGCGGTCTCCAGAGATTCCGAGGCGCCACAGATCGGCTTGTCCGAGACGATTGCTGAGGAGCACGCTCTGAGGCGCGCGCATGCTGGGGTCGGCATAGAGCACGTGAGAGCCCAGGCGCTGGAACAGCTGCGCTTCGTCCGCGTCGAGACCGAGATCGCGGAGTTGGACCTGCGAGTGCGTCCACGCCTGCGCGACCGTGCGCTCGAACATGCCGGCGTCGTGGTAGGCGTCGCACAGCGCGACGAGGCGCTCGCGAGACCCACCCACGAGGGTGGCGAAGACGACCTCCGCGGTCTGGCCAGGCGCCACGGTGATGCGGCGTCGCAAGCTGAAGATCGGATCGAGGACCGTGCCGACGGTGTTCGAGAGCGGGTGGCCGTCGTACGCGGCGCTCGCCGTGCGGACCTGGTGTCCGCGGCCGATGAACCGCGCCCGATCGGTCTCGAACTGCACGCCCTCAGAGGGCACTCCGTGCACGGCCGAGGTGTGCGCAGCCCACAGGACCACGTCGTGTGACGACCGGGGACGGCGCGTCGCCAAGATCGCGCCGGCGCTCGGTTCGAAGAACGTCTCGACGAACAGGTTCGAGAATGCGGGGTGGGCGTCGTCGGCGGCCTGGGGGGCGAGGACCAGCTCGGCGTAGGAGGTCAAGTCGAAGGTGCGAGCTCGCAGTCCGTGATTCGTGATCGTCACCCGGCGGATCTCGGCGTCGTCCTCGGTCGCGAGGACCACGTCGAGCTGGGTCACGATCGAGCCGTCGTGTCGTCGGATCTCGACGCGATGCTCGTAGAAGGACGCCTGGTACTCCCGGGCGTCGACGCCGGTGGGCTGGTGTCCGGCGGACCACACCTTGCCGCTGTCGACGTCGCGAACGAACACGAAGCTGCCGCAGGCGTCGAGGGTCGGGTCCTCACGCCAGCGCGTAACGGCGAGCTCGTGGAACAAGCTCTGCCCGGCGCCGGCCGCGGTGATCGCGACCGAGTAACGCCCATTCGAGAGCCGTTGCGTCACAGGGAACGCCCCGTGCGGCGATGCGAACTGGCGGAGGAGCTGCGGAACCGACTGGGTGACATGCAGCTCGGCGACATGCGGGTGGACGAGCTGAGAGACCACGACGACATCGCGCGGGGGACGCTCGTGTAGCAACAGCTCGGTCGCCCGGACGATCGGCGCGGCGTGGAACCGTCGGCGCATCGGGAACCCGTCGAGCGCGTTGCACAGCGCCACGACCGACATGCCCTGGTGGTGGGCGAAATACGCCTTCACGACCGCGTAACGGACGCCGTCGGGCAGCCGCGCGCCCGTGAAGTCGACAGCCTCGTAGAAGCCGTACGGACCCGACGCGCCCAATCGCACCAGCTCGCCGAGGTTCCGGGCGGCGGCGACCGGGTCGACCATCGCCGCCAGCGCGGTCGAATAGGCGGCGACGACCAGGTCCTCGGCGAGCCCGCGCTTCACGCCGAGGCTGGGCAACCCGAAGTTGCCATATTGATACGTGAGGTTCAGATCGCGGGCGTTGTAAGCCGACTCCGAGTTGCCCCACGGGACGCCGCGCGCGGCACCGTAGCGGATCTGGCTCGCGACCACGACCCGGTCGGTCGTCGCCAGCAGGCTGCTGGTTGGCGCAGCCATGACCAGCGAAGGCATCAGGTACTCGAACATCGAGCCTGACCACGAGATCAACGCCGACCTAGCGCCCAGCGGGACGACGCGCCGGCCGAGGCGAAACCAGTGCGAAACGGGGACCTCGCCACGGGCGATCGCGAGGAAGCTCGCGAGGCGACACTCGGACGCGAGCAGGTCGTAGGAGAAGGCGTCGAGCCGCCCATCGCTGACCCGAAAGCCCGTCGCGAACAGTCTCTTGCTCTCATCGAACAGGAATCCCCAATCCATGTCCCGCGAGAAGCGCTCGGCGCGCTCGGCCAGGCGGGCGAGGCGCCCGGCGAGCTCGGGCGAGGCGGCGTCCTGCGCGTGCTCCTCGATCGTCCGCCGCACGATGCCCGCCCAGGCGAGGGTCTCTGCGTAGGTGTCGCCGCGCTGGTCTGCGAGCGCATGGGCGATGTCGAGGAGCGCGTTGGCCCTGTCGGCGAGGGCGTCCCAGCGAGCGCCGGCCGCCAGCAGAACGGCGAGCTCGGAGGCGGTCTCGTCGAGGTGACGGCGGCGGACCGCGCCATCGCGCTGGTCATCCCCCGCCCGCAGGATCGCCTCCCGGGTCAGCGCCAGGGCGTCGGCGACACCGTCCCTTCGGCGGGCAGGCGTCGGCCCCTCGACCTCGAGGCACGCCTGCTGCAGGGCGATGAGGTGCCCGGCCAGGTTGCCGCTGTCGACGGTCGAGACATAGCGAGGCACCAGCGGCGCGAGAGAGGCCGTGTCGTACCAGTTTAAGAAGTGGCCGCGGTGCCGTTCGAGCTGGTCCAACGTCGCGAACGTCGACTCGACGCGCACGACAAAGGCGGCGGTGCCGAGCCAACCCATGTCGTGCGCGGCGACGGCGGAGAGCAGGTACAACCCGATATTGGTCGGTGAGGTCCGATGAGCGACCACGTGCTGAGGGTCTTCCTGGACGTTGTCCGGCGGGAGGTCGTGATCGTCCACCGTGACGAATGTCTCGAAATAACGCCAGGTCCGGCGTGCCGTGAGCCGCAAGAGGTCGGCGTCGGCCGCATCGAGTCGTGAGCGCCGGTGAACACGCGGCGGCGCGCTGATCAGGCTGACGATCGCTGGCGCGGGTCCCCACAGGAGGAGGAACGGTGTGGCCCACGGCAAGGCCTGGGGCGCCAGGACCGCCACGGCGACCAGGCCCGACGCCGCGAGCGCCAGGGAGACCAGGAGCCATCGCCGCGCGTCGCGTGCACGCAGGCGAGAGGTCAGCGCCGCCTCGGCTGCAGTGACCCACTCGAGCATCGGGCCGCGGCCGCTCGCCATTCGGTACAAGGTCCGCGTGATCGCGTCCGTCATTCGCCGGGCTTCCACGACGAGCAGCGCGAGGCCGAGGCCGATGCGTCCGAACGCCAACCCGAGATCGCCGCCAACCCCACGGATGAACAGCCACTTCGAGAGGCCGCTCCGCCGCGGCAACACGTCGAGAGCCAGCGGCATGAGCACGGGGAGCGTCAGCGTCGCCAGGACGAACACGGTCCACAGCCCCGCCCGCCCGCCCGGCATCGCCCAGGCCGCCACCAGCGTCGCGAGAAGCGTCGGAGGAACCAGCGTCCGCCGAAGGTTGTCGAGCATCTTCCAGCGCCCGATCGCGGGGATCGAGCCCCGCGCGAAGATCCACGGGAGGAGCTGCCAATCCCCGCGTGCCCACCGGTGTTGTCGGCCGGATGCGACCGCATAGGTCGCGGGGTACGCCTCGAACAGCTCTACGTCGGTGAGCATCCCGGCGCGAGCGTACAGGCCCTCGAGCAGGTCGTGAGACAAGAGCGTGTTGTCGGGCACGTGCCCCGCGAGCGCCTTCTCGAACGCGTCGACGTCGTAGATCCCCTTGCCGGTGAAGCTGCCTTCGTCGAACAGGTCCTGGTAGACGTCGGAGATCGCGAAAGCGTACGGATCGAGGCCGGCCTGACCCGAGAATATGCGCTGCGTGAGCGTGCCGCCGGCGTCGGGGAGCGTCGGCGTGATCCGCGGCTGCAGGATGCCGTAGCCCTGCACGACGCGCCCGGTGAGCGGGTCGTGGACCGGGCGGTTCAGCGGGTGCGTGATCGCGCCGACGAGCTTCCGTGCGGCGCCGTGCGGCAGGCGCGTGTCGCTGTCGAGGGTGATCACGAAGCGGACGTCGACGCCGAGGTCGCCGATCTCTCCCCCGACGAACGACGTGTCCGTGGCGCCGCGCAGCAGCCGGTTGAGCTCGTGGAGCTTGCCGCGCTTGCGCTCCCAGCCCATCCACCGTCCCTGCCGCTCGTTCCATCGCCGGGTGCGATGAAGGACGAAGAAACGCCGGCTGCCGTAACGAGCGTTGAGGGCGGCGACGCCCTCTCTCGCGAGGGTGAGCAAGGCGTCGTCGCCCTCCAACCGCTCGGTCGCCGCGTCGCACCAGTCGGTGACGAGGGCGAAACGCAGGTGAGCGTCGTCATTCGCGAGGTAGTGGACCTCGAGGCGGTCGAGGAGCGCTTCGACCTCCGCGGCGTCTGTGAGCAACGTCGGAACGGCGACCAGCGTGCGCAGTCCAGCCGGGACGCCGCCTTCGAGCGCGAGCTTGGGGAGTTTGCGGGGGGCCCGTAGCCGGCACACGAGGCGGTTCACCACCGCGACCGCGAGCTCGGAGGCGGGGATCAGCGCGAGGACGCCGAACAGGACGAGCTCGACGGCCGACGCACCCCAGTGACCGGCGAGGCCGAGCGGGAGCGCGAGCGCCACGGCGGTGCCGAGCATGATCCCGCCGAAGTACCGGGTGGTGGCATGGAACGGCAACGCCATCATCACGCGCTCCGACCAGCGCGCGCGATAGCCGATCGCGGCCTGCAGCGAAGGCCTTCCGCCGGAGATCAGGCTGTACCCGGCGTCGGACTCGCGACCTAAGCCGATGCGCGCGCGCGCGACAGCCTCCTGCGCGACGGCGAGCTCCGTCCAGCCGGAATGGCGCGCCAGATCCTCGACGGCGTGGCGGTAGTGGTCGCGCGTCGCGAAGTCGAGCTCGTGCGCCGGCGCCCCGTCGCGCAGCGCCGCTTCGACCAGGCTGACGCCCTCCACGAAGTCGCCCCAGTCGACCGCGGAGAGGTCGCGGAGGCTGGTGATGCCGTCGCGCACGGGCCCCTGCGCGCCGACCTGGTCGAGGTGGTCGCGGCGGATCGTCTCCTCGGTGGTGGTGCCTTGCCGGGCGAGCTGCTGGTCGAGCCACACGCGCCCGGGCGTCGTCTCGGGGTCGCGGTCGTTGAGCCGCTGGACGAGGCGCGTCGCGAACGCGGGCGCCGTGGCCGCGCGCCCGAGCCACCACAGGCGCCACGGGACCCAGCGCGGGTGTGGGTCGAGCAGCACCTCGGCCAGCGCGTCCGCCTGGGCCCGCTGCGCCTGACGACGCACGATCCCGTCCGCCAAGCGGCGCAGGTTCTCGATGAGCACGATGCGCAGCGACGTGGCGATCGCCCAGAGCTCTCCCGTGGTCAGCGGACAGACGGTCTGGTAGGCGGCGACGAAGAGGCGAAGGGTGTCTGGATGAAAGCGACTCTCAGTGTGTT
>JAKLJY010000260.1 GCA_023150895.1 Myxococcota bacterium | reverse complement strand
GCGGGCGCGGCCGTGGCGGGCGCCTCGGACTTGGGGGCGGCCGCCGTGGCGGGGGCCGCGGGGGCCTTGGGGGCCTCGCCGCCGCTGCACGCGACGGTCAGGGAGGCGAGGGCGATGCCGCTGATCACGAGAGAAAGACGCATGATGTCCTCCAGCGCCGGCCAGGGGTAAGGGGGAGGGCGGCCGGCAGTTCGACGAAAGCGCGCGCATTTTGGCGAGCGCGCGCGGGCTGTCAACGAAAATGGGGGCACGGGGTCGGTCAGGTGTACCGCCACATGACGAGGAGCAAGACGAGACTGATGCCGCCCAGGATCACCGCCGGCCAGATCGACGGGCCGGGTCGACGACGGCCTCGGCGTGCGTTCGCCTTGTCCGGACCCTCCGGCGGCTCCTGTAGGATGACCTCGATCTCCCAGCGGACGACCGCCTGCCAGTCCTGCGCGAACCCGGTGACGTCGAGGGCCTCGCGGGGCAGGCGGCGGGACTTTTCGGCCTGCCGGATGAGGGTGCATTGCGCGTCCGCGATCCCGAGCAGAAACGCCTGCGGATCGGGCAGCGCCTCGATCGGGTTCAGGCTGCGGAACGCCTCGACGAACGTGTCGTGTCGGGCCTCGGCGCCGAGCGTCCCATCGCCGAGATCGGCGAGGGCGGCCTCACAGTGTCGCAGCACGACGTCCCCGTAGCGCGCCATGAGCGCGTCGAGCACGGCGAGATCGTCCCCGCGGCGCAGGCCGTCCTCGAGGGCGCCCGGAGCGCGGGATGCAGGATCGACGGGGGGGGGCGTGACACTCACGGCCGCGCATCGTGCCGCGCAATGACCCGCGGCGAAAGGGAGATGTGGTAGAAGCGCCCGATGAAACGACCCGCCCCGCTCCGCATCGCCGACCTGCTCGTCGACCCGTCCGTCTTCGCCGACACCCGCGGCGAGCGCTGTCGCCTCGAGGAGTGCAAAGGGGCGTGCTGCCGAAACGGCGTGTTTCTCGATGCGCGGCTGCGCGACACGATCCTCGCCCGCGCCGACGAGATCTGCGGCCACCTGCCGGCGACCCGCCACGACCCTGCCGAGTGGTTCGACGACGAGCGCATGATGCACGCCGATTTCCCGTCGGGCGAGGGCGTCGCGACCGCCGTGCTCACCGATCCGGATGACAGCACGCTCGACACCTGCGTCTTTCGGCGCCCGGACGGGCTGTGTGCGTTGCAGCGCACCGACCCGGCACTCAAGCCGATCGACTGCTACACCTATCCCATCCTGCGGTCGGAGGGGGAGCTGACCGTCGACCGCTGGAGCAAGGACGAGCTCGACGGGGCGGATTGCCAGCGCGCGTGCACGCCCCCACGGCCGATTCTCGAGGTCTTCGAGGACGAGTTCGTGCGCATCCTCGGGCGCGACGGGTATGCGCGGCTCGTGGCGGCCGCCCGCGGAGGCAGCCCCGCGGGGTCCGATCAGTCGTCGTCGTGATCCCCGCCGCCCGATTTCTTCTCGCCGCCGCCCGATTTCTTCTCGCCGTCGGCATCGGCGTCCGCGCCGTCTGAGCCGGTCGCTTCGGGCAGATGGGCCTGCGCCGCGTTGTGGACGTAGATCAGGCGTCCGCCGAGGTGACCGACCCGCATCCCGAGGAAAACGATCACCAGGCTCAGCGCCGCCACCAGCAGGTGCGCGACCGGGGCGAGGCGCGAGGCCTGCGCGAAGCCGGCGGCGATGGACACGGCCAGGGTCGCGTAGACCGTGACCGAGAAGACCTGCGCCGCCTCTTCGTGGGCGTCCACCGGGGCGTCGTCGACGATGCCGCCGACGAGGTCCTTCTCGTGCTCGCCCGTCTGGTAGGCCATGAAGGACCCCACCGCCAGCATGGCCTGCAGGAGCACGATGACCCACCACGTGCGCTTGGGCACCCAGCCCTTCCAGATGGCGACCGCGGCGAGCAGCGCGAGGAGCGGGAGCACCAGCGAGACGCCGAGGGGCAGATGCACGACGGCGGGGTGGAACGGCGTGCCGTCCTTGTAGGGATTGAGGAACTCGAGGTTCATGGGCTGGGGGCTCCTGGGGTCGAAGGCAAAACTCGCGCGACCGTAGCGCGTGACGCGAGCGCGCGGAAGTCGCAACATCGCCCGATGCCCGAGCTGCCCGACATCGTCGCCTACCTGGAGGCCATCGATCGGCGCCTCCGCGGACACGTCCTGCAGGGGACGCGCTGGCCGAGCCCGTTCGTGCTGCGGACGGTGACGCCGGCCCCGCAGGCATTCGTCGGGCGGGCGCTGCGGGGGACGCGGCGTCTCGGCAAGCGGCTCGTCCTCGACTTCGGCGAGGCCGGCTTCGTGGTCGTGCACCTGATGCTCGCCGGGCGTCTGCGCCTTCTGCCCGCGGGGGCAGCGCTGCCGCCCCGACTCGCGCAGGCGGTGTTCGACTTCGAGGATGCGAGTCTCGTCCTGACCGAGGCCGGCACGAAACGGCGCGCCGCCGTCCACCTCGTCGCCGACGAGGCGGGCCTCGCCGCGCACGATCCCGGCGGGCTCGAGGTCCAGGAGACGGACGCCGCCGGATTCCGGGCCGCGCTGTCTTCGACCGATCACACGCTCAAGCGGGCGCTGACCGATCCCCGCCGGACGTCGGGGATCGGCAATGCCTATTCCGATGAAATTCTGCATGCGGCGCGGCTCTCGCCGCTGCGCCGCACCCGTCAGCTCTCGGACGCCGAGTGGGACCGGCTGTACGCGGCCGTCGGCGAGATTCTCACGCGCTTCACGGCGCGGATTCGGGCCGAGGTGGGGGACGGTTTCCCGGAAAAGGTCACCGCGTTCCGGCCGGACATGGCCGTCCACGGCCGCGCCGGCCAACCCTGCCCGACCTGCGGTGCGCCGGTGCAGCGGATCGTCTACGCCGACGGAGAGATGAACTACTGCGCACCCTGCCAGACCGAGGGCCGCCTGCTCGCCGACCGGGCGCTCTCCCGCCTTCTCAAGGACGACTGGCCGAAGACGCTCGAGGCCCTGGAGACCCTGCGCGCGACGCGCCGCGCCTGATTCTACAGGCCGGGATCGGGTACGCAGAAGCCGACGACCCAGCCGGGCTCGGCATAGCACGATTCGGCTTCGGCGCAGGTCTCGCCGTTTGCACTCGGGTCGCAGAGAGGAATGCAGACCGTCGTCGGAGCGCCGGCCTCGCCACAGAACGAGATGCCCGCGCACTCGTCGTGCGTCTCGCAGGGTTCGAAGCGCCCGCCGGCCCCCGCGGGACCGCAATCGCCACGGGTCGCACCGACCGCCGCGACCCGACACGCCGAGCCCTCGGCGCAGTCCGGCGGGGCGTCCGGCGCGGGGAAGAGGGCGCACTCCAGCTCGAGGCAGATGCCCAGGTACCGCGTGTCATCCTCGGGCGTCGCCGGATCGTCGCCATTGCTCAGGTCGAGGCAGGTGCGACCCTCGCTGCACGCGGGGCTGCGGGGATCGCACAGGCCGGCACATTCTCCGGTCTGCATCCAGGCGTCGGGCGGCAGGGCGTCGTCGTCGAAGTCGCCCCAGCAGTAGGTCCCCGGCGCACACTGGACGGCGCGCGCCGCGGGATCGCGGCCCTCGACCTGCAGATCACACAGCTCGCCCTCGGCGGCGACGCCGGCTTCGAGACAGATGCCCGAGCCTTCGCCGCTCGCCGCGGGCAGCGGGAAGCAGGTGCCCGCAAGGCCGCCCGGTCCGCCGATGCGGCACTCGCCGCCCGGCTCGCCGTTGGCCGTCGAGACGCCGCAGGTCTCGTAATAACAAAGGCCGCCGTACTCGGGGAAACAGCGCTCGTGAAACGGGCAGGTCTCGTCGTTGCGGCAATCGAAGACACAGGCGCCCTCGGCCAGCGGATTGGCCGGGTCGACCAGACAGAACTGACCGGGCGCGCAGGTCTCGTCGCCCCGACACGGCGCGAATTCGGCGGCGACGCAGGTGCCCTCGACGCACCGCTGCGTGCCGAACCGGCAGTGAATGTCACCGGCACAGGTGCCGTCGAGCCGGACGCAGTGACCGCCCGTGCAGACCTCGCCCTCGCCGCAGGGGATGCGGCACTCGCCGCCATCGGGCATCGGCGGGGGCGGAGCGGGAGGCGGGCAGGCCGCGGTGATCGCTGCATCGGCGGCGCCGCGGTCCCGGAAGAACTCGACGACGTCCTCGCAGGTCTCCGACCCGGACACGACGATCGCGAAGGCCGGATTGCCGAGACACAGCGCGCTGCACGAGCGGCGGAGGCCCTCGGCGCCGGCCTCGCCGAGGCCTTCACACACTTCGGCGGCGCAATCGAGCGCCCGGTCGCAGGCGGCGGTGCAGTCGTCGAGGGCGGCCTCCGGGACCGGCGCGGCGTCGGCGGCCTGCGGGGCGGCGTCCGGTGCGGGGGGCAGTGCGGCGTCGGGCGTGGGGGCCGGGCCGCCCTGGTCCTCGGCGGGCGTCGCGTCGAGGGTCGGCTCGGGGCCCGGGGCGGCGCGGTCGTCCGCCGGGACGTTCGCGTCGGCCTCGAGACCGGCATCGGCGGTGCAGCCCGGCGCTGTGGCACCGGCGACGACGACGGCCACGATGGCCAGGGCTCGGGGCGACAGGCCCGACGGGATGCGGCGGCGGAGCGGGGACATGGGACCTCCGGTGTGGACGGCGGTGCGGGCACGGCGCCGTGCACCCTGCCTGTGAATACGCGCCCGCGCCGTTGCAGTGTGGCGCAAACGTCCCTACATTGCGCCGAATGAAGACGTCGGACCCCGGTCAGCGGAGCTTGCGATGAGCGGTGCCTTCGGCAGCCCGGAGATGCGCTGCCGTCTCTGTGGTCATCAGGTGCCCGCTGCCCGCCTCGGGACGCGGTGCCCGACGGACGGCTCGGTTCTGGTGCTCGCGCGAGACGCCGACGCCCGACCGGACGACGCGCTGCTCGGGCGGGTCATCGGCGGCAAGTTCCCGGTGGTCGGCATGCTCGGCGAGGGCGGCTTCGGCGCCGTGTACCGCGCCGTGCAGGAGCCCGTCGGCCGGCAGGTCGCGCTCAAGGTCATCCGGGGAAGCGACGCGGTCGACCCGGAGATTCGCGCGCGCTTCTTCCGCGAGGCCAAGGTCGTCGCCGCCCTGAGTCACCCCGCGGTGGTGACGCTGCACGACTACGGCGAAGAGCCCGACGGCCTGCTCTACATCGCCTTCGAGCTCGTCGCCGGTCGCCCCCTGACCGACCTCATCCGCACCGAGGCGCCCTTCGCGCCTGCGCGTGCGGTCGGGCTCGTCTGCCAGGTGCTCGCCGCGCTGACCGAAGCGCACGGCCTCGGCCTGCTGCACCGCGATCTCAAGCCCGACAACCTCATGGTCGTGCAGGGCTCGCTCGGCGAGGAGAAAGTCCGGCTGCTCGACTTCGGGCTTTCGAAGCGCTTCGCGACCGACGGCAAGGACTCGGTGGCGACGCGGCAGGGCATCATCATGGGCACGCCGCGGTACATGTCGCCCGAGCAGGCCAGCGGCCAATCCGTCGACGGGCGCAGCGACCTCTACAGCATGGGCATCCTCCTGTACGAGATGCTGTCGGGGCGCCCGCCGTTCGTCCACACGAGCCCGCTCGACCTCCTGATGGCCCACATCGGCGAGCCGGTGCCGCCGCTGCCGGCGGCGCTCAACCTGCCCCCCGCGCTGGTGCAGGTGCTGATGCGGACGCTCGCGAAGAAGCCCGACCAGCGGCCGCAGTCCGCGGCCGATCTCGCACGTGAACTCCAGGCGGCGGTGACCGAGCCCGGCGCGGTCCACGCGTCGTCGCTCTCGCAGCCCTCGATGCCGGCGATCTCGGCGGGCAGCGGCGGTCTCCGCCCCGCACGCCCGGACGAAGAAACGGCCGAACATCAGATCGGGCCTGCCTCGGCCATTCCGGCCCCGGCCCCGGCCGCGCCGCCCCCGGCCGCCTCCGCCC
>JAKLJY010000025.1:35287-80127 GCA_023150895.1 Myxococcota bacterium | reverse complement strand
CGTCGCCGACCTGAACCATCTCGGAGGGGTGATTGACCCGGCCCCAGCTCATGTCGGTGATGTGGAGCAGGCCGTCGATGCCACCGAGGTCGACGAAGGCGCCGTACTCGGTGATGTTCTTGACGGTGCCGCGGAGCACGCGGCCCTCCTCCAGGCGCTCGAGCGTCTTGGCCTTCAGTTCGGCCCGCTCGCGCTCGAGCAGGACGCGGCGCGACAGCACGATGTTGCCGCGGCGCTTGTTGAACTTGATGACCTTGAAGTCGAACTCCTGGTTGATGAACTTCTCCAGGTTCCGAATCGGGCGGATGTCGACCTGGCTGCCCGGGAGGAAGGCCTTCACGCCGATGTCGACGGACAGACCACCCTTGACCCGAGCCACGATGCGCCCGCGCACGAGTTCGTCGCGCTCGCAGGCTTCGCTGATCTGGTCCCACACCCGCAGCTTCTCGGCCTTGTCCTTCGAGAGCTCGACGAGCTCGTCCTCGGTCTCGGCCTGGTCGACGTAGACCTCGACCTCCTGACCGGAGGCGACCGTGACCTTGCCTTCGGCGTCACGGAACTCCTCGATGGGGATCTGGCCCTCGGACTTGTAGCCGATGTCGACGACTACGAAGTCCTTGGTCACCGAGAGCACACGGCCCTTCACAATGTCGCCGACCCGGAAGTTGCGACTCGCCTCTCCGCCTTCGAACAGTTCGGCAAACGAGTCTTCACCGGCCTTGACACTGGTTACGGCCTGGTCCTCGGGCACCTCCGTCCGATTGCGGAGCTCTTCAATGGAAACGCTCCGAAAATCCATCACGAAACAGATCCCCCTTTGGGTTTGAAGTGCACTCCCCCGTACGGGGGAGGCCGCCGGACGCAGTACGCCGGCGGAGTGGGGCGGCACTCTAAGCGATCCCCCCGGACCTGTAAAGGTCATTTCCGGGGGCCGGAGAATTCAGCGGGCGCCCTGCCGAAAGACCATGACCTTGACCGTTTCCAGGATGATCTGGAGGTCGTACAGGATGCTCATGTTCTTGATATAGGCGAGGTCGTACTGGAGCTTCTCCACGTGGTCCTCTGGGTTCTCGGCGTACCGGAACTTGACCTGCGCGAGCCCCGTGACCCCGGGTTTGGCGAAAAGTCGCTGCCGAAAGAACGGGATGTCCCGCTGCAGCTTGACCACGAAGAACGGGCGCTCCGGACGCGGGCCGACGAGACTCATTTCACCGCGGAGGACGTTGAAGAGCTGCGGGAGTTCGTCGAGGCGCGTCTTTCGGATGAACTCGCCGAACCGCGTGATGCGCGGGTCACTGTTCTTTGCGAGCTGAGGTCCGGCCGACTCGGCGTCGAGGCGCATCGAGCGGAACTTGTAGAGCGTGAAGATCTTGCCGAACTCGCCGACACGCTCCTGAGCGTAGATGGCCGGCCCGGGGCTCGTGATCTTCACCAGAAGGGCCGTGAGCGCCATCGGAACGGCGGCCACGATGACGGCGACGACGGAGACGCCGATGTCGAGGACCCGCTTGGAGAACTTCCGGGCCTCCGTCGTCCGGAAGCCGTCCCCGAAGATCATCCAGCTCGGCTTCAGACCCTTTACGTAGATCTTCTCGGTGAACAGCTCGTAGAGGTCGACCCCCTCCATGACCTCGACGCCCGAGAACTTCAGGTCGAGGAGCTCGGCGACGGGCATCGCGCCCCGTCGATCGGGCATGGCGACGACGACGAGATCCGTCTGAGAGCGCCGGACACACTCCGAGAGTTCCGAGTATTTGCCGATCCGGCCGTCGAGAAGCACGTCGGCCGAGTCGGGGGCCAGGAAGCCGACGAACCGATACCCGACGGACTCGTGATGCCGGACCATTTCGGCGAGTTCACAGGCCAGATCCCCGTCCCCCAGGATCAGGACCCGGCGCAACGGGCGGGCTCTCACATAGCGGGAGATGGCGACGCGCCAGAGCGAGAACGCGACGATGTCGAAGCCCATCGCGAGAAGCGCGACGCCGCGACCGACCGTCAGATCGGGGAACATCCAGTAAAGGAGGGCCAGGACGACGTTCGCGAGCACCAGTCCGCTGACGAATCGAAGGAAGCGCGACCGATGAACGTGGGTGGCCTTGAAGTCGTACAGGCCGTTGTACTGAAGGCAGAGCTGGATGACGGCCGTCATGGTGAGGGCCTTCGCCATCAGATTCTCGTGTTCGAAGAGCGGGACGTCCGGAAACCGGGCCGCGACGCCGAACAGGAAGCCGACGGTGAACGTGAGGCTCTCGAACAGGACGATGAAGGCCTTGAAACGCGCTGTCATGGTTCAGGTTTCGATGACCGCGTCGCCTGCACCGTTGAGGAGAATTCCGGCAACGGGGAGCCCCTGGAGGCGATCGAGCGTCCTTTCGTAACGTCCGGTGCCGAGATCGGCGGGGCGCAGCACGATCACCGCCGCGTCGACCAGGGACCGCATGGCCCCGACGACAGCCGGATCATCGGCAGGCAGCCCGTCGACGAGAACGAAATCCGCCGTGGAAGCAATCGCCTGGAACGCTCGCTGACCGCCCTCCGTCGGGGCGAGCACCGCCCCGTCGGCCTTCAACGCGAGACGGTCGCTCAGCAGCCAGAGGTCGAGGTGGTCGACACCGTAGGCGGCCCCGGGCTCGTCGAGCCCGAAGAGCGACGTGAGCCGGCGAGGCGTGCCGGGTCGACTCGCGTCGACGAGCGTCACGCGTCCGTACTCGGTCAGGGCGGCGCCGAGGTTCGCGCAGGTCAGCGTCGCCCCCACCGCGGGCGCGGCGCCGACGACCCAGAGGCGGCGCTGGACCGAGCCCTCCGTGCCGAGGACGGCGGCTGCCTGTCTGTACGGCTCGGTAGCCGGGGCGTCGGGCGAGAGGAAAAAGAGCAGACGGGCATCGAGACGTCGGGGCTCGAGTCGAGGTCGCCGATACCGGAGTCGAGGCGCCGGCGGCTCCGCGGGCTGCGCCAGCTCGGGCGCCGGCGTGCCGCCCGTCGGGACGGCCGGCAGGGCGTCATTCGAGCCGGTGACCCGCGCGCGGCGGGCACTCTTCGGACGTACGAAGAGGTAGGTCCCCGTCCGTTTCCGGTCGGGGAGTCGGTCATCCGCCATGGCGTCTCGCTCCCGTCCGGCCGTCGCCCCCCCCCGGCAGAGGCCCGAGATCGGGCTCCGCGAGCGGCAGCGCGGCCATGTCGTACTGCCCGATGCTCACGAGGACGGGGAGGTCCGTCACGCGGGAGAGCTCGTATTCGTTGTAGACGGTCTGGTCGAGGTAGACGAGCAGGAGCGCGACCCCGAGCGCGATCAACAGCCCGAGGACGCCCGCCGCCGCCAGCACGATGGCCTTGCGCGGTGAATCCGGTTGCTGCGGCAGGTTCGCGGGATCCTGAACCTTGAACGTGTCGCCCTTGTTGGCGGCGACGACGTTGAAGTTGGTCTCGGCCTCCGCCAGCTTGCGCACCTCGGTGTCGAGCGCCTCCGTGACGCGCCGCCGCTCGCGCTCGATTTCGCCGAGCTGGGCGCGGACCCGCGGGAGTTCGCGCATGTTGGCGTTGACCCGATCGATCGACGCGAGCACGGCATCCCGCTCCTGGCGCAGCTTGGCGACTTCGCTCTGCCCGGTGGGTGCGGCGGGCACCGCCACCGGCTCGGGATCGGGCCGCGGAGCAGTGGTCGCGGGTGCGGGCACCCGGGCCTGGGCCCGCGTGAGCTGCGCCTGCAGCGCCTGGAGTTGTTTGCGCGCCGCGACGACGTCGGGATGGTCGTCCGTATTCGTGAGACGCAGGGCGTCGAGCCGGCCTTGCGCCACCTCGACCTCGGACCGCAGCCGGGACACCTCCGGATCGGTCGTGCCGGCCACCGGTGCGGCGGTCGCCGACCGGGGGCGCCGATAGCCGCTCGGCGACTTCTCCGCGCGCTTGAGCTCCTGCTCGATGGCCTTGAGTTGTTCGCGGGCTGCGGCGATGGGCGCGCCTGCCCCTTGCTCGAGCACGAGAATCTCGGCGTTGTCCTCGTTGAACTGCTGGATCTTGGCGTCCCACTCCTTGAGGTCGCGCTTGAGCTGCTCCGTCCGCTGCGTCAGGAAGTCCACCTTCTCGCGGCTGCTCTTGACGTCGTCGCTGGCACTCTCGTCGATGAGCTTGCGGGACAGGCGCTCCGCAACGAGCTGCGCCATCTTCGGGTTGTCGTGGACGAAGCTCACCTGGAAGAGGTCTCGTCCCTGTACGACGACCTCGACGCGTCGCCGGGTGAACTCGACGACGTCGTCCATCGACCGGGTGTCTCGGAGCTCGGGAAAGAGGTTCAGCTCCCGAATGATGCTCTCGAGTTCCGTCCGGCTCGTGATTGTCTGCCTGAGGGTCCTCAGCCGGGCCTCGAGGTTGAGATTCACCACCACGGCGTTGTTCATCTGCCCGGGCTGAATCAGAATCATGGCGGTGGATTTATACATCTTGGGCATGCGGAGCACGAGACCGCCACTCACACCCAGAACCATCATGAAGACGCCGAGGATCAACCACTTTCGCCTCAGAATTCGGCGGGCAAGCTCCCTGTAGTCCCGCAGAGTCGTCGGTCGATAGAAGGCCATTTTCTCTACTCACTCCTCGTCGCCGCCGACCGGCAACGCCGACTGACCGCCGATCATGGTCGCCACGGTCAACCCCAGGATGCCGCGGTGGACGAGTCTATCCCCGCGGTCACGATCATCGGAAATCCGTTGTTCCATCGAATAGGTGATCGACAGAGCGGCGACGGGACTCAAGCGCCAGTTTCCCAGCGCCCCAGCCTCGAGCCCGTAGCCTTCCTGAGCCCGGCGGGCGCGCTCGACGAGGGTCTCGCGGTCCGTCACGCCGGGAGGCGCGGCGGCAAACGCCGCGAGATCGGCCTCGCTGGCGAAGACCTGGGCCAGCACGTCGTAGCGCGCGACGCCGCCGCGAACGGCCACGTCGACGGACTCGGTCAAACGCCGCCGGCCTTCGCCACGGGCCGTCGACGTCGCGAAGACGGCGCCGACTTCGCTCTGCGTGGTCTCCCGACCGCCCTCGAGGGAGAGCTGCCAGCGACCCCGTCGCCATTGGGTGCCGACGCCGGCGAGCAACGCGGCCGAGGCTCCCGTGTCCAGCGCCTCGGACGTCGAGTCCTGCGGCCGGGTGTCCTCGAGCGGCCAGACGATGCCGGCGCCGACATGCGCGCGGACCGTCCAGGTGGTGCTCAGTCGCCGCGTCAGACCGACCTGCGCGCCGACCGTCTGGAGCGGGGCCGGCGACTCGACCGTGTCGGACGACGGCACCCCCTCGCCCGCTTCGGCCGCCAGCGTCCCCGAGAAAACGGGAACGAACCAGGTCGTCGCGGCGTTCGCACCGAGCTGCAGGGTGTCCCGCTCGGTGACGCCCCATTCGAGTCCGTACTCCGGTCCGACCGTCCAGGTTTCGAACAGGCGCTCGCCCGCGGCCTCGACGACCTCGCGATCGGGATACAGCAGCGCCGACCCCGCCACGCCGAACCGGTGGCGAACCGTCTCCCCCGTCGCCGCGGTGAGGCCCAACGCGGCGTCCTGACGGAGGTACGGAATCCGCGCGAGCAACCGGCGGTCCGTCCCCGGCGGGGCCGTCCCGCCGCCGAGCCCGACCCCGTCGAGCGCCGTCTGCGACTCGCGCAGCCCGACGAACGTCCCGGCCGCCGCGCGCAGTGCGAGTCGTTGCGTCGCCTGGCGTTCGGCTTCCGCCTGGAGGCCGTGCGTCACACTCTGCCAGCCAGCCTCCTCGTCGTCCCGCAGGGCGAGCCCGAGCAGGTACGCCAGGCGCGCGGTCGTACGCTCGCCCGCAAAGCGCAGGCCGACCTCCCCGCCGACGCCCGCCGTCTGCGCTTCGGCCCCCTGAACCTCGCTCACGGTCGTCCCGTTCGCATCGACGGCGAGTCCCCGCTCGGCGCTGCGTTCATGAGCGAGGTAGGCCGCCGCCGTCGCGTAGGGGATCCATGCGGGGGCCGTCCCGGCGCCGCCCCCCCGACCCCGTCCGGCGGCTTCCTGGGCGCCGAGACGGCGTCCACGCGGCGTGACCTCTTCGTCGGCCGCGCCTTCCTCCTCGAAGGCCGCGGGCCGGGCGCGCTCGCGCACCGAGCCGGCGTCGTCCCGCGTCTGTGCGCTCCCCGGGACCGGCACCGCGCAGAGAACGAGGACCGCGCCCGAAAGACCGACGCGCCACCACCCGCGCCGCTCGGGGCGCCGGTCGCGGCGCGGGTCAGGGGACAAAAACGACATCGCCGGTTTCGAGATGGATGTTGTCCGACAGGCGCGTGCCGTCGACGACGGCCGGATAGTCGACATGGACCCGGCGCTGCCCGTCGGGGAACCGTCGAATGACGACGATGTTCTCCGGCGTGGCGTACGGCGTGACGTCACCGGCCATCGCCAGGGCTTGAAGCACGGTCACGAGGCGGGTCGACACGTAGCGGTTGGGGGCGTTGACCCGACCGAGGACGTAGAACTCGTAGCTGTTGAGCTGGACGAGGCTGACCGTGACGATGGGCTGTTTGATGTACGCCTCGAGCCGTCGCGCCGCTTCGGCGCGGACCTGAGCGGGGGTCAGGCCGACCACGCGCAGATCGTCCACCATCGGCAGCGTGACGTGACCATCCGGCCGGACGATCGCCTCTTCGACCGAGAAGGACGGATTGTCCCGCACGGTGATGGCGATGACGTCGGCGACCCCGAGACGGTACTCCGGCTCGGCGAGGGGCGGCCCTTCGTAGAGCGCGGCGCGGGAGAGCCCCCCGCACCCGCTCGCCGTGGTCGAGAGAACGGCGACCAGCGCCGCCAGCCAGATCCGCCCGAGCGCCCCTACTCCCCGAATCTTCCGTCGCACGCCGTCTCGCTCCTCTCTCCGGGGTCCCGCCACGCGCTTCTGATCTCGACCCGTCGACGTTCCGCCGACCGGCCGTGCGCGACGCAACCGGATTTCGCGCCACCAATATGCCCTATCGGTAGACCGGATTCCCAGCATGAGTCCCAAGGAACCCGGGGATGCCAAGCCATCGCTACACCCGTGGCGCCGCTGCCAAGGCCGGCGGGCGGCCCGAACGCGGTGTTCGGCGGCCGATCGGGTTCGGCGCGTGGCGCGATTTTTGCTTCATCGTTGCGCAACACTGCGGCGACAGGCCGGTGACAGACGGGTGACGCCCCGATTTCGGCCGAGCCCGCCGAAAACCGGTCGGGGCCGCCAGTGGACCGGCGCTTCGAATATTGCGGCCCCCCGAGGCCACGGTTAGGCTGACGACGTGTCCAATACTGAACTGGTCATCGAGCGGTACGAGATGAAGTATCGATTACCGCCGGCGCTCGCCCCGATGGTGCGAGAGGCGGTGCTCCCCTATGTGCGCCCCGATTCGGCGAGCGCACGCGGCCCGTATCTGATCTCGAGCCTGTACCTGGACACGCCACGCTTCGACTTCTACAACCAGACGCGGGAAGAAGCCGCTCGTCGGTTCAAATTGCGGATTCGGCGGTACGTGACCGGTCCGTACTTCGTCGAATGCAAGCGTCGGTTGAAGGACGTCATCTCCAAGATCCGGGTCGCCGTGCCGCAGGAGGCCTACCCGGACGTCCTGCTGTCGCCGCGTGGTCTGGAGATTGCGCGGACGGAGCGTGACCGCCGCCACCTGGAGGAGTTCATCCGCCGCATGCGCACCTGGGGCGCCGAGCCGATCTGCGTCGTGAAGTACGCCCGCGAGGCGTTCGTCAGCGAGGTGGACGACTACGGACGCGTGACGTTCGATTTCGAGTTGTGCGGTCGGCGTGCCGCGGGATGGCACGTCCCGATGCACGAACCGGGCTGGCGGCCGGTGGACGGCGGTATCCGGTTCGGCCTGCCTTTCTCCGGCGTCATTCTGGAACTCAAGTGTACGACCGCCGTGCCGCTCTGGATGAGTGACATCGTGCGGCGGTTCGGGCTGATCCGGACCGGGTTCAGCAAGTTCTGCACCGTCATGGAGTCGACGGTGCCGGGCGTGCGCGAGCCCGTCGGTCTTCGCGAACCGGCCTACTGGCTCCGGGAGCGCCCGACGTGAACGAGCTGCTGACGATCCTGAACACCGCGCCCGGCGAAACGACGTGGGAGGCCGCCGCGCTGACGCTCATGTCTGCGTTCGCCCTGTCGCAGGTCGTCGCTTTCACCTACGAGCGCACTTACGAGGGCATGTCGTACAGCCGGGGGTTCGTGCAGGCGATGGTGCTCAGCGCGCTGGTGGCCGCCATGCTGATGATGGCCATCGGCGACAACCTCGCGCGCGGCCTCGGGATCATGGGCACGATGGCCCTCGTCCGGTATCGCACGAGCATCCGGGATCCGCGGGACATGGTCTTCATGTTTGCGGCGCTCGCCGTCGGCCTCGCCACGGGCGTCAAGAGTTACCCGTCGGCGCTCTTCGGAACGCTCTCGTTCTGCGGCGCGGCGTTTCTCCTCCAGTGGTCGCCCTTCGGTCGACGTCTGCGGTACGACGGATTGCTTCGTTTCTGGTTGCCGCGCAAGGGGGCCTCCGGCGACGACGTTCGTGCCCTGCTCGGCGCGCATTGCGAGCACTTCGTGCTGGTGGCCCTGCGCGACCTGGCGCAGGGTGAAACGCTCGAATATGCGTACCAGGTGAAGCTCAAGGCCCAGACGACCCACGAGAAGCTCGTCGCCGCGCTCGAGACGCTGCCGGGGATCCAGGGTCTCAGCCTTCTCCTCGAAGACGCGCACACCGAAATATGAGACTCGAGACCCGCAAACGCCTGACCTATCTCGTCTGGGGCCTCACGGCCTTCGGGGCGTTCGGGCTGTGGAGCCGGAACACGCCGCAGCGAGGCGCGATCCCCGGCATCGTCGACGCCCCGCGGCATCTGCTCGGACCCGCGCTCGACGGGCGGGTCACCGCCGTTTTCGTGCGACCCGGCGACATCGTGCGGACGGGCGACGCCCTTCTCCAGCTCGCGACGGACGTCGTCGACGCGGAGATCAACGTCGAGCGGGGCATCTATGAAGAGTTCCTTGCGGAGGCCGACGCCGTCGCCGCGGAGGCGCAGGAGGCCGTCCGTGAGCAGCGGCGTTCCCTCGTCACCGAGCTCGCCCGGGCACGGGCTGCGCTGGCCGCCGCGCGCGGGGACGAGGCCGCGAGTCGGGCCGAGATCGGGTCATTGCGTGAGCAGCTTCAGCGCCTCGACAGCGTGGTCCGGGACGGTCTCGCCGAGGCCGACCGAGTCGCTGAGCTGCGTGCGCGACAGGCGGCCCTGACCGAAGCGAGCCGCCACGCCCCTGAGGTCCAACAGGCCTGGTCGGGCCTCGCAAGCCAGGTGGACACCGCGCTGGCGCAGATCTCCGACGAGGTCGTCGCCGCCAAGGTCCGCCCCGTGCGCGCCCGACTCGAGACCCAGGCGGCGCGGATCGCCGGCCTGCTCGAAGTCCGCTCCCGCGCCACGCTGCGCGCCCCCGTCGACGGGCAGATCACCCAGGTCTTCCGGGCGAGCGGAGACGCAGCCCGCGCGGGCGAACCGGTCGTGCAGATGGTCGGCACCACGGGCGCCCGCGTCGTCGCCTACGCCCCGGAAGAGGCCGCGCGCGCGTTCAAGCCCGGGGCCGCCATCGTCGCGCGTCCGAAAGAACGGGGCCACGAGATTCACGGCGTCGTCCGCGCCGTCGGCTCCGAGGTCGTCGAGATGCCGGTGCACCTCTGGCAGTTCCCGGACCGCCCCCGCTTCGGGCGACCGGTCTACATCGACGTCCCGGCGCAGGCCGAGGCCCCGCTTCTCATCGGCGAGGCGCTCAGCGTCGCCATGCAGGCGGGCGCCGGGGGGGCCGTCGCCGCCGTGCCCCCCGCCGACGCGCCCCCGCTGCTCCCCGTGCCCGACAGCCTCCGCGCGCGGACCCGGTTCGAAGGCAGCGGGCTGCTCTACCTGCCCGAGTGGTCCCGATTCCTCGTGGTCAGCGACGACACCGGGCCGGCCAGCGCCGACGAATCCCCGCCGTGGGTCTTCACGCTCGATCCGGCCAAGGGCCTCGATCCCGATCCGGTGCCCCTCATCGGCCTCGAAACGGTCTCGGATCTCGAGTCCGTCACGCGGGGCGCGGACGGCAGCGTCTACCTGCTCGCGTCGCAGAGCCTGAGCCAGAAGGGGCGACGACCGAAGAAGCGCCAGTTGCTCATTCGAGCGACGGTGAAGGCCGAGCCGCGTGCGCTCGAAGTCGTCGAGGCTGTCCCGCTCTACGAGACCCTCTCGGCGTCGCTTGGGCCCGAGCAGCTCGAGGCGCTGGGCTTCACCGCGCTGCTCGACATCGAGGGGATGACCGCCTACGGCGAGGATCTTCTCATCGGGCTCAAGGCCCCGGCGGACTCCGCGGGTCAGGCACGGCTCCACCGCCTGAAACTCGCGGGCGGCCCGAAAAAGCTCGCAGGACTGACGCTCGAACCGTACCGGACCGTCCCGTTGCCCACCTGCCGGGCGCAGGCGCCGGGCGGCGTGAGCGACCTCTTCCTCGCCGACGGCGATCTGTACCTGACGTCAACGCTCCCTGAAGGCCCGCCGTGCGGCTCTGCCTGGCGGCTCTCGCTCTCGAGCCCGAGTACGACGCCCGTCAAACTCGGCGACTTCGAGGGGTTCAAGCCCGAGGGCATCGCGCGGGAGCCCTCCGGGCGGGTGATCGTTCTGTTCGACACGGGCGACGCCCCCCCCCGCCTCGCGACGTTGGCGACGCACCAGCCGTGAACTACCGCCTCGCCACGGGGGGCCTCATCGTCCTCACGGGCTGCTACCACCCGCCCGCTGCGTTGCGAACCGAAGCCGACGCTCCCCTGCCCGGCCCGCCGGTCGCGGTCGTGGAATCATCGTCCGCACCGCGCGGGTGCGACGCCTCGCTCGCGGTGCTGCTCGACCGGGCCCCGCTCCTGCGGGCCGCCCGACAGGGGGCCGCCGTCGGTCGCGCAGACATCGCGGCGGCCGGTGCCTGGGACGCGCCGGAGATTCGCGCCGGCGACAACCTGAGGGACTTCGGCCGGGAGAGCGAGATTGCGCTGAGGCTCCGATTGCCGGGCCTCGGCGTGCCCGGCGCCGAGACCTCCGCCGCGGAGGCGCGCGTCGTCCTGAGCGCCGCCGAGGTCCGCGCGCTCGAGGTCGAGTTCGCGCTCGAGGCTCGCGTGGCCCATGCGGAGCTACTGCGAGCGACCCGACACGCACGCCTTGCCCGCGCCGCCGCCGCCGACGCGGCGCGCAGGCTCGAACTCATCGGTCAACGGCTCCAGGCAGGCACGGCCACGGCCGTCTCCCACGCCGCCGCGCGCCTCGAGTCGGCGACCGCCACGGACGTCGCGGACGCGGCCGAGCGGCGCGCGACCCGGCTCGCCGCGGTCTGGACAGCCCGAACCGGCGCCCCACCGGTCGACGGTGACCGCTGCGCGCCGCCCGCGGGCGCCCCCGAGGTGGCTGCCACGCACCCGGCCATCGCCGCGGCCCGGGCCGAGGCTTGGGAGGCGGATGCGGCCGCCTTCGCCGAGCGGCGCGGTCAGTGGATCTGGCCGACCTTCGTGCAACTCGGCTGGGTCGAGGACAGCGCTGGCGGCCAGCGGCGAGACCGAATCCAGCTTCAGTTCGGGATTGCGCTGCCCCTTCCCGGCCAGGACGCCGGGGACCTCGCCACCGCCGAGGCCGAACACAAGCGGGCCGTCGCCGATGCGACGGTCGAAGCGACGCGATCGGCCGTTCGCGCGGCGCATGCCGCCTACGAGGCGGCGGTGGAAGACCGTTCGCGACTCGATGCGCGCCGCGCCGACGTCGACGCCGCCGCCGCGCTTCTCGCGCGCGGTGAAGCGGCCGGTGCATCGCCCGATGAACTCGCGAGCCTCGCCAAGCGCCTGCGCGACCACGAGGATGGCGTCATCGAAGCCGACTACGAGGTCGACGTCGCCGCCGCCGAGCTCGCGGCCGCGTTGGGACTCGCCGCCGGTCCCTGACCGCGCCGTGGGTTGAGATTTCGCGGTGCGGCGGGCGCCGAAAAACAAAAAGCCCCGGCCGCGTTTGCGACCGGGGCTTTCGGGGAGCGGGAAACGGGATTTGAACCCGCGACTTCAACCTTGGCAAGGTTGCACTCTACCGCTGAGTTATTCCCGCAGCGCCAAGGTGTGAGCGTTATACGCTGACGCTGGACGGCCCGCAACAAAAAAAATCAGAGACCCTCGAGAATCGTGTCGGAGCCGAACCGGGCGTCGCTGCGCTCCGGGTAGTCGGTCGTGAAGTGCAGCCCCCGGCTCTCTTTGCGCAGGCGGGCGCACCGGATGATCAGCTCGGCCACCAGTGCGAGATTTCGCAGTTCGAGGAGGTCGGACGTCAGGTGGTGGTTCCAGTAGTACTCGTGGATCTCCTCGCGCAGCATCTCGACGCGTCGGCGCGCGCGGGCGAGGCGCGTGTCGCTGCGGACGATGCCGACGTAGTTCCACATGAACGTCCGGATCTCCTTCCAGTTCTGGGCGATGATGACGCCTTCGTCCGGCGCCCGAACGGTGACGGACTCCCAGGCGGGCAGGTCGGGACGGGGCGCGCTGCGATCCATGCGGTCCCGGATCTCCTCCGCGGCGATGCGCGCGAAGACGACGCCCTCGAGCAGGCTGTTGCTCGCCAGCCGGTTGGCCCCGTGCAGGCCGGTGCACGCGACCTCTCCGACCGCGTAGAGGTCGCCGATGCTCGTCCGGGCGCGGTGGTCGGTCACGACGCCGCCGCACATGTAGTGGGCGGCGGGGACGACCGGGATGGGATCGCGCCGCATATCGATGCCGAGCTGCAAGCAGCGCTCGTGGATGTTGGGAAATCGCTCGGCGAGGAAGTCGCCGGGCAGGTGGGTCATGTCGAGCAGGACGAAATCGTCGCCCGTCTCCTTGAGCACGCGGTCGATGTTGCGGGCGACGATGTCCCGCGGCGCAAGGCTCTTGAGCGGGTGAACCTCGTCCATGAAGGGCCGCCCGGCCCGCGTCCGCAGGATGCCGCCCTCGCCGCGCAACGCCTCGCTGATGAGAAAGCTGTTGCCGAGCGGGTGGTAAAGGCACGTCGGGTGAAACTGAAAGAACTCGAGGTTGGCGACCCGCGCACCGGCGCGGTAGGCCATGGCCACGCCGTCACCCGTCGCGACGTCCGGGTTGGTCGTGTAGCGGTAGACCTTGCCCGCCCCACCCGTGGCGAGCACGGTCGCGCGGGCCCGGACCGTCACGACCCGCCGCCCTTCCGCGTCGAGGACATACGCGCCCACACATCGCCTCGGGCCGCCGGTACCGAGGTGCCGGTGGCTCGTGATGAGGTCGACGCCGTGGTGGTACGGCAGGAGCCGCACGTTGGGATGTGCGCCCAACGCCGCCAGCAACGCCTTCTCGACCTCCCGCCCCGTGATGTCGCCCGCATGCAGGACGCGTCGCCGGCTGTGGCCGCCCTCGCGTCCGAGGTCGAAGGTGCCGTCGCCCCCTCGGTCGAACGCGACCCCCCATTCCACGAGCGCCCGGACGGCGGCGGGACCCCGCTCGACGCAGAGCTGCACCGTGTCCGGCTTGCAGAGCCCGGCCCCCGCCACGAGGGTGTCCTCGACGTGGAGTTCGAACGCGTCGTCCGCGCCGAGCACGCTGGAAATGCCACCCTGGGCGTAGTGGGTGTTGGCCTCGAAGGCCTCTCGCTTGGTGGCGAGGGTGACCTCGCAGGTCTCGGCCAGGGAGAGGGCGGTCGAGAGCCCGGCAATGCCGGACCCGAGCACCAGAACGTCGGTGTCGAGGATCATGCGAAAAGGCTCACTCGGCGGCGCTGTTGCGCCGCTTGGCATCGAGCGCAGCGAAGAACTTGCGGAAGTACTCCGCCGCGCTCGTGAGGCTGAAGAAGACGGACCCCCACAGGACCCACGTCCCGACGACGTGGAAGTCGACCGTCAACGGCCAGAAGCCGTAGAACCAGACCTCGTAGGGGTAGTGGACGAGCAGGCACAGGACGCCGAGCATCTGGAGGGCCGTCTTGGCCTTGCCGTCTTGCCCGGCGTCGATGACGAGGCCCTCGATGGACGCGACCGCGCGCAGGCCGGTGACGGTGATCTCGCGTGCCAGCACCAGCACGACCAGCGAGCCCGCGACCCGGTGCAACGCGACGAGGATCACCAGCATGGCCATCACGATCAGCTTGTCCGCGAGCGGGTCGAGGAACTTGCCCATGACCGTGACGAGTCCCTGCTTCCGCGCCAGGTAGCCGTCGAAGAAGTCGGTCAGCGTCGCCGCCGAGTAGATCCAGCCGGCGATCACGCAGTCCTCGGGTTCGCCGCCCCAGATGAAGAACATCACCAGGGGGATCATCGCGATGCGGAGGAGGGTCAGGAAGTTCGGGAGGTTCCAGAACTCCTCGCGCAGCGTGGCATTCATGGATCGGACTGCGCGGGGAGCTGGCGCTGGTAGGCGTAGTAGGCGTTGAGGACCATACGCACGTACTCGGCGGTCTGGGAGTAAGGGATGCCGCCGACCTTGTCCACGGCGCCGCCACCGGCGTGGTAGCCGGAGAGCGTCAGGACGAGATCGCCCGAAAAGCGGTTCGCGAGCAGGCGCAGGTATCGAGCGCCACCGAAGATGCTCTGGACCGGGTCGAAGGCGTCGTCGACCCCCATGTCCCGCGCGGTACCCGGCATGAGCTGCATGAGCCCCTGCGCGCCGACGCTGCTGACGGCGTTGGGGTAGAAGCCGCTTTCGATCTTCATGACCGCCCAGATCAGGGCCTCGGGCAGGTTGTAGTAGGTCGCGGCCTGTTTGACGACCGGCGCGAGGTCCTTCGGCGTCGGCATCGTCGAGCGACCTTCACCCGTCGACCGGCTGCGGCCCACGGCAGGCGCGCGTCCACCGGCCGCGCTGCGGCTCTTGCGGCCTTCGTCCCGCAGGTGGAAGAGGACCTTGGCGTTGCGCGGTCGCTCGCTCGTGATGTGCAGCACGCCGTCCTGCTCGCTGGCATAGACGTCGGCGGCGGCTTCATCGGGCGCCGAAACGACGACGAACGCGGCCGTGATCAGTCGGAGGAGCGTGGGAGAAGATCGCAGCATCGACCCGAGCAATAACACAAGCGCGCGTGCGTCGAAATTCCCGGCTTCAGCGGGCGCAGAAGCCGGCCTCGGCGCAGTCTTCGTCGTCGCAGTCGGTCTGCCCGTCGTAATCGTTGTCCCAACCGTCGCCGCAGAATCCGGCCTCGGACTCGCCGCAGACGCTGACCATCGGGTTCTTCGAGCACGAGAAGTCCTGACAGTCGCCAAAACCGTTGTCGTCGTCGTCCTGGCCGTTGGCACACAACACGTCGCTCGACTCGCCCGGGCAGACCGTCACCCAGGGGTTCTGACTGCAGGCCCAGTCGTCGCAGTCGGCCTTGCCGTTGTCGTCGTTGTCGACGCCGTCGCCGCAGGTGGCGTCCGAGTTCTCCCGGGCGCCCTCACGCGGCGGGCAGACCGTCACGCCGGGGTTGTAGGTGCAGTGATAGTCGCCGCAGTCGACCCGGCCGTCGCCGTCGTCGTCGATTCCGTTGCCGCACAGCGCGTCACTGCTCTCCTGACCGTCGGCGTTGAACGGCGGGGGGGGCGGATCCTTGGCCGGCGGGATGGCGCCACCGCCGCCCCCGCCGCCGCCTCCGCCGGTCATGCCCGAGCCGCCGCAGTGTGCCGCGTTGCCGCAGTCCGAGTCGTCGCAGTCGGCCTGGCCATCTTTGTCGTTGTCGACGTCGTCCATGCAGAAGCCGCCCTCGTTCCCCCGACAGACGCTGACCGAGGCCGACGTGCAGGCCCGGTCGTCACAGTCGACGAAGCCGTTCTCGTCGTTGTCGAGGCCGTCCGAGCAGTTGGCGTCCGTCGCCTCCGTGTTCGGGCATACGTTGACCCAGGGGTTGCGCGCGCAGCCGAAGTCCGCGCAGTCCGTGAAGCCGTTGCCGTCGTTGTCCTGTCCGTCGGCGCAGGCCGCGTTGGAGGACTCGGCGCCGTGCGGGCAGTTGCTCACCACGGGACTGTACTGGCACGAGTAGTCGTCGCAGTCGGCGAAGCCGTCGCCGTCGTCGTCGACGCCATTGCCGCACAGCGCGTCCGTCGCCTCGTACTTGGCCGGATCGGGCGTCCCGGGCGGGACGATGCCGTTGCCGCCCATCGTGCCCCCCGCACCGCCGCCGCCGCCGTCGGTGCAGACCGCCCGGCAGTCGGGGTCGCCGCAGTCGACCGCCCCGTCTTTGTCGTTGTCGAACCCGTCGAAGCAGACCGCCGCCGTGTTTTCGGCCGTGCCGCCGTCGGCGTCGTCGGAGTCGCGGGAACAGGCCGGCAGGGCGGCCGCGAGGGTGAGCAGCAGGACGTTCGTGCGCATGAAACCGGTCCTTTGAAACGGCGAAGCCCTCCCCGACTGGCGAGGAGGGCTTCGGGGTGGCTTGGGGGGGACTTGAACCCTCAACCTAGCGATTATGAGTCGCTCGCTCTAACCAATTGAGCTACCAAGCCGAGCGAAAAGTGCGCGGAAGTCTACCCGTTTTTGCGCCGTTGGCAAGCAACATTCGGACGTCGAAGACGTGACCGTTTTTTCGTCGTTTTCCTTGGCCTCGGGATCACCTTGACCTACATTCCCCGATTGCGTCCGACCCGAGGTGACTCTATGCGCAGACTCTTTACCCCGACGTTCATCGTCGTACATCTCGTCCTGCTTCACCTCGTCGTGGTCTGGTTCCGCGCCCCGAGCACCGGCGCGTCGGCGCCCGGCACGCCCGCAGCGACCGAGGGCGCTTCGCCCGGCCCGAACGGCGCGCCGAGCGCCCCCCCGCGACCCGTCAGCCGACCGGGCCCCCTCGATCTCGAGAAGATCCAGCCCGACGAGGGTCGGCGCATGACCGCCGATCTGGGCAACGGCTTCACCGGCGAGCTGACGCTCGATGCCCGGCTCCAGAAGGAGTCCCGCAAGATCCTCGACCGCGGCAAGGTGCCGGTCGGGGCGGTCGTCGTCCTCGACGTCCAGAACGGGAACGTGCTCGCGCTCGCCGATCGTTACAAGGCGGAGCACCCGGCCGCCCCCCGATTCGGCGAGGGCGGTCCGCAGAGCCTCGCCCTGCGCGCGTTCGCGCCGGCGGCGAGCGTCTACAAAGTGGTGACCGCGGCGGCGCTCCTCGAAGCCGGGGTCTCGGGTTCCGCCGCGTTCCCGTACCTCGCCGGGCACCACCGCGTCGGGCCCGATCACGTCGCCGCACCGCCCAAAGGAGCGCCGACGGCGACCCTCGGCGAGGGCCTTTCGAAGAGCATCAACGGCCTCTTCGCGCGCCTCGCCTCGGAGAAGCTCGACCACGATGCCCTCGACGGGATTTCGAGTCGCTTCTACTTCAATCAGGTGCTGCCCTTCCCTGCCCTGACCGAGGCCAGCCTGGCCCAGGTGCCGAGGCAGCCGCTCGAACGCGCCCGGATGGCCGCCGGTTTCTTCCACAGCAAGCTGACCCCGTTGCACGCTGCGGTCCTGGCAGCCGCCGTCGCCAAGGACGGCATGCTGCCGGCCCCGCGCCTCGTCGAGCGCATCGTCGCCGCCGATGGGACCGTCGAGGAGGCGCCCCCGCCCCATGCGCTCGGCCGCGCCATCGAGTCCGAGACGGCCCGCATGGTCGCGAAGATGCTGCGGCAAACGACCGAGGACGGGACGGCGCGCCGTTCGTTCTCCAAGGTCCCGAAGGCCCTCGAGGGCATCGACGTCGCCGGCAAGACCGGCACGTTGACGGACGACACTACCAGCACCGATTACACCTGGTTCGTCGGGTTCGCCCCAGCCCAGTCCCCGCGCGTCGCGTTTGCGGTCCTCGTTGGGAACGGGCCCCTCTGGTATGTCCGGGCGACCGACGTGGCGCGCGATGTCCTCGCGGCGTACTTCGAAGGCGAGGCGCCCGCCGTCGCCACGCGCTGACGTCGGCACGGCTCGGCCCCGCGGGGCGAGCGCGCAGGAAAGTTGCCGACCGAGGCCCTTCGCGATAGCGTTCCCGATGCGTGCTCGCCGAAGGCTTCCGGCGGGCCGGGTCGAACTCAACACGCTTCGGGAACAGGCGATGCTTCTCAAGGCGATGGATCGTGCGGTTTCGGGGATGCGGCTGGGGGCTGAAAAGCTCGCTGCATCCGCGCACAACACGGCCAACGCGTTGACGGAGGGCGCCCCCCGGCTCCAGGCGAACGGCGTCGAGTCTCCCGATGGCGGCGTGGCGGTTTCGGTCACCGCCCTGCCCTCCGAAGGTGGACCCGATCTCATCGCCGATACCATCGAGCAGAAAAGCGCGGTCGTGCTGTACCGCGCGAACCTCCGTGCCGTTCAAACGGCAGAGGAGATGCTCGGTGAGATCCTGGATACCCGCGGCTGAGCCCCCCATCGACCCCTTGAAGCGCATCGCTCGTCTCCCGAAGCTCGGGGAGATGCTGTCGTCGATGCCTTTGCTCCGAACCCCTCCATGGTCGACTCTCGTGGCCGCCGCGCTCTGTCTGACGGCGGCCCGGGCGCACGCGCAGGCGCTGCCCTCGACGGACCGGTCCCTGACGGTCCGCTCCGCGGACAACGACCCGGATCTCATCGTCGCGCGGGAGACCTATGACCCGGCGACCCGAACGCAGAGTCTGTATCTGCGGGTCAACGACGGGACACCCGACCGGCAGGCCTTCAACGGGCAGCTGATCGTCCGCGGGGCCGAGGCCGTCCGGGCCATCTACAACGGCGGCGAGCTCGCGGCCTCCGATGCGCAGTGGGGCATCGCCGGCGTCGCGTACGGCGGTGCCGCGCCCGGCCGGGGACTCGACGGGGCCGATCCCGGCTCGTATACGCCCATCCCGGGCGATCCGAACGACGCCGTCCGGATCGAGTCCCCACGGCTGGTGCACTTCTACCTCGGCACGGATGCGGACATCGACGACCTGCGGATCCTCATCCGCTATCCCGCGGAGCCCGGCCCCGCGAGCTTCGACGTCCAGCTCTTCTACTCCGGTGATCCCGGACGCCCCGACCTGCAAGGCTGGCCGCTGACGTCGCAGGGTGGCATTCAGGTCGGGAGCCTCGTCGACGCCGTGCCCGACGACGGCGACTACTCCGAGGTCTTCGAGATCCGCAGCATCAAGCTGCGCATCGAGGATCTCGACGTGGTCGAAGCCAGCGTCGAGGTGGGCACGGTGACGCAGGCCGGCGGCCGTGCGGGGCCCGCGACGCTCACGGTCGACAACTTCGCGAACGGGACGGATCTCGACCAGGACAACGGCTTCGATCAGAACGGGCTCATCTCGCCCATTCCGGCGGGGAGCGACCTGGAACACCTCGTTTTCCGCACCAATGACCTCGTCAACGCGGCCACGGGTGAGTTCATCCCCCGCGACGCGGTGGTGGTGGTCGATCCCCCGGTCCGGATCGGTGTCGGTGAAGCGATCCCCGTGAGCGTACAGGTGCAGGTGCCGCCCGGTCTCTCCTCGGGTGCCTACGCCGGGCGCCTCGAGGTCTTCGAGGACAACAGCGCCGACGGTCTGCGCAACGGCGCCGAGCCCTTCGACCTCGTCAACCTCACGGTCATCGTCGGGGAACGGCCCGACGGCGGCTTCGATCTCGGGCTGCCCGAGTTGGGACTTCCCGACGTCGCGCCCGTCGACCTCGGTCTCCCCCCGACGGACGCGGTGTCCGTCTTCGAGCTGTCGGATCGGGGTGCCGGCACGGACGCCGCGGGCACGGACGGTGGGATGTCGGATTCCGGTCCCGCCCGGCCGGACACGGGCGGACACGAGGCCGGGACTGAGGACGCCCGGCGCGACGCTTCGACGGGCGACGCCGTCTCGCTCCGCGACGGTATGACCGTCGGGGACGGCGGCCCCCGGACGGACGCGAAGGGCGACGTCGGCCCCCTGACCGACGCCATCGCCCCCGGCGTGATCGACCAGGGCCGGACCCCCGGCCGCGTCGACTTCGGGCAACCCCGCGGGGGCGCGTTCAATTGTTCGGCGTTCCGTGGCCCCCCCCCGCCGTTCCCGTCGCTCGGCGCAGGGCTCGCTGTGCTGCTGCTCGCCGTCGCACGGAGGCGACGCCGATGATCACCCTTCCCACGCCCCGTCGGCCCGACCGCTGCGTGTCCACACTGGGCGCGCTCGCCGTGGTCGTCTCCTCGCTGCCGGTCGCATCTTCCGCCGCGGACGCGGCCAACGGGCGACGCTTCGGACCGACCGCGGTCCTCTCGCCCTATCTGACGCTCGACGGTTCGCACACCGTGGGCGATGGCGGCGCGGGTGTCCACGTGCTCGGGAGCTACGAACGCCGGCCGCTCATCTTCGAGCGGGACGGCGACCGCACCATCGACATCATCACCGAGCGTTGGGCCACGGATCTCGCGCTGACCTACGGCTTCCTGCCGCGCCTCGACTTCGGCGTGAACGTGCCGCTCATCCTGTCTCAGACGGGCCGGGGCCCGACGGGCACGGGGATCGAGTCCGGCGCGCTCGGTGATCCCGCGCTCGCGCTCAAGGTGGAGCTCGTCGACAAGACGTTCAACGTCGTGGGCCTGGCCCTCGTCGGCCAGGCGAGCCTGCCGCTGGGCAACGCCGAGGCCCTGGCCGGGGAGCCGGCCTCGACGCTGGGCGGGCGCCTGGTCGTGGAGCTGCCCCGGGGCTCGCGAAGCGACGTCACCCTCAATCTGGGATACCGGGCCCGCCAGAACACCAGCGTCGAGGACCTGGTCCTCGACGACGAGCTGACGGCGGGCTTCGGCGTCACCCAACGGCTCGGCACCGAGGTTCAGGCCATGGTCGAAGCCAGCCTCGCGACACCGGCGGGCGCGCCCTTCGACGACCTCGCGCGTACGCCGGCGGACGCCAACCTGGGGTTCCGGATTCGTCTCTACGAGGGCCTGCACGTGACGTTCGGGGGCGGCGCCGGCCTCCTGCCGGGGTACGGCGCGCCCGCCTGGCGCGGATTCGTCGGTTTCGAGGCGGCGCCGCGTCGCCACGACTACGACGGTGACCAGGTCGCCGATGGTGTCGACGCCTGCCCGGAGCTCGCCGGTCTCATCGGCGAGGCCGGCTGTCCCGCGCGGGAGATCATCGCCAAGCCCAAACCCATCGGCCCGCGCAAACCGGCGGACGATCTCGACGAGGACCTCGTTCGGGACGATCTCGATCTCTGCCCGTACATCGCCGAGGATCTCGACCGTTTCCAGGACGGCGACGGCTGTCCCGAGCCGGACAACGACCTGGACATGCTCACCGACGCCTACGACGGCGATCCGATGGGCCCGGAGGATTGGGACGGCTTCGAAGACGACGACGGGATCCCCGACACGGACAACGACCGGGACGGCGTCGCCGATCTGGAGGACAAGTGCCCGAGTGAGGCGGCCGAGACCGAGACGGGGTGTCCGGGCGGGCCTGCCGTCGCCAGCCGACGTGGCGTTTCGGGCAGTGCGGGCGCGCCGGCGCCCGATGCGGACGGCCCGCTTCTCCTCGGCGACACGCTCCACCCGCCACAGCCGATCGTTTTCGAGTTCGCGCAGACCGCGGTGGTGCCCTCCAGCGAGCCGCACCTCGACGCGCTCGCGGAGTATCTCCAACGCCACCCGGAGCTCGGACTCTTCGAGGTCGGCGTCCACGTCGACAGCATCGGCGCTCGCGCCTGGAAAGTGTGGCTGTCCCAGGCCCGCGCCGAAGCGCTCGTCGCGGCGCTGGTGCAGCGCGGCGTGCCGGCCGAACGGCTCGTGGCCCACGGCTACGGCTTCGACGTCCCCGTCGCCGACAACGCGCGGCCGGAGGGTCGATTCCTGAACCGGCGCGTCGAACTCCGCCGACTCGACCAGAGCGCGGAAAACGCCACGCGCGCCAGGACCCGCCGCGCGCCCGTTCCGTCCCCGGACGGCGATCGCGGCCCCGTGCTTCGCCCGGAGAGCCCGATACGCTTCGAAAGCCGTGGGGCCGCCCTGCACGAGTCCGCCTGGCCTCAGATTCAGGCGCTGGCCCGGCAACTCCGTGACCACCCGGAGTGGCGGCGAGTCGAGGTCGGCGTCTACACGGACGGCCGCGGCGACCACGCGTTCAAATGGCGGCTGAGCCAACAACGGGCCGCGACCGTCCGGCGCGCCCTGATCGCGGCGGGCATCGAGGAGCGACGGCTCGTCGCGCGCGGCTTCGGCGCCATGGTGCCCATTGCCGATGACACGACCCCCGAAGGCCGCGCACTCAACCGGCGTGTCGAGCTGACGGTGCTCCGCCCCGCGCGGCCTGCGCCCCGCCCGGGTCACGAGGGCGCCCCCGGGGCGCACGACGACGGACACGGGCCGCTGAGCCGAGGCGACGCCCCGCCCGGCAGCCATGGACAGGCGGAGGACGAGGAATGAAGACCGCGGTCCTGAAGCTGCTCGCCGCCGCCACGTTCTTCGGTGCGCCGTGGTCTGGCGTCGCGTTCGCCGCGGGTCCCGACACGGCGGCCCACGCGGACGCGGACGGGACCTTCACCATCCATCTCGAGGACGACAACGCCCCCGCGGGCGCGCCGAGCGGCGACCTGGAGCGACGGACCCCAAAACCCGGCCCGAAGGGAAAGACGAAGGCCTCCCACACTGCCGCGGGTCACGCCGGCGGCGACGCGGCCCACGGCGACGCCGACGCCCCGGACGATGATCACGGCGCGGCGGCGAACGCACACGGCAAAAAGGCCGACGCACACGGCAAAAAGGCTGAGGCACACGGCAAACAGGCTGACGCACACGGCAAAAAGGCCGACTCACACGGCAAGAAGGCCGACGCACACGGCAATCAAGCCGATGCACACGGCAAGAATGCCAACGCACACGGCATTCAGGCCGATTCACACGGCAAGAAAGCCGACTCACACGGCAATCAGGCTGATTCACACGGCAAAGACGCCGACGCACACGGCAATCAGGCCGATTCACAAGGCAGGAAAGCCGACTCACACGGCAAGAAAGCCGACTCACACGGCAATCAGGCTGATTCACACGGCAGAGACGCCGACGCACACGGCAAGCAAGCCGACGCACACGGCAAGCAAGCCGACGCACACGGCAAGCAGGCCGACGCACACGGCAAGCAGGCCGACGCACACGGAACCGCGGCCGACACCGAAGAACACGACGCCGACGCACATGGGGACGCCGACGCGCACGGGGACAAACCCGCACGACACGACGGGCAGGCCCACGACGATGGTGAGGACGCCGACGACGAGGCGTCGGACGACGACGGCGAGACGACCCACGAGCTGCTCGAGCCGGCCGCGAAACCCAAGAAGAAGCGCCGCCCGCGCGATTGGAAGCCGCTCTCGGGGACGGGCTTCTCCGACGCGCGCCGCAACAAGTGGGGCGTCATCGAGGCCGTGCCGCCCGCGGTGGCCGCCCGGGCGCGGCTGGGCTTCCGCGGCGACGAGATCCAGTTCCCCGACAAGGTGCACTTCACGCGCGACTCGATCCGGTTTGCCGCCGGGGCCGACGAAGTCCTCGCGCGCATCGCAGAACAACTCCAGGCGTCGCCGGAGATCACCACGCTCTGGATCGAGGGGCACACGGACTTCGACGGCAGCGAGGCCTACAACCAGAAGCTCAGCGAGGCGCGCGCATCGGCGGTCCGCGAGGCCCTCGTCCGTCTCGGCGTCGCGCCGGAGCGGCTCGTCGCGTACGGCTTCGGTGAGTCCCGCCCCGTCGTGGGCGGCCGCCAGGGCTCCAACGTCCACGAAAACCGGCGGGTCGTCTTTCGGCTCGTGCAGGGCGACCGCCCGGCGCTCCAGAGCCGCCGCGCCGTCGAGTTCGGGCACGCCGCCGTGGTGGGGGTCTGGGGCACCGCCCGCTGGCGGTCGTCCGCGCTCGCCGAGCCCGCGCACGGTTCTCGCCGGGTTCCGGGAGGCGCCCTGGCGCTTCTGAGCGCGGAGCAACCGGCCGAGGGGGCGGCCGACGTGGAGCCGAACTTTGCGGCCGAGGCCGAGGCCGCCGCGGCCGGGACGCCCGAAGCGTCGCCCGTGGCGGGGCAGGGCGCCGACGAGGCGGACGACTGGCGCGCCCTCGAGTTCCGGACTCAACTGCCCGAGGGGGCCGTGATCGAGACGGCGTCCGGTGCTCGGGTCCTCCTGCGGCTCCCCGATCTGACGCGCGTGCTGGTGGAGCCGGATTCGCGCCTCGCCCTGACGAAGCTGTTTCACAGCAGTCGGGAGAACAAGTCGTACACGTCGGCGCGCCTCGAGACGGGCGCGATCGCGGTCGCGGCCAACCCGGACGAACGGGGCGTCAGCTCGAGCATCTGGTCGTTCGCGGGTGGCGCGCTGGAGCTCACGTCCGCCGAGTTCGAACTCCGGACCACCGGCGACGGGGCGGCGATCGCGCTGCTCCGCGGCGCCGGGAGTGCCTCGACGGGCGGCGCACGCTCCGTGTCGCTGAAGTCGGGGGAGCGGCTCGAGCCCGGCGGATCCGTCGCGACGCCGATGGTCCCACGGCCGGAGATCGAAGGGCCGCTGACGGGAACGGTGCCGACGGCGCGCCTCGTCTGGAAGGCGGTGCCCGAGGCGACGCGATACCGTTTCGAGGTCGCCGAGGACATCACCTTCCTGCAACCGGCGCGCGTCGAATGGACCGAGGGGCTGACCTACGACGTTCCCGGCCTCGACTCGGGCCGCACCTGGTACTGGCGCGTGCGCGCGGCGGACGCGTCGGGCACGTTGGGGCAGCCGTCGCGCATTCATGGCTTCCGCCTCGGCTCCGTGGCCGCCGCCCCCGTTACCCCGGCTCCGACACCCGCCCCGGCTTCCCCTCGCGGACCTCGTCGGGTCGACCGTAGTGCGCCGGATCGGCCTGTCGCGCCCGCAACGCGGTCAGGCGGTCTTCGAGCACGCCGACGGCCTTTTCGGCGGATTCGAGCGCGTCGCGAAGCGGCCGCGTGGCCGCCAGGCGCTTCTGTCGAAGCTCGGCTTCGACCCGCTTCTCGTCCTTCGACTTCCGGCGGCGAACATCCCCGCCGACCCCGGCGCCCCAGTCGATGGAAACCGGCTCGCTCGTCGTCTCGACGTTCGGCGCGGGGGGCGCGGCCGTCGACCGGCTCGCTGCCGGGGCGGCGCGGCCTTTCGTCGGCGAATCGTCGTGTAAGGGAAGCGGCGCCGGCCGATCGCCGCGGGCGCAGCGGTCCAGATAGTCACTGTAGTTTCCGGGAAACGGCGTGACCCGCCCGTCGGCGACCTCCCAGACCTCCTCGACCACCTCGTCCATGAAGTGTCGATCGTGACTGATGAGCACGACGGTGCCCGTGTAGTCCCCCAACGCGGCCTCGAGCACGGCACAGCTGGCCATGTCCAGGTGGTTGGTGGGCTCGTCGAGGAGCAGCACGTTGGCGGGTGTCAGGAGCATCTTGGCCAGCGCGAGGCGGTTCTTCTCGCCACCGCTGAGGACGCCGACCCGTTTGTCGACATCCTCGCCGCTGAACAGGAACGCGCCGAGGATGCTGCGGACGAACGTGGGCGCATGGGTCTGCGAGGCCGCCAGGGCCTCTTCGAGCACCGTTCGCCGGAGGTCGAGCGACTCGACCTGATGCTGCGCGAAGTAGAAGACTCGAGATTGCGGTCCGGGATCCCGATGCCCCCCCTGGTACGGGGTGACCCCCGCCAGGAGCTTGAGCAGCGTGCTCTTGCCCGCGCCGTTGGGACCCACCAGCGCAATCTTCGCCCCGCGCACGAGCTGAACGTCCAACCCGCGATAGACGACCTTCTCGTCCGGCCCGGGGGGGCCGTAGGCCTTGCGCACGTTCTCGAGCGTCAGGACGACCCGACCGCTGCGCGGGGGCTCCGGCAGGGCGAAGTGAATCGTTCGCTGTTTCGCGTCGAGTTCGACCCGGGTCTCCTCGAGCTTCGTGAGCTGCTTGAGTCGGCTCTGCGCTTGCCGGGCCTTGGTCGCCTTGTACCGGAAGCGGTCGACGAAGCGCTGTAGCTCGGCGATCTTGCGGTCCTGGTTCTTCTGCTGGCGTTCGAGCAGCGCCTGCCGCTGGGCGACCTGTTCCAGGTACGACTCGAAGTCTCCGGTGTATACGCGCAGCCCTTCCCCGGACAGCTCTGCGATGTGCGTACAGAGCCCGTTCAGGAACGAGCGGTCGTGGCTGATCATCACCAGCGTCCCGCGGTACGTCCGCAGGAAGCCCTCGAGCCACACGAGCGACTCGAGATCGAGGTGATTCGTGGGCTCGTCGAGCAGCAGAACGTCCGGGTGCATGAGGAGCAGACGGGCGAGCGCTACGCGCATCTGCCACCCGCCGCTGAGCTCGGCGCAGTCGCGGTCGAGGCGGTCCCGCGCGAAGCCGAGACCGCACAGGATCTCCTCGACTCGATTCTCCACCAGGAACCCGCCCATGGCCTCGAAACGTGCCTGCAGGTGCCCGTACTGATCCATCAGGCCTTCGAGTTCCGTGCCCGTGGCCACCGCCATGCTCGTCTCGAGCGCCGTCAGCGTGCGTCCGACCGCCAGCACGCGCTCGAGGCCGTCACGCGCGACCTCCCGGACGCTGCGTCCGGCGATGAGCGCGACCTCCTGCGGCAGGTGGCCGACGGTGACCTCGCGCGCGATGCGGACGATGCCCGCGTCGGGGGCGAGCTCGCCCGTGATGATGCTGAAGAGGGTCGTCTTGCCGGCCCCGTTCGGCCCGACGAGGCCGACACGCGTCGCCGGTTTGATGTCCCAGGCGACATCCTCGAAGAGGGTCCGGCCGCCGTACCCCTTGCCGACGCCGTGAAGGTGGATCAAGGGACGGGCTTGCGCGTCGAAAGGGCGATGGCGGCGCGGGCGGCTTCGGCCCGGACCGTGGGTTCCTTGTCGGACAACAGCGGCAGGACGACCTCGAGCGTCTGAGGCGCGCCGTAGAGGCCGAGCCCGACGAGGGCAGCGGCCCGAACGCGGCCGTGGGCGCTCTTCAGCGACTCGCGATAGGTCGCCACGGAAGCATCCTTCCGGACGGTCACCATCCCCGCCATCGCGGCGCCGGCGGTGTCTTCGTGCGGGCTGCGCTCCACGAGGCTCAGGAGGCGCGTCGCGGCGGTCTCACCGCGCTGCACGAGGCCCTGCACGGCCAGCCCGCGCTGGTCGTCGCTGCCCTCGAGGGCGATGAGTTCCAGGATGTCGGGGGTGACCTTCGGGTCCTCCGCCAGAGCCATGACCTGCGCGCCGGACATCCACCCGAACGCCCCTTTGAGCTCCTTGAGCATCATCCGGGGGTCGATGCGAATGAGCTGCACGGTGGCCGCAAACCGCGTGTCGAGATCCGCATCCTGACGGCGCGGGCGCAGGAGACTCGCGGCGGTCGGCGTCCCCGTCGGGCCGGCGGCGGCGATGGCTGCACGGCGGAGTTCGACCTGTGGGGCGCCCACCAGAAACTGCAGGGCGTCGAGGATCGCCGGCGTCCCGATCGCGGCGAGGCCCAGCACGAGTTCGAGCTTGACGTTGACGTCGGGCTCCCGACGGAGGAAGTCCCCGAGGCGCTTCTCGTCGCCCGGCTTGGCGACGGCGCGCAGGCCCTTGGCGGCCGCAAGCCGAATCTCGATCTGACCCTCACCCATGGCCGCCTCGAAGAGCGGAGCGCTCGGCCGATGGGCGAGGCGCGCCAGGACGTCCATCGCCCGCAGACGAAGCGTGCGGCGATCGCCGCGCGCGACCTCCTGGAGGAGGTCGAGGACCTGCTTCTCGCCGTTGGACTTGCCCCAGGTGTAGAGCCACTCGTAGGCGAGCGCCGACTCGGCCTCGTTCTCGTTGGTGGCGAGACGCTCCCGCAGTTCGCCGAGCGCCGCGGGATCCCGCACCTGTCGCAGCCCTTCGAGCGCCACGAGGCGAACGTGCGCGTCCGTGAACTTCGCGCCCTTCGAGAGGGATCGCGCGATCGCGGGTGTGGCCTGCCCGCGCGCCGCGAGCACGGCGGCGGCGTTGATCCGCTCGGCGAACTCGGCCTTCTCGTAGATCTTCGTCAGGTTCTTGACGACCTCGGCGCCGGCCTTCGGATCGTCGATGCGCGCGAGAAGCCCCCGGGCGACGACACCGAGCTGGTCCTTGTCGTTGAGATGGGAAAACGCCCACGCGGCGCCGAGGCCTTCTTTGTAGGTGCCGAGAAGCTCGACCGCCTGTCCGAACTCCTTGCTGTCGGTCGGCTCGGCCAGCCCGGCGGCAAGAATCTCCCAGGCCGGCTTGCCGCCGAGGCGCACGATGGCCGCACGCGCATCGGCACGCGTCTCGGGCCCGCCATCGGCCAACGCCCGCTGCCAGAGTTTGAGGACGTCGGCCGGCTTCAGGCCGAGATCGGTGCGCGCGAGAAGTTCCGCGCCCTGCTCCCGCTCGGACCGCTCGTTCGACGCCAGCAGCTTGCCGAGCGCGTCGAGCGCCGCGGCCGCGAGCTTCTTGTCCTTGTCGGTCAGGGCGATGGACAGGGCGCGGGCCCGGAGCGGCCAATGGGCGTCGGCCAACCCGGCCGTGAGCGCCGCCGCACGGTCGTCCTTGCCGAGGGCCACCCGACCTTCGAAGGCGGTCGTCCGCACGGCGGGGTCGCTGTTGCCGTCCAGGTCCGTGAACACGGCGCGGGCCTGCGCGGCGACGTCCTCGGCCTTCGGCAGGGCGTCCTCGGCGGCCGCACTCGCGGGCGCCGCGGCCTTGGCCGGCTTCGGAGCCGCGGCCGCGTCGCCGACGCAGATCGGCAGCAGGCAGCCGGCCAGCGTGGCGGTCAGGCGGGAGACGAACGGGGACGGATGGCGCATCGGGGGCTCCTCGTGGGTGCGATCGCGGGCACGACCCGCGGACGGCGGGCGATACCATACGCGCCCCCGCCCGGGCAACCGGGAAACGGCCTGCCACGCGGGTCCCGGCGCTTGACACGGGCGCCGGTGCCTTGCGACCATGCGGCCGTCGACGGCATCGCGAATCGTCAGAAATTCGCAATCATATTCAACACTTTCCGTGTTCAGGCGGCCCGTGAAGTCGAGACTCGGCACAGCACTCCTCCCCTGGGCGTTCGCCTGTACCGGCTGTGTCGCGCCCGCGCTCGACGGCCTGAGTACGGCGGCCTGCCGCGTCGCGCGCGACTGCGCTGGAAACGAATCGTGCGCAGCCGGCGTCTGCCGGGCGACGACCCCCGAGGTCTGCGACGGCGTCGACAACGACGGCGACGACCGCGTCGACGAGGACTTCGACCTGCAGACCTCGGTCGAGCACTGTGGCGCCTGCGATGCCCCCTGCGTCGGCGGACGCTGCGCCGAGGGTGAGTGTATCGAGGGCGACGTCGGCGTCGGCGTCGACGGGGGCTGTGTCCCGGCGGAAGAGACGTGCAACGGCCTCGACGACGACTGCGACGGCGAGACCGACGAAGCGCTCACGAATGCGTGCGGGACCTGCGGCCCGGCGCCGGACGAGACATGTAACGGTCTCGACGACGACTGCGACGGGGAGACCGACGAGGCGCTCCCCGTCTGCAACGGGAGCTGCATCATCCCGCCCGAGGCACCGTGCAACGGTGTCGACGACGACTGCAACGGTGCCATCGACGACGCGATGGAGCCCGAGGGCGGATGCGATGCCTGCGTCCCCGAGGAGACCACCTGCGACGGCCTCGACGAGGACTGTGACGGGACGGCGGACGACGGCCTCCTCAACGCCTGCGATCTCTGCGGGGATGTGCCGCCCGAGACCTGCAACGGGCTCGACGACGACTGTGATGGTGACATCGACGACATCAGCGTTCCGGCGGATGAACCGTGCCGCGCCGGGACGGGCGCCTGCGAACGTGCGGGTGACTGGATCTGTCCGGCCGCGGCCGGCTCCGGCGTCGAGGTCGACCTCCGATGCGAGGCGACGGCCGGCCAGCCCGAGGCCGAGCGGTGCGGCAATGCGATCGACGACGACTGCGATGGCGAGGTGGACGAGGGCTTCGACACGATCGGCATGCCCTGCAACGTGGGGATGGGGATCTGCGCGTCGAGCGGCCAGTTCGTCTGCGGGCCCGACGGCGCGCCGGTCTGCGATGCCGTGATGGCCGAGCCCCAGCCCGAGCAGTGCGATCTGCTCGACAACAACTGCGACGGCCGGGTCGATGAGACGTTCGACGTGGCACGCGATCCGGAGAACTGCGGCCGCTGCGGACGCCGGTGCGTCGTGCCGAACGCCACCGCGGCCTGCACGGCGGGCGAGTGTGGCGTCGACGCGTGCGAGAACGGGTTCCTCGACCTCGATCGACGGCCCGACAACGGGTGCGAGTGTCAACCCCGCGCCGAGGACCCGCCCGATCCCGAGGGGCTCGATACGAACTGCGACGGCATCGATGGCACCGCCGCGTCGTCCGTCTTCGTCTCGGCCGCCCGCGGCGACGACTGTGCGCCGGGCCCCGGGGACCCCGATCCGTGTCCGGGCATCGAGCCGGGTACCCGCGCGCAGCCCGTGCGAACGCTCGCACGCGGGATCGCGCTCGCCGAAGAGCGCGGTCATGCGTTCGTCCTGCTCGAGCAGGGCGACTACGCCCAGTCCGCCGCGTTTGTGATCAACGGCAGCATCGGCTTGCATGGCGGTTACGTCTTCGAACCCGTGACCCGAACGTGGTCTCGGCCACCCGTCCCGCAGGCGGCGACGCGGATCGCCGCGGGGCGCTTGCGGGGCGAACCGACGCTCGTCATCGCCGAGGACGCGGACGTCGTGCTCGACCGTCTCTTCATCGACGCGCCGGCCGCGGCCCCGGGATTCAACGCCATCGGTGTCGTGGCGGCGCAGTGCGCGGCCGTCCATGTCGTGAACTCGGTGATCGTGGCGGGTGACGCGGGGGCAGGCTCGTCCGGCGCGGCGGCGGCGAATCCGCCCGACCTTGCCGAGCGCGGCGAGCTCGGCTTGGACGGTCAGGGCGGCGTCGGGGGCATCAACCCCGATTGCCCCGACGGAACGTCCGGCGGATCGGGCGGCAACGGCATGCCGTCGTTCCGCGGTGCCCCCGGCCAGGCCGGTAGCCGCGGTGCGGTGGAGGATCCGGAGGCAGCCGCGGCGCTCGGCGGAGAGGGCGCGGCCGACCAGGCCACGCCGGCCGTCGGTGGGGCCGACGCGCCCCCCGGTGCCACGGGCGCGTTCGGCCGACCGGGCAGCCCCGGCGGCTCGGTGACCGGCTCGTCCTGGTCCGCACATCTGGGGACCGCACCCGTGCGCGGGCGTCACGGCGGCGGTGGCGGCGGTGGGGGGGGCGGCCTCTCCAGTCCGCTTGGGCCACTCGATGCGGGGCCGGCGGGCGGCGGCGGCGGCGCCGGGGCGTGCGGAGGCCTGCCCGGTGCCAACGGTACGGGCGGAGCGGCGAGCATCGGCATCCTGGTTTCTGGCCCCTGCCTCGTTCGCCTCGTGGGGACGGAAGTGCGCACGGGGCTCGGGGGTGCGGGTGGGGCCGGTACGCCGGGCACCGCAGGCGCTCGTGGCCGGCCGGGTGGCGCGGCGGAAATCACCGGTCGGACCGGACCGGATGAAGCCCCGGCCGCCGCGGGCGGACGCGGTGGCGATGGTGGATGCGGCGGCAATGGCGCAGGCGGCACCGGCGGGCCGAGCGTCGGCATCCTGCGAATTCAGGGCGCTCCCCTGCCCGAGCTCGATCCGACCGCCATCGTCACGCCGGGGCTCGGCGGCACACCGGGCGACGGGGCGGAGAGCGGCTGTCGCATCGAGAGCGACGCGGCCCCGGACGGCCTCCCCGGCGTCGCGCGCGACATCGGCTGCTGCGTGGATCCGTTGGACTGCGGCGCGGACCTGAGTTGCCCCGACTTCTGACGCAGACTCCGCAGGTCGGCGTCAGGGACCCGTCGTCGCCGGCGCGGTCGGTGCCGCGGGGGCGGAGGGCGCCATGGCCCCGGAGGCCGGGGCCGGCGCGGAGGGGGGCGCCGGCTGGCCCTCGACGAATCGCCGCACCAGGACACCGGTGGCGTCGCCGAGGCGCGTCGGGGTCAGAACCTTCACCGGCGTCCGCTGCGGATCGAGCCCGATCCACGCGGAGCCCTTCTGCTCCGCGCCGTCGAGATCCTTCTTGTCGATGAAGCCGCCGGTGACGCGGGCCACCAGATCCACCCGCATCGTGTCGAACCAGCCGACCTCCGTCCAGACCTTCTCCTGCCCCACGACCTTCACGCTGATCAGGCGCTCCCGACGCCCATCCCAGACGTAGTAGGAGAACGCGAGCCCCGGCGTCAGGTTCATCCGCCGCGCCGCATAGATGCTGCTCATGGCGTCGAAGACCTCGCGTGCCGGCGTGAAGTTGCGGACGAGGTCCTTCTCGCCGCTGCGCTTGCGGGTCGTCAGGATGAACTTGCCGGCCTGATTGTAGACCGTCTCGTACTCGACCCGATTGCCCTGCTCGTCGATCTTGAAGTCGACCCGGACGGGCAGGAACGTGCGCTCGTCGACGAGGACCTCGAGCCGGTCGTGAATGGGATAGAACTTGGCCAGCGCAGCGCTCGACCGCACCCAGCCCACCAGCGGGACGACCGGCACGCTGCCGTGCCGGGAGCGGTTGCCGACGCCCAGCATCACCTCGCCGGCGTCGATGCCCAGCATGTTGACCTTGTACTGGAGCCGCTCACCCTGCGGAAACGGGATGGCCCCCATGGCCGGCACCTGCAAGGGGTAGCGCGGCACGTCGGGGCGCTTGACCGGCCAGTTCTGGCGGTCCTTGCGGGGGTCGGTCTTCGGTTTCGCCGGACGGCGTTTGGCGTTGGCCTTCGCGGCTCGCCCGGCGCGCGCCTTGCCAGCCGCAGGGGCGTCGGAGGCCGGGGCCTGCGCCACGGCGGGTGAGACGTCGACACCGACGGCCAGCGCGAGGGCCAACAGGGCCGGGATCAGGCGTCGGACTTTGACGAACGGGGACATTCGGGTGCTCTCTCCTCTCCGCTCACTTCCGAAGACTCGGACGCGGACTGCGGGACGCGCATTCAAGCCGCGCCTCGGGCGCGCAAGTAGGCCAGGCATGCCTCGATGTCGGGTTCCGCCGGGAGGTCTCCGCACCGGACCGCATCTTCGCAAGCCCGACGCAGCACTCCAATCTGCGGACCGGGCCGCACGCCGAGCGCCTCGATGAGCGCGACGCCGAGTCCTTTCGGGACCACGGGTCGCCGGGCTGCGTCCTCGCGTCGGACGGCCGCGATGCGTTGCCGAAGGTCGTACAGATTCGCGATGGCTTCCCGACGACGACCCGGGCGGCGCGACGTCACGTCCGCACGGGAGAGATGCATCAGGTCGTCGAAGACGGCCCCCATCTCGAGGCCGAAGCGGCGAACGGCCGCATCGGACCAGGCGCGGTCGTAGAGGTTGGCCCGGAGGTGGTGGAGGATCAGCGCCCGGATGCGGGCGGCCTCCTCCTCGGGAAAGCGCCAGCGCTGGGCGATCCCCTCGAAAAGAACGGCGCCGAGCTCGTCGTGCTGGAAGAAGTGCACCTGCTTGGGCGGCTCGTAGGTCCGCGTCCACGGTTTGCCGATGTCGTGGAGGAGGGCGGCCCACCGGATGGTGGCCCGGGGAATCGCTTGCCGGACGACGAGACAGGTGTGCGCCCAGACGTCCTTGTGATGATGCCGACTCGATCGGTGGAGTCCGACGAGGGCGGCCACCTCGGGCAATACGAACCCGAGCAAACGGGACTGTTCGAGCGTCTGCAGGCCAGCCACGGGGTCCCGCCCGAGCAGAAGGCGCGTCATGAGCTGCCGAACGGCGTCGCGATCCGCGCGGAGGACGCGCCCCGCATCGGCGGACATCGCGTCGAGAACGGAGGCATCGGGCAAAACGACCCCCTCGGCGGCCAGTGCGCAGACGCGCAGGCCGGCAAGCGCGTCCTCGGCGTCGACGCCACACGGGACGAACGTCGGCCCCGGGCTCGCCAGCGCGGCGCGCCCGCCCAAGGGATCGAGGAGCACCCCCGCCTGACCGAGACCGAGCGCGTCGACGGGCACGACCCGCCGGCGCAGGCCGACATCGAGGCCGTCGGGCGAAGGGTGGAAGAGGGCCTCACCGACCCGGAGCCAGGTCCCTTCGGCGGCGGCCTCGGGCATGCGGTCGAGGAGCGTCTCACGGGCCGCGGCGACGACGAACTCGAGCGGCGCGTGCCGACGCGGCGCGCCGCCGAGACGGGCGCGCGCTTCGGCACCGGTGATGACCCAGGGGAGGCCATCGAGGGGCGGGATCATGTCGGGGGGCGCAGACACCGGAGGAATCTAACCGGGGGTCGCCGCGCCGGCAATGGGCGCGGTCTGCCGCGGCTCAACAGGTGCCGGCCGCCCGTTGGACCGCGGCCTCGAACCGGCGGCGATCGGACGGGTAGATGTACTTGATCCGATAGTGCAGCGCCGCGTCGCGCTCCTCGCACAGCTCGGCGAGGGCCCGGATCCGCGGTCCCGGCACCGACGCCCCCGGCTCGGCCGGCAGCTCGACGCTGAACCACGCGAATCGCCCCGGCGCCAGGTGCTCGCCTTCGAGCGGGGCCAGGCGCAGGCCTTCGGCGCTGACGTCCAACGTGCGCGCCTTGCCCAACGCCTGATCGGCGAGGACCTGGACGACGGGCAGTTCGAGGGGGATGCGAGGGCTGAGGCGGCGCTCCACGGGGGCTCCTGCGGCGGGTTGAGGACGATGTAAGTCTATCAACCACCGCGGGGCGAACAAGCGGAAAAATGCCGAAAGCTGCGGAAAGATAAAGAAAGATACGGTCGTGTAGGTTCGTTCAACCCAAGGTGCGACGATCGCGATCGATCAACACCGGCTCGCCCGTGCCCCGTCGTCGAGAGAGACTCAGGGCGTTCTGGATCGCCGTGAATCGCTCGAAGCGACCGCCCTCGTCGACCACCGCCGTCATCTGCAGCTTGAGGTCCGCCCCCTTCTTGCTTTCCGCGATGATCGGCAGGAGGCGGTCGAAGGCGCGCCGAATCTCTCGACAGACGGCGTCGACGCGCTCCGGCTCGACGAGGAAGACGAAGTCGTCGTCCCGTTGATGACCAAGGAAAGCGCCCTCCCCACCCCGCTCGCGGATGACGCGGCGCACGAGTTCCGCCGTCCGGGACAGGACGTTGTGCCCCCACATGAAGCCGTGCCGTTCGACGGCTTCCCGCAGGCCCTCGATGTCGATGGCGCAGTAGCCGAAGGGCACGGCGTCCCGCAACCGCGCCTGCACCTCGCGCTCGAGTTCCCGGGGGCCGGGCAGGATGATCAGGGCATCGACGCGGGTCCGCGCGTCCTGCGACAAGCGCCCGCGGACCTGGAGGAGGAGCTCGCGGGGGGCGGCGTCGCGCGCGAGCACCGGCAGGTTCGGCCAGGGTGCGGGGGCACGGGGCGCAGCCTGGGCACCCACGAAAACGAGGGGAATGCCGTCGGGTTCGTCGCGTGCGAAGCGCTCGGCGAGCCGAAGCACATCGGGAAGTCCGAGATCGACGATCACCAGATCGGGGAGCAGGACATCGAGGCGACGGAGGGCGTCGGAGACGACGTGGGCGGTGTAGGCCAGATACCCCGCCTCATCGAACATCTGGGCCCACTGGCCGGCCAGGGCCGCATCCCGGTCACACACGAGCAGCCGCATCCTGCGAAGCTGGCGCTGCCGGAGAAGAAGCAGCTCGAGCACGCTTCCGAGCGTGTCGGCGTCGAGCGGCAGCTCGATCGTCGCGTCCACCGGGCCCTCGACGGCCCCGCCGGTGGGCACGATGGCGGCCACGGGCATGGCGGCGGAGCCGGCGAGCTCCGGGAGCAAGGCGCGGCTGCGCTCCGGCTCGGGGTCGACATAGACGGCGAGCGCGGGCCGCAGGGCCGCCACGCGGGCGCCGACGTCCGCCGGCGTCGCATCACAGAGCTTCACGGGGAAGCCCTGCGCCAGCAGCGCCGCCTTGACCGCGAGGCCTTCGGTCGGGTCCTCGGCGATGACCAGGACGGGCGGCTCGTCGTTCCGGTGCCGGTCATCCGTCGGCTGCGCCAGCAGCGCCGCGACCTCTTGTTCGCGGGCCTGCTGTGTCGGGACCGAAAACACGAACATCGTCCCGAACGACGGACCGCTCTCTGCCCAGATGCGCCCCCCGTGACCCTCCACGATGCTGCGACAGATGGTGAGCCCGAGGCCGGTGCCGCCGAGGCTGCGCCGTCCGTCCCCGTGACCGACCTGTTCGAACTTGTCGAAGATGCGATCGAGATCCTTCTCGGGGATCTCCTCGCCCGAGTTCCGCACCGTCACGAGGTACTGATCGGGGATGGTGAAGCTGCTCAGGACCTGGACCTCGATCAGGCCTCCGGCCGGTGTGAACTTGAGCGCGTTCGAGACGAGGTTGTTGACCACCTGCGAGAGCCGGTGCCCGTCCGCGTCGCAGATGAGCCCCTGAACGGGCGCATGGATGCGCAACTCGACGCGGCGCTCGATGGCGGCCGCCCCGAACTTCCGGGCCGCCGCCGAGACGACCTCGTCGAGATGGATCGACTCGATCGCGAGGGGCATCTTGCCGCGTTCGAACTTTGCCAGATCGAGCAAGTCGTTCAGGTTCATGTTGATGCGCGCGCACGAGTCGCGCGCCATGTCTACGTACTCACGCTGCCGCTCGGTCAGCTCGCCGAGGACGTGTTTGGCGAGCAGGTCGAGGACACCGACGATGCTCGTCATCGGGGACCGGAGTTCGTGGCCGATGATGTGGACGAAGTCGTCGCGCCGCTTCTCGGCCGCCTTCTGCTCGGTGACGTCGCGGATGACCGCCAACCACCCGACGAACGCGCCGGCGTGATTGTGGACCGGCGAAAACGTCACCTGACAGTCGGCCTCGCCGAGACGAACCTCTCGCCACGAGCCGCGCGTTTCGCCCGGTCCGAACTCCCGGAGGATCTCGAGGCTCGAAAGGCCGAGTCCGTCCAGGATGACGGCGAAATCGGGCCGGTCGGCCTCGGAGAAGCCGAGCAGGCGCCGCACCGCCGGGTTCATGACGGTGACGGTCCCCGTCTCGTCCGTCATGACGACGCCCTCGGTCATGGCCTCGACCATCAGTTCGAGTCGGCGATGCTCGTTCATGTGCTGCGTGAAGACGCGGGTCAGGGCGTCCTGCAACTGGTCGCGCCAGATCTGCATCAGGTCGTGTTCGTCGGCCTCGAGCGGCGTATCGCGCAGCAGGACGAGGAGCCCGCGGAGGTCGCGGCTGACGAAAACGGGCATGTAGGGCGGTTCGCGGGGGGCCGCGACGAACTCACCGCTCGCGAGGCCGGAGGGCCGCCGGACCACCGTGTGTTCACTGACCAGGCGGCCGCTGAGGCGATGATAGGTCTCGGCGGCAAACGTCTCCCACACCTGCGCGTCGTCGGCCCCCGGCGGCGGCGTCACCCCGGCGCGGGTGACGAATGAAGAGAACGCCCCCTGCCCCGGCGTCAGGTCGACGATGCCGACGGCGCCGCGGCAGTCGATGCGCTCGACGAGGCTCGCGAGCACGCTGTCGAGGATGCGCGCAGGGTCTCTCAGCTCCACGAGGGTACGCAGGAGCTTGTACTGACCGCTCAGGGCGTCGACCTGCGTGCGAAGGCGCGCCGTGAGCGTTGCGCGTTCGCGCTCGAGGTGCGAGGCCTGAACCGCGTTGCGGATGGCCAGCTGGAGCTCGGCGCGACCCTCCTTGGTGAGCAGCGTGTCGTTCTTCTCGAAGTAGTGGAAGACGCCGCCTCCGCGCAGGATCTCGACGAGCTGCTCGTCCGAGGTCTTGCCCGACAGAAGGATGCAGGGCAACGAGCGCGTGCGTTCGTCGGCCTTGATCGACCGGATCAGCTCGTCCCCGGACGTCCGGGGCATCTTCTGATCGGTGATCAGCGCATCGAACGGTTCGGCGATGGCCCGTTCGAGGGCCTCGGAGGCGCTGTAGGCCGGCACCACGGTGAACTCGGCCCTGAGCAGGCGCCGGAGTTGCTGGTGGTCGTCCTCACTGTCGTCGACGACGAGCACGCGACCCGGACGCTCCACCATGCGCTCTCATCCCATCTCAATGGCCTCGGAGGACCGGGGCGCCCCGCCGGCCGCGGCTCATCCCGGCGGTGCCGTCGAGGTGGACTGCCCACCCCGAGCGCGGATTAGACGCGCGCCTGCTCGTCGTGTCAACGGAGCCCGCCGGTTCCGACGACGGTCGCCGAAGGGTTCAGCGAACCGGCCATCCGATGCGGCCGTCCCGCAGATCCCCGTCCGGCGACTGCGAGGCGAACACGAATCGGGGCCGCCCCAGAATCGCGTCGGCCGAGACGCGGCCGAATCCGCCGTCGGCGAGCGCGGTGGAGCGGTTGTCGCCCATGACGAAGTACTCACCGGGCGCGAGCACGACCGGCGGGGGATCGCGCGGCGGCATCACGCCGTAAGTCACGACGTACGCCGGCGCCGTCGGCTCTTCGGCGAAGGCGCGGAGCCCCGCGAGTTCCATCGCATCGGGCCCGTCTCCGAGCGCGGGGACTCGCAGGTCTTCGATCGGCGCCCAGGGGACGGCGGCGCCATCGACGAAGGGTCGCCCGCCCTGTAGGGAAACCGTGTGGCCACCGGTGGCGATGACGCGCGCGATCCGCGGTTCGCCCGCGCCCCACCGCAGCACCACGAGATCCCCGGCGACCGGCGCCACGTGCCGATAGGCGGCTCGATCGAAGAGCACGCGATCCCCCTCGAGGAGCTTGGGAAACATGCCCCGGTCGTCGACCGACACCAGTCCGACCCGGATGCGCCGCACGACGTGCTGACCGAGCAGCAAGGGTCCGCCCCAGAGTCCGAGGAACAGGCTCAGATAGACGACGAAGTGATTGCTCGGCGTCAGGACGAAGCGGCGCCCGCCGTGACCTTCGCCGTGGATCATGCGCCACAGGTCGGCCGCCAGGACACCCACGAAGAACGCCCAGGCGAGCAACAGAACGGCGACGGGAAACCACGGGACGAAGAGCCACCGCAGCCAGCACAGAAACGCCACGAGGAGCGTCCCGAAGGCGAGCGCCCAGGCCCTCAGCCCGCGGGTGAGCGCGCCGCAATACACATGTCCCAGCCCCGGCATGAGCACGGTGAGCACCAGCGCCGCGGCGAAGGATCGCGGCGCCGGCGGGTGGGAGATCCGGAAGCGATGGACGCGCTGCACCCCCCGAATGTACCTGCCTTGACCCGCTTGATCCAGTGGTGTATGGTCCCGCGCGGTTTCGGCCAACCCCTCAGAATCGAAAGGGATTCTTCATGCGCCGATGGCAAACCGCACTGGGATTCTGCGTCGGGCTCTCGCTCGTTCAGACCGCCTGTGAGAAGCAGGACCCGAACTCCGTCGCGGCGCAGGTCGAGAAGCTCAACGGCCCCCTGCGGTCGTCGGCCATCCAGAAGCTCGGCGAGATGAAGGACAAGGCCGCCGTCGAGCCCCTCAAGGCCGCCTACAAACAGGGCACGGACCGTGTCGCGATCCTCTCCGCCCTGACGAAGATCGGCGATCAATCCGTGGCGCCCCTGATGATCGAGGCACTCTCCGACACCGACACCGCGCTCGCGCAGGTGGCCGGTGAGGCGCTGAAGGCGTGGAAGATCAAGAACACGGATGCCTACCTCGCCGTCGCGACGAACCCGAAGGCCCCCCGGGAGGCCCGCTACGCCGCGCTCGAGCTCATCGCCATGGACCCCGAGCCCAAGGTCATCGACCCGCTCATCCCGATTCTCGAGACCGATCCCGACCTGGCCCCGGTCGCTTTCGTCGGGCAGGCCGCCATCGCGCTCGGCAAGCTCAAGGCCGAGAAGGCGATTCCCGGGCTGGTCCGGTGCCTCTGGCTCGACGATCGCTCCGGCCGCAACGAGGTGCCCAATTGCCGCCTGGCGCTCGCCCGTCTCGGCACCAAGGCGACGCCCGCGGTGATCGAAGCGCTCGAGCGAAAGAATCGCGGCATCGAGGAGCGCGCCCGCAAGCTGCGGTTCGAATCGGGCGGCCTGATCGAGGCCAAAGCCGCCGAGATCCTCGGCGACTCGCCCGATCCCGCGGCCGTCGACCCCCTCGTCACGGCGATCAAGAAGTTCGATGAGATGCCCGCCTACATCCAGGACCCGAAGAAGGCCCAGATGTTCGTCATGGCCGGCGTTCAGAAGGTCATTTCCATCGCGAACGCGCTGGCCGCGATCGGCGACGAACGGGCGGTCAAGCCGCTGCTCGAGACCGCCGCGGACGACGAGCTCGCCCTCGAGCACAAGATGGCGGCCGTGCAGCAGCTCGCCTTCCTCGGTCAGGCGAGCGCGATCCCCGGGCTCCAGAAGCTGCTCGCGGAGAAGGCGGACCCGCTCGATCCCGTGACCAACGGCTTCCGCGTCCAGATCGCACTGAACCTCGTGAACCTCATGGATGGCACCGACGAGAAGCTCAACGCCGCCGTCGAGAAGCAGCTCAAGGGGATTCAAGGGGAGATCGACAAGTGGATCGCCGACGCCGAGAAGAAGGCGGCGGCCGCGACCGGCGCCGAGAAGACGGCCTACCTCCAGAACGTCAAGGGCTACAAGGAGTGGCGCAAGAACTACGACGAGGCCCTTCAGAAACTCGCCGTGACCCGTGAGTGCAAGACGGACATCGCCTGCTGGACGACGAAGCTCGCCGACAAGGACGAGGTCGTCTACATGAAGGCCGCCTACGCGCTCGCGAACCTGAAGCCGGCGGACAAGGCACCGCTCGTCCAGGGGCTCATGACGCAGGCCGGCTCGGAGAACCTCGTCTTGCGCAATGTCGTGCTCTTCGGTCTGGGGCGGCACGGGGACAAGAGCCTCGTGCCCGAACTCGAGAAGATTCGCGACGCCGATCTCGAGCGGTCCAAGCGCGACAAGCGCTTCGAGGGGGCCGTCTACACGATGGACCTCGCCATCGCGAAGCTCGGCAACAAGTAACCCCGTGGCGCCCGGGCGAGCCGCCGGGCGCGGTCGAGTTCGCGCCCATGAGCCTCGCGCCGCCCCTCACGATTGACGTCGTCACCGGCGCGCGGGCCGGCGAACGGCACGGCGTCGCGCTCCCCTGCGTGGTCGGCCGCGCCGGGGACGCGGGCCTCTGCCTGCCCGAGGCGCACCTGAGCAGCCAGCACGGCCGCTTCGAGTTCGTCGATGGCGCCGTGCTGTTCAGTGATCGGGGCAGCACGAACGGCTCCCGACACGTTCGCAACGGCGTCGTCACGCCGATCGATGCCGATTGCCCGGTCGTCGAGGTCTGGACCGGCGATGAACTGCACCTCGGCGACGCGGCGGCACCGACGGTGCTACGGATCACATTGCACGAGGCCGAGCCGGGCGAGGTCGTCGCCGTGCGGGCGATCGACGAGGTCGATGCGTTCTCCGCACGGGTGACGGCCGATACGCAGCGCCTGCGCGTCCTCTTCGAACACGCCACGGCGCTGGCCCGCCAGACGGACCTCGATGGCGTGCTCGCCCTCGCGGCCCGCCTCGTCTTCGACCTGCTGCCCCGCGCCACCCACGTCTCCATCGCGCTGCGGGAGCGCGGTGGGCAGTTTCCGGTGGCGCTGGCGCAATCGAGGTCGGGCGAGCCGGTCACGACCCCCATGTCCCGGACGCTGGCCCGGCGGGTCGTCGAGGAGCGGGCCGCCCTGCTCCTCTCGGACGCCGGTGTCGAAGTCGCGGCGCGGTCCATCACTCAGGCAGGCCTGTTGAGCACGATGTGCGTGCCTCTCTGGACGGGCGCCGAGATTTGCGGCCTGCTGCAGGTCGACAACCGCGATGCACCGGGTTTGTTCGGCGCCGCCGATCTCGAGGTGCTCGCCGTTGCCGCCGCCCAGGTGTCCACCGCCGCCGAGAGCGCCCGCCTCGTGGCCCGCCTTCGACACGCGGAGCAGAAGCTCGAGCGCGAGAACCGCTATCTCAAACAGCGGGAAGAGGACGCGACCTTCAACGGGATCATCGGCAAGAGCGCCGGGGTCAACGCCGTGCTGCGGGCGCTCGAAAAGGTCCGCGACACGCGCGTCCCCGTCCTGATTCAAGGCGAAACCGGCACCGGCAAGGAGCTCGTCGCGCGGGCGGTCCACTACACGAGCCAACGCCGGGACAAGCTCTTCGTCGCTCAGAATTGCAGCGCCCTCCCCGAGGGTCTCCTCGAGAGCGAACTCTTCGGTCACGCGCGCGGCGCGTTCACGGGGGCGGACCGCGAGAAGAAGGGCCTGTTCGAGCTGGCGGACGGGGGCACGATCTTCCTCGACGAGGTCGGCGAAATGCCGGCCGCACTCCAGGCCAAGCTCCTTCGCGTCCTGCAGGAGGGCGAGATCTGGCCGGTCGGTGCCGGGCGCCCGCGCCGAGTCGACGCGCGGGTCGTCAGCGCGACCCATCGAGACCTCGAGAAGATGGTCCGGGTCGGTACCTTCCGTCAGGATCTCTTCTACCGCCTGCATGTCTTCCCGCTGCACATGCCGGCGCTGCGGGAACGTCGTGACGACATCCCCGTCCTCGCGCGGCACTTCCTCGAGCGATACGCCCGCGAATTGGGCCGCCCGGTGGCCGGCTTCACGCCGGAGTGCCTCGAGCGCCTCTCCGCCTACGACTGGCCGGGGAATGTGCGCGAACTCCAGAACGAGATTCAGCGCTTGCTGATCTTCCGCACCGAAGGTGACTTCGTTCGGGTCGAGGACCTCGACCGCCGCATCCTCGGCGAGAGCCGGGTCGTCGACGACGGCGAGATCCCCCGGGGCACGCTCAAGGACATGATGGACGCCGTCGAGCGCGTGCTGCTTGCCCGATCGCTGCGCGAGAACGGCCAGAACAAGACCCGGACCGCCGAGGTGCTCGGCATCACCCGCGAGGGCCTCCACAAGAAGCTCGCGCGGTTCGGCATGGCGGAATGAACCGCGACGCCTGGCTCGCCGCCCTGCGGGGCGAAGACACGGCGGCCGCGGTCGCTGCGGCCACGGCACTCGGCGTACGACGCGATCGCACGGCTGTCGGCAGTCTCGCGAATGCCCTGCGCTCCGTCGACCCCGACGTGCGACGCGCGGTGTGCGCGGCCCTGGGCGAAATCGCGGATCCGCGCGCCGTCGGCCCGCTGGTCAGCCTGCTGCGCGACCGCGACGAAGACGTCCGCGGTGAGGCCTTCGCCGCTCTGCTCGCCATCGGGCACGCCCGGGCGGGTGAGCTGCCCCTGGACGCATTCTCCGGCGAGGATCTCCTCTCGCCGAGCGAGGCGCTGACTCAGGTCGTCTGGCCGACGGACCTCGAAGCGATCGCGATCCTGGCCGCCGCCCTCGAAGACCCCGACCCGGAAGTCCGGATCGGGGCGGCCTATACGCTCGGCCGCCTGGGCATCACCGCGGCGTTCGACGCCATGGCAGCCCGCCTCTCGGGTGATCCCGATCCCGACGTGCGCACCGCGGCGGCCTTCGCCGTCGCCGATCTCGGGGCCCGGGGCGAACGGCGGGCCGGCGCGGTCCTTCGCGCCGCATGGGACGCCGTCGGCGACAACGACGAGCTCGCCGTTCAGGTCGTCCGCGGCCTGGCCGATCTCGGCGGCAGGGAGGCCTACGATCCCCTCACCGAAGCGCTCCGGCACCGCGACGAGCGCGTTCGCCAGTTGGCTGCCATGGGCCTCGGCCGCCTGGGGGATCCGGCCGCGGTGCCGCGCCTGTCCCGGCTACTCACGGATGCACACCGCGGCGTGCGGCGCCTGGCAGCGACCGCCCTCGGTGAGATCGGCGATCCCCTGGCCATGCGCCCCCTCGTCGCAGCCGTTCACGGCAACGACGCCGAGGTGCGGGCCACCATCGGCGCCGCCCTGGCGCGGCTCGATCCGGCCGTCGTCCAGACCCACCTGACCGAGTGCCTGATGACCCCGGACGCCGGCCTGCGCGAGGCCGCCGCCTACCTGATGGGTCGCCTCGGCCTGACGGCGGGCCTGCGCCGGGCCCTGCGGGATCCCGACGAGCACGTGCGCAAGGCCGCCACACTCGCCGCCGGCCAACTGGCGTCCGGCGAGTTCTTCGAAGCGCTCGTCGCGGCCCTCGACGATGCGGCCTGGCAGGTGCGGGTGGCCGCGGCGGAGAGCCTGCGCCGGTCGGGCGACACACGGGCCGTCGAGGCGCTGCGTCCGCATGCCGACGATCCGCATCGCGTCGTGCGGAACGCCGTAGGGGTTGCACTCCGGGCGCTGTCGGGCGAAGAGAGTCCGCATGAGTGAAGCGAGCGAGCGCCGACCCCTGTACGTGGCCATCGAGGGACCCATCGGCGTCGGGAAGTCCACCCTCGTGCACCGCCTCCGCGAGCGCATGCAGGCCCGCCTGGTCATGGAGGTCGTCGAAGAGAACCCGTTTCTCGCGCGATTCTATGAAGACCGCGACCGCTACGCGTTCCAGACGCAGCTCTTCTTCCTCATGAGCCGGTTCAAGCAGCAGGAAGAGCTCCAGCAGGCCGACCTCTTCGCCCCGGACACGCTCGCCGATTACCATCTCCTCAAAGACCGCATCTTCGCGCGCCTGACGCTGCGGGACGACGAACTCGCGCTGTACGAGCGGGTGTTTCGATCGCTCGAACAACAGATCCTCCAGCCGGACGTCCTGATCTACCTGACGGCCCGCCAGGACATCCTGCACGAACGCATCCGCCGCCGCGGCCGTCCGTTCGAACAGGACTTCGACCCGGAGTATCTCCTGGCGTTGAGCAACGCCTATCAGCACTTCTTCACGCACTACCACACCACCCCTCTCCTGGTGGTCGACAACTCCGAGCTCGACTATACGAAGGACGACGAGCCCGTGAACCGCATCTACCTGGAGGTCCTGCGGCTGGCCGGGAGGGCCTGAGCCCATGCGCTTTCGGCCCACGAGTGGTGTCGTACTCGCGCTCCTGCTCGGCGGGTGCGTGGTCGAGTTTCCCCGGCGCTCGACCTCGGACGTAGACGACGGCGGACG
>JAKLJY010000025.1:0-35264 GCA_023150895.1 Myxococcota bacterium | reverse complement strand
TGGAGATGCCGCCGCGCCAACGGACGGGGGGCGCCCCGAAACGGACACGAGCGTCCGGCCGGACGCCCGACTCGTCGCGCCGGACGGCAGCGTGCAGGACGCGGATCCGGCGCCCGACCGGCTGACCCCTCGCGACGACACGGGCGCGCCACCCGACGCCGGCCGCCCCGACGCGAACACTGGCGACCTCGGCCCCCCCCCGACCGACGGTGATGGCGACGGCGTGCCGGACGACGTCGACAATTGCCCGGCGGGCGCCAACCCCGACCAGCGCGACGCGGACGCGGATCGCATTGGCGACGTCTGCGATCCTTGCCCATTCGGCGGAGATCCGACGGACGCCGACGATGATGGCGTCCGACGCTGCGAGAACGACTGCGACGACTCCGATCCGAGCGTCTCGCCCGGCAGCGTCGAGCGCTGCAATCTCCGCGACGACGACTGCAACGGCACGGCCGACGACCCGTTCGAGGCCAGCCTGGGCGCCGGTTGCGTCGTCGGGCTCGGCGCCTGCGAACGCTTCGGGGTCATGGTCTGCTCGGCGGATGGCCTCGTTGCCCTCTGTGACGCCGTGGCCGCGCCCGCCACTCCGGAGACCTGCAACGCCGTCGACGACGATTGCGACGGGAGCACCGACGAGGGTGTCGACGGCTGCTGTGAAGCCGGCGCGACTCAGGCCTGCGGCTCGGCAATCGGGGTGTGTCGCCCCGGGCTGCAACGGTGCGAGGCGGACCGCCGCTGGTCGGCCTGCGACGCCACCCCGCCGGGCGACGAGGTCTGCAACGCCCTCGACGACGATTGTGATGGGGTCGTCGACGAAGGCACCCTGAACGCCTGCGGCGCCTGTGGTGCGCTCTCCCCCGACCTCTGCGACGGCCTCGACAACGATTGTGACGGTGTCATCGATCCCGGCTACGACGTCGACGACCCCTGTTCCGTCGGCATCGGGGCGTGCAGGCGCGCCGGTTTCATCGTCTGTACGCCCGCTGGCGGGTCCGCCTGCAGCGCGAACGAGGCCCTCCCCGCCGACGAGATCTGCAATCGGCTCGATGACGACTGTGACGGCGAGACGGACGAAGGCCTGCTCGACATCGGCCCCTGCACGGTCGGCGTCGGCGCGTGTCGTTCCGAGGGCCGTTCGAGCTGCGCGGCGGGCGAGTCGTTCTGCGCGGCCGTGCCGGGTGAACCGGGCGTCGAGACGTGCAATGGGCTCGACGACGACTGCGACGGCGAGGCCGACGAGGGATTCGGCCTCGGAGAGCCGTGCGAGGTCGGTCAGAGTCTCTGTCGAAACACCGGCGTGGTCGTGTGCGACGCCGAGGGCGCAGCCCGCTGTAGTGCCGAGCCGTTGCCGCCGCAGCCGGAGATCTGCAACGGACTCGACGACGATTGCGATCTCGAGCCGGACGACGACGCCGACTGCACGGACTACCTCCTGGCACACTGCCGGGCCTGGCTCGTCTGGGCCGACCGAGACCTGGTCGGCGAGGTGTCCGACACCTGGGACGCCTGCCCGGCCCAGACCGAGGACGAGGACGGTGACGTGCGCTGCGTCGCGACGGCCCCGCTCGCCGCCGGCGCCACCGCCGGGTTCTGGGACATCCACCCGACGGGCATCGTCAATTTCGACGATCGCCTCGGTGTGCGCTTCTCTTGCGCTGATCCCGACGGCAGCCCCGATGTGGCCGCGTGGATGCAAAGCCGGTGCGCCCTCTTCCTCGGCTGGGCCGACGAAGGGCGCGGCGCCGCGAACAATTCGGCATCGTGGGGCCCCTGCCCCCAGGCGTCCGGCGGCGACCTCGGTGCGCAGCGTTGCATTTCGTCCGCGGGGGACGGCCGCTTTCACGCCATGCTGCTCGGTGGCACGGTGGACGAGAATGACGACTTCGGCATCGCGTTCGTGTGTCGCGACGCCGATGCCCCTCGGCGGGCGGCCTCGGTCCAGGGGGCCGTGGCCTACTGGTTGGCGTTCGACAAGGACGGCACCCCCATCCGGGACGCGTCGGCGAGCTGGGACGCGTGCCCGGGACAAGGCGTCGACAACACGACGGACGAACGCTGCGCCGGCACGGGTGGCGACGGGCTCTTCCATGGATTCCGCGGCCGGAACGGAGCCAGCTCGAGCTGGTCGTTCGGCATCGGCGTGTCACCGCGCTGACGACCGCGACGGTTCGAAGGCGGTCTCGCGACCCCGTGGGACGCGTGTTTCGGGGAACGACATGGGACGCAGGGTGCGCGCCCGCGCCGCCCCCGGAAAGGGCGAGTTTCTGCCCCGGTCAGCGCGGCCGAACCGGGCGTTCGTTGCCGCGGACGGGCCGGGGCATCGGCGGCGGGTCGATGAGGACGGCGACGAGGCCGAGCTCCACCCGGCGTCGTGTCGTGTCGACGCTGTTCACCCGCACGCGGAGGTGCGCTCCGAGCCCGAATCGTCGCCCGGACCGGCGCCCCCTGAACTCTTTGATCTCTTCATCGAACTCGTATTGGTCGTCGCGCAGCGCCGCCGCGGGGAGCATGCCCTCGACCAGGTGCGTGTCCAGCTGAACGAAGAGCCCGATGGACGTGACCCCGATGACGAGCCCGTCGAAGCTCTCCCCGAGGTGGCGGCTCAGGAACAGGGCCTTGTAGAGGTCCTGGACGGTCCGCTCGGCATCGACCGCGAGGCGCTCACGCCGGGAACAGTGGTCGGCGAGCGCCCCCAGGGTGTCGGCGTCCGGCAACGGGTCCCCGTGCAGCTCGGCCTTGAGGAGCCGATGGACCAGCAGATCGGGGTACCGCCGGATCGGACTCGTGAAGTGGAGGTACGCCTCGGAGCCGAGGCCGAAGTGGAGCCCGGACTCCTCGTTGTAGGCGGCAACGGCCATCGAACGCAGGAGGAGCTGGTGCAGAATGCGGCGCTGCGGATGTTCGCCAACGCCCTTCAGCCACTGGCTCAGGCGCCCGGGCGTGACCTTGCCCTTGAGGTGCAGCGGGGCGTCGAACGCATTGGCGGCGGCAAGCAGGCGCGCGATCCCGGCCTCGGGCGGCGCGTCGTGGATCCGGAAGACAGCCGGGCGGTCCTGGGAAACGAAGTGCCGGGCGACGGCCTCGTTGGCGGCCAGCATCGCCTCCTCGACGAGCTTGTGCGCCTCGTTCCGCTCGGCGGGAACGACGTCGGCCACGGTGCCATCCGGCGCCAGCAGGATGCGGGGCTCGGGGATGTCGAGGTCCAGATACCCACGCCGCCGCCGAAAACCACGCAGCGCGCGGGTGCAATCGAGGAGATCCTCGAGGACCGGTCGAAGCGATTCGAACGCCGGATCCGGATCGGGCGACGGTGCGTCCTCCGCGTCCCGAAGCCCGAGCATGCGCGCGACACGCTCGTAGGTGAAGCGGGCGTGACTGCGCATGACGGCTTCGAAGATGTCGTATCGGCCGACGTCTCCGCTCGGCGCCACCTCCATCTCGACCACCAGGGCCAGCCGCTCGGTGTGGGGCTTCAGACTGCACAGATCGCTGCTCAGCGCATGGGGGAGCATCGGCAGGACCCGGTCGGGCAGGTAGACGCTCGTCCCTCGCGCGCGCGCCTCCTCGTCGAGTGGCGTCTCCTCGCGGACGTAGTGCGCGACGTCGGCAATGGCCACGGTCAGCCGCCACCCCCCGGTCTCCAACGGCTCGGCGTGCACCGCATCGTCGAAGTCGCGGGCGCTCTCCGGGTCACACGTCAGCAGCGCGCGCGCCCGCAGGTCGTGTCGACGGGCCAGTTCGCGCCGGCCGGGGGGCTTCGCGGCGACGGCGAGCGCCTCCGCTTCGGCGCCGAATTCCACGGGCAGGCCGAGGTCGTAGACGATGACGTCGGTCTCACGCGTCCCGTCGGCCTCCGTGCCGAAGACCCGCAGGACCCGGCAGCGGGGACCGCCCATCTCGTCGGGCCAGGCCGTGAACTCACCGGCGACGCGGTCCCCGTCCCGTGCAGCCGCCCGGCCATCGGTCTCGACGGAGACGGTGTCCGGCAGCCGAGGATCCTGGGGGTTGACCCACGCCCCGGCCCGCGCCTCGCGGTAGGTGCCGACGAACGTGCGGGTGCCGTGCTCGAGAACGGCCGTCACCGAGGCTTCGCGTTCACCCTCGTACTCCTGGACCCGAGCCCGGACCCGGTCCCGGTGCATGGCCGGACCGACGTTGCGCCCGCTGACGAAGAGGTCCTCGCCGCCCCCGTCGAGGGAGAGGAAACCGAACCCCCGCGCGGTCATCGTGAGGGTGCCGGTCACCTCGCCCGAGTGTGTGCCCCGGCCAAAGCGGTTGCCGCGCAGACGTTCGATGCGCCCCGCATCCGCGAGCGCCTTCAGTCGTTCACGCAGCACGCGCCGACCGTCGGCGTCGAGATCCAGGGTGCGGGCGAGGTCGCGGACGTGGACATCCCGCGGCGGTGGTGGCAAGGCGGCGAGGATGTCGGCGTCGCGGAGGGGAGCGTCTGGGCGGCGGGCACTGGCCATGAATGGCACCTCGGGAGGCGGGTGCGCGGACACTAGCAGGATTCCCGTTTGCGGGGGGACGGATCGGATAAGATGCCGCTCGCCATGAAAGCGAAGTTCGGCCGATACATCTTCCTCAAGAAGCTCGCCGTCGGCGGGATGGCGGAAGTCTATCTCGCGCGACGCATCAGCTTCGGCGGCTTTGCCAAGTTCGTGGTCATCAAACGCCTGCTGCCCGAACACAAGGGCAAGCCCGCCTACGAGCGGCTCTTCCTGGCCGAGGCCCGCACGGGCGCCGTGCTGAACCACCCGAACATCGTCGGGCTCCACGACCTCGGCAAGCTCGACGACCACTACTTCATGGCCATGGAGTTCGTCGACGGCGTGAGCGCGGCGGACGTCATGGCGCGGGCCGCCAAGGCGCGCAAGCCCATCCCGCTCGGGGCAGCGCTCCGGATCGCCGCGGGGGTGGCGGACGCGCTTTTCTATGCGCATCACACGCTCGACGAACACGGCGAGCCGCTGCGCATCATTCATCACGACATCACGCCCCAGAACATCCAGATCAGCTTCGAGGGCGACGTGAAGCTGCTCGACTTCGGGGTCGCGACCCGCATGGGCCGGCCGGTGGCCGGCGGGCGCCGCGGCAAGCCGGGGTATATGTCCCCCGAGGCGCTGCGGAAGGGCATGCTCGACGCGCGCAGCGACCTCTATTCCCTCGGGGTCGTTCTCTACGAGCTGACGACGGGCCGACGAATCGGCAAGCCGCAGGATCCCACGATGCCCCTCGAGAAGATCGAGCGCATCGAGATCCCCACGCCGACCCGCCTCGATCCGTACTTCCCGCCCAGCCTCGAGGAGATCATCCTCCCGTGTCTGGCCGAGACGCCGGAGGAGCGCCCCGCCGACGCGGGCGCGCTCGCCCGCCTTCTCCACGAAGCCGGCCGGAAACTCGGCTTCGACATGAGCGCCGCCGCGCTCGCCGCGTACTTGCGCGACCTGCTCGGCGACGAGCTCGGCGCACACCGCGCCCAGCTCGCGGACCTGGCACGCAAGTCTGACCCCGTGCGCCGCGCGGAGGGGACGAGCGCCGCGCCCCCGCCGACGGACTCGAGCCCGGGCGAGCGCGCCCACCCCCCGGAGCCGCCGGGCGAGACCGCCCCCCGTGACGTCCCGCCGGCGGACGACGCCCTCGTCCCCCAGGTCAGTGGCGAGTTCGACGCCCAGAACTTCGAAGATCCGGCGCTGCTGCCGGACATCCCACCCGAGGCGGTCGACGACACGCCGGCGCCCCCCCCGCCGGCCCAAACGACGACGGCTGCCGCCGGACCGGCCGCCGGCGGGCGCGGGCGACTCTTTGCGGCCGCCCTGGTCGTCGGGGCGGCGGCGCTGGTCGCCGGGCGCTTCTGGGGCGCCGCCGCCGCGCGCGCCGAAGCCGCCGCCGTCGGGTCACTCGAAGTCGAGACGACGCCGCCGGGCGCGCGCGTCTTCGACGGCGATCGGCTGCTCGGCATCGCACCGTTTCGAGATCCGCGTGCCCCCGTCGGGCACGCCTACGCGTTGAAGATCGTTCTCGACGGGCACGCCCCCTGGCAGGGCGAGATCGCCCTGACCCCCGACCGTCCCCACCGTTCGCTCGCCCTCGAGCTCAAGCCAGCCCCCTGACGCACCCCTCCGGAGGTCACCGTGTCCCAGCGCAACCGAGTCCCGTCCCTCCTCCTCCCCCTCGTCGCACTGGTGGCATCCGCCTGCGACATCGAGACCGACGACGTCGACGCCCTCGGGTTCGACGCCTGTGTCGCCGACGATGCCGGCAACTGCGCCGAGGGCGGTGCCGGTGGCGAGCCCGCGGGCGGAGCGGGCGGTGAGCCGGTCGGCGGCACCCCCACCACCGCCCCGCCCGTGATCGACGTCATCTGGGAGGGCAATGGGGGACCGATGGCCAACGACGTGGACACCCTGACGGTGGCCATCGACGACGCCGTCGGCAACTACACGTATCGCCTCGGCATGGCTCAGACCGGCGCGACGAACGGCTGGAACGGCGAGGATTGCCTGCCGGGCGTCCTCAACGGAAAAGACGTCTGCCATGACGTCGGCTCCGAGGGTGAGGTCCTCTCGTCGACGTCGAAACTGGCCGAGGTCGACGACGAGCGGACGCTCCTGTTCAAGGCGTCCCACGACGCCGGCGAGATCACCTACGTGGTCATCCGCGTCGAGACCGACGAGTGCTGGACGTTTGGCGACGATCCGTCGTGGTACACGGACTCGCTCCTCGGCTGCGCGCCCTACGACTCCCCCTGAGCCGGGCGGACGCGGCACGCGCCGCCGGTTTCAGAACGCGCGCTCGACCTTCGCACGCGTTCGCAATTCGGAGAGGTGTCGTTTCACGTCACCCCCCGTCACGGTGCGTTGGGCGAGCTCACGTCGCAACTCGGCCTCGACGCGCGCCTTGTCGGTCACGAGGTGGGCGACGAGTTCGATGACGTGGACACCCTTGGTCGTCGGCACGATCGTCCGTTCGCCCGGCTTGAGCCCCGCGAGCGCCGCGTCGATCTCGGGACCGAGCTGGCCGGGACGATAGTTCGGCAGCTCGCCGCCCGACCGGCGGGTCGATTCGTCCTCCGAACGAACGCGTGCGAGCGCGCCGAAGTCCGCGCCCGCCGAGATTTCGGCGAGCACCGCTTCGGCGGCGGCGCGTGCGCGTGCGGGCAAGGTCGCCGAGAGACGCCGCGCCTTGACCGCGGCATACTCGGTCGAGACGAGCACGTGCCGGATGATCGGTCGGTCAAGCGCCGGATCGAATTCACGGGCGCGAAGCACCACCACTTCCCAGCCCGTCGGGGTCCGGATCGGCTCGCTCGGCGTGTCGAGCGCCAGCGTCTCGAGGACGGCGTCCACCTCGCTGCCGAGTCGCCCCGTGTCGAACGCACCGAGCTCGCCGTCCCGCTCGCGGGTCACGGCGTCGTCGGTCGAAGCGCGCGCGACCTCGCCGAACGCCGCACCGTCGAGGACGCGGCGCCGGGCCTCCGTGATCCTCTCGAGCGCCGCCTGGAAACGAACGGCCTCCGGACGGTCGTCGCCCGGCGACGTCGGGCGGGCGGACACGAAAATGTGAGCCCCCTGGTAGTGGGCGCCCCGTCGGACGCCCTCGTGACGAAACACGTGAAACCCGCGAGGGCTCTCGAGGACGGGCGAGGTCTGCCCTTTCTCGAGACGGGCGAGCGCGGCGTCGATCTCGGCCCCGAAACGATTTCGGTGCCCGTCGGCGCCGAGCCCACCCTTTTCTGCCGACGCGTCGTCCGACTCCGTCCGCGCCAGCACGGCCATGTCCTCGCCGGCGAGCGCCCGCGCGCGGATTGCCGTGGCTCGTGCCCGGGCGGCGGCGATGATGGACGCCCGCTCCGCCTCGTACTCCGAACGGGGATAGGCGCGGCTCTGCCCGACCTGCGTGCTGAAAAAGATATGCCGGATCTGGTGGCGAACGCCCCCCACGCCGAAACGCTGCTCGAACAGCGCGTCGACCGCTTCGCTGCCCGGATTGGCCGTCATGAGCCGCTCGACGAGCAGATCCGCGGTCTTCTCGGCGGCCCGGGCGCGACGCCACCCCTCGAGTGTCACGCCGTACCGGGCGAGCTGGGCCTCCATCGCGCGTCGATCGCCCGAGAACTGGTCCCGCAGCGTGCCCTCGAGCTCGAACGCGACGGCCCTGTCCACCGCCTGCGGTTCGAGGGTGATACCGGCCTTCTCGGCCGCCCGCGCCGCGAGGACCCGCTCGACGTAGCGCTGAAAGAACGCCTCCCCCTGATCCTCGACCAGCGCCCGAACGAATGCGTCGCACGGCACGGGCTGCCCGTCGATCGTCCCGACCGCGGGGCGATCGCGGCCGCAGAACGGGGCCGAGCCCGGCGACGGGTCCGGTGTGCACCCCCCGGCAATCGCGAGGGCGAAGGCGGCGACGCGGGCGAGACGGGACCCGGCGCCCGGACATGACGCCACGAGAAGCGATGCGGAGACTCTGGACACGGGACATGCTCCGGGTGACACGGGTGATCCGGCGCGCATCTTGGCCACGCCGTCACCAGCGTGCAACGGCATCGTCGATTTCGCTTTTTCTTGTTGACCGGTCTCTGTCCGACGCCTATTGTCCGCCGCGTTCCCGCTGCGGGGCTGTAGCTCAGCTGGGAGAGCGCTTGCATGGCATGCAAGAGGTCAGGGGTTCGATCCCCCTCAGCTCCACCAAAAAGCCGGCTTTCGAGCCGGCTTTTTTTTTGCCCGGAGGCCGACGCAGCGCCATGCGGCTCATCCTCGTGCACGGGTACCTCGCCCCGACGGCGCTGCTCTGGCCCCTCGCGCGGCGGCTCGCGCGGCGCGGGCATGAGGTCGAGCTGTTCGACTACCCGAGCCGGACACCCCCCTTCGACCGACACGCCGACGCGCTCGCGCAACGGCTCGCCGCCGGCCACCATCCCGTCGGCCTGATCGGGCACTCGATGGGCGGACTCCTGATTCACCGCGCGGTGGCCGCGTCCCCCGACATCGACGTTCGTGCGCAGGTCTTCCTCGCGACCCCCCATCGCGGTGCCGCCGCGGTCCGCCGGCTGGCGGCCATTCCCGGCGCGTGGCGCTTCGCTACGGGCATGCCTCCGGGCGCCGCGGGCGTCGACGTCACGGCGCCGCTGCGGGGCACCGCCGGGTCCATCGCGGGGCTGCGTGACGTCATGGTCCGACCCCACGAGGCCGCGCTTCCGTTCCCCTCGCCTTGCCTCACGTTGCCATACGGGCACAACGAGCTCGTGCTCCGCGGCCGGACGGCCGACGCAATTGCCCGTTTCCTCGACACCGGTGGATTTGATTGAATCGGCGCCGCCCACCTCTCAGGAGTCCATGACATGCCCACCCGAACGGCCCCCCCCTCGACCCCTCCCTTCGTCCCGCGGACGCGGTTCCGACTCGTCTCCTCGTCGTCGGGCGTCGTGCTCGGCCTCGCCGGGCTGCTGGCGCTCGGCTGCGCGGCACGCGACGACGGCAGCGGCTCGGCGGGTCCCGTCGTCGACGCCGGCCCGGGCGGCGGCGGGGCCGGCGGCAGCGGCCCCATCCCCACGGGCGGCGACGGTCAGGGCGGCCAGGGTCAGGGCGGCCAGGGTCAGGGCGGCCAGGGTCAGGGCGGCCAGGGCCAGGGCGGCGACGGCCCGGGGTGTGACGGCGAACCGGCGCCTGCGACCTGCGAGGGGCTCTCGCCCCGCGCGTGCACGCCGCGTGACGGGTCGAACGGCGCGACGCTCGTTCGGGGCACGGTGGTGTCGCCGGACGAGGTGATCTGCGACGGCGAGGTCCTCTTCGATCGCAACAGCCGCAAGATCCTCTGCGTCGGGGCCGACTGCAGCGGCGAGCCGCTCGCCGCCGGGGCCAGCGTCGTCTGTGGCGACCTGGTGATGCCGGGCATCATCAACCCGCACGACCACATGTCGTACAACACCCTCCCCCGCTGGCAGCACGAAGGGCCGACCTTCACCGCCCGGGGTCAGTGGAGCGGCGCCGTCGGCGACGAGATGTACGACGCACTGATGGAGCCCGACGACCCGATCGCATCACGGTACGCGGAGTTGCGGCTCCTGATGGCCGGCACCACCGCGGTCCACAAGAGCCAGGCACCGCAGGCGTGCTTCGACGGCCCCCGCAATCTGGATCGCGGCGAAGACGGCAACGATCTCGGGTACGCCAACGACGACTTCACCGAGTGCGTCTTCCCGCTTCGGGACAATTGCAGCGACGCCCCCGACTACAACTCCGGCCGGAACGTGCCCGCCCGGCGCTACGTCGCCCACGTCTCCGAGGGCACGGATCAGGCCACGTTCGAGGAGTTCGACACCTTCGCGGAGCAAGGTCAGCTCGGCGAAAAGACCACCATCATCCACTGCGTCTCGTGTGATGGCGCGCAGTTGACGCAGGTGCGCGGCGCGGGCGCCGGCCTGGTCTGGTCGCCCCAGAGCAACATCGACCTGTACGGGGTCACGATGGACGTCCCGACGGCGGTCCGGATGGGCATTCCGGTCGCGATCGGTCCGGACTGGACCCCCTCGGGCACCATGAATCAGCTCGCCGAGATGAAGTGCGCGGCACACGTGTCCGATCGATACTTCGGGGGCGCGCTGGACGCGCGGGCGATCGTCCGGATGGTCACGCGCGACGCGGCCGTCACGATGGGCGTCGACGATCTCGTCGGCACCCTGACCGTCGGCAAGGCGGCCGATGTCCTCGTGCTGAGCGGAGACCGCACCCGGCCCTACGACAGCATCGTCGCGGCGACGAACGCCGAGGTGTCCGCCGTCTTCATTGGCGGCGTCGCCCACTACGGCGATGCGACGAACCTGAACGACGACAACGCCTTCAACGCGCTGTGCGAGGACGTCGAAGTCTGCGGTCGCGCGAAGCGGATCTGCGTGAAGAGCGCCCAGGGGCAAGCCGACAGCGGCGACGCGGATGACTGGTCCCGCTTCGGGCTGCAGGACCACGTCGACTACCTCGAGCGGAACATCTCCTCCCGGCCGGGCGCGAATGGGGAGTTCGCCTACGCCTATAACCTCTACCCGCTGTTCGAGTGCCAGCCCGTCTTCGACTGCGACCTCGGCAACCGCAGCATCAGCGGCGCGGTCAGCGGCCAGGACACCGACGGGGACGACGCGGAGAATGGCGCCGACAACTGCCCCGATGTCTTCAATCCCAGCCAGGGCGATCTCGACGAGGACGGCAAGGGCGATGCGTGCGACCCCTGCCCCTGGTCGGCCGTGGACTGTCCGTGCCGGGTTCCGATTGCCGGCGACCGTGATGGGGACGACATCGGCGACGCGGAGGACAACTGCCCCGACAACGCCAACGCGGATCAGGCGGACCGAGATGGCGACCGTCTCGGCGATGCCTGCGACTTCTGTCCCGACAACCCGAGCGCGGACGGCTGCCCCACGCCCATCTATGCCGTCAAGCGGGGTGAGGTGCCGGTCGCGACGGCGGTCCAGGTCGAGGGGGTCGTCACGGCCGTCGTGCCGGTCAACAACAACTTCTTTCTTCAGGTGCCGGTCGAGCACCCCGACTACACCGGCGTCGAGTTCTCAGGCCTCTTCGTCTTCCTCGGCAACGCCCCGGACGGCCTGACGCCGCCCATCGTGGGCGACGTGGTCCGGGTCTCGGGCAAGGTCAACGACTTTTTCGGTCAGAAGCAGCTGGCCAACGTCTCGCGGCTCGAAATCGTCACGCGCGAGACCGAGCCCCCGCCGCCGGAGACGGTCCCGCCCACTGAGGTCGCCACGGGCGGTGCCCGAGCCGCGGCGCTCGAGGGGGTGCGCATCTGTGTCGACGACGTCGACGTGACCGCCGTCGCCCCCCCCGCCGGGGCCGGCGACCGTGAGCCGACCAACGAGTTCGTCGTCACCGGCGAGCTCCGGGTCAATGACCTCTTCTTCCTGCGGGCGCCCGCACCCGCGGTCGGTGAGCACTTCGATCGGCTCTGCGGCGTGCTGCGGTTCGCCAACGAGAACAGCAAGCTCGAGCCCACCGGGCCCGCCGATCTGAACCAGGGCCCCGTCACGGTGACCGCCCTGACGCCCCCGGGCGCGATGCTGAGGGCCGGGACGACGGGCGTGCCGGTGGACGACCAGGGCCTCGCCCTCCGCGTCGAACTCAGCGGAGCGGCCGGCGACGGGGGCGAGCCCGTTGCGGTGACGAGCGCGGATCCGGCCATCGCGACCCTCGAGGGCGCCGTCGTCGTCGCCGCGGGCCAGACGTCGGCCACCATCCGCCTGCGCGCGCTCGCCCCGGGCGAGGTCTCGCTCACGGCCGAGATCCAGGGGCGCGGCCGAGCGACGACGACCGTCACGGTGCTGGCCGCCGACGCGATGCCCACGCGACTCACCCTCAGCCCGGACGCGTTGCGCATGCCGACGGGCGGGAGCGGCAATCTCCGCGTCCTCTTGGACATTCCTGCCCCCGCAGGCGGCTACGCCGTCACGCTGAGCGCCGCCCCGGCGATCATCGGCATCCCGCCTTCGGTGACGATCCCCGAGGGTCAGGTCGCCGGCGACGTGACCGTGGACGGCGGAGACGCACCGGGCGAGTCGACGCTGACGGCCCGTTACCAGGCCCTCTCGGCCAGCGCGACCGTCGAGGTCACCGAAGCGGCCGCCGGGAACGGGCTCGTCGTCAACGAGATCAACTACGACATGGGGGGCACCGAGGATCAGGAGTTCGTCGAGATCGTCAACGCCGGCAACGCCCCCGTGGCCTTGGCCGGCTGGCGTCTCGAGCTCATCAACGGCCGCGACGGCTCGGTCTATGGCGCCTATGAACTCGATGGCGGGGGGGCGGCTCAGCTTGCCCCCGGTGGATACCTGCTCGTCGCGGACCAGAACGTGATGGCCCCCGGCGGCGTACCGGTCATCCGGTTGCCGTCCGCGTCGAACAACAACCACAACATCGAGAACGGCGACCCCGACGGCGTACGTCTCATCAATGGCGCCAACCCGGACGCCCCGGTCGACGGCGTGAGCTACGGGGGTCCGCTCGCGGGGACCGGCGAGGGCGCCTCGAGCGCGCCCGACGATCCGAACGACGACGCCGGAACGTCCATCGGCCGTTGCCCGAACGCGGCGGATACCAACGACAACGCGGCGGACTTCCTCATCGGCCGGGCGACGCCCGGGGCCGCGAACGCCTGCCCGTGACGACGACGCGGCTCGTGGGGGCACGTGTGGTCGGCCTCGGCCTGGCCGCCGGCGGGCTCCTGGCCTGTGAGCCGCTCTACGAGATACCGGCCAGCGGAGCGGCACCGATCTTCCGTGACCGCGACGAGCCCCCGCCGCCCCCCCTGTCGGCGCAGCCGGTCTTGCGCGTGATGGCCTGGAACATCAAGTACGGGGCCGCCCGCATTCCGTTCTGGTTCGACTGCTGGGGTGACCGCGTGCGCATGGACCGCGAAGAGGTCACAGGCAACCTCGAGCGCGTTGCCGCGCTCATCCGCGAGGTCGATCCGGACGTCCTGCTCCTCGAAGAGATCGAGGTGAACTCGCGGCGGTCGGCCTACGTGGACATGGTCGACGTGCTGCTTCGGGAGACGTCCCTCGGGTATGCCGCGTACTTCTCGACCTGGCGATCTCGCTACGTGCCCACGGAGGGTCTCGGCCGGATGGACCTCGGCAACGCCATCCTGTCGAAGTATCCCATCACGGAGGCCCGCGCGATTCGGCAGGCCGACCGCACCGACCAGGACGCCGTGACGGCGGCATTCTACCTGCACCGGGCGATCGGCCGGGCGGTGCTCGACCTCGGCGACGCCGGGCAGGCGGCGGTCTACGTGGTCCATACCGAGGCCTATGACGTCGACGGGACGAAACAGCGGCAGATCGCCCAGATCCATCAGATTCTCGGAGACGAACACCTACCGTTCGTGATCGGCGGCGACTTCAACGAACTCCCGCCCGTCGCGGTGCGCCGTGAGACGTTCCCCGATGAGCGCGCGACGGCGTTGTGCAGCGAGGACTTCGTCCAGCCCCCGTACACGCCGGAGGTCCTGCAGCCGTTCTACGACGACTTCGTGGCGGCGATCCCCCTCGCCGCGTACGGAACCACGGAAGCCTCCCAGCGGCGGTTCTTCACCCACAGCGTCCTCGGCCCGGACGAGATCAACGAGTCCGGCGAGGCGGGCTTCTGGAACCGGACGCTCGACTACTTGTTCGCGGGTGGCGGCTCGGACTTCGAAGAGGGCTCCGGCGATGTCTTGCAGGTCCGCGGACAGCGGGTCGCGGGTGACGGCGCCCCGCTCGCGGGTGATCCCCTGCGCGCCAGCGATCACGCCCCGGTCTACGGCCGCTGGCGCGTGCGGCCGTGAGGGCGGCCGACTTCGCGTGGGCCTGCGGCCTCGTCGCCGGGGGGTTGCCGGTCGGCGCCTGGGCGGAGGGGTTGTCGCCGCGCGAGACCGCCGCCGTCCTGCCGCCGGGTGCGACGGAGGTCGCGGTCTTCGGACCGTTGCGCCGTGGTCTGAGTCCACGTGTCGAGGTGTCGACCCATCCCCTCGTCGCCGCGTTTCTGGCGCCGAACATCGCGGCGCGCGTCGCCGTCCTCCACCCGCCAGACCATGACGTCTCGCTCAGCCTCGAACCGACGTTGTCCGTGCCGACGATGGCGCTCACGAGCCCGCCCCCCCTCGGTGCCGAGGGCTATCTGACCCCCACCTGTGCCGTCGACGCCGCCGAGCCGGCGCGGGCCCCCGACGATTGCCAGCGCTCGGGCGAGGTGCTCGCTGCCGGCCTCGGGCTGACCGCGACACTCGAGGCCTGGGCCGCCTGGACGGCCCGCATCGACTACACGCACGGTGTGCTTCTGACCGGCGAGCGGGCGGCCCCCCTCGACGCCTGGGCACCGGTGGACCTTCTCCTGGCGCCGGTCTACTCGACCTACCGTGCCCACGTCGGCCTGAGGGGCGATCGAGCAGTCACCGACTGGCTCCGCGTCGCCCTCGAGGCGCACCTCTGGCGGGTGGGTGAGGGCCCGATCCCCGGGCGCGATCCCCACACCTTCGGGGCACACCTGGGCACCGACTGGGCGACCTCCGCGCGCACGCGTCTGACGGCCGGGGTATTCTACTGGAACAGTGACCAGCGACGGACGCGGCTCGTGAAGGACTCGGAGGGCTTCAGCCGGTACGAGCGCGTGCGCTCACACGACGTCCTGCCCACGCTGGACTTCATCATCCGTTTCGCGGACTGAGGGCCCGACGCCGCCGGCGCAGGGCCGCCAGCATGAACGGCAGCGCCAGCCCGGCGAGCGCATCGGAACCGCCCACGCGACGCGCCACGTGACATCCGCCGCCACCGCCACCGCCGCCCGAAGCCCCCGGGTTGCCGGCGTCGGGGTCATCGACCACGGGGTTCGTCTGATCGCTGCCACCGGTCGTCGTCCCGCCGACGGGCGGCATCGCGCCACCGCTCGGCGCGGGCGTGCCCCCGGCGCCGCCGGTCGGTTCCTGACCGCCACCGTTGGCCTCGCCACCGGCGCCGCCCGCCCCCGACGTCCCCCCGACGGGGGCCTCCGGGGCCGGTGCCCAATCCGCAACGCATTGCGCAGTGCCATCCGTCACCGCGCAGCGCTCGAGCCGCGGGCAGCGAATGCCCTGACACGGATCGGCCTGACACGCGCCCCGGTAGCAGATTTCGGCCGGTCCGCAGGTCATGCCCTTGCAGGGGTCTTCGACGCACGTCCCCATCTCACAGATGGGATGCTCGGCATCACAGCCGAGCGGCTCGCAGCCGGTTCCCTGGCAAACGCCGTCGAAACACGCGCTCGCTGCCGCGCAGGTCACTTCGGCGCAGCTGAAGATGCAGGCGCCGTCGCGGCAGAAGCTGTTGGCGCCGCAGTCGACCTGCCAGCAGGGATCCGCAGCGCAGCCGTCGGGCGTGCACCGCTGATGCGCGGGGCACCCCGTGTGGATGCAGTGATTCAAACCGCAGACACCGTCGGCGCACGCCTCGCCGTCGGCGCATTGCACGCCGGCGCACGGATCCGTGCACCCCTGCGCCGTGCAGGTTTCGCCCTCGGCGCACGCGTCGACGGTGCACCACGGCACGCACGCGCCGTCCGCGCAGAAGGCATCCTCGCCGCACTCGTTGTCCCGACACGGCGGCAGGCACTGGCCCTGGTAGCAGACGTCTTCCCCCGGACAACGCGCGAGTTCGTCGACGCCGCCGTCGCAATCGTCGTCGATCCCGTTGCAGGTCTCGTCGGGGAGCGGCCCGCACCCGCCGCAGGCGTTGCGGACCTCTTCGTCGACCCGGCCGTCGCAGTCGTTGTCGACGCGATCACAGATCTCGTCGTCGGGGGTGACGTCGGGCAGGCAGCGCGTGCGACCGAGGCTGCACGCCCAGTGGCCGAGCGCGCAGGCGGCGTTCAGGCCGGTGGCGCATTCGCCCGGCGCGACCGTCGAGGTGCCGTCGCCGAACACGTCGACGAGACCGTCACAGTCGTTGTCCTGCCCGTCGCAGACCTCGGGCTGCCCGTCCGGGGTGCAGATCACGCGGTCACATGCGTCACCCGCACCATCGCCGTCCTGATCGACCTGATCGGGGTTGATGATCTTCGGGCAGTTGTCACAGGCGTCCCCGACGCCGTCGAGGTCCTCGTCCATCTGATCGGGGTTCGGGACCGTCGGACAGTTGTCGTCCGGGAGGCAGATTTCGTCGAGGTCCTCGTCGGAGCACGGACGCCCGTAGCCCCACTGGACCGCGTAGCAGACCGCCGGCGAGCTCTCGCCCGGCGCGAGCGGCCCGACGTCGAAGCGCAGGGCGAGGGTGACGTCGTAGCCGTCGTCGGTGATCAGATCACCGTCGCGATCCGCGTTGACCCCGCCCTCGTTGATGTTGTTGGCGAGAATGGTGCAGCCGAAGTCCATGTCCATGATGCGGCTGCGCTGCTCGGAATACTCGCCAATCTCCCACGACGTCAGGAACTGATCGGCGCCCGCGAGCCCGTGCAGACCGAGAAACGTGGTCGGCTCTTCGGGGTTGTCCCCCTCGTCGAACTCCCACAACGTCTTCGGCGCGCCCACGGAGGTGCCGCCGTAGTCGTTGCCGAGGCCGCCGTTGAAATAGAGATCGCCGTCGATGTAAGGCGTGATGGACACGATGGGCAGGTCGACGTCGCTCACGTTCGTGAACGTGTAGCACTGCTCCATCTGGGTGCAGTTCAGGAAGAAGTTGCCCTGGACCTCGAGGCCCTCGATCTCGAAGACCGTCTCGACGTGACCGTCGACCAACTGGGCGCGCACCGGCACGTTGGCTGCCCCGGCTTCGAGCCAGGAGCCCCGAGAACCGCCCGCGTCCTCCATGCAGAGGAACGGCATCGACTCGAAGACCGTGTTGACGAGCCCCTGGTCGGGGGCGTCGAGCGCGGGGTCATAGCCCTGTCGACCGCTGATGTCGACGGAGGTCCCGAAGGCCCCGTAGGGGTCGATGTCGACCTCGACCCGACCGAGCTCCGCCTCGCAGTCGGCGTCCGCGGGGGTTTCGAAACCGAACTGATTCTGGGCCAGGGCGGGGCCACCGACCAGAGCGCCGACGGCGACACCCACCTGCAGGCCCCTCCGGGCCGAGCTCCAACGCTGCATGCACCAGTCTCCCTTGCTGCGAGGTCCGCAAAAAGCGCCGAAGTCTACCGCAGAAGCCTCGCGGAGGGAGTGAGGGTTTTTGCCCCCGTTCTGTTTCAGTACCGCAGAAGACCGAGCAGGGCGGCCAGGATGTCGTCCTCCTGCGGCAGGATCTCACGCTCGAGAATGCGTGAAAAACCGATCGGGATGTCCTTGGCGCCGATGCGGAGAATCGGGGCGTCGAGCCACTCGAAGAGCTCCCCGGAGACGCGCGCGGCGACCTCGGCGCCGAAGCCCTGCGTCCGGTGGTCCTCGTGCACGATGGCCAGCTTCCCGGTGCGCTTCACCGAGGCGGCGACCGTCTCGAAGTCCCACGGTGCGATGGTACGCAGGTCGATGACCTCCGTCTCGAAGCCGTCCTTCGCGGCCTTCTGCGCCGCCCGGATGGACCAGTGGACCGGCGTGCCCCACGAGACGATCGTCGCGTCGCGCCCCGGCCGGCGAACCCGCGCCTTGCCGAAGGGCACCGCGTGCTCGGCCCCCGGACGCGGCGCCTGCGCGAAGGGCTGGTTGTAGAGGAACTTCGGTTCGAGGAAGAAGGTCATGCCACGGCTGCGAATGGCCGTGCGCAGCAGGCCCGCCGCGTCGTCCGCGAAGGCCGGGACGACGACCCGGCACCCCGGCAGGTGGGCCATGATGGCCTCGACGTTCTGCGAGTGATAGAGACCACCACCGATGTATCCGCCGCTCGAGAGGCGAATCACGACGTTGGGCGAAAACTGCCCGCGCGTCCGCCAGTACTCGTGCGTCATCTCGACGACCTGCTCCATCGCGGGCCAGACGTAGTCGGCGAACTGTGCCGCCTCGATGACGACCCGTACGTCGTCCCCGAAACGGCACATGCCGTTCGCGGTACCGACGATGTAGTCCTCGGCGATGGGGGCGTTGAACACGCGACCCGGACCGAAGGCGGCCTCGAGCCCCTTGGTGACCAGAAAGACGCCGCCCTTCTCCTTGCTGGCGACGTCCTGGCCCCAGAGGAACGCCTTGGGGTTGTGCGCGAACTCGGCGTGGAGCGTCTCGTTGATGGCCTCGCGGAGCTTGATCTTCTCACCGTCGGCCGGCCCGGGCCGCTCCTCGCCCGTGTAGGGCTCGGGCACGACGAACGTCGACACCTTGCTGGCATCCGCGTCGGCCGAGGCCTCCCCCTCGGTGGCCGCGCGCTCCACCGCCTGCCGGTTCTCGGCCTCGAGGGCGGCTATCACGCTCTCCGGGAAGCGCCCCTCTGCGAGCAGCCGGGCGCGCAGCTTCGGCAAGGGATCCCGTGCCCGCGCCGCCTCGATCTCGGCGTCGTCGCGGTAGAGTTCGTGGCGGTCGGAGTTGCTGTGGGAGCCGATGCGCACGCACTCGGCGTGCACCATCGCCGGCCCCTCGCCGCTGCGAACGTAGGCGAGCGCGCGCTCCATCCCGCGCCAGCAGTCGAAGAAGTCGGTCCCGTCGACGTCGATGATCTCCAGGTGGCGCAGCCCCCGGTAGTTGGCCGAGACCCGCGTATTGGCCGATTGCTGATGGGTGGGCACCGAGATGCCGTAGCCGTTGTTCTGGATGACGAAAACGACGGGCAAGCGCTCGCGGCTCGCGCCGTTGTAGGCCTCGTAGCAGTACCCCTCGCTCGTGCTCGACTCGCCCTGACTCGAGAGCGCGATGGCATCCGAGCCGAAGTACTTGATCGCCCGCGCGCTCGGGCTTGGCGAAGTGGTTCGACATGTGGCGGCCGCCGCCCGCAACATCCGCTTCTTTGGAGAGGCCGTTGAGGATGATCTCGGTCGGCGTCATGCCGGCGGCGAGGCAGGTCAGCATGTCCCGGTAGTACGGAAACAGGAAATCCTGCCGCGGCCGGAAGCTGAGCCCGAGGGCGAGCTGAATGCCATCGTGCCCCGCGAACGGGGCGTGGTAGCTCCAGCCCATCGCCTTCTTGATGTACGTGGCGGCCTTGTCTTCGAGGAGGCGCCCGAGGTGCGTCAGGCGATACCAGTCGAGGACGGTGGTGAGCGGCACGCCGTCGAGGCGCTCGGCCGACGGGACGGTCGAAGCGGTCCCGCGCGCGGCGCCCGGGGAGCGGTCGTCGGTCTGCATGTGTCTGTGGACCCGGTCGTGTGTCTGGGTGAAGTGGGGCGACAATGTACGGGGAGAAGATGGTCGTCAAGCAAGGCGCGTTGCGTCGGAAGCGTGCAAGGGATTGCGGGTACGCGGCGGTCTGGGGTATGGACGCGCGTTTCCGCCGGTCCACCTCCAGGAGTCCCCATGAAGACCGTCTCTGCCTTCCCGACCCGTTTGGTCCGCCGTGCCGGTGGCCTCGCCCTCCTCCTCGCCCTCGCCGCGTGCAGCGGTGGCAAGACCGATGCGCCGAAGGACGCGCCGAAGGCCACCGCGTCGGCGGCGGCGTCGGCCCCGGCGTCCGAGGCCGCCAAGGCCGGTGGGCCCCTCGGGGATCTGATCGAAAAGGCCGTCGCGTGCGTCGAGAAGGGCCGCGTCAATCGCGGCTGCGACGGCTACGCCCAGCTCTCGCAGGCCGTGAACACGCAGCGCCGCGACCCCGAGGTCGTCAGGAGCCTGCTGACCGCGATGGAGAGCGACGATGCCGCCCGCAAAGCGCTGGCGCTGACGCTCCTCGCGCGGCCCTTCCCCGAAGAGGCCGATGCCGCCGCGCGCCTGCTCAAGCGTCTCGAGACCGAGACCGACGCCAACCTCAAGGCGGACATCCTCGAGGCGCTCGCCACCCGGAACGCGCCGGGGGTCGACGAGGCCGCCCTCAAGCTCCTGCAGGCCGCCGACGCCGAGCCGGGGATCCGCGCCGCGGCCGCCCGACTTCTCGGCTCGAAGCCGCACGAGGGCATCGCCGAGCAGAGCAAGCCGGCGCTCCTGAAGGCCCTGCGTGAGGATCAGGCCCCGGCCGTCCGCCGCAACGCGGCGACGGCGCTCGGCAACCTGCAGCACGCCGAGGCCCTCCCCGACCTGATCAAGGCCCTCGACGACCAGCTCGTCGCGCCCTCGGCGACGTTCGCCCTCGCCCGCTTCGAGACGCCCGAGGCCTACGACGCGATCTGGTCGCGCATCGAGGCTGCGACGAAGGACGACGCCAAGGTCTCGCTGCCCCTGCTCGCGTCGATCCGCCTGCTCGAGAAGCACCCGAAGCACGACGCCAAGAAGGCCCTCAAGACGCTCGAGAAGCTGAAGAAGGTGCTCGAGAAGCGCGCCGCGGCCAACGACGGCACGGCGCAGGCCGCGCTGAAGCTCATCGAGCGCAACATCGATCGCCTCTCGGGCAAGACGCCCGACGTGACGGCCCTGCCCGGCGTCGCCTCCGGTGCGGCTCCCAAGACGCCCACGCCGGCCCCCAAGTCCGCGCCCGCGAACAAGTAATTGCGCCCCGGTCGCTGGCCGGCCCCTGCGCGCGGCCGGCGAACGTTCCGGCTTCGACCGGTACTGCTGACGGCGTGCGTCGCGACACTCGTGACGGCGCCCCCCGCGCGCGCCCTCGAGAGCGAACTCTGCGAGGGCCCCGCCTGCGCTGCGCGCGTCCCCCGGATCCGTACCATTCGTTTCGAGGGACCGGGGGCCGGCGCGACGACGACGCTCCGCGCCCGGACCGGCTTCGCGATCGACCAGCCGGCCAACGACGAGGTCCTGATCCGGATTGTCATGGCCGTGGGCGAGCTGCCCGGGGTCGGCGGCGTCAGCGTCCGGCTCGGTCGCGCGGATCGCGATGGCGAGACGGTCGACGTCACGCTCACCGCAGACGGTCGGCCCCGCCGGGTCTCCACCGTCGGGTTGACCACGCGCGCGGAAGGCGAGCCCGAGGCGGACGAAAACTGGCGACTCTCCCGCCAGGTTCAGGCCGAAGAGCGCGCATTTCTGCTCAGCGCCGGCCGCCCGCTGCACCCCTTCTACCTCCAGCGCGACGAAGACATGCTGCGCCGCGCGTGGCAGCGCCGGGGACACCGTGACGTCTCCGTGCGGACGGAGCTCGCCCAGGCGGGGGAGCTGGTCAGTGTCGTCTTTCGCGTATCCCCGGGTCCCCGATACACCGTGTCCCGGGTGGAGATCGACGGGCCCCGGGTCGAGTCCGACGCCCAGCGGGAGGCCCTCGTCGAACGCCTCGCGACCCGCGCGGACGACGACGCGCCGCTCGTGCCCTGGCACCTCTCCAAGGACCTCGCGGCGATCCGGGCCCACTACTGCGCGCGCGGCTATGCGGACGCCCGGGTCGACGTCGTCTCCCAATCGGGACCGGAGAGCCGGGTCGCGGTCACCTACAAGGTCACGCCCGGTCCGCCGGCCACCGTGGGGGCGGTCTCCATCGAGGGATTCGCGCTGCCGGCCGCCACCCAGAAGGAGTTGCCCCTCCGCGCCGGCGGGGCCTACTGCCCGGACCTGCTCGTCCGAACGGAAGCCGCCGTCATGCGGTGGATGAGCAACCACGGCCACCCGGATGCGCGCGTGGAACTCGCAGCGACGCCGGTCGCGACGCCGGCAGGCGCGCCGCGCAGGTTCGATGTCGGCGTCCGGATCACGGCCGACACCGTCGTCAAGGTCACGCGCATCTGGTTCGAAGGCAACCGGAACACACGCGAGGACGTCCTCCGCCAACTCCTGGCCGTCGAAGAGGGCCGGCTCTACCGCGAGCGCGATCTGGAGGTCAGCGTCCAGAACCTTCTGCGCAGCGGGCTCTTCCGGCAGGCCGACGTGCAGACGGTCTCGGGGGCTCACCCTTCCGAGCGCTATCTCATCTTCACCGTCACGGAGCAGGACCCCGTCAGCATCGATCTGCTCGAACAGAGTCTGACCCTGCGGAACCTGGACCTCGCGAACTGGCCCGCCGATTTCGACGAGCTCTCCGCCGGCAGCAGCTTTCGAGGCGCCGGTCAGGAGGTTCGGTTCGTCGGTCGCGCCGACGAGATCGGCATGCGGTTTCGCCACTTGTTCCTCCACCGCTACCTGCTCGCCGAGACCGAGTTCGCCTGGCACGCCCGCGCGGTGGGGCCGGTGGAGGAAGAGTGGCTCGAGGCCTCCGTCGGCATCGGCACGAAGGTCCTCGAGAACCGGCTCTCGCTCTTGCCCTTCCTTCGCCTCGAAGCCACTGATCTGCCGCGCCGCGCCGTGTTCGACCCGCTCCCCGTCGCGCAGGGCAGCACGGTGGACGTCGAGGCCGGCGCCATCGGGCGAGCGGAATTCAACCGCCGCGACGCGGAACGCATCCCGTACCTCGGCGTCGACGCCAACGTCCGGTACGGGCACGGCCTGAAGTCACTCGGCGGCGACCTCGACGCGGCCACCCTCGACGTGCGAGCCGCGCTGAATCTCCCGTTGGCCGAGAACCCCGTCGGCGCGCACTACGTTCTCCGTCTCGCCGGGCACTACGGCCACCTCTGGACGGACGACCCGGTGCCCGCCCACCGCCGGCTCACCCCGACCATCCGCGGGTACGCCGGGGACGCAATCGCGATCCCCTTCGCCGACGCGCGCGGCGAGAACGACGGCCGCCTCGGCGGCGCCCGCAGCCTGTCCACCGCCGCCGAGCTTCGCATCCCCATCCGGCCCCTGCGCCGCAACGCGTTTGCCCCATTCATCGACGCGGCGAGCGTCGCGGCGGAGGGCGAGGCGCTCTTCGACCGGCTCCACCTCGCGGCGGGGGCGAGCTACTACTTCAGCTTCTTCTCGGAGCGCCTCGAAGGGTTCGTCTACGGCGCCGTCCCGTTCGAATCCGAAACCGAATGGCAGCTCGTCGGCGCAGGGGTCGGCGGGAGCTTCTGACCTGCGCGCTCTGCCTGCGCGATGGCCAGCTCACGAACGACGATCGTCAACTGGTCTTCAGTCGTCTTCTGCCCGAGATAGAGATTGAAGACCAGAAAGAGCAACACGACGATGCTCAGGTAGAAGACGAGGTCTACACCTCGCCCCACACCGACGAGATGGGCCGCACGATTCGACAGGTCTGGAAAAAGCGCGAACAGAATGATGAGCGAGAAAACCCCCATCATCGCCAGCTTCTGCATCGGGCGCTTCCGCGCCGCCACGACGAAGTAGAAGAGCAGCGCCAGGCTGGCGCCGACCAGAATCAGCTTGATCCAGAGCATGGGACCTCGGTTGGGCAGACGTGCGCCGGAGTCTCCGGCTTCCGGCGTCGTCGAAGCCAGAGCCAGGCGGCGACCAGCAGGAGCCACGTCGCGAGCCAGATCACGAGGGCGGGCCGAACGCCCCGCGGCGCGTAGACCATCTCGACGCGATGGCGTCCCCCCTCGACCAGCACCCCGCGGAACAAATGGTCGACCGGAAAGACCGGGGTCGGCCGGCCGTCGACCGACGCACGCCAGCCCGGCGCCCATGCCTCGGCGACCGCCACGACGCCCTTCGCCGGCGCGGTCACGTCGAAGACGAGTCGATTGCGCTCCGCCCGGACGAGCCGCCCCGGCACGGGCGCCTCCGTCCCTTTCAGCGCGGAGACGGCCGCCAACGTTTCGGGCGTCAGGCTCTCGCGTTCGAGCACCGGGCTTCGCCCCAGGGACACCGAGCCGATGGATTCGCGCTCCGTGCGGACGAGCGTCACCCGCGGATGCCACTGGAACCGCGGCGCCGGCCTGGGCACTTCGTAGGCCCCCCCTGGCCGCCCGATGAGGGCGTCCGGGCCCTTGAGGCTGCGCTTCAGCTTGCCGGCGGCGCCGCCGGACACCCACTTCACGTTGGCCGCGCGAAGAAGGTTCACGTTCGAGCGCGCCTTCTTCCAGTAGGCGTCGTATCGGCGACTGACGAACGTACTGTACCGACCGAAGAGGTCGCGGATCTCGAGACGCGTCCCGGGCCGGAACTGAAAGTACTCGTCGTCGGCAATCCGGTACTGGTCCCGCACCCCCGCGAGTTTCAGGAGCGTCGCATCTTTCTTCAGATTCGGGCGGGGTTGCGCGATCGCATAGAGGACCCGGTTCTGGTAGCCGAGGTCGACGAGCAGCACCCCGAACAGAAGCGCAATCCCGAACCATCGAAACCGGCATCCGGACCAGCGGACCGCGGCGAGCGCCGCGCCGCCGAGGGCAAAGAAGATCGCAGCATTCGCGGTCGTCGCGACGTCGGCCGCGTCGGACCGCGTCCCGATCACCAGTGCGCCGGCCAGGACCGAGACGACGAGCGCGGCACGACGGCCTCGCCAGGCCTGCCAGACGCCTTCATCGGGGGCGGACGTTCGTGGCACGACGAGGGAGGCCACACCGCGCGCCGCCAGGAGAACCAGCAGAAACGTCGTTCCGAAGAGATAGCCTTCCGAGATCCGCCAAAGGTTGAACGTCGGGACATGGGCGACGAGGTAGGGCAGCACGGGTGTGTTGCCGCCGCAGGCCAAAGCGAACATGACGAGCGCCGTGCCGGCCAGGATCCATCGCTCCGCCCCTCGCCCGGCGAACAGATGGTAGATCGCCGCCAGGCCGACGACCGCCCCGACGTACTGAAGCGAGAGGTCGTTCAACTCGAAGAGGTGCGCCGCAAAGACGTGGGCGACCTCACCCGCGGTGATGGAAGAGCGCAGGATCTCGTGGACGGACATGCCGTCCCGGACGGTCAACGGCATCCAACCGGCGGTCGCGAGCAGCATCGGCAGCGTCAGTGCGATGGTCAGCCCCAGCGCGACCCCCAAGGACAGCCCGAGCCGACCGATCGCGGGCAGCCACCGCGGTGCCGCCCGAAGCCCGGCGACAATCAGGAAGACGCCCAGCGGGGCCAACGTCAGAATCGCGCGCACGCCCGTCGGTGGATGGCCGGCCAACAGCGCAAAGGCGGTGAACACGCCCAGGCGTCCGCCGGTGCGCCAGCCCGGACGCTCGAGTGCGTCCCGCATCGCCATGTACAGCCACGGCAGCCACACGGCCGGCCACAGAGCGGCGGAGTCCTTCGATTTCGCGAACCGCGCGCTCAGCATCAGCGCGACCGCACCAAAGGTCCGCACCCACGGGGGCAAGCCCTCCCGCTCCAGCAGCCGGTGCATCCCGACGGCGAGGAGCGCGAAGTGGAGGAGCGACGCGAAGAGGACGACCCAGGGCCCGTCGCCGAGCGCGCCGATGCCCAACCAGCTCAACCAGTTCGGGGGGTACAGGACACCGGTCTGCGGATCGCCCAGGAAGTCGTAACCGCCCTTCTCGAACGGGTTCCACAGCGGCAACTCACCGTCGAGCAGCGCCGCCGGTGGGAACACGCGGTCGCCCCAGTGCTCGCGCACGGCGTCCCAACCGAGAAAGCGCCCGTGCAACCACAGCGCCGGATGCAGGGCGACGAAGGCCGCCGCATACCCGAGACCGAGCCCGAGGAAGCGACGCGGTCGCGCCGGGGACACCGGCGCCCTCGACCCCGGCGACACGCTCAGAGCGCCGCCCGCAGCGCTGCGAAGACCTCCAGCGGCGTCGCATGACCCCCGAGGTCCCGCGGCAGGCTCTGCCCGTCCGCCAGGAGACGCTCCACGGCCGCCGAGAGCCTCGCCTGTGCGCCGCCCTGCCCGAGATGGCCGAGCAGCGCGATGGCCGGCATCAGGAGGGGCAAGGGGTTCTCCGCGCTCCCGTGGATCGCCTCGAAGACGACGCAGTCATCCCCCTGGTCCATGCCCCAGACCGCCGAGACACCCCCCACGAGGCCGGCGGCGAGGTCGCTGAGGATGTCCCCGTAAAGATTGCCGCAGACGAGGACCTGGAACTGGTGGGGCCGCTGGACGAGCTGCATGCAGGCGTTGTCGACGATGACGTCGCGCGTCTCCACGTCCGGGTAGTCGGCCGCAACCTCGCGACCGACATCGAGAAACAGGCCGTCCGCCCGCTTCATGATGTTGGCCTTGTGGACGATTGCCAGCTTCTGTCGCCCGTGGGAGCGCGCGTATCGATAGGCGAAACGGAAGATCCGTTCGCTGGCGACACGCGTGACGACCTTGATCGACTCGACGACGCCGGGATGGACCTCGTGCTCGAGGCCGGCGTAGACATCCTCGGTGTTCTCCCGGATGACGACGAGATCGACATCCTGGTAGCGGGCGGGCAAGCCCGCGAGGTTCCGGACGTGCCGAACGCCCGCGTACAGACCGAGGGCCTTGCGCAGCGTGATCGTCGGACTCTCGAGGCGCCCCTTGGCGGGCAACATTGGACCCTTCAGCGCCACGCCGTTCGTCCGGACGGACTGGATGCACGCCGCCGGGAGGGCCGAGGCCAAGGCGTCTTCGGACGCTTCGCTGCGCATCCATTGCCACTCGACCCGCGCGCCCGCGGCTTCGAGAAGCGCCGTCAGGGGGGCGAACAGCTCGTTTCCCGGGCCGTCCCCCGGAATCAGGGTCACTCGACGCATCGTCATGGCGACTCCCCGCTCGACAGCGCTGCCACCAGCGCGTCCGTGTACTCCGTGGTGGTCGCCCGACCGCCCAGATCGCCGGTGCGAACCGTGCTTTCGCCCAGCACGCGGGCGATGGCCGCCTCGATGCGCATCGCCGCCTTCGTCTCGCCGATGTGGCGAAGCATCATGCACGCCGAGAGGAGGAGCGCGGTCGGATTGGCCTTGTTCTGCCCGGCGATGTCCGGCGCCGAGCCATGCACGGCCTCGAAGACGGCCGCCGTGTCGCCGATGTTGGCGCCCGGGACGACACCGAGTCCGCCGACGAGCCCCGAACAGAGGTCGCTGAGAATGTCGCCGTAGAGGTTTTCCATCAACAGGACGTCGAACCGCCGTGGCTCGAGAACGAGCTGCATCGCGCACGCGTCGATGGACATCTCCTCGACCTCGAGGAAGGGATAGTCCGCAGCCACGTCCCGGCAGGCCTTCAGGAAAAGGCCGTCGCTGAGCTTCATGACCGACGCCTTGTGGGCGACGGTGATGCGACGGCGCCCCCGCCAACGGGCGTACTCGAAGGCGTACCGTGCGATCCGACGGCTTGCCCCCTCGGTGATGATCTTCAGCGCCTCGACGACCCCCGGCACCACTTCGTGCTCCCGACCGGCGTAGAGACCCTCCGTGTTCTCGCGGAACACGACGAGATCGACGCCCTCGTGGCGGGTCCGAACCCCGGGGATGGAGTAGACGGGGCGAAGCGAGACGTAGAGGTCGAGCGCCTTTCGCAGACCCACGTTGACGCTCGTGAATCCCTTCCCGACCGGGGTCGTGATGGGGCCCTTGAGGGCGACGCGGCAGCGGCGGACCGCGTCCAGCATCTCGCCGGGCAATGTGCCCCGGCCCTGCTCGACCGCCACGAGGCCGGCCGCGTGTTCAATCCAGCGAACGGAGACCCCCGCGGCCTCGACGACGCGAACCGTCGCCGCGGTGACCTCGGGCCCGATGCCGTCGCCGGGCAGCAGAACGATGTCGTATGGCATGACTGACTTCCAGGGGCTGATCGACGCGCGAACGTAAAGACGATCCGCGCGCCGAATGCAAGACCGCCGCACGGGCGGGCCATCGACAATCACGTTGCTCGACGAACGCGCCGGGGTACCATGCGCGGCATGTGCGAACTGCTCGGCATGAGCGCCAACGTCCCGACGGACATCTGCTTCAGCTTCACCGGGCTCATGCAGCGGGGGGGCCGTACGGGCCCCCACCGGGACGGCTGGGGCATCGGCTTCTACGAGGGCCGCGCCGTCCGGACGTTCCACGATCCGCAGGCGAGCGCCGACTCCGAGATCGCGCGGCTGATCCACCGGTATCCCATCAAGAGCCGCATCGTCATCAGCCACATCCGCCGGGCGACGCACGGGCGCGTCTGCCTCGAGAACACCCACCCGTTCGTCCGGGAGCTCTGGGGGCGTGCCTGGACGTTTGCGCACAACGGCAAGCTCGCCGGGGTCAAACGGCTGCCCGTCGGCGCCTTCCGGCCCATCGGGACGACGGACAGCGAGCACGCCTTCTGCTGGATGCTCGAAAACGTCCGGCGCCAATATCCCCGCCCGCCGGCCCGACCCGAAGGACTCTTTCGCCTGATCGAGGCACTCTCCGGTCAGCTCGCCGCACTCGGCACGTTCAACCTCCTGCTCTCCGACAGCCGCTTTCTCTTCGCCTATTGCACCACGAACCTCTGCTGGCTGACGCGCCGCGCCCCCTTCGGCAAGGCCCGCCTGCTGGACGCCGAGGTCATCGTGGACTTCGAGCGCGAGACGACCCCCGACGACGTGGTGACCGTCGTCGCGACCCGACCGTTGACCCCCGACGAGCCCTGGCATGTCATGTCCCGGGCCGAATTCCAGATCTTCGACGACGGCCGGCCCCTGCGGCCGACGGCCGCCGTCATGGAGCCCATGCCATGAAACTCCTCACCGGTTCCTTCTTCCTGACTTTCCAGGGACAGACCTGCACGTGCCCGATGGCCGGCGTCCGCGACGGAGACGGCAACGTCGAGATTGCGATCGGCACGCCGTTCGGGCTCCGCCGCGTTCAGGCGAAGCTCGGGGGCGACCTCCGCCTGCTGAGCGCCCATACGTTCGCGTTCGACTATGAGTCGGGACAGGTGACCCGTTTCGAGCTGACGATCGAGGGCGGCTTCGTCGAGGGCCGGGCGCGGACGTTCGAGGGCACTGCAGCGGGCCCGGGGCTGACCGGCACCTGGACGGTCACCGACCTGTCCGGCAGCGCCGACGACGCCGACGACGCCACGAGCGCGCTGACGGCGTTCGGGCGAGCGCCCGGCAAGACCTGAGATCGTCCCGTCAGGCCTCGTCCGGCTCCCCCCCGAGGGCGCGCGGCTGCGGGACGACGGTCGGCTCGGAGACGTCCTGGTGGAGCGCCTGAGCGATGATGCGATCGGTGACCGCATCGAGGTGCGCCTGAAGGACCGCGGCGATCTCCCGGAACTCGGGCCAGAGCGTCTCGTCGACGAACGTGCGCGACGCCCGCACCTGCAAGGTCGTCCCTCGTTGCCCCCGGTAGCGGTATGGTTCGAGGCCGTAGCGCCGACACAATGCGACGAAGACCCGACGGGACCACGCATCCGGCAAGGACACCCGATGTTCCTCGACTGGTTCGGGCGGCCCGAGCGCGTCGAGGCGCTCGCGAACCCGCTCGCGCGCCCAGGCGGCGGCCGCGCGCTCTCCGTCGGTCGTCGCCCCGGCATAAAGGGCCTCGATCCGGCGGAGCTTCTCGAGGAGACGTCGTTCTTCTTCGGGCGCGCTCATCGCGCCATGGGTACCACCGCGGACCCGCGCGGGGCCAATTTCGCGCCCGCTCCGGACCGACGCCCGTCATTCGTCCGGCTCGCCGAGCTCCATGATGACCGTGCGTTCGTCTTCGTCGTCGGGCGGCAGGCGAACGTGGCTGACCGCCGTCACGCTGCGATTGTCGAACGAGGCGTCCGGGACGTCTTCGGGGACGGCGGGGGCAAGGGTCGGGGGCGGCTCCGTCGGGTGGCCGCGGCGCGGACCGACCCGGATCGCAGGCTGCGACGCCGCGGCGAGCAGCACGCCCTCCCGCTCGAGGAGACGATCGAGCGCCGCATCGACGGCGAGCCGGACCGGCCCGGGCAGTCGACCGATGGCCCCGCGGGCCTCGCTCACCGAGGCCTCGAGCCGCTCGACCCCGGCGAGGTGAATGGCGCGCTCGACGGGCGTGGCAACGATGGCCGCGCGAATCCACGTCGCGAAGACGGCCGCCGACGGGACCCGCTCGGCCGGTTCGAGGGCGAGCGCCTGTTCGACGACCGCCGCGAGCAACAAGGGCACCCCCGGGTTGTGACCTCGAACGGGGGGCGGGGGCCGCCGGTCGAGGAATCGCCGGAAGAGCCCCGCATGGCTGGCCTCTTCGAGCGGCACCTGCGCCGTGAGCATTTCGTAGAGCGTCGCCCCGAGGGCGTAGACGTCGACCTGCGGGGTCGGCGCCTCCGCGTTGAACTGCTCCGGCGGCATGTACCAGAGCGTCCCGACGTTGGCCCCGGCCATCGTGAGCTCTTCGCTCGTGCTCGAGACCGACTTGGCGACGCCGAAGTCGCTCAGTCGCACGCTGGACGGATCGTCGACCCGGCCGAGCAACAGATTCCCCGGCTTGATGTCCCGGTGGATGATGCCGAGCCCGTGTGCGTAAGCGAGCCCCGAGGCGGCCCGCTCGGCGATAGCGACCGCCGCGGCGATCGGCAATGGGCCGTGGGCGAGCCGCTGCTCGACGGACCCGCCCCCGACCATCTCCATGACCGCAATCTGGAGCTCCGCGGTCTCGAAGTACTCGTGGATGCGGACGATGTGATCGTGCTGGAGCTGTGACTGCAGGCGCGCCCCGAGCCGGAATCTCTCTGCCGTCAGACGCTCTTCCTCGCCTCGCCCGTCGCGTGCGCGGATCTTCAACGCGACGCGGCGCCCGAGATACCGGTGCGTGGCGGCCACGACGGTCCCCATGCCGCCCGAGCCGACGGTCTCGCCGAGGACGTACGGCCCGAGGGTCGGCGGGAGTGGGATCACGGCGCCCCGAGGTCGAATGCGTCCGCGCCGCCGTCGGCGCCCGCGTTGACGTCGAGCAGCGATCGCAGTCGACGTGCATCGCCGGTCATCCACCCGGCACCGAAGACCACGTAGCCGCTCGTGCGATCGGCGAGCAGCGCCAGCACGTCCTGCAGGTCCGACTCCGAAAAGCGGGTGCCCCCCCCGGGGCGGCCGAGCAGCCGCCAGTACACGTGCTCGCCGGCGGGGAGCTCCGCGTCGCGGTCATCGGGATCGATGCCGAGGGGATCGACCACCGGGACGAGGCCCGCCTCGGCGCAGACCCCGTTGCGGTCCTCCGGTTGGCCGTCCCAGAGGCCCTCCGCGCGCCACGCCACGCTCAGGCCGGCTCGGCGTCGCGGTCCGAAGAACGAGACCAGGGCGCGGCGGTTCTCGGCCGTCGGGCGAAAATCGGGGCCGGTCCGGAACAGCACGGTGTCCGCCCCGAGGCGCTCGACGACCTGCAGACAGCGCGTCCACCAGGCCTCGGCGACGGGTCCGTGGAAGTCGGTGAGCGCGATTTCGGCGGGCAGCCGCGGCACGAAGCGGACGTCGTTCGGCGCGGCTTCTCGCCACCGCGCATGGGTCGCCGCCTTGGCGCGGGACTGATCATCGGACATTTCGAGCGCGTCGAGGTCGCGCCAGTAGGCTGACAGGTGGCCGCGATAGCCGGCGCAGGCGATGCGAATGCGGGTCATGGCGCGATCCCGGAGGCGAAGGGGGTGGCGAGATACAGGGCGCGGGGGGCCGACAGCACTCGGGCCCACAGCGCGGTCTCCGGCGACGCCGGGCCCGAAGCGGATTTGAGCAGATCCAGCAGGGTCGGTTCGACGTCGTAGCGGACGATCTCGAACGGGCCGCCACCGGCGAGGGTCTTGAGCGTCGCGAGTGCGTCCTCGTCGTGGCCGATCTGGTCGACGAGTCCGGCCGCGAGGGCCTGGTCCGCGGTCAGGAGACGGCCGTCCGCCACCGCGGCGAGCTTGTCGGTGGGCACGTTTCGGCCCTCCGAGACGAGCTTCACGAACCGCTGGTACATGGCGTCGACGATGCCCTTCAGCAGGGCGACGTGTGCAGGATCGACCGGTTGCGTCGGGCTGAGCAGCGCCTTGTTGGGACCCGACACGATGGAGGTGTCCTTGACGCCGTGCTGCTCGAGCAGCGACGCGATGTTGAGCCCGGAGATGATCACTCCGATGCTGCCGGTCAGCGTCGTCGGGCGAGCGACGATCTTCTCGGCAGCGACCGCCGCATAGAGGCCCCCCGACGCGCACAGGTCCCCCATGAGGACGACGACGTGTTTCCCCTTTTCGCGCAGGCCCTTGAGCCGGTGGTGAATCTGATCGGCATCCGTGACGGAGCCGCCGGGCGTATCGAGCGAGAGCAGAACTCCTTCGACCGTGGTGTCGACCGCCGCGGCCTCGAGCATCGTCAGGAGCGGTCGGGTGAGACCCGGGCCCTCGCCCATGCCGCCCTGCCCCTCTATCATCAGACCACGTGCCTCGATCAGGACGAGGCGTTGCCGGGCCCCGGCGACCTTCTCGACCGGGCTCTCGCGAATCCGGCCGGGACCCCCGGCGCCGGCGCCGCCGACCCCGGCGAGCAGGAAGCCGATGCCCCCGAGAAAGGCGAGGCCGACCATGGCGGCGACGAGACAACCGACGCCGCGCCGACGCGGTCGTTGGGGGATTTCGGGGGCACTCAATGCCGAAACTCCGGCGATTCCGAAAGCGCCGCTTTCGCATGAATGCCCGGTGCGCGCAAGGGCCCTCTGTGTTAACAAGCCCCCCCATGAACCTGAATCTCCACCCCGCACTTCGAGTGACGGACCCCGAGACCGCGCGGCTCATCGCCTCCGAGGCCGACCGCCAGCGGACGGTCCTCCGCCTGATTCCGTCCGAGAACTACGTCTCCGACGCCGTCCTGGCCGCGACCGGCTCGTGCCTGACGAACAAGTACAGCGAGGGCTACGCCGGCAAGCGGTACTACCAGGGGCAGGCGTTCATCGACGAGATCGAGCGCTTGGCCATCGCGCGTGCGAAGGCCGTTTTCGGCGCCGATCACGCCAACGTGCAGCCCTACTCCGGCTCGCCGGCCAATCTGGCCGTCTACTTCGGCCTCCTCGAGCAGGGCGACACGATCCTGGGCATGTCCCTGCCGCACGGCGGGCACCTGACCCACGGGTGGGGCGTGACGATCTCCGGCAAGCATTACAAGGTCGCGCGGTACGGCGTCCGGCCCGACGACCACCGGATCGACCTCGACGAGGTGCGGCGGCTCGCGCGCGAGCACAAGCCCCGGCTCATCGTCTGCGGCGCGTCGGCCTATCCCCGGATCATCGACTTTGCAGCGTTCGCAGAGATCGCGCGCGAAGTCGGCGCCTACCTGCTCGCCGACATGGCCCACATCTCGGGTCTCGTCGCCGGCGGCGCGCATCCGTCGCCGGTGCCCTATGCCGACGTGGTCTCGACCACGACCCACAAGACGCTGCGTGGCCCGCGGGGCGGCATGCTGCTGTGCCGCGCCGAGCACGCCGCGGCCATCGACCGCGCGGTCTTTCCGGGGTTGCAGGGCGGCCCGCACAATCACACCACGGCAGCCATCGCGGTGGCGTTGCACGAGGCGTCCGCGCCGGCGTTCCGGGACTACGCGCACGCGGTCGTCGCCAACGCGCGCACGCTGGCCGACCGCTTGCTCGGTCATGGCTTCACCCTCGTCTCCGGTGGCACGGACAATCACCTCATCCTGATCGACCTCAACAACAAAGGCGTCTCCGGCAAGATCGCCGCGGCGGCCCTCGAGCGCGCCGGCATCGTCTGCAACGCGAACAGCGTGCCGTTCGACCCGCGCAAGCCGTTCGATCCGAGTGGCATCCGCATCGGCACGCCTGCCATCACCACCCGTGGCATGGGAGCCGCCGAGATGACTCGCCTCGGCGACTGGATCGCGGCGGTCGTCGGCGCACCGGACGACGCCGGGCTCCACACCCGCATCGCCGCCGAGATCTCGGAACTCTGCGCCGGCTTCCCGGCCCCCGGCGTCTGACGTCCCGAAGAGAGCCGACCATGAAGACCTGCCCGGAGTGTCAGGCCAAGGCCGATCCCAACGCGCGATTCTGCCTCGACTGCGGCCATGCGTTCGGGGAAGCCGCCGTCCCGGACGCGGCCGATCCCTGGCGTGGCCGCGTCATCGCCGGTCGCTTCCAGATCGTCCGCAAGCTCGGCGACGGGGGCATGGGCGAGGTCTTCCTCGCCGAACAGCAGCCCATGGGACGCCTCGTCGCGCTGAAAATCCTCCGCGCCGCTCTGGCCGACGACGCGCAGCAGGTCGAACGATTCAAGCGCGAGGCCCAGGCGGCGAGCCGGCTCAAGCACCCGAACACGATCATCGTGCACGACTTCGGGCAGGGACAGGACGGGGTCGTCTTCCTCGCGATGGAATACCTCGAGGGCCGGACGCTCGCCCACCTGCTCGATGAGGAGGGTCGTCTCGAACCCCGTCGCGCCGTGCGGATGATGGCGCAGATCTGCGGTTCCCTGCACGAAGCCCACGGGCACGGTGTCGTCCACCGTGACCTCAAACCCGAAAACATCTTTCTCACGGAGCGGGGTGGCCAGACCGACTTCGTGAAGGTGCTCGACTTCGGTATCGCCAAAATCCGCGACAACCAGGCCGGGGGCAAGCTCGAGACCATCACCCGCCAGGGCGCGATCTTCGGGACGCCGCAGTACATGTCGCCGGAGCAGATCAAAGGGGCCGATCTCGACGCCCGTTCGGACGTCTACGCCCTCGGTGTCATGCTCTACCAGATGCTCTCGGGCGCACTGCCGTTCAAGGCCGCGACGGCCGTGGAAATGCTGACCAAGCATCTCGCCGAGGCCCCGGCACCGCTCACGGTGGACACCGCCGATGCCGCCACGGTCGCCCGCCTCGAAGCCACGGCCTTGCGTGCGTTGTCGAAGGACCGCGCGCACCGGCAGCCGGGTGCGCAGGCGTTCCTCGAGGAGCTCGAGGCGGCCCTCGGCGGGCCCTCGCTGCCAGCGGCGCCGCCGAACGGCGTCCCGGTCGCCTCCCCCCCGCCGGCTCCCGCCGGAACGCCTCGGTGGCCGCGGCCGTCTCCTGCTTGGAGCGGTTGCGGCGGCCCAGCGCCGGCACGGCACCGAGGATGGAGAGGCCCAACTCCGCCATGGCCTGTTCGGGGTACCGGAACCTCGGGTC
>JAKLJY010000259.1 GCA_023150895.1 Myxococcota bacterium | reverse complement strand
GTCGAGGCGGCCCCGACGCCCGCCGCCCGGCCCGCCTCGGCCCCCATGCCGGCCGCCGCCCCGGCGCCCCCTTCCGGGCCCCGCGGGCGCAGTCCGAAGCCCCACCGGCCGCCGGGGCCCATGCACCGCCCCATCGCGGCCAAACCGGCGCCCGAGCCCGAGGTGCGCAAACCCGCCGCCGATCCGGCGGAGAACGAGCTGACGGGCATCTACGAGCCCCCGGAGGTCGTCCCGGAGCTCGCGCGGGGCAAGCTGACCATCGTCGAGGGCGAGAACCGCGGGAAGTCCTACTTCCTGAACCGCAACCGCTCGATGATCGGGCGCGGGATCGACAACGACATCGTGCTGATGGACATCGCCGTCAGCCGCAAGCACTTCCGGGTCGATCGCCATGCCGACGGGTTCCGGCTCGTCGATCTCGGCAGCGGCAACGGCACCGCGCTCAACGGCAAGCGGGTCACCGAGGTCGAGCTTTTCGACGGCGACCGCATCGACGTGGGCAATTCGACACTCGAGTTCGTCAGCGTCGGTCGGGCACGGGCCCGGGCGGCGACCGCGGCCTCGGACGCTCGCGAGGCGCCGGTCACGGATCCCGGTCTGCGTCGGCCGGTCGCGCCCGCGGGGACGGCGGCGGCGCGGGCGCTGAGCATCCCCTGGACGTGGATCGGGCTGTGGGCCGCAGCGACGTTCCTGGCGGTCGTGATCGTGCTCGTCATCGTGCGGCGGGGGCGCCCGGACGCAGGCGCCGAAAGCGCGGCGGCCGCCGCCCGTGCGCACGTCGATCTCGCCGAGGCCGCCCTCCGCGCGCGCGACTGGAAACGGGCCGAAGAGGAACTCGGCGTCGCCCGCGTCGACTTCGAGGGGTACACCGCCCGCCTCGCCCGGGAGCGGGACGCGCAGCGTCGCCTCGACGAGGCCCGGCGCAAGGTCGGGGTCGACTCCCCCGTGGCGGTGCAGACGCTGTTGTCCGGCATCGGCCGGGACTCGGTGTACTACACCGAGGCGCGCTCCCTGATCGCCGAGCTCGACGGGCTCGCCGAGGCGGCCCGATCGGGGCCCGCCACGCCCCCATCGGCGGGCGTCGAATCGGCCGCCCCCCGGGTCGAATCGGCCGCCCCCCGGGTCGAACCGGCCGCCCCCCGGGTCGAACCGGCCAGCCCGGCTCCGCCGCCGACCCGCCCCACCGTGGCGGCCGCCCCTGCGCAGGCCGGCAGTGGCGATGAAGCGCGCGCCCGCAAAGAGGTCACCGACGCCCTCCGGTTGTACCAGGCGGAGCGCTTCGACGACGCGGCCGCCGCCCTCGAAAAGGCCGGCCGCCGGGCGCCGGGCACCAAGACGGGCAAGGACGCCGCGTCGAAGGCCCGCCTCGTCCGCGAGTTCGCCGAGCAGTGGGGCGCCGCCCAGAAAGCCCTGCGCAGCCGGCGGGCCCGCGAGGCATCCGACGCTCTCGGCCGTGCCCAGAGCACCGATCGCCGCCTCGGCGGACATTTCCGCGACCGCATCGACACGCAGCTCGCCGAGCAGCTCTACATGGTCGCCATCCAGGCCTACAACCGGCAGGCCTACGACGAGGCCATCCAGGCCAACGCGCGCGTGCTCGAACTGCAGCCCGGTCACGCGCTCGGGACGCGCCTGCAGACCAAGATGCGCAGCAGCGCCGCCGTCGTCGCCCGCCAGGCGCAGCAGGCGCTCGACAACGGCGACAAAGAGGGCGCGCGGCGACTCGCGCAGGCGGCCCTGCGCCTCGTGGGAGAGTCCGAACCGGCGGGAAAGGCCGCCCGCAAGGTGCTCGACAAGCTCTGACCGGGCGCGGGCCCGACCGGCTCTCAGCTCCGGCGTTCTTCGAGGATGCGCTTGACCGTCGCGGTCAGCTCGGCGACCTCGAACGGTTTGTCGAGGTAGGCGTCGGCGCCGTACAGGGGCGCCGTCATCTCGTTGGTGGTCTTGCCGATGGCCGTCAACATGAGCACGGCCGTGTTTTCGTACTCCGGCTTGCTGCGGATGTACTTGCAGACCTCCCAGCCGCTCAAGGTGGGCATCATGACGTCCAGAACGGCGCCCTGCGGCCGATGCTCGACCAGGCGGGCAATGGCCTCCTCGCCGTCCCGCGCTTCGACGATGCGCAGCCCGAGCTTCTCTATGGACTTGCGCACGAGACGGCGCATCTCTGCGTCGTCGTCGGCAATCAGTACCAGCGGAACGGCGGAATCATCGACCATGGGGGCTCCTGTTGTGTCGGGCATAAGCCGGCGACCCTGGCCTGTCAAGGTTGTCGGCGGCGGACCGAAACCCAGGGTTGTGCGTAAACTGGAAATACCGAGCCCATTCGCGCCAGAGTCTGCTCCATGATCAAACCCCTCGTCGCCCTGGTCGCCCTCGTCGGCGCGTTCTACGTGAGCGTGACGTATCAGTACGGGGATCCGGGCTGGCAACTCGAGTTCAAGACACGCCCGGCGAGCGCTCAGACGGACACCACGCCGGCGGACTACGACCTCAAGAGCCTGCAGGTCCTCAACCGGGCCGTCATCCACATCAAGGAGAACTACGTCGACCCCTCGCGGATCAACGAACGCAAGATGATCGCCGCCGCGATGGAAGAGGTCACGCGTTCGGTGCCGGAGGTGCTCGTCGAGGCGGAGAACGACAAAGAGGGACGCCCGCGGCGGCTCACGGTCCGGGTCGACCAGGCCGAGCAGACGTTCGACCTGGGGGACGTCGACAACCTCTGGCAGATGTCCTTCAAGTTCAAAGACGTCTTCCGGTTCGTTCAGGAGAACCTGAAGCACTTCGACCGCTTCCAGGAGATCGAGTACGCCGCGATCAACGGCATGCTCTCCACGCTCGATCCGCACAGCGTCCTGATGCGCCCGGAGGACTACCGGGAGATGAAACTCTCGACCCGGGGCAAGTTCGGCGGGCTCGGCATCGTCATCGCGGTCAAAGACTCGCACCTGACGGTGGTGAATCCGATCGAGGACACCCCCGCCTCGAAGGCCGGCATCAAGGCCGGTGATCGAATCGTGCAGATCAATCAGGACAGCACCGTGAACCTGGCCCTGCAGGATGCGGTGAACATGCTCCGCGGGGCGCCGAACACGAAGGTCGACATTCACATCATCCGGGATGGCTGGAAAGCCCCGAAGAAGTTCACGCTGACCCGCGCGAATATCCGGGTGGCGAGCGTGGACCACAAGCTGCTCCCGGATCGGGTCGGTGTGGTCCGCATCAAGAACTTCCAGAATACGACCGACGAAGAACTGGGCGAAGCACTGGACGACCTGAAGAAAAAGGCGTCGGGTCTGAAGGGCCTGGTGCTCGACCTACGCAATAACCCGGGCGGTCTGCTCGATCAGGCCATCAAGATTGCCGACCGGTTCATCGAGAGCGGCGACATCGTCACGACGGTCGGATACGGCGACAAGCTGCGGGAGCCCAAGGTCGCGATGCGGGCCGGCACCGAGGAGCCGTACCCGCTCGTCGTGCTCGTCGATCGCAACAGCGCCAGCGCCAGCGAGATCGTGGCCGGCGCGCTCAAGAACCACAAGCGGGCCCTCGTCGTCGGCGACCAGACCTTCGGCAAGGGTTCCGTCCAGGTCATTTACGACAACAAGGACGACTCGGCGCTCAAGCTGACCATCGCGCAATACCTGACGCCGGGGGACATCAGCATCCAGAGCGTCGGCATCGTGCCCGACATCGCCACGACGCCCGTCGTCCTGACCGACGAGGAGACGGACTTTTTCCGCAGCGACGAGGACAAGGGCGGCGAAAAGAACCTCAAGGCGCACCTCGATCACGAGTCGAGCGAGATCTCGAAGCGCGTGACGGCAGAGATCACGCTGAAGTACCTGCAGGATGCCGCCCTCGAGAAGCAGATCGAGGAGAACCCCAACGACCTCATCGTCGACTTCGACATCAGCCTCGCCCGGGACATCGTCGCTGCGACGGACAAACCCCAGCGCGACGCGATGCTCGCCGAGGTCCGGACGGTCATCGAGCGACGGGCGGCGGAAGAGCGCGGACGCATTCAGGCGGCCCTGGCGACGCGGGGCGTCGACTGGAGTCCCGTGGCCGCCGCGCCGACGGGCAAGGGACAGGCCGAGCTGACTCTGACGGCAACGCCGGCAGAGGGTCGCGTCACCGCGGGCGAGGAGGTCGCCCTGCGAGCCACCGTACGCAACACCGGGTCGGCCCCGCTGCGCCTCGTCCGGGGCCTCACGCGGTCGGACAATGATCTCTTCGACACCTACGAGCTCTTGTTCGGCAACATTCCGCCGGGCGAAGCCCGCACCTGGCCGGTCAAGATGAAGACGCCGAAGAGCGCCCTGTCGCGGCGGGATCCCGTGCGCGTGGAACTCTTCGACGCCGATGGCCCCCTGGCGGCCACTGGAAACCTGACCGTCGGGATCACGCAGCTCGCCCGGCCGCGGTTCGCGCTGGCGTTCACGGTCGACGATCGTCAGGGCGGCAACGGGGACGGCCTCCTCCAGCGCGGCGAGGACGTCGAGTTCCTGCTCGACGTGCAGAACGTGGGCGACGGCAAGAGCTTCACCACCGTGGCCACCCTCAACAACCCCGAAGACGACGAGACGCGCCCGGTCTTCATCAAACGCGGCCGCGTGACGCTCGACAACATGGCACCCGGCGAGCGAAAGCAGGCGCGCTTCGCCGTCAAGGTCAAGGACGAGCTCTTCAAGCCGGATCTCCAGATCAACCTCGTCGTGGCCGATACGGACATCCGCGAGTCCACCAGCGAGGTCTTCACGCTGCGCGTGACCGGGCCGGAGGACGTCTTTCAGGCGGGGCGGACCCGGCTCGTCCCGAAGGCCGCCGGCGAGCTCGTCCTGCGGGGGCTCAACGCCGCGGATGCCCCGCAGGTCTCCGTCTCGGCGGGGCCGATCCGGGCGGACGGGCGACTCGGCGACTGGTACCGCGTGCCCACGGGGGACCGCCTGTTTGCCTGGGTCCCCGCAGACGAGGTCGAGGCGACGCCCGAGGCGCCCGGGATGGCCTACGCTTCGCTGCGCCCGGCGCCCCTTCAGGGCCCGCCCGTGATCACCCTCGTCGACGGTCCGGGACACGCCAGCGTCAAGGGCGGTGCCCTCACGCTCAGCGGCGAGGCGCTCGGCGGGCGGCTGATTCAGGACCTGTTCATCTACGTCTCGTCGAAAAATCGCAGCAATACCAAGGTCTTCTTCAAGAGCAACAGCGACGCCAAGATCGCGGGCGACAAGCAGCGCCTGCGCTTCTCGGCGCGGGTCCCCCTCGAGGCCGGCGTCAACCGCATCACCGTGGTTGCCCGCGAGGACGAAGAGCTGTCGAGCCGGCAGACCCTCTTCGTTCATCGCGAGAACTGACGGCGGAGCTGCGAGATGCCACGCTTCTTCGCGCTCGGGGCCTTTGCCCTCGCCCTCGCCGTCGCTGCCGGGGCCTTCGGCGCCCACGGCCTCAAGGCCCGCCTGACGCCCGACATGCTCGCCCATTGGGAGACGGCGGTGCGTTACCACGCGTATCACGGCCTCGGTCTGCTCGCCGTGGCCTGGGCCGTCGACCGGGGACTCGGACGCGGCGCGGTCCTCGCCGGCCGCCTCATGCTGGCCGGGATGCTGCTGTTCTCCGGCAGCCTCTATGTCTATGCGCTGACCGGACTCAAGGCCGTGGCCATGGTCACGCCCTTGGGGGGCGTCTGTTTCATCGCGGCCTGGGTCGCGCTCGGCGTCACGGCCTGGCGCCGCCGCTGAACGCGGCCTTTCGTCGACTCGGCTCCCTTCGTTACCCTGTGTCGGCGTCCTCGGCCCCGACGGCACTGCGCCGCCGGGTGATTCGGGGCAGACCGACGCGAAACGGGAATCAGGAGACGGGAGACGATCATGCGACGCGGACTTTCCGGGGCGTTCTTGCTGGTGACGATGCTCGGTGCCTGTGGCAGCGACGACGGCGGGGGGGATGGCGCGGACGCCGCGCTCGGCGGCTCGGCCGGTGGCAGCACGGGCGGGTCGACGGGCGGCAGCACCGGTGGCGACGGCGGTGGCATCACGGGCGGGTCGACGGGCGGCTCGGCCGGCG
>JAKLJY010000258.1 GCA_023150895.1 Myxococcota bacterium | reverse complement strand
TCGCGGGCGGCGCGTTCGTCTTGTTGTGGCACGCGACGGACGCACCGCCGCGCGGTCCGGTCGGGGTCGTGCGCGCGGTGGACACCGCCCCCGACACCGCCCCCGAACCGCCCCGCCCGCCGCGGACGGACGCCCCCGCGGCGCCGATCCCGGTGGCGGTGACCCCGAGCGCGCCACCGGTCGCGCCCCCGGTTCCGGCGGCAGTGGCGACCGAGGCTGCATTGCCGGTGCCGCCGGTGCCGCCGACCCGTGGGCCCGTGGCCGCGCCGCGTCCCCCTGCGCCTCGCACCGCGGCCCCCAAGGGCCCCAAGGTCAAGGTGCAGCGACTGTGAGGCGGGGTGTCGCGTCGATGGCCGTCGCGCTCTGCGGTCTGGTCGGTCCGGCGGGCCTTTCGCCCGCGCGCGCGCAGACCCGGCCCCCCGCTACCGAAGACCCGGCCGCCGTCGCCGCGGCGGCTCGGGCGCAGGCACACGTCGATCAGGGCACGCGACGTTTCAAGCAGAAGCGGTACGACGAGGCGGTCGCCGAGTTCCTGCAAGCCGAGCCGCTCATCGTGGATCCGGTCGCACGGGCCGTGGTGCGACACAACATCGCCCGCTGTTACGAGTTGCAGCGCAAGCCCGAGGAGGCCGTCGAGGCCCTCGACCGCTATCTGGAACTGCCCGATGAGCCGGGGGCGCAGCGGGCGGCGCGGGACCGTCGGTCGGCGCTGATCGGCAAACACTTCGGCACGTTGCGGGTCGTCGGTGCGGCCCGCGGCGGGGCGCGCTGCGTGCTTGCGCGCACGACGCCCGCGGCCGGTCCCGCCACGCCGACGACCTGTGGCGAAGAGCCGCGTCCGGTGCTGGCGGGCACGTACGTCGTGCGCCTCGAAGGCGCCGGACCGGAGCCCATCAAGGCCGAGACGACGCTGGTATTGTCCGTCGGCCAGGCGGCCGCGCCGGTGCTCGAGCTGCCCGGCTGGCTGCGCGTCGAGACGGCCCGCGAGAACGCCCGGGTCGAGGTCGACGGCAAGCGCTTCGGTGCGGGTCCCGTCGTCGAGGGGCCTGCGCCGGCGGGTGAGCGCGCCGTGACGGTGCGGGCGGCCGAGCAGATCCTGTGGCGTACGACGGTGACCCTCGTCTCGGGCGAGGTCACCCGGGCGGTCTCGCCCTTGACCGCGCCGCTGCCCGCCGACGAGCACGGCGCCGTCGACAGTCCCTGGGCGTGGGTGGCGGCCGGGGGGGCCGCCGTCGGCCTCGCCGGGGCGACGTGGTACTACCTCGGGGCGCGGCAGGCGATCGAGAACGGCGACGCCGCCGTCGACGACATGGCCGCCGCCCGCACGCGCGACCGCTACGACGCCGCCGGGGCCCGCGTCCGCGCCGAAGACGACACCGCGCGTGACGCCCGTGCCCTGTCGATTGGCCTCGGCGTCGTCGGCCTCGGTCTCACCGGGCTGGCGACGTGGCTCTTTCTGGGGACGCCCCCCGATGCGCCGGAAAGCGAGGTCCCATGAAGCGGCCGGCAATGCGCACGCCTCGTCGTTTCGGTCTGCTCGGCGCGGTCACCGCGCTCGCAGGGTGCATCAGCATTCCCGACCGCACGCTGCCGGCCTTCGAAGGCGCAGGCGGCGAGCCCGTATTCGTCGACGCCACCGGGCCGCTCGACGCGAGCGGCAACTTCGACGCCGCGGGGGACGACGCTCGCGTGGCGCCGCGCCCGGACGCCCGCCCACCGCGTCCGGACGCCCTGCCCGACGACGCGCGCGTCCCACCGCCCCGCCCGGACGCCGGGTGCCTTCTCTCGTCGCCCGAGACGTGCAACGGCCTCGACGACGACTGTGACGGCGTCGTCGACGATGGTCTCGAGTCGCTCGGCCCCTGTTACGGCGGCCCGCCGGACACGATGGGCGTCGGGGTCTGCCGGGCGGGCGAGCGGCGGTGCGAGGGCGGCGCGCCCGGGCGCTGCGAGGGAGAGGTTCTGCCCGCGGCCGAGGCGTGCAACGGCGCCGACGACGACTGTGACGGCGACGTCGACGACGACGGGGCCGGCGAGCCCCTGCTCGAAGCCTGCTACGACGGCCCGGCGGCGACGGCCGGCGTGGGCACCTGTGTGGCGGGGTGGCGCGCCTGCGTCGGCGGGCGGCTGAGCGAGTGTCAGGGCCAGGTCGTCCCCGGGCCGGAGACCTGCGACGAGCGCGACGAGGACTGCAACGGCGCGATCGACGACGCCGCGGAGGGCTGCGCGTGCGAGCGGGGAGAGGAACGCGCCTGCTACCCCGGACCCCCGGGGACGGCCGGCGTGGGTCAGTGTCGGGAGGGCCGGCAGGAGTGCGGGGTTCGGCGCGTCTGGGGCCCCTGCGAGCGAGCCGTTTCGCCCGCGGAGGAGGTCTGCAACGGCCGCGACGACGATTGCGACGGCGAGACGGACGAGGGCCTGCCCGGCTGCGTCCCGTGCGAGCCGGACCCCGAGGCGTGCAATGGCCGCGACGACGACTGCGACGGCGCCGTCGACGAGGGCACCGACGGCGACGCCTGCTCGACGGGCATCGGGGCCTGCCGCGGCGCGGGAAGCACTCTCTGTGTCGCCGGCGAGCTGCGGTGCGACGCGGTCGCCGGCGCCCCGGGCGAGGAGGTCTGCAACGGCATCGACGACGACTGCGACGGCAACGCCGACGAAGACCTCTTCGGACCCCCGTGTTTTGCCGGCGAAGGGGCCTGCCGCCGCGAGGGGCGCGAGATTTGCGTCAACGGCGCCTTCCGGTGCAGCGAGGAGGCCCGCAGCCCCGCGCCCGAGACGTGCAACGGTCAGGACGACGACTGCGACGGCGGGACCGACGAGGACTTCACGGGGATCGGTGAGTCCTGCTCGGTCGGCAGAGGTGACTGCCAGCGCGAAGGGCGGGTGGTCTGCACCGCCGATGGCGCGGGCGCGTCCTGCGACGCGGTGCCCGGACCGCCGGTCGAAGAGGCCTGTGACGGCCGCGACAACGACTGCGACGGCGAGATCGACGAAGGCCTGGCCATCGGAGAGCCTTGCATCGAAGGGGTGGGTCAGTGCGAGCGCGAGGGGCGCGCCCGATGCGTCGGCGGCGTCGTGGCGTGCGACGCCGCCCCGGGCTCGCCCGACCCGGAGATCTGCGATGGCCAAGACAACGACTGCAACGGGGTCATCGACGACACCGGCGAGCCGTGTTTCCTGCCGTGAGCGAACCGGTCGGTCGCGCCGTCAGCCCGGGACCGGCGCGGGGCGCGCCGACACGAACGTCAGACCCGACCAGGGGCCGGCCGCCGGGACCTCGACGCGCGCCGGCTCGAAGCCCGCCGCGCGGACGAACGTCGCCACCTCGGCCGTCGGCAGCCCGAACCGGACGGGCTCGCCCCAGAGCGCCATGCCGCGCCGACTGAGCGCGACCACGCTGCGGACGGGCCAGCCACCGGCGTCCGGACGCCAGAGATCGAAGGCGAGGGCGGCGCCCGGGGCACAGAGCGCGCGCAGCCGCCGCAGCGCGGCCTCCACCGTCGCGCGGTCGAGGTACATGCTGACCCCCTCCCACGCGAAGAAGGCCGGTCGGTCCGGGTCGAACCCGGCGGCGAGGAGGGCGTCGCCGAAGTCCTCGCGGGCGAAATCGACATCGACCCGCCGCGCCTCGACCGGCGGCAGGCGTCGGGTGCGGGCGGCCCGGCGCGCGGCCGTCGCCGGGTGGTCCACCAGAAAGAGCGTCCGCCCGGCCAGACCGTCCGCAAACCGCCACGGCCGGGCGTCGAGGCCCGCCCCGAGGAGCACGACCTGCGACACGCCGGCGGCCAGCGCGTCGTTCAGCGCCTCGTCGATGAAGCGGTGGCGCGCGTTGATGAGCGTCCGCAGGCCGAGGGTGGCGGCGTCGACCGGCACACCGAACGCGTCGAGCCGCCGCCAGACCCGCTCGGCCCGGCGCAGCGGGCGGGAGAGTAGCCGCCCGGCGTAGGGGTCGTCGGGGCCGAGGGCCCGCATCAGACAAACGAACTCGGCGGTGGTGCTGGCTCGGTCGCGCATGGTCGAGGAGGCCGACCCTAACACGAACGCGCGGGCCTCGCCGCCGTCGAACCGTGGGCAGTTCGGCCGAAGTGTGCTTCAATCCGCGGCCCGTCTGCGCCCGAAGACCCCTGCCCCGAGGAACCGACCATGGCCGGTACCAGCCTGCTCACGCTGCTCGACGACATCGCCACCATCCTCGACGACGTGGCCGTCATGACCAAGGTCGCCGCCAAGAAGACGGCCGGCGTCCTCGGCGACGATCTCGCCCTGAACGCCGAGCAGGTGGCCGGCGTCAGCGCCGAGCGCGAGCTGCCCGTCGTGTGGGCCGTCGCGAAGGGCTCGATGAAGAATAAGGCCATTCTCGTGCCCGCCGGCCTGCTCATCAGCGCCTTCGTGCCCTGGCTGGTGGTGCCGCTGCTCATGATCGGCGGGGCGTTTCTGTGTTTCGAGGGCTTCGAGAAGGTCGCACACAAGCTGCTGCATTCGGACAAAGACGAGGCGGAACACCACGACGCGCTGCTTCAGGCCGTGGTCGACCCCGCAGTGGACCTCGTGGCCTTCGAGAAGGACAAGATCGCCGGGGCCGTTCGCACCGACTTCATCCTGTCGGCCGAGATCATCGTGATCTCGCTCGGGGCGGTCAGCGACAAACCGCTCGCCACGCAGATCGGCGTGCTGATCGCCATCGCCGTCGCCATGACCATCGGGGTCTACGGCCTCGTGGCCGGCATCGTGAAGCTCGACGACGCGGGGGCCTGGCTCATCGGCGCGCGCGGCGGCAAGCCGGCCTCGCCCCCCTTGCAGCTCCTCGGCCGGGGCATCCTGGCCGCCGCCCCGTACCTGATGAAGACGCTCTCCATCGTCGGCACCGCGGCGATGTTCCTGGTGGGCGGCGGGATCATCGCCCACGGCATCCCGCCGGTGGAACACCTGGTGCACGACCTCGTCACCGGCCGGGGCGGCTTCGTCGAGGCGGTCGGCCCGACGCTGGCCAACGGCCTCATCGGCATCGTCGCCGGCGGCCTCGTGCTGCTCGGCGTCAAACTCGTCGGCGGCCTCGTCCGCCGCGTGCGGGGTCCGAAGGCCGCCTGAGGCCACGCTCGCGCCCCGGACGCCTGCCCGAAGCGCGAGCGCGCCCGCGGGTCAGGGGAAGAGCGGGCAGCCGCCCTCGGGGGCCGGGGGCATGCAGGCGTTGGCGCAGCCGGGGATGCCGCAGGGGTAGCAGCAGACCTCGCCGGCGCCGCACTCGTCGTCGCTCTGGCAGCCCGGATCGCTGCACACGCCCATGCCCTCGCCGAAGCCGCGCTCGAGGCAGCGGAGACCGGGGGCGCAGAGCGGGTTGGCCACGTCGCAGGCCGAGCCTTCGGCGCCGGGGCACTGCGGGTCGTTCTGGCAGCCCACGCCGGGCAGGAAGGTCTGGAACGGGCCGCAGTCACAGCCGGGGATGATCGCCGCGCACTCGTTGGGTACGCCGCAAATCGGGCTGCCGCAGGTCTGCTCGCTCCACGCGCCGCCCGTGCTCGCGCACAGGAGCTCGTCGTCGCTCGGGGCGCACAGCAGCGCGTCGACGCAGGGACCCCAGCACAGGCCGATCACCGAGGCCGCCTGACCGGGCGGGCAGGCCGGGGGAATGCGGTTGCAGGCCACCTGGGACTCGTCGCAGTCGTACGGCGCGCAGCAGAGGGGATCCGTGGGCGCGCCCGCGGCGTCGAGGCAGGCACCCTCGGGGCCGATGGCCGCGCCGGCGCAGGGATCGGCCGCCGCCGGGACGCACAGGTTCAGGAGCTGGCCGCAGGCGTCGCAGGGCTCGTTGCGACAAGGGTCGATGGCCACCGGCTCGCAGGTCGTGCCCTCGGGGCAGTCCGCGTTGCCGAGGCAGGGCTCGGCCACGAAGCAGCCGGCCGCCGGGAGGGCGGGCTCCATGCAGCCCGGGGCGTACCAGCCGCACACCGGATCGGCCTCGCAGGCCGCCTCGTCCGGGATCTCGTGACAGGGCACGGCCGGGGCACCGCCCGCGCCGCCTTCGCCGCCGCTGCCGCCGGCCTGGCCGCCTTCGCCGCCCTGACCGCCCGCGCCGCCGGCCTGACCGCCCGCGC
>JAKLJY010000257.1 GCA_023150895.1 Myxococcota bacterium | reverse complement strand
GCCGGGGCGTCGAGACAGGCGATCTGCATGGGGTTCGGGTCAGGCCGGTTCAGGTCAGGCCGGGCACGAGCTCGAGCCCGGCGGTGATGCGCCAGCCCGGCGTGCTGCGTTTGTCTTTCACGGCGACGAGCTCGGCCTCGATGCGGCCGCCCGTGCGCGTCCGGCGCGTCTCGCCCCGGAGCGAGACCAACGGCCCCAGGGAGCCGGCCTCGGGGGTTTTGCGCGTCAGGCAGAGCAGGCAGGTGCCATGCGCCGAGGCCGTGCGCTCGAAGCGGGACTGCAACGGCGGCGGCAGCGCGGCGGCCTCGGTGCTCGCGCCCGGCTCGCCCCCCGCGAGGTCGATGACCACCAGCCCGAACGCGCCGCTGCGCAACAGGTGGGCGACGGCCTTGCCCAACGCGACCGGGGTGTCGGCCCGGATGACCGGCAGCGCGCCGAGATCGACCCCCACCGCCGCCAGATCGGGCGGGTAGAAGAGGCTCGTGCCCCCCTGCACCCAGGCCACGGGCTCGCCCTGCCGCTGCGCCTCGTGCAGCAGCAGCGCGGTGAACGCCAGGGTGGCGCTCGAGCCCACCGACGAGAGCTCCACGAAACGACCGGCGAGCGTGCCCAGCGACCAGGTGGGCGCCTCGACCCGCCGCGACTGCAAGCGGGCCATGGGCAGGCGCAGGTGCGAGGCGAGCCCGGCCTCGTCGAACGCACGGATCGGTTGCGTCGCGCTCGCAACGCGCGCCGCCAGGGCAGCCGCCATGGGCCGGGCCTTTCTCGGACGCGAGCCGTGCCGACCGGCCGCGCGCCCGATGGGTGGACGGAAAGTGAAAACCGAAAACTGAAAACCGAAGCGCCGGTCAGGTGTTCCGGGAGCCGAAGTAGCGCCGGACCTCGATCACCTTGCCGAGCAGGGTGAGCGTGCCGGGCGCGGGTACGATGGGCGGGAAGGCCGGGTGCTCGGCGTGCAGCTCGGTGCGCCGGCCGCGTTTCACCAGCCGCTTGACGGTGGCCTCTTCGTCGACCAGGGCGACCACGATGTCGCCGGCCTCCGCCACGGCCTGCCGGCGGACGATGACGAAGTCGCCGGGCAGGATGCCGGCGCCGGTCATGCTCTCGCCCCGGACGCGCAGGGCGAAGAGCTCGTCGTCCGCCCGGGCGCCCACCACGGCCAGCTCGCCCTCGCGGTCTTCGACGGCGGTGGTCAGGGCGCCGGCCTGCACCCGGCCGAGCACGGGCACCAGCTTGACCGGGCGGCGGGTGTCCTCCGTCGCGGGGAGCTGATACCCCCGCGCGCCCGGCCGCTTTTCGAGCTTGCCCTGCCGGACGAGGGCGTCGAGGTGCAGGCGCGCCGACTCGACGGAGCGGAAACCCACCGCCGTCTGGACCTCGCGCAGGCTGGGCGGGCGCCCCCCCTGCAGGCGCTCGTGCACGAAGGCGTAGACCCGGGCGCGGGGGTCGTCTTCGGGGGTGCGCTCGGGCAGATCGGGGCGCGGCGCGGGGGCGGGCTCGGGCGTGATGGGGGCGGGCGGGCGGCGGTACGTCATGGGGACTCCGACGGACGGTCTGGGACTTTGTCTACTAGACAGACGTTCAGTCGTCAAGAACAACCACGGAAGTTTGTCCATGACGAGCCCCTGGGCGGCGCCCGCGCGACGTGCGAAGCTGCGGTCATGCACGCGCCCCCCGCCCGCCCCCTCGACGTCCCGGAGCAGATCATCTGGTGGCTCGACCGCGGCGCGCCGCTGCACTTCACCACCGTCGCCGACGTCGACGGCCCGCTCGACACCGCGACGCTCCGCACCGCGCTCGGGGCCGTGACGGCCCGCCATCCGTCCCTGCGCGCGACGATCACCGGCCCCCCGGAGGCGCTTCGTTTCGAACCGGCGCCCCCCGAGGCCGCCGTGACGCTCGCCGTCGAGGCCCTGCCCGAAGACGCCTGGCCCGCGCGCCTGACGGCCGAGATCGCGACGCCCATGCCCCCGACGGACGGCCCGCTGCTGCGGGTCACCTGCCTGGAGGCCGGCCCGCTGCGCCGCCGACTGCTGCTCACCTGCCACCACGCCATCGCGGACGGCCGCAGTGGCGTCTACCTGGTGCGCGACCTGCTCGAAGCCGCCACCGGGACCCCTCGCCCGCCTCGCCCGGCCGCCCCGGGATTGGAGAACGCCCGCCCGCCCCGCCACCGGGGCCTCTTCGCCCTCGCCACGGCCGTCGCCTCCCTGGCGCGCGACGCGCTCCGCGCGCTCCGTTTCGGGCGCCCCCGCCTGTTGACCGGCCCGCCGCCGTTTCCCCTGGCCGGGCGCCGGCCCGAGGTCCTGTCGCGGACGTTCCCCGCCCCCCTCGTATCGGCCCTGACGGACCGCGCCCGGGCGGCGGGCACCACCGTCCACGGCCTGATGATGGCCGCGCTCTTACAAGCCGTGGCCGCCGAGCTCGGCGGCGTCACCCCCCTCGCGTGCGGGAGCCCGGTGGATGTGCGCCGCCACCTGCGCCCCCCCGTCGAGGACGACCTCGGGTACTACGTCGGCCTGTCGCAGGCGCTGCACCGGGTCGATCCCGCGGGCGATCCGCTGGCCCTGGCCGTCGCCGTGCGCCGCGACCTCGTCCGCGACCTCGCGCGGGGCGTCCCGACGAAGTTCCACGCCGTCGCCGATCTGTTGTTCCGGATCCTGCGCCGCGGCCGGACGCCGGCGGCCTTCGCGGAGGCCATGTATCGCCTGCCGCTGCGCGCGGCCGTCGGCATCACCAACCTCGGCCGCCTCGACGTGCCCGTCACCTACGGCCCCCTGCGCACGACGGCCCTCTTCTTCGCGGTCGCGCCGTCGGGCCTCGCGGACTTCGTCAGCACCGCCACCTGCCACGACGGCACACTGCGCTGGACGTTCACCGCCCTCGCCCCCGTCGTCGACGCCGCCCGGGCGAAACGCCTCGTCGATGACACCGCTCGGCGTCTGGTCGCGTTGGGGTGAGGGCGGCGGGGGGCGTGAACAGGATCAGTGCTCCCCCACCCCCACCTTCGCCGCCCGCACCTGCAGATCCCCCAGGATGTCCTGGATCTGCTCCAGCGCCGCCTGAAGATCGTCGGCGATCTCCTGGGCCAGGATGTGCGGGTCGGGCAGGGTCTCCGAGTCCTCCAGGGATTCGTCCCGCAGCCAGAAGAGATCGAGGCTGCACTTGTCCCGGGTGACGATCTCCTCGTAGCTGTAGGCGCGCCAGCGGCCGTCCGGGGTGGCCTCGGACCAGGTGGGCGTCCGGCGCTGGCGTTCTCCGGGCCGGTAGCAGGCGACGAAGTCATCCAGATCGGCTCGGGTCATCCGTTGGGTCTTGAGCGTGTAGTGCTTGTTCGTCCGCAGGTCATAGACCCAGACGTTCTTCGTCCAGGGCGTGTCGGCGCCGGGCTTGCGGTCGAAGAACAGGACGTTGGCCTTGACCCCCTGGGCGTAGAAGATGCCCGTGGGCAGGCGCAGCAGCGTGTGGAGGTCGCACTCCTTCATCAGCCGCTTGCGGACGACCTCGCCGGCGCCGCCCTCGAAGAGGACGTTGTCGGGGACGACGACGGCGGCCCGGCCATGAATCCGCAGCAGGGACTTCACATGCTGGACGAAGTTGAGCTGCTTGTTGCTCGTGGTCGTCCAGAAGTCCGGGCGGTTGTAAGTGATGCTCTCCTTGTCCGTCTCCCCGGCCTCATTGACCACGGTGATCGAGGACTTCTTGCCGAAGGGCGGATTGGTGAGCACCACGTGGGCATGGGCGCTGGGCTCGTTGCGGAGGGCGTCGTCCGTCTTCACCGGGGTGTCCCGGCTGTCGTCATCGGGCCCGATCCCGTGCAGGTAGAGGTTCATGGCGCACAGGCGGGCAACCCCGTCCACCAGCTCCACGCCCCGCAGGGAATCGAATCGGATGTGCTCCTTCTGCCGCCGGTTCAGGGCGAACCGGGGCTTGGACTTTCCGTCCGGGCTGTCCGGATCTTTCACCGTGCCGGTGAGGTAGTCGTACGCGCCCAGCAGAAAGCCGCCCGTGCCGCAGGCCGGGTCGTAGATGACCTCCTCAGGCTGGGGCTGGATGCACTCCACCATCGCCTGGATGACCGGGCGGGGGGTGAAGTACTGCCCAGCGCCGCCCTTGACGTCCTGGGCGTTTCGCTCGAGAAGGCCCTCGTACGCATCCCCTTTGACGTCGGCGGACATGGACATCCACGTCTCGTTACCGATCAGGTCGACGATCAGGCGGCGGAGCTTGGCCGGGTCCTGGATCTTGTTCTGGGCCTTGCCGAAGATGACCCCGAGCATGCCCTTCGATTTGCCCAGCTCGGAGAGCGTGTGCCGGTAGTGCTCCTCCAGCCGGGCGCCGACCATCGGTGCGGCCACGAGGTCTGCCCAGCGGAGGCCCTTGGGGACGGTCTGCTCTTCGCCGGTCAGCTCGGCCTTCTCCTGGGCCATCTTCAGGAAGAGCAGGAAGGTGAGCTGCTCCAGGTAGTCCTGGTAGGAGAGCCCGTCGTCCCGGAGGACGTGGCAGTAGGACCAGAGCTTGGAGACGATGGGGCTGGCGGCGTCGCTCATGGCGGGCACGATGCTTCAGGTCGGCGCCGGGCTCAATGGGGAGGTGGGGGCTGGTTACGCGGCGAGCGCGGACTTGGCCCAATGCAGGTACGGACCATCGTAGAGCTTCCAGTCGCGGCTCTCGGGGTCGTAGAGCAGCGTCATGATCCGGTTGTAGTCGGGCGGGGTGTTGGCGGCGTGCACGATCGCGCCGATGAACAGCGCGAAGATCATGCCGCCCAGCAGCCCCTCTTTCCCAGCCTTGGCCGCAGCGCCAGCCGCCGCAATCGCGCTGAACGTCAAGCCTCCTGCGACGAGTGCCTTGTTGGTGGCGTCGCGCAGCATCTCGTCGCGGGTCGCCTTCGTGAGCCGGAACCGTGCAACACCGCGGTCCTTCAGGACCTCGACCTCCAGACCCTGACCGACCGACGGAACCATCAGCCGCAGGCCGCTTTCCGTCGACAACTCGTAGGTGTCGCGCGGAAGCTGCGACTGGGCGAGCTCGTCCACATCGTCGACGAAGAGGTCGACGGCTGCGAAGCGCTCGCGATAGCGAGTCAGCAGGCCGTGAATTTCTTCAAGTGTCGGCATCGGGTTCAGCTTCCTTCCTCGTCGGTTGACGCAGTGCATCAATCATACGCTTTGTTGGGCCCGGCTTACCACGCCAGGTCCGGGCGATGTCGAGGAACTGCTCACCGAACGGCTCCCAGAGTCCGGCAACGATCGCGCAGACGTCGTCGGCCGCCATCTCGCCTACACCTGCTGCCCGTTCGCGGCCCGTCCGAAGGAGGTCCGCGCCGACCGACAGCCGACCCAGTTCTGCCACGTTCACGACGCGGAGAGTACTCGCGAGAAGCTGATGCAGGCGGCCCACCTCACCGGACGGCGGCCCACCCAAGAGGCTCGCGAGGACCGCGGCCAAGTCCTCCACGGACTCCAGCGGTCGCGCGCGGTGGGCAGCGATCTGGGCGTCTGTCTCCGTCACCAGGAGGCGCACGTTTCCTTGGGCCCCGTCGAGCGCGATTCGGAGAGATGAAAGTACAGTCGACTGGCTTGGGGATGGGGTGCCGTTCGGCGTCTTGTACTTGATGTCGTGTTCGAGCTCGTTCCACACGTGATCGAGAATGGTGGTGATCTGCACCTCGCAGAGCACACTCGCGAGGTTCACCATGGTCGGGTCGACCCCTTGAACGTCCTTGGGGATACCGACGGTGCGGTGCTGGGCCCGATAGCCTGGGCCATCGAAGCTCTTGCGAAACGGGTCACCGTCCGGGATTTCGAAGGTCCGCTCGACTGCCTCGGTCGCGCGACGGACGTCGTCGGGCAGGTAGACCATCACGCGAACGCCTGCCACATCCTTCAGCCCGGGCGCGAATTCCTCGCTTAACCGAATGAAGTCGTGCTGATCACGGTCCTTCTCGAGCTTCTTCCGAAGGCTGTCGGCATCTTTGGCCCGGAAGGTCAGGATGTGCTGAATACCGGCCTCCTTCAGCGCGCGCCTGACAGCGTTTCCGGTTCCAGTTGAGACGAAGGTCCGTTGGTTCAAACACGGTAGCCCGCATGCGCGAACCAACC
>JAKLJY010000256.1 GCA_023150895.1 Myxococcota bacterium | reverse complement strand
CATCCGCGGACGATCTCACGCCGTGTCGCGTGCGTCCACACGCGCGTGCGCGCGCGAGGTTTTTACGAGGGACTCAAGATTGCGACGCCACGCCACGGCGACGACATGTTCTGGACGTATCACTCCTTCTCCGTCGATGGCTACGAGCCCTGGCGAGGGCTCGAAGAGAACAACGACTCGTTGGACATCAGCAATCGAGCGCGTCCGACGTGGCGCACATTCGGCCGCGGTGATCCCTTCGACGTTGCCGGGGCCGTTCAGATCGCGCCGAGCTGGACGACGGTCGCCGGTGAGGACAAGATGACAGTCGATGGGCATCCTGTCGTCAGCGCCGGCAACCGATTGGTCAACAACGGTATTCACTACCTCATGAGCAGTGTGCTGACGGCGTCGGAGCTGATCCCGCTTCGACGCCCGTTCAAATCACCTTTTGTGTATCAGGGCGCCTACCTGCTCGGGAGCCGGTCCAAAGCGGCCGAAGACGACCCCCCCGATCACATTGTCGACTACCACCCGGACGGCGAACGCATCATCTGGCAGACGGGCCAGCCGGGCGACAGCGGGCTTCGTCGCATTGAGGCTCAGGTCATCGGCGGGGCCGTCTGGGAGGACGACGCCTCCGGTCAGGTCTGGCTGCGCCGCATCCGGTGTACACGCGAAAGGATCATCGCCCATGCGCCTTGAGAACTCGCCGCTTCGTTCGCCCGGGCGCGTCGATCTGTTCGCCGACGTCGTTCGGCCCTTCGTCGACTGGCAGAGTTCACGCTCGCGCCAGGTGCTCAACCGCCTCGCGCGCCGCTTCTTCAATCTCCCGGACGGCGCCCCGCCCCCGTTTCGGCCCGAGCCGCGCGCGCTGCCCCTGCTCGACGCTTCGGCGCTGCTTCACTGGGTGACCGGTCAGACCGAAATTCCGGCGCCGCAGCGTTTCGTCTCGGAACTGCATCCGCTGCGACCCTTTGCAGGCAGCGGCAGCGAACCGTTCGCGCTCGTCCCCGTCGAGGCCGGGTCGGACGACACATTCTATCGGCTGCTGGTTGAGGCACCCGAGCAGGGCGCCCCCGTCGGGACGCTGCCGGTACATGTCCCGCCAAAGGCCTGGTATGCGAGCTACAACCAGACCCTGCAGGCGCTCGACTTCTTGACCCGCGCGGTCTTCGACTGCGGGCGCGTCGCGGCCGCGCAAATGGGGCCAATGGGAGGCGGCGCCGAGGCGCACGCGCGGCAGGCCCGCGAATTCGTCGCCTACGTGGTCGACCTCGCCGCCGACTTCGACGCCGGGCGTGCGCTCCCCGAGGGTCTCTGGATGACGGACGACATTCTCCGCCTCCTCATCCTTGCACGCGCCGGCGACCACGCCGCCGAGCAGGCGCTCGAGGGCGCGACGTCCGGGCTTCGGCTCCACCGGGGTCCCGGCCTCATCCAGCTCGGCGACTTGCACCCGTTCGAATTGAGCAACGACCTTTCAGGCTGGCACCTCGTCGACGGCGTCGATCCCGTCGTCGACCGCCGGCTCTGGCCGAAGCCCGAACTCCCGCAGCTCGACGCCGCCGGCCGACCCCCGGAGCTCGTGAACTGCGCCTGGCGGCTGAGTCGACGCGTCGATCTCTACCCCGGCCAGGCCCTCGTCGGCGAGGGCTTCAGCGTCGACGGCACCCGCTCGCCGGAAGTTGACTCACAGGGCCAGCGCCAGGCCAAGGATCGTCGTTTCGCGCAGATTGCGATGTTGCCCCTCGGCCCGGACGAACTGCCCGCGCGCGACCTGCCCGCGCCCCCGCCCGACGCGGACCTGCCGTTCATGTTCGGCCTGGCCCCGGTGCAGCCCGGGGATGCGGCCCCGGTCTCGAACGTCCGCTTCAGCGGCCTTCACATCTTCGTCGACCACCCCGTGACGGCCGACGTGGAGAACCCCGGTCTCTCCGTCCCGCGCCTCGCCGGTGTCTTCGACCTCGATGGGGGTGACGGCATCCTCCTCGAGCGCCTCTTCCTCGAATCCGGACGCCGTCGGGCCGGCAATCCCTACTTGTGGGCGCGTCTCGCGGAGCATGTCATCGTCATCGGCCGGACTCGCCCGACGTCGGGCACCCTCATCAAGGAGATCTGGACACGGTGCGCCGCTCGGGGCGTCCTGCGCTTCGGCCCGGGCGCCCGACGGTCCTGCGTCGTCGGCGCCGAGCTCAGCGGCTTCTGTTACGGGCACGACGTCGGCGCCCTGCATTGGGACGCGGGCTCGGTCGGCAACGTGGTCACGGAGTCGAGCTTCGAGCCCGAGCCCACCGCCACCGCGGCGGTCCTCCTCATGCGGGGCCGCGCGGGCGCCTTCGAGTTCGTGCGGTTCGAACCGGAAAAGCGGCGGTGTCCGCCCGCCTTCCCGCCGCCCCTTCGATACGCGACCCACTACGCCCTGATCGAGCCCGGCGGCCTCGACAACGTCCTCCAGTCCACCAGCCAGATGCGTTCGGCCGTCCGGGATCGCGGCCTCGGGACGTGGGACCGCGACATCACCGACGGTAGCCGATACGACGGCGGGGTCTTCTGCGACCAGAGCTTCGACAACCTGCTCGAGGACGTCGCGTTCCAGCGGGGGGGCCCCGAGCTCGCCGATCCGCGGCCGGTGGCGTGGCAGGCCTCGGTGCCGGCCGACACGCGGCGCCTCCCCCCGGACGGCGTCCGTCTGTCCGCAGGCGCCGACCTCACCCAGTCCATTCCCGTGTGGTCCGCCGCCGCCCCGCCGGCTCGCCCCGAACCGTTCGAGCTCCGGCAGGATGACCTCGAGGCCTGCCTCGACGGTCTCCAGAGCCCCGGCTCCCTGCATCCGCCCCGCGTCGAGGGCGAGCGGACCTTCGTCGCGGCCGTGGTGGTCCGCGCCGTCGGGGCCCCCGCGGTCGTCTCCCTCGAACTCCACGCCCGCACCGGCACGAAACCGCGCGCCGTCGCAAGCGCGAAATCGTCCTGGACGCTCGAGCCCGGTGCGTCGCAAGAGCTGTTTGCGCGCATCGCCCTGCCACCCGGCGCGACGACGCTCGCCTGCGTGCTCGCCGTCGCACGCGGGACGGCCGACTTCACGGCCCCCGCGCTCGTCGAAGGCGCGCGCATGCCCGCCCGCCCGCTGCGCGCCCTGACCGTCGCCGGCGGGGCGATGGACGGTCCCCTCGTCCTGCCCGGCGCCACCGCCGTCGCCACCCGAGGAGCATGTCGCCGTAACGCCCGCCGGCTGCGGTCGCCCGTGTCGGCCGCCCGCCGGCTTTCGGCTTCACTCCCTCGGTCGCGCTACCTATGGGTAGCGCTCGGTCGGTCGCTCCAGGCGCGCTCGGCGGTCGCCTCGACCCGAGCGCCCTCGCATCGGCATCGGTTACGGAGACAAGCTCCTCGCCTTCCATCGGCCCTACCTCGTCCCCGAGCCGGCCACCGCCCGCACCGCTCACCTCGCGCTCCCCGCGCAGTGGAGCGGCGGCTCGACGTGCATCAACCTGGTCTGCGCCCGCGGCCCGGGCACCGAGGAGATCATGGCCGATCTCTGGCTTCACGACGGCTCGCCCCAGGCCACGGCTCGCCTCCGGCCCGACGCGGGCAATCTCGGCCCGGGTGACCTCCTCCTCCTGCGTCGCCGCGACGCCTCCGTCCGCGGCGGCATGGTCCCGTCCATCCTCCACGCGCTCGTCGCCTCGGTGGAACTCTCATTGCCCCTCTGATCGAAGGGACTCGCCATGCCGGACGCCATCGTTCTCGGTGCCGATGATCGACGCCATTTGAGCTGCGCCGCCGCACCGCGTCCCGTCACTCGTCTCGCCGTCGGCGACGGCGAGACCGACCTCAGCGAAGCCGCGGATGCCGGACGGGCGAACGCCGTCGCTCTGAGACGGGCGCTCGGCCAGTCGCCCGGGCTCGTCGAGTTGCCCGCAGGCCGGTTTCCGCTGGCGGAGCCGATTCGCCTCGGCGCCGGTCAACGCCTGCGGGGTGTCTCGGCGCACCCGGGGGGCACCGTCATCCTCGTCGAAGGCAGCGCGGGTGTGTTCCTGACCGGGGACGGCGCCGCGCTCGCCGATCTCGCCCTCGACGTCACCTTTCCGCCGGCCACCGGCATCAGCGTACAAGGCGCCCGCGTGACCGTCGAACGCGTCCGCGTCGAGGGCGCGGCCCGGGGGGTCGTGGTCGAGGGTCGCCAGACCAACATCGAGCTCTGCGCGTTCGTGAACTGTGGCGTCGCCCTTCATTGCACCGGCCGGGCGGCAGCGACCCGCGCCACGATGTCGCAGTTCAGCAACGGTTTCATCATGCCGGTGGCCGGCTGGGCGATCCTCGACGACGGAACGAACCTCGCCGTGCTGGCGTGCGAATTCCACGCGTCTGCGGGCCCAGTGACGGCCGGTCCGGCCATCGTCTCACGCGGGCGCGGCCTGTCTTGTCGGCACGCGCACTTCAACGCCGCGTTTCCGCATGTCTCGTTTCTGGCGCCCGTCGACGACGCGCGCACGGACCCGGGGGCGCGCTCCGGAGGCGGCGGGCACCTCCTCGAACACAATCTCCACGAGTCCCCCACGAATCTCCGGACCCGTGACCCCGTGACGGCCGAGGCAGGCGCGGCCGTCGTGGCACGAGCGCCCGACTGCCGACTCGGCGAGTCGAGCTGGAATCTGCTCCTCAACGGCAGCTTCGAACACTGGGAGGACCGCGACGACCTCGATGGCGAGTTTCCGGTCGGATGGAAAACATCCCATACACCGCGGGCGTGGCCGGGCCTCGCGGCGTCGCCCGCAGAAGCCGACCTCCACGGTGTGAGGATTGGCACGGACACCGCTCTCCAGGCCGGGTTGCAGGATCAGCCGGGGAGTGCATTTCTGGCGACGACGACCATGGGCGACGACTGCCGACTCGCCGACCACGATCCTGTGGATTCCACCGACGTTTTCGTTCAGACCCCGGTCGTCCGTCACGGGTTCCGGGCCCTGAGGCTCACGATCCCCGCGACGCGGGATGCACGGGTCTTCCGGCTCGAGGGTCGATGTCTCGACGTGGGCGGGCGAGCGGGCGGCACCGATGCCGCCGTGACGCTGTCGTTCTGGATCCGGGCGATGCCGCCGGTCGGTCTCGCTCTCGCCCTCTTCGGAATCCAGGCCGGGCTTCGGGTCGACGGGCAGGAACACTTCGGGACGACCTATCAGGCGGGCGATGATCTGGCCGGCCTGTGGCAACGAATCTGCGTTCGAGCGCCGGCGATGGACCTTCAGAACGCGGCGCCGTTCATCGACATCGTGTGTCAGTTGCCGGCCGGTGCCGTCGCCCCCGATCCCATGCCCGCCGCCGAGATCATCGTCGACGGCGGGCGGCTCGACCCGGGGTTGCTCATCTCCGAGCCGGGTGAGGCGCCGGTCGCGGGTGCGGGCGGCGTCGTGCTCGGTCCGGTCGAGCTGGTGAACGGCGTCCCCCTCGTACAACGCGTCGAACTCGACGTGAACCGACCCGTGGTCCGGATCGTGCCGCCGGCCCGCGGCGAGCTCGTCGGGGTGGTGGTCGGGGCCGGCCAGCCCGGCCGGATCGAGGTCGAGCGCCTGCCGATCGGGGCGACCGATGCGGGTCGTACGCTGGTGATCGATGCGGCGCGGGCCACCGAGGCGGCGGGCCGGCCCGTCGAGCCGCCACAGGCCTGGCCTGCGGTGCCCGGGGCGCTCATCGAGGTCCGCCTCGGCCTGCCGGGCGCCGCCCGCACCGTCGAGCTGCGGTATCGCAAGCGGGTCTTTCAGTGACGGCCGGGCCCGTGCGTGTCGCCGGCGTCGCGCTCGCCGCGCTGGTGGCCGCGTGCGCGGGCGGCGGGTCTCCGGCGCCCGTCGTGCCATCCCCCGACGCATTGGCCGTCCTCACCCGCGCCGGCAACGCCGCCCCCGCCGTCGAGTTCTGCAACGGCCTCGACGACGACGGCAACGGGTTTGCCGACGAGCGCTACGCCTGCGTCCGCGGCGCCGTCGAGTCCTGCGTCACCCCCTGCAACTCCTGGGGCACCCACACCTGCTCCGTCGCCTGCACCTGGGGTGACTGCGCCCCCGGCGCCGAACTCTGCAACGGTCAGGACGACGACTGCGACGGCCGCGCCGACGAGGACTTCGGCTGCGTCGCCGGCACCACCACCCTCTGTGATGCCCAGCCCCGCGGCAAGGGCGTCTCTCGCTGCGACGAACACTGCGTCCCCAC
>JAKLJY010000255.1 GCA_023150895.1 Myxococcota bacterium | reverse complement strand
GTGTGCAGGCCGTCGCGGCTGCGGACCTCGACGACGCGGCCGGCGAGGTCGTAGGCGGTCATCTCGGGCGAGAGGGGCTCGGCCTGCTCGGTGACGAGCCGGCCGTCTACGTCGTAGGTGAGGCGCCGGACGAGCTCGCCGCGCTGCTCGACGGCGACCCGCCCGAAGCCGTCGTCCGTCCGCACCGTCACGACCTTGTCGCTCGCGGCCCCTGCGGGCGGCCCGGCGGTGTGCACGGTCTGGTCGGCCGCCGGATACGCCCATGCCTCGGTCAGGTCGAGCGTCGCGTCCCCGGCGTGCAGGGTCCGCACACGAGAGACGGGCCGGGCGTCCGCGTCCCAGGCCAGCACCTCGCGCAGCAGCTCGACCCCGTCGCGCTCGACGACACGGACGCTCGCGCGCCGCGAGCCGCTGCCCTCGGGGTAGGACAGGCGCTCGACCTCGCCGCCGGGCGCGCGCCGCTCGACGAGGCGGTCGCCGTCGTCGTACGTGTACGTCGTCTCGCCGAGGCGCGGCGGGCGGGTGGCGACGACGCGCCCGAGGACGTCCGTCCGGGTGGTCTCGACGAGGCCCTGCGCCGGATCCGAGCCGATTTCGGCCAGGTGGCCGGCGGCGTCGTAGCGACGGGCCTCCGTGGGGCTGTCGTCGAGGGTCGTCGCGACGACGCGGTCGAGGACGTCGTAGGCGAGGGTCGTGACGAGTGGCGGCTCGGGGCTGCCCTGGAACCCGGCCTCGACGCGCACGACGCGGCCCCGGTCGTCGTAGGTGAGGGTCCGCTGGCGGCCGTCCGCCTCGTCGAGCTCCGTGGTCAGGCGCCCGGTCAGCGCGTCGTACCGGAAGAGACGGGCCTCCCGACGGACCTCGAGGGCGCAGCCGGCCTCGGTGGCATCCCGCAGCCGACGAACCTCGGAGGTGAGGCGCCCGCCGGCGTAGTTCCAGGTGATGGACTCGTCACCCCGCGCGCGGTGCCGGAGCCGGTCGAGGCCGTCGGTCAGCGAGATCGTCCGCGTCTCGGCGCCGTGCGCGGGTTGGACCGTCTCGATGAGCGTGAAGCCGCCCGTCGGCACGGCGGCGAAGTCCCACCGACGGCGACCGCCGCTCTCGGTCACGGCCTCGATCAGTCGGCCCCAGGGATCGTAGGCCCGCGTCGCGACCCGGCCGGAGGGCCAGTGCTCGGCGAGTGGCTGACCCGTGCGCGGGTTCAGCGTCCGGGTCCGCGTGCCGTCGGGGGTCGAGACGTCGGTCAGGAGGCCCGTCGCCGGGTCGGGCCCGCTGAGTGCCGTAAAGTCGAGCCCGGGACCGTCGACGCGGGCCACGAAGCCCGAAAAGGGCGACTCGTAACCGAAACGGCGGCGCCCCTCGACCTCGACGGCCTCGGGTCCGGCAACGAGCGCGAGCAGTCGCGTGCGCCGCTCGGCATGGCCCGCCCCGGCCGCGCCGGGCATCGGCAGACCCGTCGGGTAGGTGCCGACGCGCTCGAGGAAGGTCCACGTCTCGCCGCCCGGGGCCTCGGGGGTCGCGCCGGTGGCGGGCGCCTCATCGGTGAGGCCGAAACGCCGTCGCACGACGACGAGGCTCTCCGTCGGGGCCATGTGTGCAAGGGCCGCGGCGCAGATCACGGGCGCCGGCCCGGCGTCACCGGGCACGGGTCGTCGGCAGACGGCGGTCTGAGAGAGCGTCGAGAAGGACCCCGGCCCGCTCTCGACCTCGTGCCGCGCCGGTTCGTCGAACTCGGCGAGCCACTGAAACCGCTCGCCGCGCGTGCCCCGGCGGCGCTCCGCGAGCCGACCGCGGTCGTCGTAGGTGTCGACGACGACGCCGGTCAGCGAGTCGTGCGTCTCGACGACACGCTGCGCCGGGGCGGCGGGCAGGCCATCCCGACAGGTGGTCTCGGCCGGGGCGGCGGGCAAGCGCGGGGTGACGGCCAGAAAGCTGCCGTCGGGGCGATCGAGGCGCTGCACGGCCGGCCGCGGGCGCACGGGCAGATCGCGGACGGGCCGCGCCTCGGGTGACCGCCCGCAGAAGGGGTTGGGCAGGGCCGCGTCGTCGATGAGCGCGCAGGCCGGTGCGAACCGCTCCCCCGGCGGTGGGGGGTGCATCGTCGCCGTGAGCGCGCCGCCGCCGGGCATCGTCAGGCGCCAGAGATCGGTGCCGTTCGCCCACTCGAGCTGCCACGCCCGCGTCTCCGGGGCGTTCGCCGCGTCGAGGCGCGTCGCCCGGAGGGCGGTCAGGCGGCCGGCGTCGTATCCGAGGTCGACGTGCCCGATCGACGGCCAGTCGTCCGAGATGGGTGGCACCTCGGCGGCGGCGCAGGGCGGGTCGGCCTCGGGCACGAGCGCCGGCGGGGGCTCGGGTGCGAGGCGCAGCTCGACGCGGCGCAGCCGCCGCAGCGCGACCTTGTCTCGTTGGCCCGGCAACTCGACAGTCTGGTTCTCGTGCTCGAAACGCAGGGCGCTGCCCGACGGCCGGTCGCCCCCGCCCATCGCCCGCACCTCGACGAGTTCCACGCCCGCCCCCCCGGGGTCGTCGGCGTAGACGAGGTCGAAGCCGTTGCCGCGCGTATCGCGGACGCTGCTCAGGTAGGCGACGTCCGCGTCCGCGGGCTCGGCCTCCCGGCGGTCCGGCGTCTGGCGGCTCATGGCCCGGGCGAAGACGAACCGGGTCCCGTCTGCGGCCAGGTACTCGTAACCGGTGGCTTCCCCGGTGCACCCGTCGCCGTTGTCGTCGATGCGGTCGTTCGCGCCTTCGATCGGCGGCTGCAGGAAGGACAGGCGCCGCAGGCGGCCCCGCTCCGAGGGGCGAACCGGGCGGAGGATGCGTTGCGGCGGGTCGTCCGGAGACGGGCACGAACCGTCGGCCCGGGGCGCCCGGCATGTCCGGCTCTCCCGGAACACGACCCCACGGCCATCGCCGAAGAGCAGGGCCACGCCACCGGAGTCGTCGGTCACGGCGCGCGCGTCCCAGGCGTGCCGGAGGCGCGTGCCGAGGGGGGCCTTGTGGTCGTCGAAGTCGCCCCGCGCGGTCACGTCGAACCCGAGGGGCCCGCCGGGGGTGGGGACCGCGAAGTCGAGGCCGACCGCGCTCAGCGGGGTGGTGAGGGCCCCCACAACCGGGTCGAGCCCGGGCGTGACGTCGCGGCGGCCCGGCGCATCGGCCGTCGAGGCGTCGGCGACGAGGCGGTACGTGCCCGTGCGGCGCTGCGCGCTCTCGCAGGTGATGGGCGCCGCCGAGGCGTCCTGCGGTTGCACCACCAGCGTCAGCCGCCCGACGAGCGGCAACCTCGGATCGGGCCGCAGCACGTAGTCGAGGCCCATGAACCGCCGGCGCTGCGGATCGTCGAAGGTGAAGTTCTCGAGGTGCCCCAACATGCCGGGGGGCTCGATGCGCGCCGGGGCGTCGGGCGTCGGGCGCAGCAGATCCAGCCAGGCCGCGGTGCCGCGCTCGAACGCGTCGGCGAAGTTCACCGTCGCGTGAAACACGGGCACGTCGTCGAGGAAGACGCTGATCCCGTAGCGCTCGCCGAGGCGCGCGCGGCAGAGCGCGTCGACCGCGGGATCGGGTTGCGGCGGGGCGAGGCAAGGCGCGCCGACCTTGGCGGTCAGGGCCGGCGTGCCATCGGGTCCGGTGCGCTCGATCTCATAGACGCAGAAGCCCGACTGCACGCCGGCGTCCGGCCCGGGGGGGAGGGCGAGGCCGCGCGCGTCGACCTCGGCGCGGGGCACGCAGCGGGCGGTCTCGGGCGCCTTCAGGGTCAGCTTCAGGCGCCCGCCCGCCCCCGTCGTGGCGTCGAGGTCGTGCACGGGCGTGACGGCGTCGGCGTGCAGCACCGGGTCGACGTCGCCCGTCATCGAGTCGAGCGTGATGTCGTAGAGGCCGCCGTGGAACCCGGTTCCCAACAGGTACTGCCCCGCACCCGTGCGGGGATCGTAGCTCGCGAAGCCGGTCAGCGGCGGCAGCAGGCTCGCGCCGGGCATCGCGACGGGCCCCTCGGGCACCCGGACGACCTCCTCGGCGTAGGCGGCGGCGTGCAGCGCGCGGACGAGCTCGGGCGGGGCCTGGATCTGGCCGGAGAGCAAGCGGTGGCGCAGGATGACATCGGTCTCCTCGAAGACGCGCACACCCGTCTCCGTCGCCCGCGCGAGGACCTGCTGTGCGCTGAGGCCCTGCCCCGCCCAGCGCTCGGCCGGGACCGCGGCCTCCAGAAAGCTCGACTCGGCGCCGAGCAGGCGCATCGCCTCGACGTGCGGCGGCAGCGGCCCCTCGTGGATGCCGAGCGCGTCGAGCTCGCCGGCGAGGTGCATCCCCGCGTCGGCAGGCGGGGCCTGACCGGCGCGGCCGTAGGGCGTGACGACGATGCGGGGCACGTCGAAGAGCAGAAACTGCGGCCGCACCCGCACGGCCAGCCCCGCGACACGCTCGATCACGGGCTCGAAGCCGACGATGCCCAGGTGCACGTCCGTGAACGCGCCGAGCCCGTAGGCGTCGAAAACGCGCGTCGCGGCCCGGTCGACCTCGGCGAAGTAGCGGGCGCCCAGGGCGACGAGCGGCGAGGCGGCGCCCGGCGGCGCGAGAGAGGCCGAAGAAGACGCCGGGGCACCGGCCGCGAGCGCCAGGTGGTAGCGCCCGCCGCGCGTCAGCGGGAAGTCGTGGGCCTCCCGACCGAAGGCCGGGGTCGTCACCGTGACCGAGAGCGCGACCGGATCGCCCGCCGGGCCGCCCGCGAGGCGGTCGAGCTCGACGCCGTCGAGGCGCAGCGCGAGCGCGAGGCGGAGGTCGACGGCGGGCGCATCGCCCAGGTGGCCGTGCTCGGCGAGCAGCGCCGCGTCCGCCGGGCCGGCGGGCTCGCTGGTGATCTCGAGCGCCCGCCCGTCGAGGGCCGCGACGTCGTACTCGGCGCGCAAGACACCGCCCAGCGCGATCGAGAGCCGGAAACGCTCGCCCGCGGGCACGCGCCGGGTGGTGCCCAACGCCTCCAGGCGCGGGGCGGCCGGGGCTTGGGGCAGAAACGGACTGCGCCACCCGGCGATGGTCCGAAGCGTCGGCTCGGGCAAGCCCCGCTCGCCCTGCCAGCGGGCCACGGGGGACGTCGCGCCGAACAGGATCTCGGGCGTCAGCGGTGCGTGGGCGAACGCCTCCGCGCCGTTCTCCGTGCGGGTCACCGGTTTGAGCAGCGGCGCGAGGAAGACCCAGCGCGGCTCGGAGAATCCGGGGGCGTTCTCCGTCGCGAGGAACGCGCGCGCTTGCCAGTGCAGCACGTCGACGGCTGCGACGGGTCGGCCGGGCGCGGGGGCATGCGCCGTGGCCTCGATGCCCGCCGAGCGCAGAACGCGGGCCGCCATCGCGGCGTCGCGCGTGTCCGTCAGTGCCATCGCCATCGCGGGGGTCAGCCGCAGGCGGTCGAGGCTCAGGCGGGCGGGGACGCCGGCCCGGCGCAGCAGCTCCATCAGCAGCCAGGCGGTGTCGAGGTCGTTGCCCTGCCCGCGGTCGAGGGTGCGGGCCGGCCCCGCACGCGAGCCGCGGTAGACCTCGGGGAAGACGCGGTCGTGGACGAGCGCGAAGAGGCGCAGGGGGTCCCGCCCGTGCGCGGCCACGACACTGTCCAGGCTGGCAGCAGCGCGCGCGTCTGCCACCGTCGGCGCGAGATCGGCCTCGGTCGGGGGGGCGTCGGCGGCGACAAGTTCGGCGTCGTCGACGGCCGGAGCCGCCGCGGCGACGGGCGTCTCGAGGGCGCGGGGGCGCACGGCGGGTGAGGCGGGGGCGCGCACGGCCGTCAGGGCCGGCAGCGTGGTCGAGAAGAGCGGCGGCGCCAGGGCCCGGTCCGTCCGCCGCAGGGCGCGCTCCACGGCGCTGCGAATCGTCGTCCACCCGCGGGGCGGGCCGCGCTGCGTGCGTTCGAGGGCGGCCTCGGCGTTCAGCAGCGCCACCCGAGCGCCGGCGCGTGCGCGGGCGGCCTCCGGTCGGGTTTGCCACCGCGACAGCGCCCGACCGAGCGACGACAGGGCCGGGCCGGCGGCCTGCGCCGGGTTGTACTCGGGGAAGACGTCCAGCAGGACGGCCTCGCGGTAGGCCGCGCGGTCGGCGGCAGACACACGCCGGGGGCGAGACGGGCTCGGCGGTGCGGCGGCGGCCTCCCAGGCGGCGATGGTGGCCGCGGCGACGGGCGCCGGCCGGTGGGGCGTCGTCGGGACCGGCCCCGAGAGCGGGGCGGCGGCCGCGGCGGTCCGGGCAGGGGCG
>JAKLJY010000254.1 GCA_023150895.1 Myxococcota bacterium | reverse complement strand
GGCGGCCGCCGTGGTCGCGGCGGTCGCGCTCTCGCCGGGAGTGGGAGTACGCCGCCCGGGCCGGCACGCGGACGGCGACCTACGCCGGGCCACTCGTCGTGAAGGGTTCATGTGACGCCCCGGTGCTGGACGCCATCGCGTGGTACGGCGGGAACAGCGAGGCCAAATACCAGCGCCCGTTCGACTGCGAGGTCTGGCAGGACAAGCAGGACCCGCCCATCAGGACCTGCGGCCCCCAGCCGGTCCGCGGCAAGCGGCCGAACGCTAGGGGTCTCTACGACATGTTGGGCAACGTCTGGGAGTGGACGGGCGACTGGAAGGCCAACTATTCCGCCTCGCCGCCCATCGACTTCGCTGGACCAAACTTCGGCAACTTCCGCGTCATTCGCGGAGGTTCCTGGTCCAACGTCGCCTCGTACGTGCGCGCCGCCTTTCGTAACGGTTGGGAACCCGACCGGCGGGTGGGCGACCTCGGCTTCCGCGTCGTCCGCCCCGCCCCCCGAGATCGGCCATAGGCCCTCGGAGTCAGCGTCGGTGTCCAGCGTCCCCGCACCATTTCCGGGCCCGGAAACGACGTTCACCGTGTCGAGGACCTCATCAATCCAGTCGAGGACGACGACAATCGGCTTGGCAGGCGGATTTCCGCGCTCGAGACCCCCGATCTTCGACACGAGAGGCCCGATGCCCGCGAGCGGCGCCCATCATCGTGAACGGGTCCATCTCCGCCTGGGACAAAGCCGACCGACCGGAACGTCAGGCGTGTCGACCCGAAAAGTGGACATCTCGTTCCGAAGAACGGAGATCTCGGCCCGATTGCAGATCCCCTCCGAGCGAGTGAAGTTCGTACCCGGATCGGAGCGATGATCCGTCAGAGCGAGGTCATGATGTCCAAGCGCCGGGATCCCGAGCGCGTGATCCGTCAGTGGAACATCGTGCTCCAGCTCATGCGCCACCGACATGGTGCGACGCTGCCCAAGCTGCGCGACGTGACCGGCGTCTCCCGCATGACGATCTGGCGTGACTTACAGGCGCTGCGCCTCGCAGGCTTGCCCATCGACGAAACGACGATCAACGGAGAGCGCCGCGTCTCGATCCGCACCACTGAGCTGCCGGCGCTGATCCTCTCGCCGCTGCAGATCCAGGCGCTCGACCTCGGGCGCCGGCTGCTGCTGCCGCTCGACGGAACGCCCCTGCTCGACGCCTACGACGACATCCTCGTCCGCGTGGGGCGGTCCCTGCGTGGCGTGCCGGAGGTCGGCTCCGAGGGGGCCCGCCAGGCCGGCGTGCGAAGGACGCTCAGCGAGGCCATCGCCGCGGGACGGGTCGTCCGGTTCGGTTTCGTCAAGGTCCGCGAGTCTGAGCGACTGAAGCGGGAGGTGGAGCCGCTCGGGTGGCGCTTCGTGCGCGGCGAACTCTACCTGCTGGCGTTCGACCGCCTGGCCCGGGCGCGCCGCAGCTTCGCGTCGACGCGCATCCACGAAGTCGAGGTGCTCGACGCCGCGTCGGGGAACGCGTCGGAGGCGCCGGGCGCGGACCTCTTCGGCACAGCCGAGGGCCTGACGACGTTGGAGTCCGAGCGCGTGGTCATCGAGATGACCCCGGTGGGGGCGGCCCACCTCGCGTTGCGGCCCCTGAGCGCGAGCCAGGTGGAACATTGGCGGCCTGACGGCTCGGTGCGTCTGGAAGCGCAGGTCTCGGGACTTCAGATGACGGCCGACTGGCTGATGACCTGGTACGGCGATGCCCGAGCGGTCTCACCGCCGGCGCTCGTCGCCGAGGTCGTGAGCCGCTTCCGGCGCGGCCTCGAGGTGCACCTCGCCGCCCCCGCCGCAGAAAAAGCATCCCCCGGCGATCGGGACGTATCCAACAGCTGATACGCGGGTGTCCGAAGCTCGTCTCAACGGCGACGGCGACCGCTCGATGGACGAGCCGCCGATTTCGCCGAAGGAGCGAGAGCCATGAGCATCTCCATTCCCGCCCAGCCCTCCCTCAATCGCACGCCTGAGAAGGCCCTGCGCCTGCTGATGGCCGTCGCCAAGACGCCCGGAATCCGCCAGGCGATGGAGTCCGCCGGATTCGGCGCCGCCGAGGTGGACGAGGGGTGGCGCCTGCTCCGCGCGGCCTCCGAGCCCTCGGATGGCAACGTACCCGCGGGCCCGCGGTCGGACGCCGAGGTGGCCGCCGCGAATCGCACGATCCTCGTCGAGGGCGTCGCGTACCTCCGCCGCGTCGATGCGGCGCTGGACCGCAACCAGCCGGCCATCGCGGCAGAAGTCATGGCGGGCGCGCACGCGGGCCTGAACCCGGTCCTGGCGGTCGACCTGGTGATCCAGCGGCTCGAGGCCCTGACCGCGGACGCCCGGCCCGAGGCCGCCGCGACCTTGGCGATGCTCGAATCGCGCAAGCTGGGCGTCGAGCAACGCCGCATCCTGTCGGAGGCCATCGCAACGGCCACGGGCCGGCGTGCCGCGCCGCTCCCCGCGGGCGATGGTGCAGCCAGCCGGGAGGCGCGGCACGAGCGTCTCATCGCGCTGTTCCGGTGGTACACGGACTGGAGCACCACGGCCCGGCACGTCGTGGCCAACCGCCACGACCTGATCGTCCTCGGCCTTGCGAAGCCTCGTCGTCGCGCCGAGAGCGCGCCGGCGGCCGTCGAGGCCTCCACCGCGCCCGCGCCGACCGAGTCCGCCGCCGTCAAGGTGGCCTGACCGCCGTACCGCAGGCCGGACGTCGCGGCCGCCTGTGGGTCGACGCCGCGTCGGACTCTTGAGCGTCCGGGAGCCCGACCGGCCGCCTGAGGCACCGGAGATGTTCGCGAGGTTGCTATGGCATTCTCCGACGCATGCTCCGAGGTTTCCTCAGCTACAGCCACCACGACCGCGCGTTCGTCGACATGCTCGCGCGGCTGCTGCCCGAGGTCGCCGCGGACCTCGAAGTCTTCATCGACCGGCGCGATCACGCCCCGGGCGAGGCGCTGAGCCGCGACCTTCGGCGCCGGCTCGACGAGGCCGACGTCCTGCTCCCCTGCGTGAGCCCCCACGCAGCCGCCTCAGCGTGGTGCGCGCAGGAGCGGGCGTGGTTCCGCGAGGGCAGGCCGGGTCGGCGCATCCTCCCGCTCCGCCTCGTCCCCCATGGCGGTCACGACGGCGACGAGGCGTGGTACCCGGAGCACGTGGGCGTCGATTTCACGGGTTGGCTCCGGGACGGCGACCGGACCTTCTTCGAGAGGCTATTGCCTGCGCTGCTGCCCGGCCGGGCGCCGTCCTCGACGCGCCGATTCGAACCGGACGGCACCCGGGCGCCGACAATGGCGCAGGACCTGATCAAGGTGATGTCTGCGGTCCGCGCGCACGCCCTGCCGGCGGACGTGGATTCGGCCGTCGTCCAGTTGGCCATTGCGCTCATCCAGAGCGCGGGACTCGGCGCCGGCCCCCGCAACGCGCTTGGCCTGGCCGTCGCGGGGCACTTCGTCCAGCGGGGAGACTGGGCGGCCCTGCGGGACTGGTCCACGGCGTCTGCGGCCGCGACAACCGACGACGACGCTGCTGCCTGCCAGTTCCATCAGCATCTCGCCCTCGCCGAGCGTAGACTCGGCCGGCACGACTCGGCCGGTCAGCACCTGGGGGCCGCACGGCGATACGCGGAGCGGCTCTCACAGCCCGCCGAGCGCCGCCGGGCCCTGGGGCAGATCGATCGCGAGGCGGGGACGCTCGCCATCGCCCTGGACCAGCGGGAGCACGCCCGAGCACACTACCGGAGCAGCCGCGTCCACCTGGAAGTCTTCGTCTCGGAGCGCGCCCACGTCGCCCAGACCTGGGTCAAGACCGCCCAGATCGACCTTTTGGACGACGACGCCGAGGCCGCCCTGCGCTGCCTCGACCGGGCCGACACGATCCTCGGCGGCGAGTTGGCACCCGAAGCGAGGGTGCACGGCCCGGCCGTGGAGGCGCACGCCGCGAAGACCCGGGCGCTGGCGCACTACCTCGACGGCGACCTGACGGCCGCCTGGGAGGCCGTCGCCCGGCACGCGCGCGTGATCGCCGGCCGGGCCTGGGCCAATGAGGATCGGCAGGCGGCGCAACTGACCTGGCTGATCGCGACGAGCGCGGTCCATCCCCGGCGCTTGAGGTACGAGCTCGTCTGCAAGGGGATCCAGGCCGAGTCGCGCGGTGGCGAGGGTGAGCGTCGGCGTTGACGGCGGTCGGGCGTCGGCTCCTGGCCATGCGAGAGATTGGGACGGCACGGAGTGGAAATGGGAGCCTCCCTTCGACTCGGCGCTTGCGCTGCGCGTGACCGTGCACGGGGTTCCAGTCCGCAACCTCAATCAGGAGCCAAGCATGGTCCTCGGCGCGCCCAGGCACAGAGTCTTTGTCAGTTACCACCACGAACTCGATCAAGGCTATCGGCGCGTATTCGATGTGAAGTTCGCTGCCCAACACGATGTGATTGTCGACTGGTCGGTCGAACTCGGTGACATTGACCCTGGCATCGGAACAGAGCGGATTCGCCAACGAATTCGGGACGAATACCTGCGCGATTCGACCGTCACCGTGGTGCTCGTCGGGCAGGAGACGTGGCAGCGCAAACACGTCGACTGGGAAATCTACTCCAGCCTCCGCGACACATCCCGGAATCCGCGGTCCGGTCTCATCGGCATTCTGCTGCCGAGCTACCGGCAGGCGCATCTGAACGGATACGACCCGCACACACTGCCCCCTCGACTTGCAGACAACCTCTCGAGCGGCTTCGCGAAGTTGTATCACTGGACCGAGCGGCCGGAGGAACTGAGCCAGTGGGTTCACGAGGCCTTTCTGCGGCGGGACCGAATCTTGCCGAACAACGCCCGGCCGATGTTCGCCCGCAACCGGTCCGGTGCCCGATGGTCCGACTGAGCGAAGGGGGCGCTCAGGGCCACCGTGCTCTCACCATCGAAATCGTGCGGTCGCGCTGTCTGGTCGCCCTCTCGCCGTTCGCGGGCCGGCGCCTCGGCGCCCCACTCCCCCAAGGTGCGGAAAGTCGTGGACCGCGGACTTCACATCTGGCTCACTTTGACCCTTTGAAAGTGGTCGGCCACGCGACCCCCGCTGGCACCCGCCACGGGTCGCCACTTCGCGCCGGAATCGCTTTGGCCCCACCCACAACGCCCCGACCGCGAGCCCCGACCCGATGACCCGCCCCACCCCCCTCAACCGCCTCGACGCCCTCACCGCCCCGCGCGGTCTCGCCCTGGGGGCCGTCTGCGGGGTAGGCGTGACACTCGCCCTCGCCACCGGCGTCTCCCCCTGGGCGGGCATCGCGGCCTGCGCAGCGCTGACCGGCGCCGCGTGGCGGCTCGCGCAGACCGCGCGGCCGGTCGTCCGTCTGAGCCTGCTCTCGGTCGCGCCAACGACACCCGAGCCCCCCCACCCGACCGACGCGTCCAACGCGCCCCAGCCCGCCGCCCCGCCCTTCGTCCGAATGCCCCGCACCCGGTACCGACCGGCGATGCTCCCAATCCGCGGCGGCACGTTCCTGATGGGCACACCGCCGGACCAGGCGGCGGCGCTGATCGCCCGGTACAACCACGACGTCGGCGACCGGGAACGCCTGCACGAAGCGACCGTCGGGGACTTCCATCTGTCGGCGACACATGTGACGCAGGCCGACTTCGAGGCGGTCATGGGCTGGAACCCATCACACTTCACCGCGGCCAGTGGCGGGGGCCCGACCCATCCAGTCGACCAGGTCACCTGGGTCGATGCGGTCGCGTTCTGCAACGCCCTCTCCGAGCGCGAGGGCCGCACGCCGGCGTACCGAGTCGAGGGCGAGAACGCGCGCCTCGTGCAGGGCGCCGACGGCTACCGGCTGCCGACGGAGGCCGAGTGGGAGTTTGCCGCGCGTGCGGGCACGAGCGGGGCCTGCTGGGCGGGTGATGGCGAGGACGCGCTCGCCTCGGTGGCATGGTACTCGCGAAACAGCGGCGGTCGGACACATCCGGTCGGGTCACTGCCGGCGAACGGGTTCGGTGTGCACGACGCCCTCGGGAACCTCTGGTGCATTTGTCAGGATCTCTATGAGGACCGGACTGGCGAGGCGCCTGCTGAATCGGTCGGCCCGGGCGGGGGGCTTCGTGTCATCCGTGGCGGGTGTTGGCACAACGGCGCCGACGAGGTCCGCGCCGGACTGCGGGACTTCGTGGGCACGGTCTCGCGAGGTCACAACGTCGGCTTCCGCATCGCGCTGTCGGGCCCGCCTCCGCCGATCGCTCCGACACCGCAGGTTCGCCCCACGCCGCCCCAGCCAGGTCGCTTGATGCCCGGGGGCCAGAGCGAAGTCGACGACTACATGGGGCGCCTTCTTAAGACCCGGCGCCCGGACCGCAAACAGTATTGAGCCCCCTTCGGGCACCCGATGACCCC
>JAKLJY010000253.1 GCA_023150895.1 Myxococcota bacterium | reverse complement strand
GATCGACGGCGGCCCGGCGCTCGCCGTGGGCGTCCCGGTGCGGACGGGGCCCGACGGCGCGTTTCGCGTGCGGCTGCGTTTGCCACAGACGCTGCCCCTCGGCCGCTACCGGCTGGTGGCCGCGAGCGAGGGCGACGCGACCCACGCGCCGAGCCGCAGCGACGCACCCTGAGGCCGGGCCCGGCCGGTCGGCGCCGGCTCAGAGCCCCCGCCCGAAGGCTTCGACGATGGCGGTGAGGTCCCGCTCGTCGACCCGCGCGTCGGCGTCGACATCGAGGCGGTCGTCCCAGTCTGCGGACGGGCCGCGCGTGCCCTGCGCGGCGAGCGCGTCCAGGAAGTCCATGCCGTCGACGACCCCGGAGAGATTCACATCGGTGGCGGGTTGGGGGCGCACGCGCCGGAAGGTCTGGCGTTCGGGGTCGACGACCACCCACCGGACGTTCCCGGGCAGGGTGATCGGGGCCGCCTCGTTGTCCGGCAGGACTTCGATGACCTCCGGTGCCGCCTCGCTGCCGTAGAGATACACGCGCACCGGCGTCGGGGTGGCCCGGCCGGGGCGGATGTTCAGGCGCAGCGAGCCTTCGCCCCGCGCACCCCGCGGCGCCGTCACCGATGGCTCGAGCACCATCACGCCGACCTCGGTGAGGTCGTCGGTCAGGGCGTTCGCCGGTTCGTCCCCGAAGGCCCGTCGGGCCGCCAGCAGCATCTCGGGCGTCGTCAGGAGGGCGCCGCCGAAGCGCGCGACCAGCTCCTCGAGAAACCCGTCGAGCCGGGCGCGGCCGATCCGCCGCTCGAGTCGGCGCCAGATCAGGCTGCCCTTCTGATAGAGCAATGCGAAGGCCGCCCGGCTCTCCACGGCGGCGCTGCTCGCGACCGGGGCGTCGTCCTCCGGCGCGACGCCGAGCACGTACCCCCAGTAGCTCTCCCGGAACGCCGCGTCATCGCCCGAGCGGTCCTCCATGAATCGAGCGGACAGATACTCGGCCGTGCCCTCCGACAGCCAGGCGTCTTCGGGATCGGTGATGCCGACGCGCCCGAAGAAGTACTGATGGGCGTACTCGTGGGAGAGCAGCGCCTCGCGCAGCGCGTCGGTGTCGGCATCGTTGCGCGTCCAGACGAAGCTCGGCAGGAGCACGAGCCCCATCGGCGAGAGGCCCGCACCCGTCCCGTTGCTGACCTCACCGAGCGCCAGGGTCGCAAAGGGCGGTGGGCCGAGGCGGGTGGCATGGTGACCGATGACCGCTGCGGCCAACGCGTCCATGCGTTCGATCGCCGCGGCGTCCGCAGACTGCGTGCATGCGCGGCGTCGCACGGCGCCCCCGGTCATGGGCGTGATGGCGTCGAACCCCCAGAGCAGTGCGGCCAGGGTCGATGGCCCGGGGTGGCGGAAATGCGCGCGCCCGTCGGGGTCGTCCGAGTCGTCGGGCATGCCCGAGGTACAGACTGCGCCCACGGCCGGCGCGACCGAGAGCGAGAGGGCGAATCGATCGTCGAGGGGGGCGTCGAAGCTCGCCGGATACCATCCGAATCTCACCAGGTGGTGCGGCGCGTCGCGGACCTGACACCGCACGGGATCGCCGCAGGGCGGGTCGACCGCCGCGTCGATGAGGAGCGTGGCGCGGTCGGCACCGTCCGGGGGGGTGACGAGCACTTCGAACGCCTCCGGGGCGTCGACATAGGCCAGCGCATCTCCCGTGGCCGCGTCGCGCACGTCCAGCGGCCGCCAGTCGACGGCGAGCAACGAAAGGGGGGCGTCGGGCGGACCCGTCCGTCGAACCGTCACCTCGAAGCGGGCCTCGTCGGGGAGCGCCGCCGGCGGGAGGTCGACCTCGATGTGCACGGCTTCGACGTCCCAGGCGCCCGTGGTGTCGGGCTTGCCGCGTCCGGCCCGGGCGACGGCCTCCCGCGCCCAGTCCAGGTGGGGGGTCAACAGCGCCTCGCGCTCGGAGTGCGGGGCAAGACCGCCCGGGGCGGCCCCCGCGGAGCCCGTCGCGCACATCAGGCAGAGCGCGACCAGAGGGGGGGACCGGCGTGGACGGCTCACGGCTCGACCTCCACCCGGACGGAGCCACCCACGAAGGGCCAGTCTGCGACCGGGCGGTTGCCGGCGGTGCGCGCGCTCGCCGTCCGGGCCGGCAGGTCCACCCGGCCTTCGCCGGCACCGATCGCGGCGAACCGAACCCGCAGCACGGCCTCGCCGGCCCCGGGGTCGAGTCCGCCGTACAGCAGGCGCCCGGGCGTCGGCAGCGACCAGTGTCGCGCAGCGCCCGCCAGGTCGGGCTCGGGTGCTGCGGAGACGAACTGCAGCAGGTTCGGATCGTAGGTGAGATGAAACGCCTGGCCCCAGAGCCCCGGGGAGGCACGCACCTCGAGCGTCAGCGTGCCGGGTGGGCTGTCGACGGCGACGAGCACCGTGCCGACGGCGGGCAGGTCGTCCGGCGTGAACGTGGCCGTGGCGCCCTGCAGCGTCGCGTCGGGCAGGCGGACGTCCGGGAAGCGCGCAGCGTCCGCGTTCGGCGTCGGGCCCCCGTCCGCGGGGTCCGGGAAGGCGTCGGCCTCCGCGGTGGACGGGGCCGGCGCGGTCGGGCTCGCCGGGAATCGACCGTCGCCGCCGACCGTGACGGGCCACGGCTCGAGCGGGCGGCCCCCGGCGTGGAGGACGAGCAGGGCCGCCCCGGCCGGCACGTCGGCGGGGACCTCGAAGAGGAGGCGCGCCGACCCCCATGCCAGCGTCGGCAGCGGTCGCCCGCCGAGGGCGGCCCCGTCGCGCGCGCCCGGCCCGTCACCGAAGCCCTCGCCGTGGATGCTGAGCGTCGTGCCGGGGAGGACCGGATCGGGCGCGACGCGGTCGATCCGTGGACCGGGTGCACCGGAGCCGTCGTCACAGGCGATCAACGCGAGCGCGAACACGACGCGCCGTCCGAGAGACCTTTGCATCGACGGACGATACCCCGGTCGGTCGAGCCGCGTCGATGCGGCGCGCGCGGGCGTGGCGGTGACGGGCCGGCGTTCTGGTAGACTATGGCCGCTCAACCGCAAATCCCGCCCATCGAGTCGTGTACATCGACGCCCACGCCCATCTCGACGACGCCGCCTTCGACCCCGATCGGTCCGCGGTGCTGGCGCGCGCACGCGCCGCCGGCGTCACGGGACATGTCTGCGCGGGTGTCGAGCCCGCGTTCTGGGGGCGTCAGCGCGCGCTCGCCCGCGAAACGCCGGGGCTCGTCTGGACGGCCGGCCTCCACCCGTGTGTCGTCGCGACCGTGTCCGCCGACGCGGCGGCGGCCGCCTTCGAGGCCCTGCCGGACGCCTTCACCGGGCCGTTCGCGGCGGTGGCGGTCGGCGAGACCGGGCTCGACACGCGGTTCTGCCCGCGGGAATCCCTCGACGGGCAGCTCGCCGCGTTCCGGACCTCGCTGGCGATGGCCCGGGCGCTCGACCGCCCGGTGGTGCTTCACCTGAACGGTCCGGGCACGCACGCCCGGGCCCTCGCGCTGCTGCGCGCGGACGGTCTGCCGCGCGCCGGCGGCATGGTGCACGCCTGCAGCGCGAGCGCCGAGGTCGTGGCCGACTACGTCGCCCTGGGCCTTTTCATCAGCTTCGCGGGCACCGTCTGTCGTCCCGAGGCCCGCCGCGTTCACGAGGCAGCCCGCCGGGTCCCCGGGGCGCGCCTGCTCGCCGAGACGGACGCACCGGATCTCGGCCCGCCCGGTGCGCCGCGCCGCAACGAGCCCGCGGCGCTGTGGCAGGTCGGCTGCGCGCTGGCGGCGCTGCGCGACGAGCCGGTCGAACACCTCCTCGAGCGCAGCGCCGCCGCCTGCCGATCCCTGTTCGGGCCGTTCGACGCCCGAGCGGCCGAGGCCACCGCGCCGGCCGGCCCGCTCTCCCATCCTTCGACTTCGCCGGCCCGCGCGGTCGGCTCTTCGTCCGGAGAAATGCCATGTCCATGATCGAGCCCGGCGTGCCGCCGGCCCCCGCCGCCTCCGATACGTCCCCCGCCGGGGGCGCCGAACCCGTCGCCGGCGAGGGCTACAAACTCCACCGTCGGTGGGACCGCCTCGCCCGCCTGACCTCCGACGAGGGGATGCAGCGCCTTCAGGGGGCGTTCGTCGTCGTCATGGGCCTCGGCGGCGTCGGGAGTTTCGCGGCGGAGGCCATCGTGCGCAGCGCCGTCGGGCGGGTGCGCGTCGTGGACTTCGACGAGGCGTGCGTGACGAACTCGAATCGCCAGCTTCACGCGATGAAGGGCAACATCGGCAAACCGAAAGCCTCGCTCCTCGGCGAGCGTTTCCAGGCCATCAATCCGCAGGCGGTCATCGAGCCGGTCAAGGCCTTCTACAACGAAGAAACCTCGGAAGCGCTGCTCGCCGGGGAGCCGGACTACGTCGTCGATGCCATCGACAACGTGACGGCGAAGTGCCACCTCATCGCCACGTGCCGAGCGCGTGGTATCCCGGTCGTCACCTGCCTCGGCGCCGCCGGCCGGTGGGACCCGACCGAGATCCGCGTCGCCGATCTCAACCGGACGAAGAATTGCCGCCTCGGCGTCGCCGTGCGGGACATCCTCCGCACCAAACACGGGTTCCCGAAATCCGGCCTCTGGGGCGTGACGGCCGTCTACAGCGAAGAGTTCGTCCAACCGCCGCACCCGTTGGCCTACGACGGCGAGGACGGCTTCAAATGTGTCTGCCCGCAGGGTCAGAACGGCCTCTTCGAGTGCGACCGCCGCAACCGCATCGACGGCAGCGCGTCCTTCGTGACGGGTGCGTTCGGCCTGCACGCCGCCGCCGTCGTCGTGAAATCCATCGCCCAGGGAGCGACCCGTGACCCAGCCTGATCTGCCTCGCGACCTCTACGCCGCCATCGAAGACCTCAAGCGGGCGCGCAACGCCGTCCTGCTCGCCCACTACTATCAGGAGGGCGACATTCAGGACCTCGCCGACTTCGTCGGGGACTCGCTCCAGCTCAGTCAGGCCGCCGCGAAGACGGACGCGGACGTGATTGTCTTCGCCGGAGTGCACTTCATGGCCGAGACCGCCAAGATCGTGAATCCGGGCAAGATCGTCGTCCTGCCGGACCTCGAGGCCGGCTGCTCACTCGCGGATCAGTGCCCGGCCGACCGCTTCGCCGAGTTCATCGCCGCGCACCCCGGCCACAAGGTCGTCAGCTACATCAACTGCTCCGCGGGGGTGAAGGCGCTCAGCGACGTGATCTGCACGTCGAGCAACGCGGTCGACATGGTGAAACTCTTCCCCGCGGACCAACCGCTCATCTTCGCGCCGGATCGCAACCTCGGGGCGTACGTCCAGAAGCAGACCGGGCGTGAGCTGGTCCTGTGGAACGGGACGTGTCAGGTCCACGAGACGTTCAGCGAGCGCAAACTCGTGGCCCTGAAGGTCGAGCACCCGGGCGCCTTGGTCCTCGCGCACCCGGAGTGCGAGCCGCAGGTCCTGCGTCACGCGGACTTCATCGGGTCGACGGCCGCCATCCTGAACTACGCCGTCGGCCGCCCGACGACGACGTTCATCGTCGTGACCGAGAGCGGCATCCTGCATCAGATGCGCAAGGCCGCCCCGGACAAGACGTTCATTCCCGCGCCACCGGAGGCCAACTGCGCCTGCAACGAGTGCCCGTACATGAAGCGGAACACACTCGAGAAGCTGTACCTCGCCCTGCGCGACCTCGAGCCCCGCATCGAGATGCCCGAGGCGCTGCGCGTCGCCGCCTGGCGGCCGATTCAGCGCATGCTCGCGCGTGATCTGTCCGCGGCGTGACGCGCATCACGCAGCGGAATTGATCCTGTGTGCCGATTCTCTGTAGATTCCGCGACCGTTTCGCGGATTCTCCGGAAACTCGACACGTTTCTCCCTGGGGAAGGGAAGAAAGAGCAACACATGAAGATGCGTGGTCTTTTCGCGGTGGTGGCCGTTGCGGGCCTGACGATGGCCTGTCAGGCATCGGAAGAGGACGGCGCCGACGGCGGCGTGGGCGCCGGCGGCGAAGGTTCCGGCGGCAACGGCTCCCTCGGCGGCGATCCGAGCGGCGGTGGCGGCAACGGCAACATCAATACCGGCGCCGTCTGTGATCAGATCTGCGCGAAGGAGGCGGCCGCTGCCTGCCCGAATGATGACCCGGCGACGTGCGCCGCGGAGTGCCGGGGTCTGGCGACTGCGTACCCGGCGACCTGCCAGGCCGCGATCGGCAACTTCCTCAACTGCGTGGCCGCCCAGACCTTCACGTGCGACGAGGACGGCGAGGCCGCCATCGAGGGCGTTTGCCAGGCCGAGATGATTGCGCTCGGAAACTGCGCCTCGAGCGGCACGGGCGGCGACCCCGGCACCGGCGGCAGCGTCGGCAACGGCGGCGACCCCGGCACCGGCGGCGACCCCGGCACCGGCGG
>JAKLJY010000252.1 GCA_023150895.1 Myxococcota bacterium | reverse complement strand
GGCGGGACCCGCGAGCGAAGGGCGATTCACTCGCCCGCAGCGAGAGCAGTTCGGGCAGGCGCCCGAACTGCGTTTCTCAATAGAGCGCGAGTTCGACCGGGCAGTGGTCCGAGCCGAGCACGTCCATGTGGATGCGCGCTTCGCGCACCCGCGGCAGCGACTCGGTCGCGACCAGGTGGTAGTCGATGCGCCAGCCGACGTTCTTTTCGCGCACGCCGGGGCGGTTCGACCACCAGGAATACTGCCGCGGGAGGTCCGGATGCAGGGCGCGGAACGCGTCGACCCAGCCGGCGGCGAGGTACTCGTCGACGAGCGCGCGCTCGCCCGGGGTGAAACCGGAGGCCTTCTGGTTGCCGCGCCAGTTCTCGATGTCGATGTTGCGGTGCGCCGTGTTCCAGTCGCCGCAGATGACGACCGTCTCGCCCGCGGCCCGGCGTCGCCCGGCGAAGGCGAGCAGCGCCCGGTAGAAATCCGTCTTGTAATCGAGACGGCCGAGATCGCGTTGCGCGTTGGGGAAATACGCGTTGATGAGCGTGACGTCCCCGTGCCGCGTGACCAGAACGCGCCCCTCGTCGTCGAACCGCGCCTCGCCGAGTCCGGGCTCGACCCGCGTCGCCGCGGCCGCCCCCCGGGAGAACGTCGCGACCCCGCTGTACCCGGGCTTCACCGCCGCGTGCCACTGCACGTCGTACCCGAGCGCGCGCACCGCGTCGGACTCGAACTGATCGGCGGTCGCTTTCGTCTCCTGCACGCACAGGACGTCGGGCTGCGCCGCCGCCAGCCAGTCGATCAGACCTTTGCGGGCCGCGGCCCGGATGCCGTTGACGTTCCAGGTGAAGAGTCTCATCGCCAGCCGTTCTCCTTGGCTACGGTTTCGAAGACCTGCTCCAGAAAGTCGAACCCGGGTCGGACCTCGCCGCGGGCGAGGCGCCAGACGGCGGCCCGGATGGCCTCATTGGCGGGCGCCGGGAGACCGAGCGCCCGAGCGCGTTCCACGACCTCGCCGTTGAGGAAATCCACCGGCGGCACCCGGCCCTTCTCGAGCGCGACGAGCATCGACGACCGCATCCGGCGGAATTTCAGGCCGACCAGGTAGATGATCGCGTGTTTGCGCACGCGCGCCGCGCTGATCCGGCCCCTTCGGGTCGCTGCGTTCAGGGCGATCCAGTCGACGTCGAGCGTGCCGGCGACCTTCTCGAGGTGGACCCCCGAGGCCCGGGCGACCTCGACGCACTCGGTGAAGATCTCCAGCGCGAATCGGCGCGCGAACCGGCGCTGAATCAGCTCGCCGAGGCGGACGCCGGCCACCGTACCGAGCGACGAGATGGCGCAGTTGATGGCCAGTTTGCTCCATCGCGCCCCGCGCAGATTGGGGGTGCGCTTCACCGGACCGATGGGCGCGAGCAGCCGGGCGAGGACGTCGAGCGCCGGCTCCTCGCCTCCATCGAGGCGCCCGAGCACGAACCCGCCGATGCTCGTGCGCTCGAAGACCCCCGGTTCGACCATGTTGCCCCCCCAGGCGACGACACCCCCGAGGACGCGCCCGGGATCGCCGACCACGCGGGCGACGCGTTCTTCGCACAACCCGTTCTGGAAACAGACGAGTCGCCCGCCCGGGGCGAGGTGCGGCAGCGCGATTTGCGCCGCGGCCTCGACCTCCGGCGGCTGCGTGGCGAGGATCACGAAGTCGAACGAACCGGGTGGAATCTCTCCGTCGACGCGTCCGGGGATGGAGCGGGCGCGTTCGAGTCCGCGCAACCGGAAGCCGTGCGAAGCGACGGCCTCGCGCACGGTGGCGGTGCGGGCGACGGCGACGACGTCACACGCGCCCGCTTCGAAAAGGTGGGCGGCCGTGACCCCGCCGATGCCGCCGATGCCGAGCACGAGAACGCGGGGCCGGTCGCCTTCGGCAGCACGCCTTTGCGACGACGACGACGAAGCAGGGGAGATTCGATGGGGGGACGACATGGCGGCCCGTTCTGCCACGCGCTGCGCCCGAGCGGAAGCCCGACGTGACGGTCCGCCCCCCCCGGTACCGTTTGCGCGTGAGCGACCGGCGGGGCATGATGCGCGGCCATGTCGCTCCGTACGCTGCTGACGTTGATGGCCCTGGTGAGCACCGCGATGGTGGTCGCGGTCATCTACACCAAGGTCATTCACCCCCGTGGCCGCGGCAACCCGTCGCTCGCCGAGCTTCGGGCGCTCCAGCGCGTGTGCGAGGCGCAGTGCGAGCGCGACGCCCCCCGAGTGGTCGCGATCGCCCGCTCCCCCGAAGAGATGTCGCGCATGGCCAACGCCTGCCTCGACGCCTGCGTCGACCGCGCGCTCGGCGCGACGCCGCCCCCGCAGTGACCCCGCGGCCCCCGGCCGCCCTAGGAGCGTGTCTTGGTAACCACTCCCGTCGCCCGTTTCGTGTCTGCCGGCCGATCCCGGCGTTGCTCAACCTTGCAATACTTCTAAGTATTGGCGCGGTTTCGCGCCTTGGGCTCGGCCGACACCCACTTCTCGGCCTCGGTCCGGGTTACCATAACACGCTCCCAGCCGCGAGGTGAGTCCATGAAGGCGTCGTTCGCCGGGCCGCTCCTGTCCGTTCTCGCCGTCCTCACGGCCTCCTGTGGAGACGACGCCGGCGCCGGTCGTCGGTACGATCCCGACCTCGTGCTCAGCGCCTTTCGCATCCAGTGCAAGTCCGACGGCTTCTGGGCCGGGGTCGCCGAGGACAAGTCGGATGAAGAGACGCCGCCCGAAACGGGGGCGATCACGGCCGTCGACGCGTTTCGCTGGACGCTGGCGACCGGCGAGCTCCAGCGGGCGGGTCGCCTCACGCCCGAGGGGCAGGTCTTCGCGCTCGGCGACGCGGTGCGGGTGCGCTGCGACGAACAAGGCGTGGTCCTCGCCCTCTGGCCCCGGAGCGACGGCGGCTACGGCGACCCGGTGACGAAGTCCGGCAAGCCCGGCGCCCTGCGCGGCGGGGCCGTCCAGCACTTCAGCGGTTATCCCACGGTGGTCGTGCAGACGGCGGAGGGCGGCCCCACGGTCTCGGCGGTCACGGCCTATTTCCACGATCTCACGACGGGCGAGGCCGGCACACCGCTGAACCTGTTGCCCGGGTCCGGCCCCGGCCTGTGGGAGGCGCAGAAGATCGGGACGACCCCCGAAGGCCTGCTCTACGGCGCGCTCGCGTTCGACGCGGCGGGCGGCCTGCTCGGCACGCTCGGTCTGTGACGGTCGAGTCCCCTCGGGACGTACGACACCCACGGTTTTTTGCAGGCACGCTCGGAAATCCGTGAGTGCCGGTCGCCGGCCGTCGCCGCGCGGTCGCTTGACGCCGTTGCCGACCCGGTGGCCCGATGCTTGCTACTCGCGGAAATCCGAAGAAGACCCTGCTGCATTCCCGAACTCGAGAAGAACGACCCGAAGGGAGGACGACATGCGTAGACTCTGGACGCTGCCCGCACTCATGGCCGCTGGGCTTTTGGCCGCCGCCTGCGAAACGCAGAGCGGCGAAGACGCCGACGCCGGTCTCGGCGGTGGTGGCAATGGTGGCAACGGGGGCGCCGGCGGCGAAGTGGCCCCCGACGCCGGTGAGGGGGGCGGCGTCGAGCCCGGTGTCGCCTGCTCTCTGCTGACCGCGGCCGCCTGCGAGAACCGCGCGGACTGCGTGGTCGACGACGGCGCGTGTCAGGACGCCGAGGGGGCCGCCTGTGCGCTCTTGCGCGAGGCCCAGTGTACCGGGCGCGACGACTGCGCCCCCCGACTCGACGTGACGGGCGGCTTCATCGACTGCCAGCCCCTGGCCGAGGTGCCGTGTGGCATGCTCGACGAGGCACGCTGCGGTGCCCGCGACGAGTGTGTCTGGACGGGCGAGAGCTGCGGCCTGCCCACCCCCGCCTGCGACACCTGGGGTGACGCCGGGACGTGCGAGGCCAGCGGCTGCTTCTGGTGGGCGGACGCCTGCCATGCCGATCGCGCGCCGCGCCTGTGCGACGAGCCCGATCGCGACGCCTGCGTGGCCGCCGGCTGCGAATGGACGCCGGATGGCTGTCGCGAACCGGACGAGCCGCCCATGGTCTGCGAGTCGCTGTCGGAGGTCGCCTGTTCGGCCCGTGCGGACTGCGTCTGGGCGGGCGACCACTGCGAGACCGACCGCAGCGGGATGGCCTGTGAAGCACTGACGCCGGAAGAGTGCGCGCTGCGCAACGACTGCAGCTTCGACCCGCGCAGCGGCGCTTGCATCGTCCGCGCCGAAGGCCCCTGCGAGCAGCTCGACGAGAACGCCTGCGTCGTCCGCCCGGACTGCGCGCCCCAATATCAGCAGCCCGTCGACTGCGTGCCGCCGCAGGACGGCATGGGCGGTGGCGGCGGTGCCGATCCGGGCGAACCGGCCGAACCCGTCGATCCGGCCAACGGCGGCGGCGAAGGTGCACCCCAGCCGTCCCCGGACGAGCCGCCGGCGGACGCCGCGCCGGCCCCCCCCTGCCCGCCCGACGATCCGAACTGCATGGAGGACCCGCCGCAGGGCTGCCTGCCGGTCTTCATCGGCTGCGGTCCGAACGAGCCGCCCCCCCCGGCGCTCTGCGACGGCCTCGATCCCGAGACCTGCTCGGTCACCCCGGGCTGCCACCTCGAGGAGGGCTGCGCCCCCTGCCCCGAGGGCCAGATCTGCCCGGCGGTGTGTGAGCTCGAGCTGCTCTGCGTTGCGGACGCCGGGCCGGCCTGCTGGAACCTCACCCCCGATCAGTGCGTGAACACCCCGGGGTGCCACCTCGAGGGCGGCATGGGCGCCTGCGACTGCTTCATCGACGCCGATGGTCGCGAAATCTGCGAGTGCTTCGAGGGCGACGCGATCTGCGCCCCCGATGCCCCGCAGGGCTGCGGTGTCATCTTCGACGAGGGCACCTGCTGGAACACCCCCGGCTGCACCTGGGAGCTGAGCCCGGACTGCGACGGCGGCGGTGCCGTGCCCGGCTGCGACTGTGACCCCGCGGATCCGAACTGTGCCTGCGACGCACTCATCGCCCCGGCCTGCGGGCAATGCGTGGACCTCCTGCCCCCCGATCCCTGCGTCGGCCTGCCGCCGGAGCAGTGCCTGCCCGAGTTCGGGTGCATGCTCATCGGTCAGCCCTGCGACTGCGGTGTCGACGAGAACGGCCAGCCCATCATGTGCGACTGCGACGGCGGGCAGTTCTGCGTGCCGGCGCCGGCCCCGTGCAGCTACTTCGACGAGGCGAGCTGCTGGGCGGACCCCGCCTGCGAGTGGTTCGGTTTCGGCGCCGATCCCATTCCGCCGGAGGACTGCGGATGCCCGCCGGACGACCCGGCCTGTAACTGCGGCGGTCGCCCCTTCCCCGGCGAAGGGTTCTGCCAGGTGCGCTGGATCGAGCCCTGCGGGGCGACGCCGGTCGAGGCGTGCGAAGCGACGCCCGGCTGTGGCATCCAGGAGCTGATGCCCCCCTGTGCGCCGTGCGACCCCGCGCTGCCGCCCGAGGCGTGCCCCGTCTGTGAGCCCGTGCCGGTCTGCGCCCCCCTCGACCAGATCTGCGGCAGCCTCGACCCGGCGTCCTGCGCGAACGATCCCCGCTGCGAGGTCTTCGTGGGGGAGGCGTGCCAGGGCGGCGGCGTCGACTGCCTGCCCGGTCAGCCCTGCCCCGAGCCCGAGCCCGGCGTCTGCGAGGTCTTCGAGTACTGTGGCGCCGCACGCAACCGCTGCGTGAACATCGCGGCCGATGTGTGTGCCATGATGGCCTCCTGCGTCGCCTTGACGGACGAAGCAGGCAACTTCGACATCTGCTGGGACGCCAACGTCTGCGACGGCCTGAATGCCGTCCAGTGTGATTCGCACCCGAGCTGCCATCTCGAAATCCTCGATGGTCCCTGCGGCTGCTTCATCGACGAGAGCGGCCGGGAGATCTGCGAGTGCGCGCCCGGCGGCGAGTGGTGCGTCCCCGACTTCCAGCCTCCGCCCCCGCCCCCGCCCGGCGCCGAGTGTCGCGCGGACGCGGACTGCCCCGCCCCCGGCGCCCCCGGGTGCCAGGCGATGTGCGTGGACGGTCTGTGTGCGGTCGCCTGCGCCCGGTGAACATCCCCGCTTGAATCGAACTCCACGGAGGCATTAGGGTTTTTTCGGATTCCTCAACGAACCTGGAGACCCTGAATGAAAACTCTCGCGATGTCCCCCTGGGCGCTGATGGGCGCCCTCTTCATTTCCGCCTGCGGGGCGGGCGGCGGCGAGGCCGGCGGCACCGACTCGGGCGTCGGCGGCGGTGAAGTCACCGGCGGCAACGGTGGCGAGCCCGTCGGCGGCAACGGCGGCGGCATCACCGGCGGCAACGGCGGCGACCCCGTCGGCGGCAACGGCGGCGAACCCGTCGGCGGCAACGGCGGAGAACCCGTCGGCGGTAACGGCGGCGAGCCCGTCGGCGGTGGCGGCGGCGAGCCCGTCGGCGG
>JAKLJY010000251.1 GCA_023150895.1 Myxococcota bacterium | reverse complement strand
GGCCTCGAGCGGCGGCTCGCCGGTCGCGACGCGGAGTGCACCCGCCCCGCGGCCCGCAAGACCCGTCCCGAGCGTGGCGGCCGTGGCGACCGCGGCCGCGTCGGCGGTGGTCAGCGCGGCCCCGTCGACGGTGGTCAGCGCGGCCCCGTCGGCGGTGGTCAGCGCGGCACCGTCCGCGGTGGTCAGCGCGGCCCCGTCCGCAGCCGTCAGCGCCGCTCCGCGCATCCGGCTCTCCGCCGAGGGCGCGCGGGTGCGGGACGCCGACGGGGCGAGCCTCGCGGTCTGGCGGCCGCTGGCCGGGGGCTCCGTCCTGGCGCAGGTGCTCGGCGGCGCCGGCCCGCCGGTCAGCATTCGCCTGCTGGCGAGCGGGCGGCTCGTCCGCGCCAACGTCACCGCGAGGCCGCATGGCGAGGTTCGTCTCGACGGCGTCGACCTCGGCGGCACGCCGTTGGCGGACGTCCCGTTGCGGCCGGGGCGTCGCGTCCTCGTGGTGCGGGCCCCGGACGGTTCCGAGACCCACGTGACCATCGAGGTCGCCGGCGAGGGCCAGGACGGGGTACCATGACTTCACGGCACGGCCACGACAGGCGCGCCGGACACTGTCAATCCCGGTTGACAGCGGACCCGTCGCACCGCGAGCGTTCGTGCGAGGCACCCGGCGGTGTGATGTTTGCATGAAAGCGATCCCGTGAACCCGCCCCGTCCCCTCAGCCCGACTGCATGCGCGTCGACCCGGCCCCGCCGCGTCGGTGCTTCGGCGCTCGTTCTCGTGGCGCTGGCGGTGCTCGGGGCCTGCAACCGGCAGGAACGGCGCGGGCCGCCCGTGCTGGACGAAGCACCGAACCTCGGCGGGCGCTACCTCGACGCGGACGGCGTGGCCCGCACCCGCGTCGACGTCCGGGCCGTCCTGCAGATGGACGCTGCCTCGTCCGACGACGTGCCCGCCCGCGGGGTCCTCGCGGGGTACGAGTTCGAGGCGTTCCGCGGCGGCGAGATCACCGCGCTGCTCGAGGCGCCCGACCCCGTCGGGACACTCGGGCTGGCCTTCTACGGACCCCGGTCTCTGATGGGCCTCTGGGAGTCCCCCCTGGTGGAGACCGCGGGCGCGACGCCCGGGCGGCTGAGCCTCACGACGGAGGCGCTCCCGCAGGCCGGGCAGTACCTCGTGCTGGTCTGGTCCGAGGCCAAGGCGCCCGAGGCCCGCTTCACGCTGACGTTGTCGTGTGCCGGCAACTGCGGTGCGCCGACCTGTCCCGAGCTCGCGCCGTGCGACCTCGTCTGCGACCACGGCTTCATCCTCGACGCCGAGGGCTGTCGCACCTGCGCCTGTCAGGCCGCGCCCCAGTGCGGGGCCGAGGTCGGCGATTGCCCGCCGGGTCAGTACTGCGACGACGACGGGCGCTGTCGGGTCCGACCCCCGCCGCCGCCGGAGTGCACCGAGGAGCGCCCGGTCTGCGATACCCAGGGCGAGACGTGGCCCAACGCATGCTCGGCCGAGCAGGCCGGGCGCGAGGTGGCCTACGAGGGCCGGTGCCGCGAGGTCCCCGTCGCGGAGTGCGACGCGGATCGACCGTGCACCGCGCCGCAAATCTGCGTCGAGGGTCTCTGCCGCGCGCCCGCGTGCGACTGCCCCGACGAACACGCGCCCGTCTGCAGCGTCTCGCGCCAGACTTATCGGAATCTGTGCGAGCTGACCTGCCGCGAGGGCGCGGCGGCGCTGGCCTACCATGGCGAATGCCTGGATCTGCGGCCGTGCCGCGAGACCGCCGACTGCCCCGACGGGCGGACGTGCGAGGCGGTGCGCGATCGGGAGAACCTCGCCCGCTGCGCAGCGGACCCGCAGGCCGAGGACTGCCAGCGTGTCTGCGTCATGGCCGCCCCGGCCGTCACCTGCGGCGGCGGGCAGCCCGAGTGCCCGGCCGGTTTCGCCTGCTACGGCCCCGAAGACGCCGGCGTCTGCCTCGGGCGGTGCCGTCTCGTCGCCGAGGGCGCGTGTGCGGCCGGATTGCGGTGTGCGGACGTCGGCGCCACCGGGCTCGGTGAGGGGGAGGGCGTTTGTCTGCCGGCGTGCCGCGGCGGCGGTCGGGGCGGCTGCCCGCCCGGCATGCTGTGCCTGCCCGACGAACGCGCGCAGCTCGTCTGTCAGTCGTGCGACTGCCCGCGGCCCGAGGCCGGCGACGAGGTCTGCACGGACCAGCAGCAGCAGTTCCCGTCGGCCTGCCACGCGCAGTGCGCCGGCGCGGTCAATTGGCGCCCGGGGCGCTGCGACGACCAGGTGGCGTGTGAGTGCGAGCTCGGCTACGTGCCGGTCTGCGGCGGCGACGGCGTGCTCCACAACCGGTGCGAGGCCCGCTGCGCCGAACCGCCCATCCCGGTGCTCGGCGACGTCTCGGCCTGCCTGCCCCGTGGCTCGAACGTGCAGTTCGCGTGTCAGCGGGACGAAGACTGCCTGGTCGGCGCCTGCGAGGGCCGGTTGTGCGCGGCCGGCGCCGTGCCGGCGGCGATCTGTCCGCCCATTTCCCCGGAGCTGGCCTGTTACGCTCGCTTCGGCGAGTGCGGTTGCGTGGCCAATCGTTGCACCTTCGGTGCGACGCGTGACGTCGTCCGTTGCCTCGAGGCGGGCGCCGCAGCCGACGCCCCCCCGCCCGCGACCCCGTCCGCGCCCGCAGACCGCTGAGGCCCGCTCAGTCGGCGGGCTCGGTGGCCGGGGCCGGCGCCGGCTCTACGGGCTGCAGCCCGGGCACGACGACGATGCGGAGCACCCGCGCGGTGTGGTCTCCGTAAGCGCGTGTGTCCCGACGAAACGAGCCCTCGACCTCGATGAGCGCCGGTGAGTTCCGTTCCGCGAGGGCGACGAGCGGCGTCAGGACATCCTGCTCTTCGTCCGGGTTCTCCAAGGACACGCGTTCCCACCCGGCCGGGCCCTGGAGCTCGAAGTAGAGGTCCGGATTGCCCGTCAGGGCCGGCGGTCGGTTGAAGCGCAGCATGAAGCGGCCGTCGCCCTCGGCGAGGCGGGGCCGGACGTGCTCTGGCGCCCCGCCACAGGCCAAGATCACGAACGGGGCGGTCATCGCCAGCACGGCGAAAAGGGTGGCCCGGCGGGCCAATGCGCGCGGCGTCTTCAGAGCGATCTGCACCGGCACATTGTACGCCCGGGAACCGACTTGTCACGCGCACGGCACAGTCGTGGTACACTCGTCGGCGTTTCGACGTCGAACGACCGGGCACCTCGCGGGCCCGAGCCGCGGGCGCGTCGAAGTCGCCCCGTGTTCCTCGACCACCGATTGCCTGGAGCCTGCGGGCCCGGGACGAAAGGTTCCCCGTGAAGCGCATCAGCACCACCCAGTTGCGCCGCAAGCCCCGCGATGGCGAGCGGATCGTCATGGTCACCTGTTACGACGCGACGTTCGCGCGCCTCGTCGAGGAGGCCGGCGTCGACGCCATCCTGGTCGGCGACTCCCTCGGCATGGTCATTCAGGGCCACGAACACACGTTGCCCGTCACCCTCGACGAGGTGATCTATCACTGCCGCGCCGTCGCCCGCGGGTGCGCCCGGCCGCACCTCGTCGGCGATCTGCCCTTCGGCAGTTACCAGCAGGGGCCCGATCAGCTCATCGCCAGCGCCGCGCGGCTCCTGAAAGAGGGCGGCGTCCAGTCGGTCAAGCTCGAGGGCGGCGCCGAGCACGCCGAGGGCATCGCCAAGTGCGTGCGGGCCGGCATCCCGGTGATGGGCCACCTCGGCCTGACGCCGCAGTCGGTCCATCAGTTCGGCGGCTATCGCGTGCAGGCGAAGACGCAGACGGCGGCCGAGCGACTCGTGGCGGACGCGCTCGCTCTGCAAGAGGCCGGCTGCTTCTCGCTGGTGCTCGAGGGCATTCCGGCGCCGGTCGCCGAGCGGGTCACGGCGGCGCTCGAGATTCCCACCATCGGCATCGGGGCGGGCGTCGGCTGCGCCGGGCAGGTCCTCGTGCTGTATGACCTCCTCGGCCTCAATGAGGGGTTCAACCCCAAGTTCCTGAAGAAATACGACAACTTCCACCGCCGAGTCGTCGACGCGGTCGGGGCGTTTGCGACCGAGGTCCGCGCCGGATCCTTCCCGACGGAAGACCACGCCCACTACCCGAGCCACTGATCCCCGCATGGAGATTCTCCGGGACATCGCGGGCGTTCGCGCCTTCGTCGCCGCCGCCCGACGGCGCGGGGCCCGAATCGGGTTCGTCCCGACGATGGGCTTTCTGCACGACGGTCACCTGAGCCTGATGCGGGCGGCGCGGCGCCCGGCCGAGGCTCGGGCGCCCGCTCTTGCCCCGGTCGAAGCCGTCGTCATCGCGAGCATTTTCGTCAATCCGACGCAGTTCGGCCCCAACGAGGACTTCAGCCGATATCCGCGCGACGAACCGGGCGACCTCGAGAAATGCCGCGCCGCTGGCTGTGACGCGGTCTTCCTGCCGCCCGTCGAGGTCATGTACCCGTCGGGACATCGCACGACGGTTCACGTCGACGCGTTGACCGGCCCGCTGTGCGGCGCCTCGCGTCCGGGGCACTTCGACGGCGTCTGTACGGTCGTGCTCAAGCTCTTCTCCATCGTCGGGTGCGACGTCGCCCTCTTCGGCGAGAAGGACTATCAGCAGCTCGCCGTCATCCGGAAGATGGCCACCGATCTCGACCTGCCCGTCGAGGTGCGGGGTCACCCGATCGTGCGCGAGGCGGACGGGCTCGCGATGAGCAGCCGCAACGTCTACCTCGACCCCACGCAGCGTGTCTCGGCCCGGAGTCTCTCGGCGGCGCTCGCCGCCACCCGGGCCGCCTTCGAGGCCGGCGAGCGGGGGGCACGGACCCTGGAGGCCGTCGCCCGGGGCGTCATCGAGGCCGCGCCGGGGGCCGAGATCGACTACATCGAGATCCGCGACGCCGTCACGCTGGCCGCCGTGACGCAGCCCATCGACACCGACGTCGTCCTGGCCCTGGCGGTGCGTTTCGGTCGGACGCGCCTCATCGACAACACCGTTCTGGCCGTTTGACGCGGGCCGCCGGGTTCAGGGCGCGGGCAGACGCGCGAACGTGGAAAAGCCCTGCACCGGGGTCGGCGCCCGGTGCTCGAGCAGCGCTTCGACGTCGGGCTCGCCGCCGTCGCGGAGCCAGGCCTGCAGGTTCAGCAGCGGCTGCACGTTGTAGTGGTAGGTGTCGTCGGCGCGGCCATAGTCGGCGCGGCTCCCCAGCGTGCGAATCACGAGACTCTCGGCGTCGGCCGGCAGCGCCTGAATGTTCAGCCGGTAGTCCCGCTCGTGGGGGAAATACTGTTCGGCATTGGAAGGATAGAAGATTCGCACGGGCAGCTCGGCGGCGTGCAGCGCGGCGGCCGCCATCCGCAACGTGCCGGGCAGCGTCAGATCGCCTCGCACGGGGATGACCCGACCAGCGAGCCATAGATTGCGCACGTGATCGTATTGGGCCGCATCGGTCAGAAACGTCGGCACGCCGGCAGCGCGCATGTGGTCGATCGTCCAGGCCAGCCGGCGGCGCACGGCCTGCCCGCCGCGTTCGAGCGCGAACACCCGCCGGACAGCCGACTCGGGATCCGGCGCGCGGGCGTCGACCAGCGCACGCATGGCCGGCTGCGAGGCGACGGACCAGGCGCGGACGAAGTCCTCCGGGGTGGCGGCTTGCTCGAAGATCAGCCCGTAGACGTGGTGAAGATCGACGATGGCGGCGTCGAAATCGGTCAGCACGAGCAGCTCGGAGCGGGCCCAGCCGGCGAGCAGGTAGTTCTGGTCCGAGCCCACGCCGACCAGCGCCCGGCCGAGGCCGCGGACGTGCGGCTCGAAGAGCTCCAGGCGCGGCTCGTTGCAGACCCAGTAATGGGTGTCCCGCACCAGCGCGCGGGGGGCGGGATCGGGCACGAGGGCGCGCAGGGCGGCGGCGACCCCGCGCGGCAACGGGGGCGGCAGCTCGCCGCGCGGGGGCGGCGGCGGGCCCGTGACGAATGGCGGCTCGGGGGGCTGGGGGGCGGGCGCCGGACCGGGCACCACGTCGAGCTCGACATGGCGGCCGGCCTGGACGAGCACCTCGAGCGTGCGGGGCTCGCCGGCCGTCGGGACGACCAGGATCCGGTGCGGGCCGGGAAGCAGCGTCAGGGGGCGCTGCGGCGGGACGCGACCCAACGCGTGTCCGTCGATCGAGACCTCGGCGTTGGCCGGAAGATCGGGCAAGCTGAGGCTGCCCGTCTGGCGAGCGAGGGCGTCGCGCTGCCGGGCGGCCCGTGCCCGTGCGCCGGGGGGTGCATCCGCGCGCTCGGCGAGCAGCACGTAGAGCCACTGCGCGAGCGCGATGTGGCCCGACTCGAGGGCCCCGACGGCGGCGAGTTCGAGCGCGTCGGGGTGACCGCCGGCGCGCCAGGCCGCCAGGCCCGCGGCGAGCGCGCGACCGGGTGCCCGCGCGCGGTAGGCGGCGGCCCCCTCCGC
>JAKLJY010000250.1 GCA_023150895.1 Myxococcota bacterium | reverse complement strand
TCGACGGCTATGCCATCACGCCGCGGACCCATGCCACCGCCGCACACTATGCGTACACCCCGTGGGTGCTGCCCGGTCGCGGCGGCAACTGGCTCGCCTGGCGGGTCGCGCGGGACTACATCGCGGCCATGCGTTCGGTCCGCACGGTGCCGGCACCGGCCTGCGCCACGTTTGCCGACGTCGGCCCGGAGCATCCCGCGCACGGGGCCGTCGAGGCCGGGGTCGCTGCCGGTTTCTGGTCCGGCTGTGCGGCCGACCGCTTCTGCCCGGGCGACGGTCTGTCCCGCGCGGCCGCGGCCTCCATGCTGGCGCGGGTCGTCGCCCCCCGCCGGGTCTCTCCCGACGGGCGCTTCGCCGACGTGCCGACCGGACACTGGGCCGCGGGTGCCATCACTTCCCTCGCCGCCGCCGGCCTCGTCAGCGGGTGCGGTGGGGGCAAGTTCTGCCCGGACCAACCGGTCACGCGCGCCGAGCTGGCCGCGCTGCTCGCCCGCGCCACCGACACCGCCCCCGTGACGCCGCGGGGTCTTTACGCGGACCTGCCCGCGAGCCACTGGGCCGCCGGCGTCGTCGAGGCGCTCGCCCCGACCGCCGGCCTGGGCACCTGCGCGCCCGGTCGGTTCTGCCCGGACGCGGCGGTCTCGCGCGGACAGACGGCGATCGCGTTCGCCCGTGTGTTCGGCCTCTCACCCGTGGAGCCCTGCCGATGAAGCCACGTCCGTCCGGTCGGCTCGCCCTGACCATCGCCGCAGCCCTGGTGACCGCGCTCGCGGCCTGCGCGGACCCCGTACCGGAGGCCACGCCCCCCTCGGCCGACGCGCCCGCAATCGCACCGTCTACCGTCGAGTCGAAAACTGACGACACCCGGCCCGAGCCCCCCCTGCTGCCGCCGCCGTTCGCGGCCCTGAAACCGGCGGGGCACCTGCCCGACGGCCTCCCCCTGTGGGTCAGCAACAACCCCGAACATGTGTTCTCGAGCGGTCTGTTGCTCGACCGCGGCCCCGCCGAGGTCACGTCGGCGCCGAGCCGGGGGCCCGGTGCGCCCGCCCCGAGCTGGCAGGGCGACGACGCGACGATCGCCGCCGCGCAGGGCTGCTCCCCGGGCGGGCTGCGCACCTTCTCGGTGTATCTGGCACACATCCTGGCGGCCGAGATTCCGGCGCCGCGGCGCCTCGTCGTCGCGCTCGTGCAGACCGACGCCGACGACCCGGCCGCGCCGGCGACCGCCGTCGTCCGCGGCGCGGTCGACACTTCCGGATGGTCGCGCGGCGGGGCCCCGGCCACCCGCCGGACGGACTGGCTCGGCGCCGCCCTCGCCCGGCAGTACTTCTTCGGCGACACACCGACGCGCGCGGTCACCCTGGGCAGAGCGGCCCCCGCGGTGGCCTTCGAGATGCCCGCCGCGGCCAACGCCCTGGTCGAGGGGCGGTTCGACGTCACCGTCGAGGGCGGCTGCGCGTTCCCCCGCATCGGTGTCCTGGGCGGCCCGGAGCGCACGCTGGCCGCGCCCGGGACCTGGGCGCGCGGCGACGTGAAGTGGCCCGGGTGGTTCGAGGGCAAGGGGTACGGCCGCGCGGCCGGGCTCTACGCCGCCGATGCCGTCTCCGGCGAGGACACCGTCGTGCTCGCCGGCCCGGGCGACGTGCAGGGGCGCTCCTTGCTCACCGCGCCGCAGTCCGTGCGCGCACTCGCCCGCCCGGCGGACTCCGCGGAGGTGCTGTTCGGCAACTACGGCGTCCTCCACCACCAGCGTGTCCGCGTATCGAACCCCACACAGGCCTGCCTCGCGGTCGACGTCGTGCTGGCGGCCTACACCGATCGCGGCGCCGGGCACACCGCCGCCGGCCACCCCGTCGAGCGCGCGCCGACATACAGCTACCTCGTCGCGACACAGAGCGCCCCGCGCCCGACGATGGTCTGGAACGGCCCCTTCGCGGCAACCGTCGGGGCCAGCCCGCGCGCCCTCTTCCACCCGGTTTTCTGGCCCGAGGCCACCCCCACCGACCGCGCGAACCCGCGCGCCGCCATGCAGCGCCTGCACCAGCGCCTCGGGCGCCTGCGTCTGGAGGCCGGCGCCGCCGACGTCGTCGAGCTCGACCTGCCCGTGCCCGGATACATCACCGCCCCGCTCGGTGTGTTGTTCTCGCCGGGGGCGTGTAACGGCGCGGGTTGAGGGGCCGCGACGGCGGGTCGTGGCCGTCAGCCCCCCAGGTCGATGACTCGTCCCAGGGGGTCCCACGCGCGGACGGCGACCGCCGCCGCCGGGCTCGAAGCCAGGTCGGCGGCGTACAGCGCGTGCAGCATGACATCGTGCCGCCCCCCGCGGCCGTCCGGCACCCGCCGGGGCAGCGTCGCCTCGTGTCTGAACCCGAGGCGCCGGGCGACCGCCGCGGAGCGGTGATTCTCCGGATGACACAAGAGTTCCACCCGGTCGACGCCGATGCACCGGAGGGCGAGCTGCACCATCGCCGCCGTCGCCTCGGTGGCGTAGCCCTGACCGCGCGCCGACTCGGCGAGCCAGTACCCGACCTCGAGCGCCCCCTGTCCACTGCGCGGGTGCAAACCGACGTTGCCCATGGGCTGCCCATCCGGCGTGAAGATGCCATACACCAGCTCGCGGCGGTCGAGCGAGCCGCGCAGCCAGTCCGTGACGAGACCCAGGTAGGTCTCGACGCTCGGCAGTTCCCAGGCCCAGGGCATGAACGGCCGCAGGGCCTCGAGGTTCGCCCGGGCCAACCCCCAGAGCGCGCGTGCCTCGTGCGGCTGCCACGGTCGCAGCCGCAACCGGGGCGTCGCCGCGCGGGCCGGCCAGGGCAGCGGCGTCTCGTCCACCCATCGCCGCTGCGGCCGGTGCTCGGCCCGCCAGGCGTCGAGGTCGGGGTCCTCGGGGTACGCGCCCCGATCCGCGGGCTCGCGCGTGCCGATGACGAGCAGTGTCGCGTCCCCGGGGCCGGGATTCGAGAAGTGATGCGCGAGACCGGTGCCGGCCGGGAAGCTCACGAAGTCGCCGGAGACGAGCGTCCGTTCGACGAACACACCGCCGGCGGGCGCCCAGCGCAACACGACCGGGCCTTCGAGCACGTACACGGCCTCTTCCTCATCGCTGTGCGCGTGGGCGCGGCTCGTGCGACGGCCGGGTGCCAGGCGTTCGTGCCACACCCCGACACGCTCGCTGCCGGCGGCGCGGCCGAGATCACGGCCGAGACTGAGCGCCTCGGCGTCGAAGGGGGGCGGATAGCGGCCCTCGACCTCGGCGACGTCATGCAGACGCACGATGGTCGGAGCGGCGGCGGGACTCGGCGGCGGGTTCGGCATGCCGCAGCGTACGACGCCACGGGGCCGGGAGCGAGTCTTCTCGGCCTCCGTCAGCGCCGCTTGGGCTCGGGCAGATGGCGCAGGATGGCGAGGTCCTCGAGGGCGGCGACGTAGTGACGCAGATACGCCGGCGAGGTCGCCTCGAGCTGCGCGAGCGCCTGCGCGGCGAGGGCCTGCGGGTTGTAGAGACCGAAGTCGTCCGAGAGGCGGTCGTGTGCGCGCGCGACGACGACCGCGGCGCGGACGTGCTCCGCGGCCTCGCGATAGAGCGTCTGCGCGAGGCGATCACCGAGGGCGCGGGCCGTCTGTTCGGCGCGGGGGTCGGCTTTGCCGCTCTCGCTCAGCGTGCCCGCGGCGGCCTCGTCGAGCTCGCCCGGCAGCCGAATGCCCCGGCGCGCGGCGTCCGCCAACAGACGCCGGATGCGCTCGCGGGCGGCCTCGGCCGTGCCACTGCGAAGCTGACGCAACACTCGCGGGCCGTCTTGCAACAACAGACCGAAGTCCCCGCGCTCGAAGGCCTGCGCATACCGGTCTTCCGGATCGGCGCCCTCGCGGCGAAGCTGATCGAGCATGTCCGCCGCCGTCTGTTGCGCGGCGAAGAAGGCATGCTCGAGCGTGTCGAGGCGCGCGACGGCCCGGCGTTCGAGGCGCTCGCCCGCGGCCCCGCTGAGACTCGCCGCCCGGCTGAGCAGGCCCTCGATGAACCGGAACGCCGGGGGATCGAACACCGCGGCGCCGAGCTTCCGCATGTGTTCGAGGCGCTGATTCACTTCGCGCCCCCGCCGCCGTCGCGGCTGCGGGGGACGGGCACGATCTCCACGCGGCGATTGCGCGCGCGCGTGGCGTCGTCCGTATTCGGCACCGCCGGGTGATGCTCACCGAAACCGGCGGCGAACAGACGCCGGGGCTCGACGCCCGCGCCGACGAGGGCCCGGGTCACCGTCAGCGCGCGCTGCGCCGAGAGTTCCCAGTTGTCCGTGAATTGCGGCATGCGGCCGTGAATGGGGAGGTCGTCGGTGAAGCCGCTGACCATGATGATCTCGTCGCGGCCCTCCAGATAGCGCCCGAGCGGCCCGGCGAGCTCGCCGAGCAGGCCCGCGCCCTCGTCGCGCAGCTCGGCCGAGTTGAGGTCGAAGAGAACACTGCCCCGAATGCCGATGCGCCCGTCGACGAGGCTGATGCGCCCCGCGGCGATGGGACCCGCGAGCAGCGCTTCGAGGGCCTGCAGTTTGTTCTGATCCTCGACGCGGGCCTGTTTCTCGGCCTCGAGGCTCTGTTGCGCATCGGCCTGCAGCACGAGCGACCAGACGAAAAACAACACGAACAGACCCAACAGACCCGTCATGAGATCGCTGACCGCAATCCAGACGGGCGGCGCATCGGGGGCGTCGTCCGGGCCGTGCCCGTCGAGGGCGTCGAGATCGTCCGTGCGTGCGCCGCCGTGCATCAGGTCGTCGCTCCGCGCAGGGCACGCAGCTCGCTGAAGAGCTCGCGCTGGAACCGGAGGGCGTCGCCGAAGATTTCGCGGGTCTGATCGAGGTAGGTGCCCATGATCTGTCCCGCCTCGCCGGCGCCGGTGCCACCGCGCGCGAGGGCGTCCTCGAGGCCGACGAGCGTCTTGCGCCAGCCCTCGCTCGCGTCGCGGTAGCGGTCGACGGCGTCGGCGAACATCTCGGCGACGGCGGAGAGTTCCGCCCCGCCGGCGCGCACGAGTTCGGCCGCCTCGCGGACCATGCCGCCCGTGGCGTCCAGGCCCATACCCAGGTGGCGGGCGTGCTCGGCCAGGGTTTCGGCCAGGGCGGCGCCGCCGGCGTCCCGCGCGGCCGCGAAGTGCGTCTCGAGCTCGGCCACACGGGCGGCCTGACGCTCGATGCCGGCCGCGACCTGCCCGGCGAGGGTGGCCAGGCGGGCCTCGGCGCGGGCCTCCGCCGCTTCGGCGGCCGCCTGTCCGCGGGCCAGCGCATCGGAGAACAGGCGGGCCTGGACCTCGGTCGCGGTGTCGAGCCGGGTCGCGAGGGCGTCGAGGCGCAGCATCAGCGCATCGAGGGCCTGCGCCCGCGCGGCGTCACCGGTGCCGGCCTCCCGCCAGCGGGCGGCGGCGGCCTCCACCAGCTCGGCGGCGGCCCGCGGGGCGGCCTCGGCGGTGCGCGCGACCGCCGTCAGCGGCTCGGCGAGGCGCGCACCGAGCGTCTCCAGATGACGCGCCAGCTCGGCGTCGACCCGCTGCAACACCGTGGCGGCGTCCTCGGCGCGGGCGGCCTGCGCGGCGATGAAGCGGTCGGCCTCGCGCGACAGCGCCGCGTCCAGCGTGGCCACCTGCGCGGCCATGCGCTCGGCCACGGCCGTCTCGAGCCCGGCCGTGCCCTCGCCGAGCTGCACGAGCGCCGCCCGCAGGGCCATCGTGCCCGAGGCGAGCTCGCCCTGCGCCCGCGAGACCTCGACCCGGAAGCCCTCGACGAGCCCGGAGAGTTCGGCCGAGCGCGTCTGCGCCTCTCTCGCGACCTGCGCCCACCCCGCCTCGGCGGCCGCCACCAGATTCGCGAGCCGCCCCTCCAGCGCCGCCGTCGTCTGTGCGAGACCCGCGCCCAGCGCCGACGTCAGCGCACTCGCCGCGTCGACCTGCCGCGCCCGGGCGTCGTCGATGGCCGCCAGCATGGCATCGAGCTTCGTGCCGGTCAGCGTCAGGCGCTCGCGCTCCGCCGCAGTGTTCTGCTCGGCCGCCGCTGCAACGGCCGCCGTGACCCCGCCGATGGCACGATCCAGGTGGGCGATGCGCTCGGCGTCGGCCGCCGCGGACGTCGACGCGGCCGCTTCGACCGCCGCCGTGACCCCGCCGATGGCACGGTCCAGGTGGGCCACGCGCTCGGCCTGAGCGCTCGCGCTGGCCTGCGCGGTCGCCTCCACGGCACCCGTCACCCGGGCGATGGCATCGTCGAGATGGGCGATGCGCTCGACCTCCGCCGCGGCGGTCGTGCGCGCCGCCTCGCGCGTCGACTCGGCCACGGCCTCGAGCCCGCGGGCGAGGGCCTCGGCGCGCGCCGTCTGCCCGGCGTCGAGCTGCGCAAGCGCCCGCTCCAGCGCGGCCGCGCGGGCCGTCTCGGCTTGTCCCGCCTGCGCGAGCGCCTCGCGGAGGGTGGCAAAGGCGTCCGACCAGCGCGCCGCCTGCTGCTCGGCGCGGGCCGTTTCGGCCGCCTGGGCCCGCTCCGCCGCACGATCCACCCGCGCGACCGTCTCATCGAGGCGCACACCGAGGGCGTCGAACCGCGCGGTCTCGGCCGCTGCGAGGCGATCGAACACACCGGCGACGCTGCGCGCGACG
>JAKLJY010000024.1 GCA_023150895.1 Myxococcota bacterium | reverse complement strand
CATGCATAGGGGGGAATCACCGAGAAGGCGCCTTCCTGACCGCCGCCGCCGCCACCGCCACCGCCGCCACCGCCTGACTGCCCGTTCAGGCCGTCCCCGCCGGGCGCACCGCGCCAGACGCCGCCGGCAACCGTGCCGGGTCCGTTGCCGCCCGCGCCATCGACCCCGGCCGCGCCGCGCCCTCCCGGGTCCCCCGGGGTGCCGACGTCCGAGCTCTCGCACTCGTTCTCCTGATTTCCGCCCCGACCGCCCGGTGCCCCATTGCCAGGGCTCGGGCTGCCGGTCCCTCCGCTGTGGCCGTTCTCGTCGGACACACCCCCCGGACCGCCGGCGCCGCCATGCGTCGGGCCATCCGGGCAGACGGACTGCCCGCCCGGACCGCCGGCCCGCCGGTCGCAGTCCTGGAAGATGTTGGCACTGTCTTGCGCATCGAAGCCGTCACCGCCGGGGGCACCGCTGCCCCCCACGAACCCGTCGTTCCCCGGCGCCCCGGGACCGCCGTGACCCGATTCGATGACCGCGTCTTCGATCACGAGCCCGGGGGTGTCGATGAGCACGAGGCCGAGGCTCGACTCGCCCGGTCCCGCGGCGTCCGTCCCGGCAACGTGGACCCGCTGGAGCACCGTCGGGCTGTAGATTCGTTCTCCGCGGCCGCCCGTCGTGCCGCTGCGAACCAGCGTCTCGCCGCCACCGTCCCGGCGCCAGCCTCGACCGGCGTCGTATCCCCCGTAGATGCTCACGCCGTCCCGCAGGGCGAGCGGCTCGTCGTACGTCCCGCGGGACGCGTAGACGGCCTTGCCCTGCACGCCGGCGAGGGCGATGCCCGCGGCCAGCGTCCGCAGGGGGCGTTCGCGCGTCCCATCCGCCGCGTCGTCTCCCGACAGCGTGTCGACGAAGATCGCGCGGGTCAGGTCGCCGTCGACCCCGTCGCAGTTGGCGTCGACGTTCGCGACGTCGGGCAGGTCGTCCGCGCTCTGGAAGATGCACTCGTGCTCACAGCCGTCCGCCTCGTTGTCGTTCAGGTCGATATAACCGGGCAAACACGCACCGAGGCCACAGAGTCCGGCCTCGCAGCGGCCCTCCGCGTTGTCGTAGAGACACTGATTGCCACACCGACCGCAGTTGCGCGTGTCCGTCTGGAAGTCGAAGACCTCGTCGGTCTCGCCGTCACAATCGTTGTCGAGCAGGTCGCACCGCGTCTCCTCGGGCGTCTCGTAGCTGCCCGGGTAGCGGCAATCCCAGCGACCTCCGAGGCAAAGCGGCGCCGCCTGCACGCATTCGCCCACGCCGAGGCACGTTCCGGGAGGCAACGCGACCTCCTCGTCGACCATGAAGTCGCAGTCGTTGTCCCGGCCGTCACAGACTTCGACCCCCCCGGCGTTGACCGTCGTGTCGACCTCGTCGCAGTCGATGCCGAGGCAGTCGCCCCCGTCGCCATACCCGTCGCCGTCCGGGTCCATGCACCCGGCACATTGACCGGATTCGGGCAGGCACTGGCGGGTCGAGGCCGCCGGATCCGCCGAGGGCACGTCGGAACAAACGTAACCGTTCGGGCACCCGAGTTGGCTGCAGTCGCCGCCGCAGAACGTCCCGCGCCCGATCTCCAGGCAGCGGTCGAGCGTGCTGTTGCGCTGACAGTCCGCGTCGGACTCGCAGGCCTGGCACAAGAGATTGAGTGCCGGGACGCAGATGAGCGTGACGTCCGCCCCGGCATTGCGAACCGCCGAGCAGGTGTAGCCCTCGGGACAGTCGGAGGGTTGTCCGCAGACCTCCGTGCACCCCCGCGCGCCGTCGAGCTCGATGCACCAGCCCGAGGCGCAATCCTCGGCGTCGTCGCACGGGGCACCGAACGTGCCGGGCGCGGCGTCGGCGCCGGCGTCGCCCGAGGTCCCGCCGCCGCGATCCGTCGGCTGAAAAGCCGGCACATCGGGGACGGATGCGCCTTGGTCGTCGGCGGGCGCAGCCGAGACGTCGGTCGCCTCGTCACACCCGGCGGCAGCCGAGAGGGAGACCAGCACCAGAAACGAAAACGCCGATACGGCGCGCGGGAAGGGGATGGATCTCGGCGGCATCCGCAGAGCGTAACAGGCCCCGGGGCAGGCGCGAAACCCTGGCCGCCACCGACGGCGGCGCCCCAACGCGCCGCCGCCACCCGAAAACGGGCTCAGGCCGCCGCGCCCCGTCTTCCCCACGGGGCGCAACGCGCAGAAAAAAACAGAAAGGCCCGGACCGAATCAAATCAGAATTCGAACGCCCCGATGTCGAATCCCGCGCCGCGCGGTCGCACGACGCCGGCCTTGTCGATGTTGGGCGCGACGGCCGCCTCGGCGGCGTTGATCGCCGGAGAGCCCGCCCGCAATCGGACGTTGTTCGCCGGCACGGGCAGGGAGAAGAACGTCGGATCGGTGACGATCGTCCCGCGACCGTTGGCGCCGGCCGCGGCGTTGATGGGGGCCGCCGCGTTGATGAAGTGTTGCGCCAGGTCGCCGCCTTCGTCGCGGTAGTTGCCCTGGGTGTTGTTGAAGAGGAGGTTGTTCCAGAAGGCCAGGGGTTCAACGTTGCCTGCGCCCTCGTTGACCCCGTAGCGCCCGTTGAACGCGAAGATCGAGTTGTGGATGGTCGCCGGCCGGTCGACCATCGTCAGGCCGTCGTAGGCGTTTCCGGCGAAGGTGCAATGCGAGAGCAGGGCCGTCCCCGCGTACCGGATGCGGATGCCGCTGCCATTGTTGTTGACGAACGTCGAATTGACGACGTTCAAAGTGCCGCCGTACTGGACGATCGCCGCGCCCAGGTTCGCCGCGGGATCGTTCATGGTGTTTTCGACGAACTCGGACCGGTCGAGGCGAAGCGTCGAGGCATCGGTCATGTAGATGAGCGACGCGGTGTCCGCCCAGGCCCGGCTGCGGCTCACCGAGAGGCGCAGGGCGCTGACCGTGGCGCCGCCGCTCACGTAGAGCGCCGTCGGCCACCCCGTCGAGTCGCCGTTGCGCACCGTCAGGTCGACGAGCGCGACGATCGTGTTTCCGGAGACGTTCACGGCCGAGTCGAGGGACGCCGCGCTATTGGCCGGATTACCTGCCCGTTCGATGACCAGGTTCTCGATCCGGTTCGCCGGATCGGGCGCGTTGCTGTAGACGAACACGCCGCCCCGCAGCTCCGCGTCCACCACGACGGTGCCCGCGGCGCCGAACCCTTCGATCTCGACGCCGTTCTTGACCGTGAGGGGGAACACCTCGAACTCGGCGGGGTGCATCGACCGGGAGTACAGACCCGGCAGGACCGAGATGACGGCACGCGGACCATTCACCCGCGACATCGCATGGGTGATCGTGCGGAACGGGAACGCGCGCGAGCCGTCCCCCGTCACGTTCGAGCCGGTGTCGTCGTCCACCCAGTACTGCCGGTAACAAATCGCGCGAATGCAGGTGCCGAACGGCGCGGGACAGACGACGCCGCAGCCACCGCAGTTGTTCTCGTCGCTCTCGAGGTCGTAGCCGTTGTCGGCGACGTCGTCGCAGTCGTTGTCGAGGAAGTCGCAGACCTCGGGCGTCGGGATGTCGCCCACGCAGATCTGCGCACCGGTGGCCGGATCGCAGGCCCAGGCCCCGAGAGCACACAGATCGGCATCCGCGGCAGAGTCGCAGGGGCCCTCGAGATCGGGAAAGTCCTCGTCGACGTCCCCGTCGCAGTCGTTGTCGATGCCATCGCAGCGTTCGGCTTCGGGCGGCAGGGGGACGGCGTCGCAGGTCGCCGCGCCACCGTCCGCGCGACAGACCAGGCGCCCGGCCACGGCGCAGCGGCCGGCCCCGGCCGTGCAGGCTCCGCCGAGACCGAATCCCTCGTCCGCCGCCCCATTGCAGTTGTTGTCGAGACCATCACATCGCTCGGCGGACGGGTTGCCCGCGACCGCGGCACAGACGGTCGCGAGCCCGTCGGGCGCGCAGGCACGCTGCCCGCGGCGGAGGCACTCGCCCTGGCCGACAGAGCAGGCGGCGCCGACGTCGAAGCCCTCGTCGGTCAACCCGTCGCAATCCTCGTCGATGCCGGTTCCGCAGAGTTCGTCGCCTTCGACGCCCGGAACGACGCTGCACTGCGTCGTCGAGCCATCGGGGCTGCACACCCGGTTGCCCTGACGGCGACACGCGCCGAGGCCCACCTGGCATGCCTGGCCGACATCGAAGCCTTCGTCGGGCGAGCCATCGCAGTCCTCGTCGAGCAGGTTGCCACAGACCTCCGGCCGAGCCGCGCCGGCGACCGCGTCGCACGTCGTACCGAGGGCGTCGAGCGTGCAGACGCGCCGGCCCGTCACCGTGCACTCGCCGCGCCCGCTCGTACACACTTCGCCGACGTCGAAGCCCTCGTCCGTTTGCCCGTCGCAATCGTCGTCCTCGCCGTTCCCGCAGCGCTCGAGGCCCGGCGGCGCGGGCTGTGCCCGGCAGTAGAGGTCGCCGTTCAGGTCGCAGCCGATGGTCCCGTCGCGCCGGCATGCGCCGATGCCCTCGCTGCACGCGGCCCCCACGGCGAAGCCCTCGTCGGTTTCGCCGTCACAGTCGTTGTCGAGGCCATCGCAGATCTCGAGCGCCGGCGGCCCCGGCTCCGCCGCGCACACGACTGATTGACGGTTCAGGGTACATTCCGTGACCCCGAGCCGGGCGCACTCGCCGAGGCCCGCCGTGCAGAGAATGCCGACGTCGAAATCCTCGTCGACGAGCCCGTCGCAGTCTTCGTCGACGTCGGTACCGCAGAGTTCGTCGTGCGGCGCGCCCGCCTCGGCGCTGCACAGCGTCGAGCGGCCGTCCCGGGCACACACCGTGACGCCGTTTCGGCGGCACTCGCCCTCTCCGGCGCTGCACGCGCCGCCGATCTCGTACCCTTCGTCCGTTTCTCCGTCGCAGTCGTCGTCGATGCGATTGCCGCAGAGTTCGGGCGCCGCGAGCCCCGCCGCCACGCTGCAGATCACGGCGCCGGTGACCGCGTCGCAGAGCCGCATACCGGCGCGTTCGCAGGCGCCGAGTCCCACGACGCAACCCGCTCCCAGGTCGAAGTCCTCGTCGGATGCTCCGTCGCAGTCGTCATCGAGGCCGTTGCCACAAAGTTCGGCCCCGGGCGTCCGAGGTTCCGCATCGCAGACGACGTCGAGACCGTCGGCACTACATCCGAACCGACCCTCGACGGCACAGGCGCCGACGCCGGCGGTGCACACCTCACCGACCTCGAAACCCTCGTCGACCTCACCGTCGCAGTCGTCGTCTTCGCCATTCCCGCACAGTTCGAACGGCTCCGGTGGGGCGGGGGTTGCATCACAGGCGAGGCCGAGGTCTTCGCCGCAGACATGCCGGCCGCCGCGACGGCAGACGCCGAAACCGGAGACGCAGGCTTCGTCGAGCGGGAACGTCTCGTCGACGAAGGTGTTGCAGTCGTTGTCGAGGCCGTCACACCGCTCGACGGCCTCCGGGTGGCTGTCCGGATCGGTGTCGTCGCAGTCCTCGCAGACGTTGTATCCGTCCGCGTCGCGGTCGTCCCGGCAGTCCGTCCCCGGCACGCAGGTCACGCCGCCCGACTCGGGGTCGCACTGCTGGATGCCGTCGCGCTGAATCCCCCGGGCGTCGGTAAACTTGCAGGTCACATTGACGCGGAAGTCTTCGTCGGTGCTGCCGTCGCAATCATCGTCGAGACCGTTGCAGCGCTCTTCCGAGGGGACGACCTCGCCTTCGCACAGGCCGTCCCAGAGGCCTCCGCGGCAGTGCTCGATGCCGCCACTGCATTCGCCCTCCTCCGAGCCGCAGGGCCGCTGATCACCGTCGACGCAGTCCTGCAGGGCGGGCACGTCGGGCTCCAGAATCGCGGCGTCCGGCAGGGGGCGATCGAGCAGGACGACGCGCTCGGCGTCCCGGGCCTCGCTCGCGCTGCTTCCGCCGTCGCTCCCACAGCCGACGATGGCGACGACGCCGAGCCCCCAGAGGAGAGGGGCACCGCGGCCCACGTTCAGGCGGTGACGTAATTTTTCCATGTGTCAGAAAAAGTACCGCAACCCGAGACTTGCATCCAAGTCCGGGTCCGTTTCGGGGATGAGGAAGAGGCCGGGAACGAGTTCCAGGAAAACGTCGATCGGAACGGAGGCCGGCATCCAGGCGATGCCGAGCGGAATTCGAGCGCCGAGCGCACCATCGCGATCGTGTCCGCGCCCGTCGTCGTGGTCCCGCAGACCGACCTTCCCGCCGAGCCCGACGTACGGGACGAGTCGGTGGACACCACCGTCCCGGACCCGCCAACCGCTGAAGTGGAGCAGGTAGTCGGCGTGGATGTACAGCGCCGAGTCGACGAGCGAATAGTCGAGCGCGAAATCGAGCGCGTGCCGGGCGTCGAGAAAGAGCTTCGCCGACAAGCCCGACGGCTCTCCCAGGATGATCCCGAGCCCGAAGGGGCCGCCGTCAGCCACCGCGTCGGCCGGCCGGCCGAAGAAGACCGCGATCACGGCGAGCAGCCTCGTAGAGCGCCTCGTACGCACGCACCATCCCCCCAAACGTGAAGTTTTCAAGTACCCGACGGCGCCCGGCCTCGCCGAGAGCAGCGCCGCGATCGGGTGCATCGATGACGGCGTCGAGCGCATCGGCGAGGGCCTTCGCGTCCCCCGATGGGACGAGCAGTCCGGTCACCCCGTCGAGGACAATCTCGGGGTTGCCACCCACCGCCGTGACGACCGCAGGTCGGCGAGCCGCCATGGCCTCGAGGAGCGTGACCGAAGTTCCTTCGGTGACGCTGCTCAGCACGAAGACGTCGAGCGCCGCCATGAACCGCGCGACATCGTCGACGAACCCGAGGAAGCGGACCGCCGAACCGAAGCCCGACGACTCGGCGCGCGCGACGAGCGCCGCCCGCTCCGGGCCGTCCCCGGCGATCAGCAGACAGGCCGTGGCGTGCCGGGCGCGCAGTCGGCCGAAGGCCTCGAGCAACAATGGCACGTTCTTTTCGGCCGAGAGTCGACCGCAGAAGCCGATGACCACGTCTTCGACCGCGATGCCCATCGCCGCGCGCGCGTCCGCGCGCGAAGCGGGCGGCTCGTCCGGCACATCGACCCCGTTGTAGAGCACCCGGACACGCTCGGCCGGGAAGCCGTCGTTTTCAATCAGGGCCGCGCGCGTGTACTCGCTGACCGCGACGGACGCGTCGACCAGGCGGGCGAGCACATGGTTGGCGGCGACGCGCCGGGGCTTGCGGACATCCGGATGATGACGGCCGTGTTCGGTGAAGACACACGCAATGCCCGCCCATCGGGCCGCGGTGACGCCATAGAAAAAGGGCGTGTACTGATGCGCGTGGACGACGTCGATTCCATGCCGTGCGATCATGCGGCGAAGATGCAGCGTGACCCGGGCGTCGAGCCCCGGACGGCGACCGATGACCTCGACGGGAAACCCCGCCGCCGCGAGCGGGCCGGCGAGTGCCCCGGCGTCGTCGAGGCAGGCGACGCAGACGGCGAAGCGCGCCGCGTCGGTCCGCCGGGTCAGGTCATAGACGAGTTTTTCGGCCCCGCCGACGTTGAGCGAGTGGACGACGTGCAGGATGCCGGTGCGGCGGCTCGCCAAGGGCGCCTCGGATCGCGGGCTCGGAGGCGTCGGTCCGGCCGACGCTTCAGGTGGCCGCTGGAGAATCGGCAGAATCAAACGCCTTCAAAAGGTCGATCTGCGCGGGCGTCAATCGGCGGGGGATGTCCACCGCGACCCGCAGGTGCAGATCGCCCCGGCCCGAGCGGTTGTCGATCCGCGGCAGGCCGCGTCCGCGGACGCGGAGCACCGTACCCGGTTGCGTGCCCGGCTCGAGCGTGACCTCGACCGCGCCGTCGAGGGCCTCGAACGTGAACGTCCCCCCGAGGCAGGCTTTGACCATCGGGACGTGCACTTCGGCGCCGAGATCGGGCCCTTGCCGCTCGAAGCGCGGGTCGGGCGTGACACCGACCGCAACGTAGAGGTCCCCGTTCGGGGTGCCGGCCGGGCCCTCTTCGCCTTGTCCCGTCACGCGCAAGCGCATGCCACTTTCGATCCCGGCGGGGATCCCGACCTTGACCGTCTTGGTCACCCGGACTCGGCCGCGCCCGTGGCAGGGCTTGCAAGGGTCTTTGATCGTGCGGCCCTGGCCCCGACACCGGGGACATGGCGAACTCATGTGGAAGATGCCCTTGACGACCTGAACCTGGCCCGTCCCCCCGCACCCCTGGCACGTCTGCGGTTGAGTGCCGGCCGCGGCACCGCTGCCATTACAGGTCTCGCAGCGGTGCTCGCGCGGAATCTCGAGTTCCCGCTGAACGCCGTCGAGACACTCCTTGAGGGAAATCTCGATTTCGATCAGGAGGTCCGAACCGCGTCGTGCCTGCCGCCGGCCGCCCCCGCCACCGAGACCGAAGAAGTCGCCGAAGAGGTCGCTGAAGTGCGAGAAGATGTCCTCGACGTTGGCCCCGTGGAAGCCCCCGAAGCCCTGGCTCTTCAGACCTTCGTGCCCGTATCGGTCGTAGATCTGCCGCTTCTGCGGGTCGCTCAGGACCTCGTAGGCCTCGCTGATGTTCTTGAAACGCGCCTCGGCGGCGGCGTCCCCCGGATTGCGATCGGGGTGGCACTCCATCGCGGCGGCGCGATAGGCCTTCTTCAGCGTCCGCTCGTCGGCGTCCCGCGGGACGGAGAGCAGGTCGTAGTAGTCCGCGGGCATGAAACCGGCTCTCCGCAGCCTTCAGGTCGCAGGTTCGGCGAGGCTAATCACGCCGGGACGCGTGTCAAGCCGTTGACCGGGGCTCACTTGCCCGCGAAGAGCAGCACGATCCCGGTGACGAGGATGTTGGCGAGAGAGAGGGGCAGGATGACCTTCCACCCCAGCCGCATGAGCTGATCGTAGCGGAAACGCGGCAGCGTCCAGCGAATCTGGAGCTGGAACCAGCAGAGGAAGATGACCTTGAAGCAGAACGAACCGACCTGCAGCACCTTGACGAGCGCATAGGGCAGGGCGATCACGCCTTCGACGCCGGGGAGGTGCAATCCGTCGCCGTACAGGAAGGGCACCTGCCAGCCCCCGAGGAACAGCGTCGTGACCATCATCGCGACCAGGACCGAGGCGACATATTCGGAGAGCGTGAAGAGGGCGAAGCGCATCGCGCTGTACTCGACGAAGTACCCGGCCGCGAGCTCGCTCTCGGCCTCGGGGATGTCGAAGGGCGGTCGTTTCGTCTCCGCAATGGCCGCGGCAAAGAACAGGAAGAACGACAAGGGCTGTACGACGATGCCCCACTTCGGCAGGAAACCCCAGAGCAGCTCCCCCTGCGCGCGCACCATCTCGTTGAGATCGACGGTGCCGTAGATCATCAGCAGGCCGACCAGCGTCAGGCCCATCGTGACCTCGTAGGAGATCATCTGCGCGGAGACCCGCACACCACCAATCAGCGCGAACTTGTTGTTGCTCGCCCAGCCGCCAATCGAAGAGCCATACACGCCGAGCGAGACGATGGCGAAGATGACGAGCAGACCGCCGGCCATGCCGCTGATACGGAAGTAGTCCTGCGGTTCGCCCGCAAGGCAGACATCCCGGAAGTTCTCGACCGCGATCTTGCCCTCCGGGCACCAGACGTCGCCGACCGGCACAACCGCAAAGGCCAGAATTGCCGGCACGAAAGCGAGAAACGGCGCGATGCCGAAGAGGCCCTTGTTCGCGTCGCGCGGAATGAAGTCCTCCTTGAAGAGGGTCTTCAACGCGTCGGCGAGGATGTGGATCAGCCCCGCGGCCGTCACGGAGCCGAGGTTGGCCCGGTTGGGGCCGATGCGGTCCTGGATGAGGGCGGCCTGCTTGCGGTCGGCCCAGGTCATGAGGGTGGCAACCACCATGACGAATACCAGGATGATGCCGACGATTTTCAGGAGGGTGAGACCGATCAGGAGGAGCATCGGAGCGTCCAGTCTCGTCAGGGGGTGGCCGGTGCGGGCGAAGCGGCGTCGGCCGCCGCAGGGGCGACGGCCAGCGCACGCCCACCGGCGCCGAGATTCACGTGGGTCATGCCGGCGAAGGCCGGCTCTTCGGCGGCGAGGGCCTTGAATACGCCCCCGGACGATACGAGCCCGAGGTCGGCCCCCAGGAGTCGCCCGAGACGACCGGCGATCTCCCAGGCGGCGAGGGCCTCGCCAACGGGCGGAATGCCACCCTGGAACCGCTGAACGTGCCCGGCGAAGTTCACGAAGGTGCCGTCGTGCTCGGCGTGCGTCTGCATGGGGAGGACGACCTCCGCCGCCTGCACCGCCGCGTTCGCATGCGTTGCCACGAAAACGGTCGCCGTCCCGCGAAGGGCCGCCGGGTCGATGTCGCCCCCGAAAGCCAGGACGTGCGTGACTTTGCGGTCGCGGATGTCCGCCGCGAGGACGTCGACGGCGGGCAGCGCCCCGAACAGCACGTGAACGCCCGCGCGATTGGGGTTCTTGTCGTTGCGGACCAGCAAGGCGTCCTGATTCGTCCCGTCGGGCCGCCCCGAGGTGTACACCCGCGCCGAGGGCAACGCCGCTCGCAGGAGGCGGCGGACGGCAAACAGGGCCTCATTGTCGAGCGTCGCCGACAGGACGACCGCCAGGCGCTCCTGCGCGTCCTTGATCAGCGCCCGCGCGGCGACGAGCCCTTCGTCCCACGAGACCCGCACGGGACGGCCGTCCGCGGCGGCGACGGGCGCCAGAACCCGGTCCGTGTGGACCGTCTTGTAGCTCATACGGCCGGCGTCGCAGATCCACCAGTCGTTGACCTGGCGATTCTCCCGCGGGCGATATCGAAGGACCTCGCCCTTGTGGTGGTCGAGATGGACGTTGCAGCCACGCGCGCAGCCGTCGCACACGCTCTCGACTGTCTCCATGAACCAGACGCGGCACTTGAAGCGGAAGTCCGTCGCCGTGAGAGCGCCCACCGGGCACAGGTCGACGACGTTCATCGAGTACGCATTGCTCAGCGTCTTGCCCGGGAAGACGCTGATCTCCGAGCGCTCGCCGCGGTTGATCACGCCGAGCTCGCTCGTCTGTGCGATCTCGTCGCAGAACCGCACGCACCGCGTGCAGACGATGCACCGCTCGCCGTCGAACGTGACCTTTTCGGAGAGCGCGACCGCTTTGGGCTTGTGGTGCTTCGGCGTCTGGAGCCGGCTCTCCTGCAGCGAGTAGGCGAAGTAGTTGTCCTGCAGTTCGCACTCGCCGGCCTGGTCGCAGATCGGGCAGTCGATCGGGTGGTTGAGCAGGATGAACTCGAGGATCGCCCGCCGCAGCTCCTTCACGTGGTCGGAGTCCGTCGTGTACTCGGCGTTCTCGGCGACGCCGATGTAACAGGAGGGGATGGGCTTGGGGCTGTTCGAGGCGTCCACCAGGCACATGCGACAGTTGGCCGGTCGCGAGAGGCCCGGGTGGTAGCAGAAATGCGGCACCTCGAACCCGGCCGACCGCGCCGCCTCGAGCACGGTCGTGCCGGTCTCGACGGTGACCGGCTTCCCGTTGATTTTGCAGTTGACGGCCATCAGCGGTCGCACTCCCCGCCAATCATGTTGACGGAACCGAAGGTGGGCACGATGTCAGCCACCTGATACCCCTCGAGCATCTCGTGCAGGGCTTGCATGAACGACCAGCAGGGCGGCCGCACGCGGCACTTGTAGGGGCGGCCTTCGCCGGTGCTCACCAGGTAGAAACCGAGTTCGCCGTTGCCGGCCTCGGTGTAGCTGTAGACCTCGCCGGGGGGCACGCGGATGCCCTCCATGATGATCTTGAAATGGGCGATGGTGCCCTCGATCGATCCGTAGACCTCGTCCTTGTTGGGCAGCACGAGGCGTCCGTCGTCGACGTTGATCGGGCCGGGCTCGATCTGCGCGAGGCACTGGTCGACGATCCGCAGCGACTGTTCGATCTCCTCCATGCGGACGAGGTAACGATCGTAGTTGTCGCCCTTGCTGCCGATGGGGACCTCGAACTCCATGCGGTCGTACTTCATGTACGGCGCGGCCTTGCGGACGTCGTAGTCGACGCCGGTGCTGCGCAGGCAGGGGCCCGTGAACCCATAGGAGACCGCCCGATCGGCGGAAATCACGCCCACGTCGATCATGCGGTCGAGGAAGATCCGGTTCTTGTCGAGCAACGCATGAATGTCGTCGATGAGGGTCCGGATCTTCTTGCCGATGGACCGCCAGTTGGCGGCGAAGTCGGGCGGCAAGTCGTCCTTGAGTCCGCCGACGCGGCAGTAGCTGTGGGTCAGCCGGGCGCCGGTCACGGTCTCGACGACCCGCCAGATCTCCTCGCGGACCTCGATGGCGTACAGGAAGGCGGTGAAACCACCGAGCTCCATCGCGCTGGCGCCGATGCAGGTCATGTGGTCGCCGATCCGGCTCGTCTCGGCCATGATCATGCGGATGTACTCGCAACGATCGGTGGCGCGAATCCCGAGCAGCTTTTCGACGGCCATGCAGTAACCGACGTTGTTGCACAGCGGGCTGACGTAGTTCAGCCGGTCGGTGAACGGCATCACCTGTGTCCAGGTGACGTGCTCGCAGGACTTCTCGAAGCCCCGGTGCAGGTACCCGACCTCGACCTCCGAGCGGGTGACGATCTCGCCGTCGAGCCGCAATCGCATCTTGATGGTCCCATGCATCGCCGGATGCGAGGGTCCCATCTGCAGGTTCATGGGGACGCTGTCGAGGTCGCCGCCCTCGGTTTCCAGAAGGATCTCGGCCATGGTTCAGGACTTCTCACCGAGAAGGGTGGTGATGGGCTGGCGCTTGTTGATGGGGTAGTCCTTGCGAAGGGGGTGCCCCTCGAAACCTTCCCACATCAGGATGCGCTTCAGGTTCGGGTGCCCGTCGAAGACGACGCCGTAGAGGTCGTAGGCTTCGCGCTCGTACCAGTCGAAGCCCGGCCAGACCGGGTATGAGCTCGGGACCCGCGCATCGTCCTCGTCCACGGGGACCTTGAGACGAAGTCGGTGCTTCATCGTCACCGAGTACAGGTGATAGACGACCTCGAACCGCGGTTCGCGCTTGCGGTACCAATCGACCACGGTGAGGTCGATGGGCATGTCGAAGGCGAGGTCTTTCTCGTCCCGCAGGAACCTGAGGATGTCGAGCAACCGGTCGCGTTTGATCACGGCCGTCTCGTCGCCGTGCGCGTCGTGGGTGGCGAGCACCTGATCGGCGAACTTCGCCGAGAGGCGCTCTATGGCCTTCTTGCTCACGCCTGCTTCTCCAACGGCTCTCGCTGGATCTTCTCCTGGAGCATGATGAGCGCGTCCAGGACCTGCTCCGGCCGGGGAGGGCAACCCGGAATGTAGACGTCGACCGGGATGATCGTGTCGATGCCCTGCACGGTGCAGTAGTTGTCGTAGAAGCCGCCGCTCGACGCGCAGGCGCCGAACGAGACGACCCACTTGGGATCACACATCTGGTCGTAGACCTTGCGAAGCACGGGGGCGAGCTTGTGGCTCACCGTGCCGACGACGAAGAGGAGGTCCGCCTGTCGGGGCGAGAACCGCGGAATCTCGGCGCCGAAGCGCGAGATGTCGTAGTGGCTGCACGCCGCGGACATGAACTCCATGCCGCAGCACGCCGTGACGAACGGGTACTGGAAGAGCGAGTACTTGCGGGCCCAGTTCAGGGCGTCCGAGAGGCGCGTCCCGACGAACGTCCCCGTGAGGTTGGACTCTAGTCCCATTCGAGCGCTCCCTTTCGCCATACGTAGGCGAGACCGAGACCCAGGATGGTCACGAAGACCAGCATCTCCATGAACATGAACAGCCCGAGGCCCGCCCCGATGTACTCGCGGTAGACCACGGCCCACGGGAAGAGAAAGACCGCTTCGATGTCGAAGAGGATGAACAGGATCGCGACGAGATAAAACCGGATGCTGAACCGATGCCGGGCGTCCCCTTCGGGTTCGTTGCCGGTCTCGAACGTATCGAGTTTCGACTTCGTCCACTTCTGGGGGCCGAGGATCCGGTTGAGGATCAGGATCAGCCCGCCGAGCACCACCGCGACGACGGCCAACGTGGCCAGCGTGACATATTGCTCGTGCACTGCGTCTCTCCAGGGGAACCGCCGCTGCGGCGACCCCGGCTTCTCATGCCCGGGCGTCGAAGGCCGGCGAAAGTTGGGCGTTGCCTAACACCGGGGTCGCGAATTGTCAATCGGCCCGCGGGCACATGTAGGACTCGCGCCGAAATCGCCGGTCGGGGTGCCGATCGCGGTCGGGTCGTGTTATGGTCCCGGCCTCGCGAACCGACTTTCCCGCCCCGACCTGCGGGCGCTCAGACCTCATGCCCAGATTCGACGGCCCCGAAACGATCGACCACGAAGCCCCGGTCCGCAGCCTGCTCGAGACGACGTTCACCGCGCTCGAAGGCCGGGTCGCCGGAGCCGACGCGTGCTACGAGCGGGTGACGCGCGCCGAAGTGCAGCGAGAGCTCGACGGCCGGCGAACGCTCGTTCCCTTTGCGGTCAAGAGCGGCCTGGTCGTTCGCCTCGTCGGGGACGGCGGCCGCATGGTCGAGGCGAGCCTCGGCGACCTATCGCCCATCGAGGCGAGGCTGCGACTCGACGAAGCGCTGCGGGTCCTGGAGGCTCAGCCCGCCGGCGACCTCGTGCTCGCGCCACTGGCGTCTCGCGACCGGCGTCACTTCGGCGCGTCGACGGGCCTGCCGGCCCCGGCGGTGCTCGCCGGCCGCTTCCAGGCGCTGCTCGATGCGCTCGAACGGGCCGTTGCCGCAGCGACGCCCGCCGGCGTGGTCATCACGCATCAGGTGCGTGCGTTCGCACAGGTCGAAGACAAGGTCGTCGCCGACCTCGAGGGCCTCTGGCGAACGCAGACGCTGCCGCAGGCCTTCGTGCGGATCGAATTGCAGGCCACCCGGGAGCCGGCCCGAGCCCGGTATCGCGTCACGTTCGGCGCCCTTTCGACGCTCGAGGCCCTCGTCGCGACGGACGGCACGCTCACCCCGGCGCTCGCGTCCGAGCTGAAACTCGGGCTCGACCGGGTCGTCTCGTTGCTCGGTGCCCGCGCGCTGACGCCGGAGGAGCGGCGGCGCCTGACCCACTTCGTCCTCGCGCCGTCGGCGATGGTCTTCGTTCACGAGGCCTGCGGGCACAACTTCGAGGCCGACATCGTTCAGCAAGGCGGTTCTGGCCTCTTCGAGGCCGACGGGCGCCCGGTCGACGAGATGCTCGCGTCGCCCGCCGTTCGACTCGTCGACGGCCCGATGGACCCGACCGGAGGGCCGGGGGGATTCGGCGGACACTTCATCGACGATGAGGGGGTGCCCGTCGAGGCCGTGACGCTCATCGACCACGGCCGCGTCGTCGGCCTGCTCCATGGGCGCGAGACGGCCGGGCGGTTCGGCGTGCCGAGCAACGGGCATGGTTTCTCCGAGCTCGGGCATCCCCGACTGGTGCGCATGACCGACACGTGGCTGCTCCCGGCCGCGCCGTCGTTCGTCACCCAGAACCTCGACGCCTTCCTCGACGGCATCTCGCTCGGTGTCTGGCTCGAGTCGTCCTTCGGCGGCGAGGTCAACGGCGAGGGGATGAGCACCACCATCCAGATCGGGCGGGTCATCCGGGACGGTGTCCTGACGGACGAGTACCTCCTGCCCTGCACGCTCTCGGTCCGGACGCGCGGCGCACTGAAGACCGTCGAGCGCTTTTTTGGTGAGCCTCGCCTGCCCGGCGTCGGCTTCTGCGGCAAGGACCCCCTGCAGTTCAAGACCGTCGCGCTCGGCGGTTGCGCGGCGCGGTTGTCGGCCACCGAGTCGATCGGAGTGGCCTGGTGATTCGGACGCCCCATGACTGACCGCAGCCGCCGCGCCCAACTCATCGCCAACGAGCTCGAAGAACTCGCCCATCGCGTCTCGCGATTCCCGGCCACGCTGGCCCGCACGGTCGATGACGTCGAGGTGTGGCTGCTGCGCGCCTCCCGCTGGGGCCACCTTCTCTCGGGGCGGCGGATCGGACCCGAGTTGTCGCTGTCCCGCGACCGGGTCGCGTTCCGGGTATTGAAGGACGGGGTGGTCGGCCACGCGAGCTGCACCCGGGTCGACGAGACGCTCTGGCGCTCGTGCGTCGACCGCGCCCTCATCGCACCCCTCCCGGGCGGCCCCCGCAGTTTCCCCGTGCCTCGCACGCGGAAACCCGGCCCGCTCACCTTCGACCCGGACCTCGCGGATGCCCTCGCCGCCCCCCGGGAAATGGCGCGGATCGCCGACGCCCTCGCGGACAACCTCTGGCACGAGGCCGAGCGCGCAGACCGCGTTCGCGCCTTCGAGGGACGCGTCGGGTACGACCTGCGACGCTACGTCGTCGGCAACAAGGGCGGCGTCGCCGCGTCGCTCCACGGCGATCTCTCGGCCGAGGTGCGGCTCGACCGCTCCCATGGCGACGCCTACCACGTCGTGCACGCCCCGGACTCGTTCCAGCCGCTCGCGCTCCTCGGCGCCCGAACGCTGCGGAACATGCCGTCGGAGCTCGCCGCGCCCCGGGACCTCCGCCTCGCGGGACGCGTCCCCGTCGTGCTCCACCCGCGGGCATTCGAGGCCATCCTCCGCCAGCTCGTCGTGCCTCTCTTCACGCAGACCGCGCGACGCTCGGGCCTGATGCCGTTCCGCGACGGCGAGCGCGTCGCGCACGACGCCGTGACCCTCGTGGACGACGCCGGCATGGACGGCCTCGCCTCGAGTCGCCACTTCGACGACGAAGGGATGCCGACCCGCCGCAACGCGCTGATCGTCCGAGGGCGCGTCGCCATGGTCCTCGATCACCGCAACGTCGAGAGCGGGCAGGGGGGCACCGCCAGCGCATACCGGACCCCCCGCGGGCAAGAGGACCTCCAGGATGCGGCGCTGCGCGAGGCGGGTGCCAGCCTCCTCGTCGAGCGCGGCGACCAGGGCTTCCACGAGATGATCGCCGCTGAAGAGAAGGCGATTCTGGTGCACGACCTGCTCGGTCTGCATGGCGCGGACGGCCCCCGCACGCGCTTCGCGTGCGGGATTGGCAGCGGCATCACACTGGAGCGCGGCCGCGAGAGCCGTCGGCTCGCCCCGGGCGAGTGGCAGCTCTGCGGCACGGTCCTCGGCCTGCCCGGCGGGCCGGCCGGCTTTCTCTCGGACGTCGTTCTGAGCCGGGAGTTGTACGACACCGGCACGGCCATCCTGCCGTATTGTCTGACCCACCTGGAGGTGTGAGCGCCACCACGGCGTTCGCCCGAGGAGTCCCAACGCCATGAACCCCGCGTCCGGTCTCGTGGTCGTCGGCGCCCAATGGGGCGACGAAGGCAAGGGGAAACTCGTCGATCTCTATGCCGCCGAAGCCGACGCCGTGGTTCGCTACCAGGGGGGGACCAACGCCGGCCACACCCTGGTGGTCGATGGCCGCAAAACGGTCCTCCACCTCATCCCCTCGGGCATTCTGCATCCCGGCAAACGGTGCGTCATCGGCAGCGGGTGCGTCGTCGATCCCGTCGCGCTTGCGGCCGAGATGGATGAGCTCGCCGCCGCCGGAGTGACCGTCGACCCGACGCGGCTCCTCGTGAGCTTCGCTGCGCCGGTCATTCTCGAGGTCCACAAACGGCTGGACCACGCCCGGGAGGCCTCGGCGGGCGCCGCGAAGATCGGCACGACCGGCCGCGGGATCGGGCCCGCATACGAGGACGCCGTCTCGCGCGCCGCCGTGCGGATGGGCGATCTGGCCGCGCCCGAACGCCTTCGCCGTCGCGTCGAGGCCTTGCTCTTCGAGAAAAACGCGCTGCTGCGGGCCCACGGTCGACCGGAGGTCACACCGGACGAGATCATCGCCGCGCTCGAGCCGGTCCGGGAACGCCTACTGCCGTTTCTGGGGGACGCCGGCGCCTCGCTTGCGGCGCTCAACGCCGACGGCGGGCGCATCTTGTTCGAGGGCGCCCAGGGCGCGCTTCTCGACGTGTGGCACGGCACGTATCCGTTCGTGACGTCGTCCTCGACCGTCGCAGGGAACGCGGCCGTCGGTGCGGGTGTCGGCCCGCAACTCGTCACGGACGTCCTGGGCGTCACGAAAGCCTATGCCACCCGCGTGGGCTCGGGCCCGTTTACGACCGAGCTCGACGACGAGGTCGGGGCGCTCCTTCGTCGCGTGGGGCGGGAGTTCGGCGCGACCACGGGCCGACCGCGACGCTGCGGCTGGCTCGACCTGCCGGCACTGCGCTACGCGATCCGGATCAACGGCATCACTCGCCTGGCCGTGACCAAACTCGACGTACTCCGCGGCATCGACCCCGTGCGGGTCTGTACGCACCACGCCTGGCGCGGGCAACCGTACGCCGTCATGCCCGGCGTGAGCGATGCCTGGCCCGAAAGCACGCCGGTCTATGAGTCACTGCCCGGTTTCACCGAGGACATCAGTGCGGCTCGGACCCCGGCGGACCTGCCGGCGAACGCACGGCGCCTGCTGGCATTCATCGAGGCCGCCGTCGAGCGGCCCATCGAGCTCGTGTCGGTGGGCCCGGGACGCGAGGAGAATGTTCGGTTCGCCGCCCGCACCGATGGGGCCCCATGAAGAACTTCGCCGTGAACCGGTCGGCACGTCCTCTCCTCGTCGGGGTCATCACGCTCGGCCTTCTGCCCGGGTCGGCGCACGCCGGACCCAAGGAAGACGCGGTGGCGGCCGAAGCGGCCGGCGATCCGGAGGCTGCCCTGGCGGCCTGGCGGCGCGCCGCAGAGCACAGCCCCGGCGACCCGGTGGCCCTCACGGCCGTCGGCCGGCTCGAGCTGCGGGTCGGCCTCTCCGCTCAGGCCGCGCAGACGCTGGGCGGCGTGGCTGCCGCGCATCCCGACCACCCGCGCGTCCATTACTGGCACGCCTTCGCCCTGCGAAAGGCCGGTCGACTGGCGGAGGCCGCCGAGGCCTATCGGAGAGCCGCCACGCGCGCACCGGAGGATCCGGACCCGCACTTCGGTCTCGGTGAGACGCTCAAACAGTTGGGCGACGGCGCCGGCGCCCTCGAGGCGTACCGGACCTACGTTCGCCTCGAGTCCCGTCCGTCCGAGGCACGCTGGGTCGCTCGCGCCAATCAGGAGATTCAGCACCTGGAGACCTCGGACGTCGTCACGACCGACGCGACGCCCGAGGCCGAGTCGTCGACGGCTGCGCCGCCGACCGCCGACGGGACGCCCCCCGACCCCGCGGTGGTCGTCGCGGCATCGGGCCGGGTCCCGGACGGGCCGCGCGCCGCCGACCCCGACGCCGCCTTCGCGGCGGGTCGTCCTGGAGAAGCGAAACGAGCGTACCTCGCGGCGCTGTCGTCCTCGCCGGACCACCTCGGCCTGCGACACCGGGCCGCCGTTGCAGCGCTGGCGGATCGTGATTATCCCGAGGCGGAACGTCAGGCGGTGAACGTCGTGCGACTCGACCCGGACAACCCCACGGCCACCGCCATCGCCCTGACCGCGCGGGCCCACCGTCCGCCCGCCGCGCCACCGACGCTCGCCGATGCCGAGCTTGCGCTGCGCGAGGGCCGCCACCGCACGGCGGCCGAGCTGGCCGCGGAACTCTACCGCCAGGCGCCGACGGGGCCGGAGGCCGCCGCACTCGCGAACCTCCGGGCGCGCGCCTTGATGGCGCTCGACCGCCCCTCGGAGGCCCTCGACGCGCTCCGCCTCGGCGGATACGCCGGGGGCCCCCCCGAAGACGTCTGGCTCGACCTCGGCGATGCGTTTGCCGCCACGGGCGACGCACCTGCCGCCCGGCGGGCGTGGCGCATCGCCTACGCCCTCGCCACCCCGGCCTCGACGACGGGCCGCCGCGCCCGGGACCGCCTCAACCCCGCTCTGCGCTCAGGAGAACAGCCATGACGATCGATCGCGATCCCCCGGACGAGTTCGACCCGGACGACGACGAACCCCGCCGTCGGTCCCGCCTCGAGGCGCTCATTCCGGACCTCCTGAAGAAGGCGCTCGCCCAGGGCGCGGGCGCGCTGACGGACGAGAAGGTCCGCGAGACGCTCGTCGCCGACGTCGTGCGCAAGGCGATCTCGGTCGGAAACGACGTCGTCGAGGGGACGGAAGGGCAGGTCCGCAAGATCCTCAGCGACGTCCCGATTCCGAAGGAGGTCGGCGACCGGGTCACGGGCAAGCTCGACGAGTTCAAAGGCGAGATGTTTCGCATCGTCAAGCAGGAGGTCCACGAGTTCCTCGAGAAGGTCGACGTCGGCGCCGAGCTTCAGCGCGTCCTGACGAGCCTGTCCTTCGAGATCGTGACCGAGATCCGCTTCATCCCCAACGAAAAGGGGGGCCCGGCCGGGGTCCGGCCGGATGTCAAATCGGGGGTTCGCGTCAAGAAGGCCGACGCGCCCCGCACGCCCCGCCGCTCCCGACGCAGGGCGACCCCGACCGACGAGCCCTGACACGCCGCTCTGCGATCGCCGGGTGTCCCTCGCGGCGCGGGCGATGGCGCCTCAGTCGAGGTCGAAAGCGACCTTGAATCCGCCCCGTCGTCGACCGTCGGCGGTGGCCAGCGTCACGTCCAGCGTATGGGCCCCCCGGACCTTCGGCGTGACGTATCGAACCCGCATCATCTGCCCGAGGCGACGCCCGATGTCGTCGAAAATGGGACCGAGCGCCCGGGGCTCGGTCGTCTCGGCGAAGCGCGACGGTCCGGCCAGCTCGCCCAGCTCCGCCCGGTCGAGCTCGGTGCCGAGCCCCACGGCATAGACGAGCGCACCGGCTTCTGCGAGGCGGGCCCGCGCATCTGCCGCGTCCGACTCTGCGACGTTGTCGCGGCCGTCGGTGAAAGCGACGACCACTCGACCCTCGCCGTCCGCCGCATCGGAGGCCTCCTCGAAGAGCGAACCCGCGTACCCGAGCGCGCCCCAGAGGTTCGTGAACTGACCGGTGCGATCCATCGCCGGTGCCAGGGCCTCGATGTCGGTCGCAAGGAGGGAGAGGTCGCTCGTGAAGTCCCGAACGAGGTCATACTCGCTCGCGAACTGCACCAGCCCGACGCGCGTGCCATTCGGCAGGGCGTCCAGAAGTCCGCGGGCCGCCGCCTGAAGGGGCTCCACGGCGTCCGCCGCCACCATGCTGCGTGAGAGATCGAGCACCAGCGCGACGCGGAGATTCTGCTCCTTCGAGACGTCGAACAGCACCTCGGTGCCGAGGTCGCGCCCGTCCTCCGCAAAGGCGAAGGCCCGCCCGTCGAGCCCTTCGACGGGGCGCCGGCTCTCCGGATCCGCCGCGCCGACGAGGAACTCGATCTCGCCGGTTTCCCCCCACCGCAGCCCGGTCACCTCGAGCTCGAGGCCCTCGCCCCAGACGTCGACGAGTTCGAGCCCGGCCGCCGACGCCGCGGTCCCCGATGGCCCACCGGTCGCCGAGTGCGCAGGTCCGTTCTCCGTCACTTCACTCGGCCCGGTTTCGTCGTCGCGCGCAAAGTGCCGGCCGTCGCCGCACGCGCCGAGGGCCAGGGCGGTGAACATCCAGACATGGCGGGAACGACCGAGACGGGAGGATTTCATCGGGTAACTCCTGACATTTGCATACATCAACCGACAATGTGCCAGATGACACATGTGTGTGCAAGTTCGCCACCCGCGATTGACCCCCAGGACGGCATCCGGTAGAAGGTCGCGTTTCCCGCGGGTACCGTGCTTATTCCTCGCCCCGCACGCCGCCAACGACGTCGGAACGGGTTCACATGCGCGCCTTCACTTTCGGCGACACGACCGAGCCGCCCATCGAAGACGCCCACCTGCGCCTCGGCCGCAAGGGCGCGGGGCTCGTCGAAATGGCGCGCCTCGGCATTCCCGTGCCGCCGGGCTTCATCCTCCCGGCCGACGCTTGCCTGGCGTATTTCGCCCGCGGCGAGGCGCTCCTCGACGCCATCTCGATCGAAGTCGAGCGCGGCCTCGCGTTCATCGAGTCCGAGCGGGGCGAGCGGTTTGGCGACGGCGAGGCCCCCTTGCTCGTCTCCGTGCGGTCCGGAGCGGCCGTCTCGATGCCGGGGATGATGGACACGGTCCTCGACGTCGGTTTCACGCCGGAGACCCTCGAGGTGCTCGCGCGGCGGACGGGCGATCGCCGTTTCGCCGTCGATACCTGGCGACGGTTCATCGAGAATTTCGCCCCGGTCGTGCTCGAGGTCGACGCGGACGCGCTCGTCCAGGTGCGACGCGACGTGGTCGATGAGTACCGGGCGGTCGGCGTGCCGGCCACCGCCGTCGAAGTGCAGTCCGCCCTCGTGACCGCCTACCTCGACCTCGTTCAGCGGCACACGGGGCGGCCCTTTCCGCTCGATCCGCGTGCGCAGCTGCGCGAGGCCATCGCGGGCGTCTTCCGCTCCTGGAACACGCGCCGCGCCGTCCAGTTTCGTGCCCAGAACGGCATCGCCGACGGGCTCGGGACGGCCGTCACCATCCAGGCCATGGTCTTCGGAAACCGCGACGAGCGGTCCTGCACGGGCGTCGCCGTGACCCGCTGCCCGAACACGGGTGAGAAACGACTCTTCGGCGAGTATCTGCCGAATGCGCAGGGGGAGGACGTCGTCCGTGGCACCGTCACGCCCCTGCCGATCGAGGCGCGCGACGCCGGCGCCGGGCAACGCTCGCTCGAAGACGCCATGCCCGAAGCGTTCGCCGCGCTCGCCGAGGTTGCGAGCCGGCTCGAACGCCACTACCGCGACGTGCAGGACGTCGAATTCACCGTCGAATCCGGCCGACTCTGGATGCTGCAGACGCGCGACGCCAAGCGCTCGGCCCGGGCCGCCGTCCGCATCGCCGTCGAGATGGCCGACGAGGGCCTGATCTCCCGCGACGAGGCCCTCTGCCGGGTCGAGCCGGCACGCCTCTCCCGGTTGCTCCACCCGAGTGTCGACCTGCAGGCGCGCCGCCGCGTCATTGGCCGCGGACTCCCGGCGAGCCCCGGGGCGGTCTCCGGCGCGGCGTTTTTCGACCCGGAGGAGGTCGTCCGGCGGGCCGAGGCGGGGGAGCGCGTGATCCTCGTGCGGGTCGAGACCTCGACCGAGGACCTCGCCGCCATGCGGGCCGCGATCGGCGTCCTGACGGCCCGCGGCGGCATGACGAGCCACGCCGCCCTCGTGGCCCGCGGCATGGGACGCTGCGCCGTCACCGGCTGCGCCGACATCGAGGTCGACGAGCGCCGCGGCCGCCTCCTGGTCCGCAATCAGGGCCTGACGATCGAGGCGGGCACGATGCTGACGCTGGACGGAACGACGGGGGAGGTCATCCTCGGCGAAGCGGCCACGAGCCCGGCCGATCCGCCCCCCAGCTTCCGGACGCTCATGGGCTGGGCGGATGCACGACGTCGGCTGGCGGTCCGCGGCAACGCCGACACGGTCGCGGACGCAGAAGCGTGCCTCGAACACGGCGCCGAAGGCATCGGTCTGTGCCGGACGGAGCACATGTTTCTCGAGGCCGATCGTGTCTCTTCCGTCCGGGAGATGATCCTCGCGGACGACGACCGCGCACGCCGGGCGGCCCTCGACGCGATCCTCCCCATTCAGCGGGAGGACTTCCGCCGGATCTTCTCCGTGATGCGCGGCGAACCCGTCGCCATCCGCCTTCTCGATCTGCCCCTGCACGAGTTTCTCACCGACGTGCCGGCCGAGCTCGCCGATGTCGCGGACCGCCTGCGGACGCCCCTCGACGTGCTCGTCTACAAGGTCAGGACCCTCCGACCCGAGAACCCGATGCTCGCGCACCGCGGCTGCCGCCTCGGGTTGACCTTTCCGGAAGTCTACGAAGTTCAGGTCCGGGCGATCATCGAGGCGGCCCTCGACGTCGGGCCCGTCGGCGAACTGCAAATCGTCGTCCCGATGGTCGTCGCCGCCGAGGAGATGGCTCGCCTGCGCCGCCGGATCCGGAATCATGCGGGCCGGGTGTGCGAAGAGCGGGGGGCGCCGCCGCCCGCGTTCACGGTCGGCGCCATGATCGAGGTTCCACGCGCGTGCCTGATCGCCGATCAGCTCGCCGCGGTCGCCGACTTCTTTCTGTTCGGGACGAACGACCTCACGATGACGACCTTCGGCACGCATCGGGATGATGCGAGTCGCTTTCTGCCGTTTTATCTCGACAACGAGATCCTGGCTGCCGATCCCTTCGCCCGCCTCGATCGGGACGGCGTCGGGGCGCTCGTCGGCCTGGCCGTGGAGCGCGGCCGTCGCGCCCGACCCGATCTCGTCTGTGGTCTGACGGGCGCCCAGATGGGTGATCCTGCGAGCATCGAACTGTGCCACGAGCTGAACATCGACTACGTCTCCTGTCCGCCCCACCACGTCCCGGTCGCCCGCCTCGCGGCGGCCCGGGCGGCCATCCGCACCTCCACCCCGGGGTGCACCGCGTGACGACCCGCGTCCTGGCGACGGCGGCCCTCGGGGCGCTCCTCGGTGGCTGCGGGGTGCCCGAGACGGGGATTCCGCCCCCCCACGACACCTTCTACTTCCCGGTGGGTCTCGCCCCGCACCCCGATGGCCGGTACCTCTACGTCTCCAACGCCGGTTTCGATCGGCGCTACAACGCGGGGACGATCCAGGTCTTCGACACCTTCACGCGGCGCGTGCTCCCGGAGGCGACGGTCGAGACGGGACTCTTTGCGGGAGAGCTCGTCGTCGCACGTTTCGGACAGGTCGCCCTCTCCATCGATGAGCCGACCGAGGCCGCGGTGACGGGCGGGCAAGGCTCTTTCTCGTTGACGCTGCGCAACGATGGGCAGTCGCCCGCCCGCGAGGTGGGCGTCTTTCTCCGTCTGCCCGGAACGGTGACGGCGAGCGCATGCCCCGCCGCCCCGCTGGACGGGCCGACCGCCGCCGCCCGTGGCGCCGAGATCCGATACCGGGTTGCCCGCCTCGATCCCGGCGCGGTCACCACGCTGTGCGGGGCCTTCGACTGCAGCGCGACGGACTGCGTCGACGGCGATGTCCGGCTCCAACCGGTCCTTACGCTCGCGGGGCAACCGTATGTCGCTCGCGACGAAACAGCGGGGTCCGCGCCCGTCCGAGCGCTCCTCACGACCCGGGAAGACGACCGCCTCACGTGGTTCGACGTCGACGCGAGCCGCGGTGACGCAGCCGGCCACCTCGACTGCAGCGCAGGGGACACCCCGGCCACGCGATGCGACGACAGCCATCGGATCGCCTCGTTGACCGGCATCTCGACCAATCCGGGCATCGGCCCGAGTCCCTACGGCTTCGCCGTCGATCGCACGGGCTTCTATCTGACGCACGTCAAACGCGGCGAACTCTCGCGCTGGCGGTTCACGGACACCCCCGGGAGCGGGCCGCTGCCCGAAGGGGCCTGCCGCCTCACCCTGACGCGGGGGGCGAGCGCCGTCGCCCGCCACCCGCTGCTCGGCTGGGCCTACGTTTCCGACCGCAGCGGAGAGCTCGTGTCGACGGTGGCGACGCTCGATCCCCTCGACCGTGGGCAGTCCGGACGCCTTTCCGCCGAACAGTGCCGCCTCGAAGAGCGCAGCCCCCTCGTCGTCGACGCCGATCCGGGGCAGGGCCGGACGCGCGGCCTCGCGTTCAGTGCCGATGGCACCCTTCTCTATGTCGCGACCGGCTCCGACGCGGCGCTGCACGTCTACGACACCTCGATCGCCGCAAACGGACGACCGCGGCAGACGCTCCTCGGCGCAATCCCGCTCGGCTTCGGCCCGAATGTGGTCCGTGTCGCCGGCGTGCGGCGTGGCGAAGTCCGGGCGGGTGATCTGCTGGACGGTGGCTCGGTCGCCGCCGCGGTCGATGCCCGCGGTGAGGGACTCGTCTACGTCACGGCGTTCGATGCCGACGCGCTGCTCGTCGTGGACCCGAGGTTGATGGCGGTCGTCGCCCGCATCCCGACGGGCATCGGGCCCCACGACGTCGCCTTCATGCCCGATGTGGATGGCCGCCTCTTCGCCTGGGTCTCCAACTTCCGCGATCACTCCTTGACCCTGGTCGACATCGACCCGGATTCGCCCCGTCGATTCACGGCGGTGGCCCAGCTCCGCTGATGCACACACCACCGCTCCCGTCCTCTCGCGCCCGCTGGGCGCTTCTCGGGCTCGCCCTGCCCTCGTTCCTGGCCTGCGAGCCGGCCCGGCTGCCCGCGCGGGCGTCCATCAACCAGCCGCAGGCGCTGGCGTTCCGCTGCGTTTCTCCGGAGGGCGGACCCAAGGCCCGGCCGATCAGCGGCCGGCTCGTCGGACTCCCGCTCGAAGACTGCGGATGCACGGTCCGCGAGGCCGACGGCACCCTCCGGACCATGGGTCGCGTCGAATGCCGGTGTGCACTCCAGGCGACGCTCGGCGGCGAAAAGCGGGCCTGCGCCGACGGCGAGGACAACGACGGCGATGGGCAGACCGATCTCGACGACTCCGATTGTCGTCGAGACGAGGTCACCGGCCTCCTGCCGGGCGAACTCGGCGTCTGTGCCAACGGGACGGACGACGACGCCGACGGCCTGGCGGACTACGACGATCCCGGTTGTGCAGTGAACGCGGCGGACTACGTCGAGGAGCGCCGCGTCCGGCGAATCGAGGCCGATTGTGAAACGGGCGACGACGGTCGGCCGATCTGCACGCCACGACGCGATCCGGAGACCAAGGACTTCATCCCGGTCTTCGATCCGGCGGCGCCCGTGAACGAGTCGATGGTCTGCACCCCGGCGGAGCAGGGCAGCGTGCGCGCCTACGTCGGGGCCAGCGGCCGCGGCGAAGTGGCGGTGCTCGACGTGGGCGCCACGACGGCCATCCTCGACGTCGACCGTTCGATCCCGGGGACGACGGCGATCTACGTGGACGACCTCGTCAGTGACATCGCGTCCGATCCCGAGGGCCGTTTCGTCTTCACCGTCAACTCGAGCACGGGGAGTATCTCGGTCGTCCGCCACGACGACGTCGCCGTCGCCGTGACGGTCGAACTCGCCGACGAGCCGCTCTTCGAAGTCGCCGTGTTCCCGGACGCCGCCGTGCCCCGCGAATGGCTCGAAACGGAACGCCGGCGCGTCGCGTGGCTTTCTGCCCCGTTGAGCGGACGCATCTTCGAGCTCGACCTCGACGTGCTGGCCGGACTCCCCCCGACGCGGGACCGCATTGCGGCCCCCGAAGGCCTCATTCGCCGAATCATCGAGCTCGGGACGCCGCAGGCCGGCGAGCCCGCTCCGCTCGTCGGTCGCATGGCCGCCGACGGCGATGCCCGAACGCTCTACGTCACGCACCGGGATGAACGCGCGCTGACGGTCGTCGATCTTGCCGATCCGACGCGGCAACAGCGTGTCGCCCTCGCCGAAACACGCTGCAACGACGCCTATCTGACGGACGTCGTCGACCCGCGGACCCTGTGCCGAAACGGCCTCGACGACGACGGAGACGGCCTCGTGGACGCGGCCGATCCGGAGTGCACCGCCGGCGACGACTGGGAAGGCGGCGCGGCCGGACCCTGCTTCCAGCTCGACCGCTGCGCAAACGGACTCGACGACGATGGCGACGGCGAGCTCGACGGGGCAGACGCCGACTGCCAGGCCGGGCAGGGGTTCGAGGGGCCTGTGCCCGCCTGCGCCAACGGTCTCGACGACGATGGTGACGGCGTGGCGGACCGCGCGGATCCCGACTGCTCGGACGAGCGCGACGACGACGAGCGGGGTCGCGAGATCTCGACGTGCGCCGATGGTCTCGACAACGACGGGAATGGCCTCGTCGACACCGACGATCCGACCTGCCAGGAGGAGCGATGCGACGACGGCGAGGACAACCGCGAGCGCGGGGACGACGACGAGCTCCGCGATACCGAGGATCCGGAGTGCGCGCGTCCGGACGCGGGTCCGAGCCCCGATGCGGCCGTCCGGTTCTCCCCCGGTCTCCCGGAAGAGGGCGGCGGGCGCGCGCATGCGGCGCCGCTCGCGGGCGAGGCGCCGACTTCGGCAGGGACGACCCCCTGCACCAACGGGGTCGACGACGACGGTGATGGGTTGATGGATGCCGACGACCCGGGCTGCCGCTTCTTCTCGGCGGCGCGTCGGTATGGGTTCGAGGCGGCGCCGGCCTGCGCCGACGGCATCGACAACGACCTCGACGGACGTGTCGACTTTCCGGACGATCCGGAGTGTTACGCCGCCGCGGACACCAATGAGGGCGGAGACGCGCCCGCCACCGGGACGGCCGACGTCGTCGGCCTTCGATTCGACGCGGGTGACGGTCGGGTCCTCCGGACGGCCTATGTGCTCGATCGGGCCGTTGGCGAGATCGTCGCCCTCGACTTCGGCGAGGACGCCGCCCCCCGTGAGGTCCCGCGCCAGCGGCGCCTCGATACCAGCGGAGCGATTCAGGCCATGACACTGCGGCAGACGCCGACGTCCGCTGCGCTGATCACGGCGGACGAGGACGGCAACCTCGCCACGGTCGAGCTCTATGGCCCGAGACTCGTCGTCGACCACGAAGGCCGCCCGGTCTTCGCCCGGATCGCCGAAGAGACGATCGACGGGCGAACGAGCTACGTCGTCCAGCACTTCTACGTCGTCGCCGAGGGCCGCGCCTGGCTCGCGACCGGGCTCGAGGCCTACCGGGAATCGACCGGCGGACGCCTCTTCTCACCGAGCCAGATCGCCGACATCGCCAACGGCCTGGTGCCCGACATGTTGGCGCTGCCGGTCGCGGCCGTCGTCGACAGCCGGGTCGCGGTCGATGGCAAGGAGCCCCGCGCCATCACGGTCTGGGCGGGCGAAGACGACCCCAGCCCCCGGGGGGCGCTCGATCCGCTCGTCTCGGTTGCCGATGAACGCGTCCTCCTCGAGGCGCGGACGAATACGCGCGCTTCCGCGGCCTCCCGGACGAATCGGCTGGCCGGCTCGCCGTCGCTTTTCGTGGGCGAGACGACGACGGTCTACGATCCGGCGCTGCGCCCCGCGTTCTGCCGACCGGGGACTGAATCCGAGGCCGGCTGCCTCCCGCAGGGGTGGGACGAAGAGGGCCGCCCGGAGGATCCCGCCGCCGCAGAGGCCCGGACCGCACAGCTCGTCCAGGGAAGCGAGGCGATCCGGATCATCGAGGACGCCGTCGAGGTCCTGCCTGCCGACACCTTCTCGCTCGCCTATGAGGGGGTGCTGCCCGGCACGGAGAGCAAGTCGGGGCTCTTCGGCGGCCGGGACGTCGAGGCGGCGGCCTGGTCGCTGGTCGACTACGAGAGAGACTACTGCCGCCTCGGTGTCGAACCCGGCGACGTCGTCGTGATCGAGAGCTTCGTCGGCGTCACGGCGGAGCTCTCTCCGGAGTGTGCGGCGCTCGTCGGCCGGTCGGCTGCGTTCGGCGATCCGCGACAGTATCGCGAGCCGATTCGGTACACGGTCGAGGGGGTCGATGCCCATCGGCTCGTGCTCTCCGCCGACGCCCCCGCGCGGCGCTCCTACGAGGACCAGGTACCCGCGGATCCGCGGATCGGCCTGCCCGAAATTCCCGAGCCCGCCCCGGTGCCGGCGGCCGCTTGCGCGGCGCAGTTCATCCGCTACCGGGTTCGCGCCCGGGACGATCAATGGCTGCTCACCGGCGCCCGCAGCGGGCTCCGCCATCCCTGGGTGACGGTCGACGGGCGATGCGCGGAGAGCGCGGAGCGCGTTGCGCGCAAGCGGACGGGGCGGGTGACGCTCGGCGTCCCGTTCGAGAACGAGTGGTTCCGCTTCACGCTCGGCTACCTCGCCCAGCGGGCAGCCGACGGCGAGGGCGTGCCCGAGGGGCTTCGTCCCTACCAGCTCGACACACGGCTGGAATTCACGACGTCGCCCGGGCGGCAGTTCAACACCCTGGTCGGCGAGGTCGTTCTGCCCCGGGCCATGTACTGGCTCCCCGTCGACGACCGGCTCTACGTCGTCGACACCGCCCTCGGCACGATTGCGGAATTCACGGGCTTCGAGCCCTACCGCAACCGACTTCGGCTGGTGCGGCGGTACGACTGACCGCGCCGCGGCCGGGCAAGCGCGACATGGGGCGCGCCGCCCCTGCCGCGGGTGACGTCAACGGCGTTCCACCGAGGCGCGCAGGCGGCTCATCGCGCTCGGAATTGCGCTTGCGACGGCCCGCGGCAGGCGGGGCGCGACGTGAACCAGCAGGGCGGCCTCCGCCCGAGCCTCGGCACTCCCGGGCAGGTGCAACGCCAGGGCGAGTGCGGCGCCGAAAACCGACGACGGGACCGCCACGAGGGGGCGAACAGCCACGAAGACCTCGGCCAGGCGCTCGGCGAGGTCCAGACGCAGGTGGCTCTCGGCAACGTCCTCGGCGGGACCGAGGCGGCGCTCGACCTCGCCGAGCCAACGCTCGCGCTCGGAGAGGGCTTCGCCTTCGTCGATGGGGCGGGCCTCCACGAGTGAGATCACCGGGACCTCGGGCGGGAGCACCCCGACGAGCGCGTCCGCGTCGTCGGCGGAGATCAGGACGCGGAAGTCCGCCGGCAACACCACGCGGAACAGCCGCCCGCCAGCGACGCCGACGATCGCGCCGCTGACGAGAGCGAGCGCGAGTTCGCCCAGCACGCCCGGGGCGAAACCGAGTTCGACGGGCACCAAGGGCCAACACCCGCGGAAGATGCGGTATCCGGCCCCGACGTCCCCGACGACGGGCACCCGTGACACGGGGGCAGGCGCGTCGGTTCGGTAGGGGTCGAGCTCGTCGCGCCGCCAGTTCAGGACCACCGCCTCGTAGAGATGCCCGCCAAAGCCACTCTCGACGGGGCCGCCCATGAAGCGGTCGGCAGGCCCCCCGCGGACCAGCACGGCGGCGGTATCGAAGACCTCGTCTGCGACCCGGGACAGGACCTGCCACCGCTGGCCGGGCTCGCCGCCGGTCAGGACCAGGCCGCGTCCCGCCAGCAAGGCGGCCGCGATCAGGCCAACGCGGTCCACCGCGACCCCCGTCGTCTTCGAAACCGTCGCCAACCGGGCGCCGAGGTCCGGCGGCGATGAGAGCTCGGCGTCCGGCCGGCTGACCGCCGCGACGAGTCGATCCGTCAGGCGTCGCGTGCGGTCTGCCGGATCCAGCTCGGCGAGTTCGGCGTCTTCGGCGGCCAATGCGGTCGCCCCCCCGAGCGCCCGCATGGCCTCTACACGAGCCGTGAGTTCAGGCCCGCTTCGACCCTCGCGAAGTGCGCGGATCGTCTCGTGGACGAACGCAGGAGAAGCCATCGGCATCGTTCCGAGCCGACCGCCCGCGCCCACGACGGCCTCGCGGGGCACGACGCTCCCGGGGTGCGGGCCGGGCGGCGGGGCCGTCGGCCCGGCCATGCGAAGCGTTTGAAAGTCCAGCAGGGTGGCGCCGGGATCGCGCGGGGCAGCCACCGCCCGCGGCGGAGGGAAAGGCGTGATGGCGGGCGAAATGTCACCGCGGACGGCGGGGGCCGACCAGAGGACGGGGGCCGCCCACGCATGACCCTCCGCGCCACCGAACCGGACGAGCGCACGCCGAGCACGCCGAACGGCGGCGGCAAGCGACTCCCCGGCCGCGAGTGCGCGGTAGAGTTCCCGGTCCAGGGCAGCCGCCGCGGCCGGCTCGAGGGGCGTCGATTGGCCCACGACCAGCGGGATGCCTTGGCCTCGCAAGCGTGTGTGGAGAGCAGGCGTCGGCTCCGGCCCGCCGAGCACGACCAACCAGGTGGCGCCATCGAGGCCGAGCCGATCCACCGGCACGTGGCCATCATCGAGCGCGAGCGATTCGCCGAGCAGTCTCGTCTCGATGTGGACGAAGAGCGCGCCGCGTCCGAGCGTTCGCCGAAGGCTCGGTCCGGTCACGGGCTCGAGCGCGAAAACATCGACACCGAGCTTTCGTCCGAGCGGCCGCGTGGCCGCCTGCAACGTCGCCACGCGCGCCGCGGCATGCTCACCGGGGACGACGAGGACGGCGCGCCGCGCTGTCGTGGCGTGCGCCACCGGCCCACCGCTCTCGCGGACGAAGGCGCTCGCTTCCATTGCGGGGGACGCGCCGGATTCGGGGTCCCGCGCCAGCTCCCAGGGCCACTCCGCGAGCCTGGCGTCCGTCGCGAGGAAGATCATGGGCTCCGGGTCGTCCCGCAGGAGGGTGCGCAGGGCCTCGCCGACCTCGCCGGCGAAGAGCACTCGCCCGAGGGTATCGGACAGGTGCCTGGCCGCAGCGCCGGCCATGCGCGGCGAGCGGAGCTGTGCGACGAGATCACCGATCAGCTCGGCGGCAGGGGCGGGGACCTCGACCGTCGCGGGGCCGCCGTCGGCTTCGAAGCGAACGGAAAAGCGATCCTCGGCGGCAGAAAGGATGGTGACGGACACTTCAGCCATGGGACACGCGCGGGCGACGCCCGTCCTTGTGTTCAGAAGGGGCACGCCCCGTTCATGGGGCAGCCGACGGGCGGGGCAACGCGGGCAGGGGCGTGGCCGTCTCTGCGGCGGCCCGACGCCGGGCTCGATCGAGGACTCCCGCCAGCGCTGCCCGGGCCTGCGGATGCTTCTCGGCCAACGCGGCCTGCGCAATGGCCTCGAGCGCGCGCGGGGCGGGTTCTTCAACGAGCAGCTCGGCGACGGCCAGACGGATGTCGGGCTCGCTGTCCCGAAGACCGACCAGCAAGCCGTCGAGCGCCCGTTCATCACTCAGCAGGGAGAGCATCTCGAACGCCGCGAGCCGATCGCCCGGCGGCACGTCGGTCGCGGCCGACCGCGCAACGAGCCGGCTCAGGCGGAGCTCGTACTCCGTCAGCGTCCGCCCGGCCTCGGTGTTCTTGCCGGCGCGAGCCTGCACGATGCCGAGCAACTCCCAGGCGGGCAGAAAGTCGGGCTGCAACGAGACGGCGGTCGTGAGCGCCAGGAGGGCGCGCGCGGCGTCTCCCGACGTCCAGAAGAACCGACCGGCGGTGTATTGGACCTCGGGGACGTAGCGCGCCCGAACGACGAGGTCACGATAGAGGGCCCCCGCCTCCTCGAAGCCGCCCTTCGCCTGAAGCAACTCCGCCACGGCCAACGCCGCCGACACCGATGTCCCCGTGAGGCCGCCTTCCATCGCCTGGCGGAAAGCCGTGAGGGCCTCCCGGTCACGCCCGGCCGCCAGGGCGACCTTCGCGCCATTCAGCGCGGCGAGCTGGGTCGGCGTGCCCTCGGGCAGCATCTCGGACGGCGTGGCAGAGCCCACGGCAGGCGGTGGCGTGGGCGGTGCAGCCGACGCGGGGACCGACACGGAGGGGGGGGGAGGCGCGCCTTCCGCGGGCCCTGCCGGAGGCCTCCCGGTCCCGCCCTGGCAAGCGGCCACGGCCAGACCGAGCGCCAGCGATCGCCTCGGCCACCCGCTCACGACGTCCGCCCGGCCGGCGCGGGCGGCAGCCGCAGCGTGAACGTCGTGCCCTGACCCGTCTGCGTCGTGAACGCGACCTGACCGCCGTGGTCCTCGACGATTCGACGGACGATGGCGAGCCCGAGGCCCGTGCCGTCGTCCTTGCCGGAGGTCGTGAAGGCCTCGAAGAGTTTGTCCCGGATGCCCTCCGGGATGCCGGGTCCCGTGTCCGCCATTTCGAACACCGTCGCCCCATCCTCCGTCGTGCGCAGCGTCCACGTGAAGCGCCCGTGATCGCCCATGGCCTGCCGGGCGTTCCGAGCGATGTTTGCGACGACACGCAGCATCTTCGGCTCGTCGAAGAACGCCGTGCCCTCGGTGTGATCTTCGACCACGAACTCGATGCCGCGTTCCCGAAATTCGGGTTCGAGAAGCTCGCGGGCCTGACCGACGAATTTGTTCACGAAGACGCGGCGCGCGAAGACCGTGCGTTCGCCCCGAACGAAGCTCAGCAGCTCGCGCGTCATATCGTTGAAGAGCGCGACCTGACGCCGAATCGCGTCGGCCATCTCGCGCCGCTCCTCCGCGTCGTCCTGATCGGCCATGAGCTGGCTGTAGCCGCTGATGATCGACATCGGGCCGCGGAGATCGTGCAACACGCCGCCGAGCATCTGGCCGATGGCCATCAGGCGGTCCCGCGCCTGCGCCGACTGACGTTCGTTCATCCGGGCCACGGCCCGGGCGAGCTGGCCGGCCATCAGATACGCCAGCCGCGTATCCTCCGCGGCATCCCGTCGGTCGCGTCCGCGCCGGTTGACCAGAGCCAGCGCGCCGACCGTGCGCTCACCATCGACGAGGGGCGTGGTGATGGCGTCGGCGACGACGAGCGACGCGCCGCTCCCCAACGTCCGCGTGATGCCGTCGTCCCGTTCGCCGCCCGCCGAGATGACGTGGGGTTCGCCATCGGCGGCGGTCCGACCGAGGATCCCCTCTCCGATTTCGACGCGGGGCAGCAGCTCGAGTGGTGCCTCGGCGTCGGGTCCACGCACGTAGACGGGGCCGTATCCGGTCTCGCCGGGCAGAAAGAGCGCCGCCGCCTCGACGCGAGCGACCTGCGCGGCGTGAAGGAGGACGGGCGCAACGAGGGAAGGCACGTCCGATGCGTCGACGGTCGCCCGTTCGATGGCATTGAGCAGCTCGAGCTCGTTGACCCGCTGCTTGAGCTCTTCCGTCAGGCTGTGCAGCTCGGCGTTGCTCGTGTCGAGGCGGACCTGCAAATGCAACGCCTCGAGGGTGATCGCCGCCTGCGCGGCCAGGGCCTCGAGGAGATGCTGATCGTCGACGGAGAAGTAACCGGTGCGTTTGTTCAGCACCTGCACGACGCCGACGATCTCGCGGTTCGGTGTCCGCATCGGGACGCAGAGCATCGACCGGGTCCGGTAGCCCGTCATGCGATCGAACTTGGCGTCGAACGCAGGGTGAAGGTAGGCGTCCTTGAGGTTGATGGCGCGACCGCGCGCGGCGACGAGACCCGCGATTCCGTGCCCGACGGGCACGCCGACCATGACGTCCGTTTCGCCTTGCACGGCCAGCCCGCGGAGCATGTTCTGGTCGGCGTCGTACTCGTAGACCGTGGTGCGATCGGCCTCGAGCAAGGCCGAGATCTCGGCCACGATGGTCTTCATCGCACGGCGGGGCTCGCGGCTGCGCGCAAGGTTGGCGGCGATGGAGAGCATGCCCGCGAGGCGCCGTTGGCCGGCCGCAAGCGCCGTCTCGAGAAGTTCAATCCGGGCCGGCGCGTCGAGCGGAGGCGGGGCGAGGGCCCGCTCGACCGCCTCGTCGTCCGTCGGTGGACCGCCTTCGGGCGGCTCGGTCGGCCTTGGGGGCTTGCTGTTCATGGCCCTCAGTGGATCTCGGCCCAGTTGAGGCCCGACCCCATCTCGACGACCAGGGGCACGTCGAGGCGGCCATCACCGGCGCCCTCCATTTCGCGGCGAACGAGCGCAGGGACGACCTCGAGTTCGTCCTCCGGGACCTCGAGCACGAGCTCGTCGTGCACGGTCAGCAGAATGCGCGACCGATGTCCGGCGGCTTCGAGGGCAGCATCGAGGCGGATCATGGCCACCTTGAGGAGATCGGCCGCGGTCCCCTGAATGGGGGTGTTGAGGGCGACGCGCTCCGCCCCCTGCCTCAGCGTGCCGTTGGTGCTGTCGATCTCGGGGATGCCCCGAACCCGACCGAACAACGTCCGCACCGACTTCGTGGTGCGCGCCTCCGTCAGGACCCGTTCGAAGAAGGCCTTGACCCCCGGGTACTGCTCGAAATAGCGCTCGATGATGCGCTTGGCATCGGCTTGCTGGATGCCGAGTTCGCCCGCGAGGCGAAACGGCCCCATGCCATAGATCAGCCCGAAGTTGATGGCCTTGGCCTGCCGGCGCTGCTCCGGCGTGACCTCCGACTGCGGGATCCCGAAGACCTGCGCAGCGGTCCGGGCGTGGACATCCGCACCGTCCGCGAAGGCGGCGCGCAGCCCGGGATCAGCCGAAACGTGTGCCAGCACGCGGAGCTCAATCTGGCTGTAGTCGGCGCTCAGAAGACGCCATCCGGGCTCGGCGACGAACGCCCTTCGGATGTCGCGGCCGTCCTGGGTTCGGATGGGGATGTTCTGCAGATTCGGATCGCTGCTCGACAGACGGCCCGTGGCCGCCACGGCCTGGCGAAACGAGGTGTGCAGCCGCGCCGTGACCGGGTGGATGAGCGTCGGCAGCGTGTCGAGGTAGGTGCTCTTCAACTTGGTCAGGTGGCGGTACTCGAGCACCAGCCTCGGGAGGGGGTGCTTCGTCGCGAGCCCCTCGAGGACCGCCTGATCCGTGCTGTATCCCGTCTTGGTCTTCTTGCCCGTCGGAAGCTGCAGGCGCTCGAAGAGGATGTCACCGAGCTGCTTTGTGCTCCCGACGTTGAACGGTCCGCCAGCGAGGTCGTGAATCTCGCGTTCGAGGTCGCCGATGCGGCCCGCAAATTTGCGGGACTGATCGCGGAGCATCGTCGGATCCAACCGAATGCCCCACAGCTCCATGCGGGCGAGGACCCGGGCCAGGGGCAGCTCGATCGCGCGGTACAACGGGTCGAGGCCGTTCTCGACCAGGCGGGGATGCAGGGTGTCGCAGAGTCGGAGGGCCACGTCGGCGTCCTCGGCGGCGTACTGCGTCGCCGTCGCGACGTCCACCCGCCCGAAGCGCCCGTCGTTGGCGTTGGCCGGCCCGTCCGCCCCTGCGCGTGCCGTGACCTCCTGGAACCCGAGCATCCGGTGGCCGAGGTACTCGGCGGAGAGTTCGTCGAGGTTGAACGCGCGGCGATTCGCGTCGAGCAGATAGGCCGCCAGCATGGAGTCTCCGGCCACGCCGCGGTAGTCGACCCCGACGTCCCGGTTCAGGACCTGCCACTCGTACTTCACGTTCTGGCCGAGCTTCGGAAACTCGGGATCAGACAGCAACGGACGCAGCGCGTCGACGACGTCGCCCTTGGAGAGCTGCTCCGGCGCGCCCGGATAGACGTGCGCGACCGGGACGTAGACCGCCTGACCGGGTGCCCAGGCCAACGCGAACCCGACGATGCGGGCCGTCAGGGTGTCGAGCCCCGTGGTCTCGAGATCGAATGAGAGTCGACCCGCAGCCCGGATCTCGGCGACCGTCGCGGCGAGCGCCTCGGGGGAGAGCACCGTCCGGTAGACCGAGCGGTCGATCTGGCGGTTTGTCTTTTCATCAGGAGCACTCAGCCCCAATTCCTTCAAGAACTGGTTGAACTTCATGCGACGCAGGAAGTCCGTGAGCGCCGCCGGTGCCGGTGGCGTCCGGGCGAGGGCAGCCTCGTCGAGTTCGATGGGCGCATCCCGGACGATCGTGGCAAGCCGGGCCGAGAGCCGGGCCATGTCGGCGTGCTCGACGAGCGCCGCCCCCCGTTTGCCCTTGATCTCCCCGGCCCGGGCGAGGAGCGACTCGAGATCCCCGTGCTCCTGAAGGAGCAACGCGGCCGTCTTCTCACCGATGCCGGGCACACCGGGGATGTTGTCCGAAGCATCACCGGCGAGTCCGAGGACGTCGATCACCCGCTCCGGCGGCACACCGAAACGCTCGATGACCTCGGCGCGGCCGATCTCCTTCTCTTTGCCGTCGTGCAGGCGAATGAGATCGCCGACGAGCTGCATCATGTCCTTGTCGGCGGTGACGACCACGCACGGCCGGCCGGTCTCCGTCCAGCGCGTCGCCAGCGTGCCGATGACGTCGTCGGCCTCGTACCCTGCGACCTCGAGGGCGGGGATACCGAGCGCGGTCGTGGCCTCTCGACACAAGGCGAACTGGGGTTTGAGGTCGTCCGGGGGCTCCTGGCGGTTGGCTTTGTAGGCCTCGTAGAGCGTGCTCCGGAACGAACCGCCTTTCGGGTCGAAGACCACGGCCACGTGAGCCGGGTTGCGTTCCTTGAGCAGCGCCATCAGCAGGCGCATGAAACCGAAGACGGCATTGGTCGGGGTGCCGTCGGCCGCCGTCATGGGCGTCCGCAGCCCGAAGTAGGCCCGGAAAATGAACCCAGACCCGTCGACCAGGTAGAGCGTGTCCTCGTGTGCCATCTCTCGTCTCTTCGTCTCAGCGACCGCACCGTAGCAGCGCGGCCCGCCCTGTGAAACGCTTTTGCGAGCGGGGACGCCGTCGGGGCGGGCGACTCGGTCAGGCCGGCGCGCCGGGGGGCGGGTGGTCGCCCCGGGGGAGCGTCTCCGGGGGGGCGGCGCCCCGGTCGCGCAACAGGTGAAACCCGGTGGCATCCTGCCGCAGGTACGTGTGGTGCTCGACCCAGTCGCCCAGGACGAAAAACTCGACGTCGCGACCGGCAACGTGCGCGAGGTGGCTCAGCGCTCGGTGGTAGTGCCCGATGATCACCACATCGGCGCCGGCGGCCGCGCGTGCGGGCAGAAACCGTTCAATCAACCCGGGGGGGAGTCCGTGGTATCCCTTCGCGCCGCGCAGCACGTCTCCGTAAAGGCGCGCCGCGCTCCACAGCGCGTCGGGGTGGACGGCGCGCGCCATGGCATGGACCAGGGGGTGCCGCGCCAGGCGGTTCACCACGCGCCGCCACGGCGCCCGCGGATCGTGCACGTCCCCGTGCTCGAGCCACACCGTGCGACCGCCCAACGTCGTCGTGTAGGGCTCCGCCGCCACCGTGATGCCGAGGTGCTCCCGCAGGAAGGCGCCCGAGTCCGGGTCATGGTTGCCCGGGAAGAGCACGACCCGCGTCCCGGCGTCCACCAGATCGGCGAGGGCGCGCAGGACGGGGAAGTGGGCGCTGAAGATGGCCGAGCGATAACCGAGCCAGAGGTCGAACACGTCCCCGACCAGGTAGACCGTCTCCGCTTCGCCCGCGCGCGCTCGCAGGAACCGGAGCGCCCGCCGCGTCCGGTCGTCGTCCGGGCTGCGGAGGTGGAGATCGCTGAGAAAATAGGTCGGCTTCACGGTGCGCCGCGAGCCGGACAATCGGGGGCCAATGTGCAGTCCCCGCATCGCGGGCGACGCGCATCGCACGTCTGACGGCCGTGCAGGATGAGCTGATGCGAGCGTCGTGCCCACTCGGCTCGCGGAAAGGCCGCCATGAGATCCCGCTCGATGGCGTCGGGCGTCCCGCCCGCTGAAAGGCCGAGCCGACCGGCGAGTCGGCTGACGTGCGTGTCGACCACGAAGCCCTCGACCACGCCGAACGCGTTTTGCAGAACGACGTTGGCGGTCTTGCGCGCCACCCCGGGGAGCGCGATCAGGGCGGAGAGGTCGGCAGGCACTGCGCCGCCATGGCGCCCTTGCAGGTCGCGCGCGAGGCCGACGAGCGCGCGGGCCTTGTTGTTGTAGAGGCCGAGCGCGCGGATGAACGGGATGACGTCCTCGGGCGCCGCCGCTGCGAGCGCAGCCGGCCCCGGGAACCGCGCGAACAGGGCAGGGGTGGCGCGGTTGACCGCGACATCCGTCGACTGGGCGGACAGGACCGTCGCCACCAGCAGCTCGAACGCGTCGCGGTAGTCGAGCGCGCAGCGCGGCTCGGGAAACAGCGCATCGAGCGCCACACCGAGCCGGGCGATACGGTCGATGTCCGGTGGCTGCCGTGCCTGCGTGTGTCGGGGCGTCGTCATGGCTCTCCGGCTCCTTCTGCGCCTGCGGCCCCTCCGAGTCGGGCGGCCTCCATCCGACCGGCGCCACAGGCGGGATCGAGCCGGGCGTTCTCGAGAAAGGCCTCCCGGGCCAGTCGGAGCGCGGCAGCGCGGTGTTCACGCAGGAGGGCGACCTCGGCCGCGCGTCCGACCGCGGGCCAGAGCTCCGCCGCGAACCCGAGCGCGTCGGCGAGCGCGCGCGCCGTCTTGCCGCGCGCGAGCCACGCCTCCGCCGTCGTCGGCGACGCGAGCGTCGAGTCGAGGTGTGCCTGCTGCCGGCGGAGGTCCTCCTCGACCAGGGCCACTGCGGCGGCGGGGCCGCCCCTGCGGGCCTCGAGTCGAGCGAGCGTCAGGTGGCGGGCGGGCGCGTCGCCGGCCGCCTGGTTGGCCAGCGCGTACAGGCGCGCCGCCTCGGCCTCGTCGCCTTGCCGTCGCTGAAACCCGGCCCACTGCCGATAGTACGTATAGGCCGTCCCGGAGCCGTGGGCGGTCGCCCCGAGCGCGAGCGCCGCGACCAGGACGCCCATCGCCCGGAACCGCAGCGCGCCCCGCGCCTCTGCATTGCCGGGCCACAAGACGAAAAGGGTCGCCCCGCCGACGAGGGCCCCCGCCGTGCCGGCGCCGACGTAGGGCACGCTGAACGCGATGGCCCCGGCCGAAAAGGCCGCGACCACCGCCACGAGCCGCGCCGGCGCCTCCGCGAGGGGTCTTTGCTCGACCAGCGCCCGATGCCATCGGACGGCGGGCGACAACCAGCGAGCGACGAGCCGCGCGGTGCGCTCGATGAGGGCGTCCGGCGCGAGCAGAATCAGATTCGTGCCGATCATGTAGTAGGAGAAGAGTTCGATGTCGAGGCCGAGCCATTCGACCCCGAGATGGAACAACGGGATCAGCCCCATGCCGAGCACCCAGAGCGGCCGCACGAGGTAGATCAGGCCGGCCAGGTACTCGCCGACCATGACCGCCACCGAAGCCGCCGAGAGGGTCGCCTCCGCCGACCAGCCGGTCACCCCCGAGAGCCAGCGCAGGTGCTCCCGGGGCTCGCACGTGACGATCTGGTCGAGCGTCGTGCCGTCCAGCCAGACGGGCGTGTGCTTCGTCACGCCCGTCCACGCATACATCAGGCCGATCTGGACGTAGACGAGGCGAAGGGCCCAGCTCCGGATGGCGGGCGGCTCTCCCGGCGCAGGCAGCGTCCATGCCTGCGCGGGCACGAAGAGCGCGAGGATCAGCAGCAGACAGATCAGGTAGTGGTGCTGGTAGCTGTCGGACTGACTCCAGGCGTAGACGCCTACGTAGATCGGCGCCAGCAGCGCGAGACAGCGCCGGGGCCGGACGCCGAGGGCGACCGAGAGGGCGAGTAGTCCCCCGAGCAGGTAGAGCGGGCCGACGATCCCTGGCGAAGGCAAGGGGAGATACGGATCGAGGAAGGGCACCTGCGAGACGTTGAAGTCGGCGGCCCCGAATCGCGGGGCATGCGGCAAAAGAACGAACCAGAAGTCCACTGCCAGGAGACCGAAGAAGACGAGCCGCCAGAGCGCAAGCCGCGTCCGGAGGACTTCGTGCCCGAACCAGTACCGTCGCCAAGCGTCAGCCATCGTCCGACTCGCAGAGGTCGAGGTCCAGGGGGACGGGCCGGATCTGGCAAAGACGCGCCCGGCAGGCCGCCGGGCTCTCGTCCCCGCAATCGCGGTGGTAACACGCCCGCGGTCCGAGCCCCGCACAGGCCGCGGCTTCGCGGTAAGCGTCGGGGACCCCGTCCGCGTCCCCGTCGACGAGCGCCGAGCGGCAGAGCGGGCGGTTCAGGGTGTCCGGGTTGCCGCAGACGACGTCGACTCGAAGCACGGGCCGGACCACGCCGGCCGCCCTGCGCTGTCCGCAATACCGACGGGCATAACCGGCGATGACATCCCACCGCGCGCGGGTCAGGAGGCTCGCCCACACCTCGTGGACGTCGGCGGCCGCACGGACGGTGGTCTGGAGCCCGTCGGTCGCGTCGATGAAGCGCGTCTGGCAGGTCACCATCCGGACGGGCGAGAACATGCGCCACGCAAAGCGCTCGTCGAAGGCATCGTCGCCGACGTAGTAACTCAGCGGGAGCGCCGTCTGCAGGCCGATCCACGCGACGATGAACGCGCTGCGCATGGGGCCGCGGGGTATCACTGTCCGGCGGGCGAGGCAAGGGGACCCTCGAAGGCCCGCAGGTGGCGATAGACCGTCGTGTGACTGATCCCCAGTGCGCGGGCGGCGGCGCGAACATTGCCTTCGTGGCGTTCGACCTCGTCGCGCACGAGCCGACCGAGGGCAGCACGGACCGAGCGGGCCGTTCCCGGCCGGCTCGAGGGCGCAGGGAACGGGTCGACCAGGGGCGACGCGGGGCTCTCCGCCGGGTCGTCCGTGGACCATGCGTCGAAGACGACGTGTTCGGCTTCGATCAGGTCGTACTCGTCGGCACGCCGGCGACGGGCGACTGCCCGCGCGAGCACGTTCTTCAGCTCCCGGACGTTCCCTGGCCACGGGTGGGCCGAGAGCCGCGCCAACGCTGCGCGCGTCAACGTCGGGCCGCCCGGACCGAGAAATGCGCGGCACAGCAGCGGCAGGTCCTCCGTCCGGGCTCGCAGCGGCGGTACATCGACCACGAGCCCGCAGATCCGATGATAGAGGTCGAGTCGAAACGTCCCCGCGCGGACCATCTGCCGCAGGTCCCGGTGGGTGGCGCAGATGAGACGGAAGTCCGCGCGTCGCGCCCGCTCCCCGCCGACGGGCGTGTACTCCCCGGTCTCCAGGACGCGGAGCAGCACGGCCTGCGCCGAGAGGCTCAGCTCCCCGATCTCGTCGAGAAACAACGTTCCGCGATCGGCGCGCGCCACATACCCGTCGCGCCGGCGGGCCCCCGTAAACGCCCCCGGCTCGCAGCCGAACAGCTCGGACTCGAGCAGCTCCCGCGGGAGCGCGGCGCAGTTCACCGCGATGTACGCACGCCGCGCGCGGGCCGACCCCCGGTGGAGAGCCGCTGCGGCGAGTTCCTTCCCGGCGCCGCTCTCCCCGCGCACGAGGACGGCCACCTCCAGGCGGGCGAGCTCGTGGAGGGCCGCCTTCAGGCGGCGCATGCCCGGACTCTGGCCGATGATCTCGGGAAACGGCTCGGGCGACGGGTCGAGGGTGAGCGGGCAGTCGAGCGGCGATTCGCCGAAACGGGCGTCGAGCGTGCGCATCGGGAGACTCCTGGGCGGAATTCGAGACTACGAGCGGCCGCCGGGTGTGGCGGCCGTGGAAAAATGCCTTCACAATTCCATTCGGCCAGAGCGGAGCGATGTCGCACTCATCGTCGAAAAAACTGCCGACCGACCCGAGCGTCGCCGTCTCGGCCTTCGCCGTCGACTCCCGGGTGAACGGCCCCGGCCGCCGGGTGGTGGTCTGGGTCCAGGGCTGCACGCTCGCCTGCCCGGGCTGCTTCAACCCCGACACGCATGCCCCGGGCACGGCGTTCGTTCCGGTGGCCGCTCTGGTGCGACGCATCCTGGAGGCGCGGGGGCCGACGACCGAGGGCGTGACCTTCTCTGGGGGCGAGCCGTTCCAACAAGCGACGGCCTTGGCCGCGGTCTGCGCGTTCGTCCGCCGCGATTGGCCCGCCGTCTCGCTCTTCGCGTTTACGGGGTTCACCTACGAGGCGCTTCGAGGCCCGCAGGCGCCCCCGGGCGCCGCAGGGTTCCTCTCACACCTCGACCTCCTCGTCGATGGCCGCTACGAGGCTCGCGCGCCCGATACGAGACCTTGGCGCGGATCGACGAATCAGCGCCTCTGGGTCCTCGGGCGGCGCCCCGCCGCGCTCACCGCGGAACGCGGACGCACGGCCGAGATCCACGTCGAGCCGGACGGTCGTGTTCTGTTGTCCGGCTTTCCGGATGCGGCGCTGCGTCGGGCGGTCGAGCAACTGGCACGATAACGACGCCGCCTTTGCGGGCGGATCATTATCGTGCCAGTTCACGGGCAGGCGTTGCGCTCGCCCTGGCCGTTGCCCGCGAGATCGATGGCATCGAGCAGTGCCGCCTCGGCCGCACCGCACTGCGTGTACACCCCGAACGCGGCGTTTTCGGTCGACGTCAGCGAGCGCGCGGTGACGGCGGCTCCGGCGGAAACGGAGAGGCCGTTGCCCGCGTTGCCGTCGAGCCGGTCGGCCTCGGACACGCCGACGGCGCCGGCCGTGAGCGCGAGGCCGTCCGCCGTGCCGTCACCATCGAGGCGGGTGCCCGAGGCATGCAAACGTGTCGTCCGGGCGATCCCCCCGATCACGAGGACCCCCGCGCCCGTGTTCTCGGTCACGCGGACGTCGGTGAGGCGCAAAACGTCCTCCGGGCCCGATTCGACGGCCACGAGGCCGGGGCCGCCGTTCCCGCTCAGCTCGGCCGTGGAGAGTTCGAGGTCCCCGGCTTCGATCAAGATGCCCGCGCCGATGTTCGCCCGGGCGACGAAGGACTCCGCGACGACGCGGCCCCGGTGCACGTGCAGACCCTCGGCGAGCGCCCCTTCGCCCGAAACGCTGCCCGTGGTGGTGACCCGGGCGAGGTGAACCACCTGCTCGGCCCCGCCGCTGACCGCGACGCCGGCCCCCGCACACGCCTCGAAGTGCCCGTCTTCCAGCGTGACCGGCCCACGGGGATCGGTGATCTGCAGTCCGACGTCGCCGGCGCGGCGCACGGTGAGCCCGCTCAGCTCGCCTTCGCTCGCGAGCAGCGCGACCCCGCGGGCAGGCGGGTCTTCGACGACCAGGCCGTTCACCGCGACGGCCGACTCCGAGACCAGGACCGCGGCGCGCCCCCCTCCGGAGACGACGCCGCCCGTGAGTCGCGCGGACGCCTCGCTCACGACGACGCCGACATTGCGGGCGCCGGCGACGCGGTAGCCGTCGACCTCCGCGAAACCGCCCGCCAGAATGGTCAGGCCATCGAGCGCGGGGCCGAAGATCGACAGCGCCGAGACGACCGCCCGGCCGCTCCGCGCAACGCGAACGGCACGATCGGCCACCGCATCGACCCGCACGCCGGCGAACCGCGCCGTGCCACCCTCGACTTCGACCCCGGCGCCTCGGGTACCGGCCACGTCGAGGGCAACGTCCCGGACGGCGACGCTCGAGAGATCGACCTCGCCGGCCGACACGCGCAGCCCCCCGCCGCGGGCACCGGCGATCTCGACGCCGCGCCCGGTGACCACGCCGCCGTTGATCCAGAATCCGACCTCGGCAGCATCGGCGATTCGGACGTCTTCGACCCGGACGTCCCCCCCGTGCACCTCGAGGCCGACCCCCGCTGTCCCCGAGACCACGAGCTCCTCGAGCCGGACGTCGCCCTCGACACGCACTCCCGGCTCGCCGCCGTCGACGGTCAGGTGACGCAACGCCGCGCCGGCGGCCGACAGGCGCACGGGGCCCGCGAGGCGAGACGCATCGCGATCACTCCCGAGGACCTCCACGCCGGCGGGGGGGCCCCGACCGTCGGACGCAAGGGGCGGATGGAGTCCCGGGAGGAGCGCGACCACATCTCCGGCGCGGGCGTGGGTGAACGCAACCTCGAGGCGAGAAAACGGACGCGCCCGGGTGCCGTCGGACGACTCGCCGGCGGGACGGGAGGGATCGACCCAGAGGACGGTCTGCGCCGGTCTCGCGTCTCCGGGAACGGCCGCCGCCGCGTCGGCGCTGGCGTCCCCGTTGAAGGGCACCGCGTCCAGGATGACCGCCGGACCGGGACCGGCGCCCGAGGGCGACTCGGCCTCACACGCGAGGCAGGCCAGCGTCGCCGTGACCACCCAGGACGACGCAGACCGCCACGGGCTCGAAACCGGGACCGGGCGCCCCATCCGGCTCATCGTCGACGTCGGGGGCGTCGCAGCGCCGCCACCCCGAGCGGAACCAGGAGCCAGACCGCGGAACGGGGCACGGGGGCCAGCCCGGAGAGGCGACACCCGTCCCCGGAGGGCCCGGCGGCCGCCGCGACGACGGTGAGCGCCGCCGGGAGAGAGGCTCGCTCGTCGCCCCGGCGCGCGAGAATCTCGTAGGTGCCCGCCGGCAGGGGGGTGGACATCACCGCAGTCGCGCGCTGCCCGGATTGCAGCGTGAGCCCTTGCAACAGCAACGGCCCCGCGAAGAACTCGACGTCGTCGGTGAACCCGCGCCCGAGGAGCGTGAGCGTCTGCAGCGTCCCCTCCGTGATCGTGTTCGGCACGATGGCCGTGACCGCGAGTCCGGCCGCCGCGTCTCCGAAGACCGTGTACGCCCGGGGGAGGGTCGCCCTCGCCCCGTCGGACCGCTCTGCCCGGACGTCGAACGTGCCCGTGGGCAGCCCGGCCGGGATGATCGCCGTCAGAAGTCCATCGTCCATGACCGTCACGTCGAACGCCGCCACGTCTCCGATGGCGAGCACGAACGCGCCGTCGTCGGAGAACCCGTCACCTTCCACGAGGACCGTCGTGATTTCATCCGCCGGTCCCTCCGCCGGGGCGATCCGGTCGAGGCGGAGGGGCGAGCCGACGAAGGCCTCGCGCTCGACCTCGCCGGCGTCTGCCGGTACCCGGTCGGCGTCCCTCTCGGCCGCATCGACCGGGGCGGGCAGGGCCCCGTCCGTCGCGTCGCGGTCGGGCTTCGGAGCGGCGTCGACGGGCGCGGGCGGCGGGGCCACCCCCTCGTCGGGCGGGCTGATGATCATCCCGCCATCGGGCAAGACCGCACCGGATTGCGGGCAGGCCTCATCCTCTCCAACGACGAGCAGGCGGAGGATCCAGTCGCCCGGCGGGCGGGGAATGGGCCCGTCGGGGTCGATGTCCTCCGTATAGGTGATGAAGAAGCTGCCGTCCCGGCGGAGCCCGGACATGCGATTGCGACGGGGCGTGATCCCGTCGGCGTCCGCCACGATCGTCGGCGGGCCCGGGAATCCTTCGACGTGGGTCAGCCGAACGTCGAGGCGCCGTGCGCGGCTGAAAACGAACTGCTCACGCAGATCGATTTCGTTGACGGCGACTCGACTCCCGAAGACCTGGTAGGCGTCGAGATCACTTCGGTAGACGTCGGAGACGATCTGGTCCGCCGCGTCCACTTCGAAGACGTCGAGCGTGAACACGTTGAAATCGTTCGGTCCGATCCAGACGTGAACGGCGCAGATCTGGTAGTCGGGCAGATCGGCGGGGACCTCCAGAACCGTCGAGAAGAAGCTGCCCCCCTGAATACTCGGGTAGAAGCCAATCTCGGCGCCGGGCTCCGCGGCGTCGTTGCGCAGGACACGGGCGTCGGCGGGGACACCGAAAGCCATTGCCCCCGCCGCGGTCACGACGGTGGCGGCGGTTCGGAACATCGGGCGGCGTGGGTGGGACCGGACGGGGATGCACATGCGAAGAGCATGGCACGCCCCGGCGCGCGGCGCCACGGCCCGCCCGCGCCCTTCAACGCAGCTCGAGACCGAGAGCCGCCACCGTCGTCGGCCCTGCCCCCGGTGGCCGTGCGTCGGCGGGTCGTCGAACGTCGGTCGCGCCGTGTTCGAGGCCGAGCGTGACCGTCACATCTCGCCCGATCGGCACCCGAACGTCGGCCCGCGCAGAGAGTCCCGAGCGCCGCGCACCCTCCGGGTACACGACGTGCTCCCGGCCGAGTCGGAGCATCACGCCGAGGCCGTCGGCCTTCTGCTCGCCGCGCTCGATGGTCGCGACCAGGCGGCGCCGATCGGGCAGGGCCTGCGCGCCCGAAAGGGCATCGGCAGCCACGCCGGCGCGCACCGGGCCCGCGTGCGCGAGCCACGCGATCTCGCCGCACGCGCCGAGGTCGCCGATGCTCGCTGCAAGGTGCGAGCGAACCGCGCCGGACCGCCAGAGGAGCGCGACCTCGCCGACCCCGCCGGCGCTCGCTTCGACGAGCGCCCGGTTCACCGCCAAGAGCCGGGGACCGACGACCGCGTCACGCTGCCGCCAGGCGGCCGAGACGCTCGCGTCGAACGACGCACCATCGAACGCGAGGCGCAGCGTGCCACCGTCCGCGCCGGTCTCCGACGCCGTCGCTCGCCCATCGAGCCCCCAACCGCCGAGTCGGGGAGACTCGGCGACGAGGGCGGCGGCCCCGGATTGGCGGCTCTTTTCTCCCGTCAACGAAACCGTGGCGCCGGCGGACGTCATCGCCGTGCCCAGCCGACCCCGGGGCTCGGACTCGGCGTCGAACCCGGCCGCCACTTCCAGCCTCAGGGGCCCCCGCTCCAGATCGACGCCCCCGCCGTCGAGGCGAGCCGGGTCGCGATAGGGCATGTGCAGCACGCGTCGCCCGAGACGCCCGCGCAGGCCACCGCTCCGCGGAGAGGCCACCTCGAGGGCGGCAACACGTGCCGACCCGGTCTCCTGCCGTCGAGCCGCCCCGTCGACGGGATGTCGGGCGTCGACCTGCCCGGCGACGGAGTAGGCGTTCTCCCCCCGCGGACCGTACCGGGCTCGCCAGATCTGCGAAACGGCGAGCCGGTCGAGGCCGGCGTCACCGTCGACGACCGCAGCCAGATCCGCCCGGCCGGCGAGGTGCAGGACGGGGGCGTCGTCGTCCACCGTCGCCGCTTTCGGCGCCCGGTCGACGCGCCCCCCGGGCCCGCGCTCGGCCTCGCCGGGAGAGACCTGCGCCTCCAGGACCAGCGTCTCCCCGAGCGAGACGTACACCAGTCGCAGCGTGCGCTTCGCCCCGGGACAGGTGAGTTCGACGACGTGGAACCCCGGCAGGACCGCCATCGGGCCGGTCGGCACGTGACCGCGATCCTGTCGGTCCACGGCCACGAGACCGCCATAGCAGCTGGCTTGCACTTCGATCCGACCGTGCGTCACCGGCGCGGGACCGCCCGCCGCAAACGAGGGACCGGCGGCGGCGACGGCGAGCCAGAGGGGGAGCGCGAGCGGGGTGGCCACGAAGCGAGCGTACCGCTCGTGTCGACCGGACCCAAGCCACCCGTCTTGCACCCCCGAGGGGCGCTGAATATTCTCCGCCCGCCGCGTCCCGACCGGGGCGCACCGCAGGTCGACCCGCCCGACCCCCCCGGAGATCCCATGTCGGACCAGCTCGTCCCTCCGCGTCCATCGCGCATCCTCCGTGATGCGCTCACCTTCGACGACGTGCTGCTGCTGCCGGCCCATTCGGAGGTCCTCCCGCACGAGGTCGACACCCGGACGCGCCTGACCCGAGGTCTGCGGCTGAACATCCCCCTCGTCAGCGCCGCAATGGATACGGTCACCGGGGCGGAGCTCGCCATCGCCATGGCGCGCAGCGGCGGCCTCGGTTTCGTGCACAAGAACCTTTCGCCCGAAGACCAGGCCCGCGAAGTTCAGCGAGTCAAACGCGCCGAGACGGGCATGGTCGCCGATCCCGTGACGGTCGATCCGGATCAGCCGCTGGCGGACGCGGTCGCGCTCATGCGGCAGCACGGGATCAACGGCCTCCCCGTCGTGCGGGACGGCCGCGCGGTCGGCATTCTCACCGGTCGTGACATCCGGTTCGAGAAGCGCTTGTCGCGACCCGTGAATGCGATCATGACGACGGACCTCGTCACGGTTCGGGAGGGGACCGATCTCGAGGCCTGCAAAGCGCTCCTGCACGAGCACCGGATCGAGAAGCTGCTCGTCACCGGCGACGACGGCAGCCTGCGCGGCCTCATCACGATCAAGGATCTCGAGAAGGCGCAGGCCCACCCGAACGCGGCCAAGGATCCGCAGGGGCGCCTCCTCGTCGGCGCTGCGGTCGGGGTCGGTGCGGATCGCGAGGCCCGGGTCGAAGCGCTCGTCCGGGCCGGAGTGGACGTCATCTGCGTCGACACCGCGCATGGCCACAGCCGGCGGGTCATCGAGACCGTCGCAGAGATCAAGCGGACCTTCACCGGCCTTCAGGTGGTCGCCGGCAACGTGGCCACGGCAGAGGCCACCCGCGCGCTGATCGACGCCGGCGCCGACGCGGTCAAGATCGGGATCGGCCCGGGTTCGATCTGTACGACGCGCGTCGTCGCCGGGGTCGGGGTCCCGCAGATCTCGGCGGTGCTCGACTGTGCGGCGGCCGCGGGCGACGAGGTCCCCATCATCGCCGACGGCGGGGTCAAATTCAGCGGAGACGTCGTCAAGGCGCTCGCCGCCGGCGCGCACGTCGTCATGATCGGCAGCCTCTTCGCCGGGACGGCCGAGGCTCCGGGGCAGCTCGTGCTCTTCCAGGGGCGCTCCTACAAGGTCTACCGCGGGATGGGCAGCCTAGGCGCGATGCGAAAGGGCAGTGGCGACCGCTACGGCCAGGAGGGCGTCGAGGAGAGAAAGCTCGTGCCGGAGGGCATCGAGGGCCGCGTCCCCTATCGGGGCCCCCTCGCCGACACCCTTTACCAACTCGTCGGCGGGCTTCGGTCCGGGATGGGGTATACGGGGTCACCGGACATCGCGACCCTCCGGACCCGACCGCAGTTCGTCCGCATCACCGCGGCCGGTCTGCGCGAGTCCCACGTCCACGACGTGGTCGTCACCGAAGAGGCCCCCAACTACCGAGTGGAGTGACGATGAGCCGCCACCAGACCGTCCTGATTCTCGACTTCGGCAGCCAGTTCACTCAACTCATCGCCCGGCGCGTCCGCGAGCAGCGGGTCTACTGCGAGATACTCCCGTTCAACGCCCCCCTGGCCGACATCGCCGCCCGACGACCGTCGGCGCTCATCCTGAGCGGCGGGCCCGCCAGCGTGACGCAGGACGATGCCCCCCGCCTCACGGCCGGTCTGCTCGGGCTCGGCGTTCCCGTGCTCGGCATCTGCTACGGCCTGCAGGCCATGACCCAGGCCCTCGGCGGACGCGTGGCCCGCTCGGCGAGCCGCGAATACGGGCGGGCCCACGTCCAGGTGGACGACGCGGCGGATCTCCTCGCCGATCTCGACGAAGCGCGGGTTCAGGTCTGGATGAGCCACGGCGATCACGTCGAGACGCCGGCCCCCGGCTTCGAGGTGCTCGCCCGCAGTCAGGACGGCGTCATCGCCGCCGTCGCCGATCGTGCGCGCCGACTGTTCGGCGTCCAGTTCCACCCGGAGGTCGTCCATACCCCCCGCGGTGAGCGGATGCTGCGCAACTTCCTTTTCCGGATCAGCGACCTGCGGGGCGACTGGACACCCGCGGGGTTCGTCGACGAGGCCATCGCCCGCATCCGCGCCCAGGTCGGCGACGCACGCGTCGTGTGCGGGCTCTCCGGCGGCGTGGACTCCGCGGTCGCGGCGATGCTCATTCACCGGGCGATTGGCGCACAGCAGACGTGCGTCTTCGTCGACAATGGTCTTCTCCGCGCCGGTGAGGCGGATCAGGTCATCGAGATCTTCAAGGATCGCTTTCACTTCAACCTCGTACACATCGACGCTCGCGAGACTTTTCTCAGCGCCCTGTCTGGCGTTTCCGATCCGGAACAGAAGCGGAAGATCATCGGACGCGTTTTCGTCGAGGTTTTCGAAGAGATTGCCGCGGGCATCCCGGACGCGCGCTTCCTCGCGCAGGGCACGCTCTACCCGGACGTCATCGAGAGTGTCAGCGTCCGCGGGCCTGCCGCCGTCATCAAGAGCCACCACAACGTCGGCGGGCTGCCCGAGCGCATGAAGCTCTCCATCTGTGAGCCCTTGCGGGAGCTCTTCAAGGACGAGGTCCGGATCGCCGGGCTCGAGCTCGGCCTGCCCGACGCGCTGGTCTGGCGCCAGCCGTTCCCGGGCCCGGGCCTCGCCATCCGGATTCTCGGTGAAATCACCGCCGAGCGCCTCGAGATCGTCCGTGCGGCCGACCTCATCGTGCAGGAAGAGATCGCCGCCGCCGGCCTGACGCGCACGCTGTGGCAGGCCTTTGCCGTCCTCCTCCCCGTGAGAACGGTGGGCGTGATGGGGGATGATCGCACGTATGAGTCCGTTCTGGCGATCCGTGCCGTGACGAGCGTCGACGGCATGACGGCGGACTGGTATCCCTTGCCGACCGAGGTCCTGGGTCGACTTTCGACCCGCATCATCAACGAGGTCGCCGGCGTGAACCGCGTCGTCTACGACATCTCCAGCAAGCCCCCGGCGACCATTGAGTGGGAGTAGCACACGCGTCGTGCTGGCGTTGCTGGCGAGCGTCGGTCCGGTCCGCGCGGCCGGCGCCGAGCCCGACCGCGCCGACGTGGACTGGCCGACCGGCCGGCTGCATGCGCTCGGGGTCGGCACGCCGCGCCTGCTCTCACCGACGGGCAGCCTGCTGCTCGAGGATGCGACCGAGCTGGCCCGATCGCACGCCCGCCGTCGCCTGGCAGAAGCCCTTCTCGCCCTGCCCGTGCCGCCAGGCGCAGCGGAGGCGGCCCGGCGAGCGGCGGCCAACCGTGCCCCCGGCCTCGTCCGATTCGATGAGCCGCGTTTCTTCTCCGACGGCACGGTTCACCTCCCGGCGCAGCTCGACGTCTTCGCCGCCCTCGGCCACGGCGTTCCCGCCCCCGAGCCGGAGGTCACCGTGACGGCGCCCGCCGCGTTTCGCCCGTGCCTGCTCCTCTTGCTGCGGGGCCCGACGGGCGTCGAGTCGCCGGCCGGCCAACCCGGTGACCCGACCCCTTGGATTCGCTACGGCACCGGGCCGGTCGAGGGGGCGCCAGCGGCGAGCCCGGCGCCGTGCGTGCTGTCGATTGCCGGGCCGACGCCCAAGGCTCTGCGCGTCGTCCTGCCGTCGTCGATGCAACCACCGCGTTCCCCGGAGGCGCCATGAGCCGCCGCGTCCCCGCCGGGCTGCTCCCCGTGCTCCTCGCGACCGGTTGCGGTGGCGGGGTCGTCACCGTGGCCGGTCCGCCTCCACCGCCCCCCGGCCTTGCGGCGCTCGCGCTCGAGGTCGCGCCGAAGGACGTCGAGGTGACGCTCGACGACGCGTTCGCCGGACGCCTCGATGGCTATCGGGACGGCCTGCTGGCGGTCACGCCGGGGCCGCACCGCCTGATGCTGAGCCGCCGCGGCTGCTTGCCCGGGTACTTCGACGTCGACGTACCGCCCGCAGGCGGGCGGCTCGTCACCCACCTCGTCTGCCTCGACGAGGGCGAGCGGCGCTGAGCGGGTCAAGTCCGGCGTCCAACGCGCCGTAATGTGCGGTATGCGCGTTTTTGACGCCGCCGTGTCGGCGCCGCACACTCTGCCTCGGAAAGTGCGCCGCAATCGCCATGCGACCGGCGTCCGCTCCGCGTGGGAGTTGCGGTGAGCAAGAAAGTCGAGCCCGAAGAGCTGACCGAGACGGTCGATACGTCGGTGGGCGCACTGCTGCCCGCCCTCGGTGCGGCCGTACCCACTGCCGACGGGGCGCTGCCGCCCGCGCTGGCGGGTCTTCGACACTGTCTCGTCGAGATTCACGGCGACGAGGTCGAACGGCGCATCGAGCTCTCCGGCCCGTCCCTGACCGTCGGCCGGATCGAGACGAACGACGTCGTGATTCCGAACGCCGCGGTGAGTCGTCAGCATGCCCGGTTCGAAGCGACCGAGACCGGCTATGACGTCGTCGACCTCGCGAGTACGAACGGCACGCTCGTCAACGATGTCCGGGTGCAACGCTGTCCGCTGCGGCACGAGGACGTCGTCGTGATCGGCAGCACGGCCTTCCGTTTCATCGCCGCGCCCGATCTCGACCAGGCCGTCGCGGGCGTCATCGCCCGTATCGGGCACACCGATGGGTTGACCCAGGTCCCGAATCGATCGGCGCTCGAGGCGCACGTCGCCGAACGGGCCCGTTCGGGTGTCGATCAGTGCCTCATCCTCCTCGAAATCGAAGGGTTCGACGGGCTCACGGCGCACTTTCACGACCTGGCGATGGACCGCGTGGTCACGCTCCTCGCCAGCCAGCTCAAACAACGCGTCCGGCGGACGGACTTCCTTGCGCGGGTCGACCGCCACCGCTTTGCCGTCGTGCTCGAGACCGGCGACGAGACGCTCGCCCGCCGGAAGGCCGAGTCCCTGCGACGGCATGTCTCGTTGAGTACGTTCCGATACCACGACGCCCACATCCCGGTGACCCTGAGGACGGTCGTGGTGGTCGCGCCTTCGACCCCCGGACTCATCGCCACCCGCCTCATCGGGCGCGCCGCAGCGGAGCTCGACGCGGGCCCCTGAACCCGGCTTGCATCGCGGGCCGCGGGGCCGTAAAACGCCGGCCCCATGGGAATCGTTCGGGTCCTCGACGAGACGCTCGCCAACCAGATCGCCGCGGGCGAGGTCGTCGAACGACCGGCGAGCGTCGCCAAGGAGCTGCTGGAGAACGCCCTCGACGCGGGGGCGACGGCGATCGAGGTCGAGATCGTCGGGGGCGGCGTCGAGCGCCTCCGCATCACCGACAACGGGCGCGGCATGAGCCCGGAGGACGCCGTGATCTGCCTCGAGCGCCACGCGACGAGCAAGGTGAGCACCGCCGAAGACCTTGGCCGTATTACGACCCTGGGGTTTCGGGGCGAGGCTTTGCCGTCCATCGCATCCGTGAGCCGGTTTCGTCTCCGGACGCGGGAGGCCGACGCGCTCGGGGCCACCGTCGTCGCGGTCGATGGGGGCCGTCGCCGTCCGCCTTCGGAGGCAGGCGGTCCGCCTGGAACTGAAGTAGTGGTTGAAGATCTTTTCTTCAACGTACCGGCAAGACGTAAGTTTCTGAAGAAGCCCGAGACGGAGGCCGCGCACATTCACGAGACCACCGTCCAGCTGGCGCTGGCGTGGCCGGGCATCGCGTTCCGGGTCGTCAAGGAGGGACGGGTCGCCCTGGACCTGCCCCGCCACGAGCGACTCGTCGACCGGGTTCGGGCCTTGTTCGGCCGGGAGGTGGGCGGGGCGCTCGCGCCGATCGACGTGCAGGGCGGGTTCGCGCTCGAGGGGCTCGTCGGCTTGCCTCCCTTGGCGTTCGGCTCCGCACGTCACCTCCATTGTTTCGTGAATGGCCGCTACATCCGCGATCGCGTCGTCGTCGGCGCCGTTCAGGCGGCGTATGCAGGCGCGCTCGAACGGGGCCGTTCGCCCTTCGTCGTCTTGCACCTGCGCATTCCGCCCGAGGCGGTCGACGTGAATGTTCACCCGGCGAAGACGGAGGTCCGGTTCGTCGACTCCGGGGCGATCCACCGGTTCATCCATCGCACGGTCCTCGAGGCGCTGCGGCAGGGCGGGCGCCCGGAGACCGAGGCGGCGTCGCTCTTCTCGGCCGAGTCCCCCCCGGAGCCCCCCCGGGCCGACATCGCGGCCGCCGCCGACACGCCCCCACCGCCCGCGCGCCGCTACGACCTTCTCCCGGCAGACGCACCGCCGGCCGTCCCTTCGCCCGAGCCCGGCCCCGCCGCGCCCGCGGCCGAGCCCGCCGGCCTGGACGCCCATCGGCGACGCATCTTCGATGCGATGGAGCGCATCGGTGCGCAACGCAGCCTGGTTTCCCCACCGCCCGCCTCGCGACCATCGACTGCGGGGGCCGTCGCCCCCCCCCGGCCGCCGGCGGGCGACCCCCAGTGGGACCGCCCGCGCGTGCTCACCGAAACGCTGGCGTCGACCCCACCGGTCGGTGGCGAGTGCGAAGAGCCGGCGCCGCAAACGAGGGGCCGCGAAGGCCCCGGCCTGCCCACCTGGCGGCCCGTCGGCACCCTCGGGCCACGCCTCGCGCTGTGCCTGGCGCCGGATGCGCTCGTCGCGGTCGATCTCCGGGCCGCGCGCCGGGCGCTCGCCGCCCATCGACTCCGGCGCGGCGCAACCCCGGTGCGCCTCGCGAGCCCGGTCATGGTCACGCTGACCGGAGCGGAGGCCCGGCGGGCGGGAACCCTTGCCGAGGCGCTTTCCGCGCTCGGCCTCGTGCTCGAGCCGTTCGGCGGGGAGACCTTCGTGGTGGTGAGCCTCCCCGCGGGGCTCGAGGGGGTTGCGAGCCCCGAGGCCGTAGTGCGGGCCGCCCTCGCCGACGGTGCGGAGACCCCCATCGGTCGCCTCTCCCGGATGGTGGCGGAGGCGGCCCCGGCCGACGTGCCGATCGCCGAGCTCGCGGCCCTGCTGCGGGCGCTCGCCCCGTTCGAACCAGATTTCCCGAGTTTCGCGGCCGTCCTGTCCCGCACGGAGCTCGAGCGCCGCGTCACGCGGGGAGGCGAGGCGTGACGATCGTCGCCCTCGTCGGACCCACGGCCACCGGGAAGACGGCCCTCGCCATCGCGCTCGCGCGCCGATGGGGAGCGGAGATCATCGGGGCGGACGCGAGTCAGGTCTATCGAGGACTCGACATCGGGACGGGCAAGGCGACCGCCTTTGAGCTCGGCGACGTCGTCCATCACCTCGTCGATGTCGTCGCACCGGACGAACTCTTCGACGCGGGGTGCTACGTCCGCCTCGCGGATGCGGCCATCGCCGGCGTGCAAGGCCGTGGCCGACGGGTGATTTTGTGCGGCGGGACCGGCCTCTACCTGAGGGCGCTCGTCAAGGGACTGTGCGAAGCCCCACCGGTCGATCCCGCGGTGCATGCCCGCCTGAGCGCTCGCCTCGGGGCCGGTGAACACGGGCGGCTGCATGCCGAGCTGGCTCGGGTCGATCCGGCGGCGGCCGCCCGCATCCACCCCGCCGACGGACAGCGCCTCGAGCGCGCCCTGGGCGTCTTCGAGACCACGGGCCGCCCGCTCACGGATTGGCAGCGCGCGCACGAGGGCGCCGCACCGCGTCACGACGTCCGGTTCTTCGGACTCGCCGTGCCGCGCAGCGAGCTCCGGGTCCGGATCGCCGAGCGAACCCATGCCATGTTCGCGCGCGGATTGTTGAACGAGGTGCGCGCCCTCGAAGCCGCAGGATTCCCGCGCACGCTCCGCAGCCTTCAAGCCATCGGCTACCGGCAGGCGGCGGCGGCCCTCCACGGAGAGCTCTCGCTGGAGGCGGCCGTGACGCAGACGATCGACGCGACCCGGCAATACGCCAAGCGTCAGGAGACCTGGTTCCGGGCGCAGCCCGACGTCACCTGGCTCGGGCCGCCGTTCGCCGCGGACAGCCTCGACGAGGCGCTCGGGGCCATCTGGGGGTCGCCATGACCATGACCACGCGCATGAGACCGCTGCGCGGGCAGGTGACCGTCCCGGGCGACAAGTCCATCGGCCACCGGGCCTGCATGCTGGCGGCCATCGGCACGGGAGCGAGCGAGATCATCGGCCTGTCCGGCGGCGGCGACAACCAGAGCACGCGGCACTGCCTGAGCGCCGCGGGCGCCACGTTCGAAAGCGGCGGAGCGAACGTCGTCCGCGTGGAGGGCAGGGGCCTTCGCGGCCTTCGTGGCCCGGGAGACCCCCTCGACTGCGGCAACAGCGGGACGACCCTGCGCTTGCTGATGGGCTTGTTGGCCGGCATCCCGGGCGAGTCGTTCACGCTCACTGGGGACGCCTCGCTCGTCCGGCGACCGATGGAGCGAGTCGCTGCCCCCCTTCGTCGACTCGGCGCCGACGTCGTGACGGCCCCGGGTGGGCGCCCCCCTGTCGGTCTGCGGGGCGTCACGCTCACGGGCGGTCGGGTCGTCGGCGCGGTGGCCAGCGCGCAGGTCAAGAGCGCGGTCCTGCTCGCCGGACTCGGCGCGCGCAGCGAGACCACCTACGTCGAGCCGATCGCGACGCGGGACCACACCGAGCGGATGTTCGTCGCGCTTGGCCTTCCGCTCGTGCGTGTGGGGGACGCCTGGACGCTGACCCCGGTCGACCGGGTACCGCCCCACCGCTGGAGCATCCCGGGTGATCCGTCCAGCGCCGCGTTCTGGTGCGCGGCGGCCCTGCTTACGCCGGGCAGCGAACTGACGCTGCCGGGGGTCTGCCTGAATCCGGGACGCACCGGCTTCCTCCGCGTGCTCGAGCGCATGGGCGCCGAGATCGGGGTGGAGGACCCGAAGATGATCGATGGGGAGCCGACCGGGACGCTGACGGTCCGTTACGGACCCCTGCGGGGCACGACCGTCACACCGGACGAGGTGCCCGACTGCATCGACGAACTTCCGCTCCTGGCCCTCCTCGCCACGACGGCGGACGGGTCGAGCGAGATCCGCGGCGCGGGCGAGCTCGCGGTGAAGGAGAGCGATCGCATCGCGGCCATGGCGGCGCTTCTGCGTGCCGACGGTGCGCACGTCGAGGTGCATGCCGACGGTTGGACGCTCGCGGGCGGCCACCGGCCCATGGGCGGCTTCATCGCCCGCACCCACGGCGACCACCGCGTCGCCCTCTGTGCCGCGCTCCTCGACGCCGCCGCACCGGCCCCGGTCGTTCTCGATGCACCGGAGGCCATCGACGTCTCGTACCCCGGTTTCGTGCGGGCGCTCGCGGACCTTCGCACACCGTCCGCGCGGCTCCGTGACCCGTAGAAAGATCCCCCCATGATTGTCGCCATCGACGGGCCCGCCGGCGCGGGCAAGAGCACCGTCAGCCGCCACCTCGCAGCCCGCCTCGGGTTCACCCGGATCGACACCGGCGCCCTCTATCGTGGCGTCGCCCTCGCGGCGCGACGCGCCGGTTACACGCCCGCTGCGGCTGCAATGCTCGAGCCGTTCGTCCGAGCGCTGGGTCTTCGCTTCGACGGGGACGCGCTGCTCCTCGACGGCGAGGACGTCTCGTCCGAAATCCGGGCGCCCGAGATCAGCCGGGCCGCCAGCGACTTCGCTGCTCAACCGCCGGTACGGGCGGGCCTGATGGAGCTTCAGCGACGCCTCGGTCGCTCGACGGACACCATCATGGACGGACGCGACATCGGGACGGTCGTCTTCCCGGACGCGGACGTGAAGATCTACCTGACGGCGAGCGCCGCCGCCCGGGCCGAGCGTCGCCACCGCGAGCTGCTTGCCGCCGGCCATCACGCGTCGTTCGAGACCGTGCTTGCCGAGATCGAAGCGCGGGACCACCAGGACATGAACCGCGCCATCGCCCCGCTCAGGCAGGCGGACGATGCCGTCGTCGTCGACGCGACGACCCTCGATCTGCCGGGGGCCGTCGCCGCGTGCGTCGCCCTCGTCGAGGCAGCCCGCGGCCGAAAATGAAAAACCCGCCCCGGGTATGCCGGGGCGGGTCTTCGGGAGGCGGCGACCGGATTTGAACCGGTGAGTGGAGGTTTTGCAGACCTCTGCCTTACCGCTTGGCTACGCCGCCATGGGGGTCGTGAACGACGACCGCGGGCCTTTTACGGTCGACGGGACCCCGGTGTCAAGCTCAGAAGAAACGGTCGACGAATTCGGGGAGCTTGGTGATGTCCATCGACTTGCAGAAGTACCCGTTGATGTCCTTGGCGTGGCAGATCTTCTCGAGCCGCTCCGCCTCCATGTCCGAGTAGAGGACGATGATGAGGTCCTCGTGTTCGGGCGCGGTCCGGATGGTGTCGAGGAGGTCGTCGGCCGCGAGGCGCGGCATGGCGATGTCCACGAGCAGGACGTCGGGCATTTCGTAGTCGAGCTTGGCCACGCACCCGTGGGGTGCGGACATCTTCACGACTTCGTAGCCGTGGGCCACCAGGAGCTCTTCGGCGATCATGAGACTGATGATGTTATCATCCAGAATCATGACCTTGCGCTTTTCGCCGGACATACGAGGCATTATGTTGCGCGCCGATCGCAAGTCAACCTTTGCCCGCTTTTGCCCCCGTGTGGTTCCCGATGCCCCCGGACCCGCATGAAAGGCCGTCCCGCCCCATGAAAAGCAGTCCCCGGTGAACTCGATCGTCTCCACTGCCGGTGGCCGGATCGACTTGCACCTGCACGTTCTCCCGGGGCTCGACGACGGCGCGCGCGACGACGACGCGGCCCTCGAAATGCTCCGCGGTCTCCAGGACGCCGGGTTTTCCCGGGTCGTCGCCACCCCCCATGCGGACGATGCCCGGTACACGTATGGCCCCGAGCGCATCGAGGCGGCCCGGGCAGCGCTCGAGGCCCGCGCCCGCGAGGCCGGCCTCACCATCGACGTCGGCCGGGGCGCGGAGTACGCGTATGGGGCACGTTTCCACGACGAGCTCGCCGCGCGGCGGCTGATGACGATCGACGGCTCTCGCTACGTCCTGCTCGAGTTGCCGGAGACCTTCATGCCGGCGGCCATGCCCAACGTCCTCTTCGAGGTCGGGGCGGCCGGCTACTACCCGATCGTCGCGCATCCCGAACGCTGCCAGCCCTTCCACGACGATCTCGATCGTCTCCTCGCCCTCACGACCGGCCGGGCGCTCATCCAGGTCAGCTTCCGCTCGCTCGCCGGGACGTTCGGCCGGACCATCAAGAAGACCGCCTGGGCCCTGCTGGAGGGCGGTCACGCCGATCTGGTCGCCACCGACTGCCACAGCCCGCGCGAGCTTCCGAAGATCGTGCGCCCCGTTCTCGCCGAGCTCGAGTCTCGCCTGCCACCGCGGCGACTCCAGCAGTTGCTCAGCGCCACCCCGAACCGACTGATCGCGGCGGCCTGAGCCGCCCGGACGCCCCCTTGCGCAACTTCCTCTTCAAATGGGTCTTCTCGACGGTCCTCGGGGCCGTGCTGCTCTGGCTGGCCTTCCGGGGCGAGGACTGGAGCGACTTCTTCGTCCGTCTGGAGAAGGTCGACGTGTCCCTCCTGTGGACCTACGGCCTGCTGTTCGCCATCTCGCACGTCGTGCGCATCGTCCGGTGGGGCGTCCTCGTCCGGGCGCTCGGGCCGATTCATTGGCGGGACATCGTCTCTGCGGGTGCGATCGGATACCTGTGCATCACGGTCTTCCCGTTGCGGCTCGGTGAACTCGTTCGGCCCTATCTGGTCCGCGGGAAGGGCGGCGTCTCCGGGACCGGAGCGCTGGCGACGGTCGTCGTCGAGCGCGTCATCGACGGTGTCCTCTTCGTTGCACTCTTCTTCCTGTTCATCTCGTTTCTGCCACCGAACGGCAACCCCAAGGTCGACGCCGTCAAGCTCAGCGGCTACGTCGCGGGCGCAGTCTTCCTGGGGGCGCTGCTCGTCCTGATCGGCGGTTACGTCCGGCGGCAGGCCACGGTCGAACTGATCCGGTCGATTGGCAATCGCCTCCACGAGGGCACCACACGGCGCGTGGTCCGGGTCCTCGATGCGTTCCTCGACGGCCTCAAGATTCTGCCGGACAAGCGCCGCATTCTCTGGTTCGTCGTGCTGACCATCGTCTATTGGGCCATCCAGGGCGTCGGCATGAAGATCATGGGTGACGCGGTCAACATTCGCGACCTGAGCTATCCGGGCGGGTTCGCGCTGCTGGCCATCCTGGTCGTCGGCATCATGATTCCGGGGGGGCCGGGCATGACGGGCACCTTCGAACTGGCCCTTGCCGCCGGCTTCTCCCTTCTGCTCCTCAGCCCCGAGAGCCAGGGCAACATCACGCTCTACACGATCATGCTCCACGTCGTGCAACTGGTCGTGCAGGTCGTCGTCGGGTTGCCGTACCTGATCCTGCCCCACGCCCGCCTCAGCGGCGCCGTGACGGTCGCGGACGATCCGGAGGGCGCCGGCAGCCCGGAAACGGGTAACGGGCCCCCGTGAAGGCCTCGGGCCCGCGGTGTGCCCCATGGTGAGTCCCCGCCGCCCCCCCGGTTGAGGCACGGCCCGGGCCGTCCGTCTGCCCAAGACGGGTCGATCGGTCGACCTCGACGACCACGGGTAGGGCCAACCGGTGATGAACTACAGAAGCGGGCGCGCGCTGGCGGCGATTTCGATCATGACGGCGTTGGCGGGCACGAGCGGCGCCACACCGCCGAACACCTGGCCCGAGCCGGACGACGGCATGTGGACCTGGGGCGAGACGTCCCAACGCCTCTTCTGGCAGCCCTACTCTCCGCTGCAAGGGCCGGCGGACACCATCATCGAGGTCCCGGACGGCACGCAGGACCTGGGCCCGCTCCCGCTTCCGTTTCCGGTCGACCTCGGGGACGGCCCCGTGGCGCTCCTTCACGTCAACGCGCTCGGATACCTCTCGACGGAGCCGATGCCGTTTTTGGCCTCCACCCCCAGCGACACGCTCTGGGCGGTCGATCGGACCCAGGTCGCCGTCGCCGTCACCGCGCACCGTCGCCGGGCGGCCCGATTCGTCGAGCTCCGCACGCGGGGACCGGTGGGCGCCCGCACCCTGAGCGTGGCCTTCATCTGGATGGGGGACGGCGAGGGTCCGGACGCGTCGAATGGATACATCCGCTTCGATGAGCGCACGGGCGACCTCCTCTTCGGGCTCTTGCCTGCGACACCCGGCCCGTTTCTGGACGCGCAGTCGGCGTTGGGCGGCGCGTTTTTGGCAACCGCCGGCGGCCTCATCGGACACCGGGCGGCGGTGCCCCTCGCCATCCTCGGGCGAAACCCGATGAGCGTCTCCGTGACGGACTGCGATCCACGGATCCAGCGGCGAGACCGGGACGTCGACACGATCCCGGACGCCTGCGATTCCTGCCCCGGCCATTTCGATCCGCGGGACCTGGACTCGGACCGCGACGGCCTCGGCGACGCGTGCGATCCGGATCCGTTCGCCCATCGGACGGCGGAAGCCCCGACCGAGCCGGATGGGGACGACGATGGCGTTCCCCAGGGCACCGACAACTGCCCTTTCGTCCCGAACGCCGACCAGGCCGATGGCGATCGGGACGGCACGGGAGACGCGTGTGATGCCTGCCCGGCGGACACATTCGAGTACGACGGCGACGGGGACGGCATCTGTCAGGTCGACAACTGCCCGGCGGACGCCAACCCGGACCAGGCCGATACGGACGGCGACGGCGTCGGCGACGCGTGCGACTTCTGCGAGGGACCACCGGGACCCCGCAGCCTCGAATGGCCCGCCGCCGACGGCGACGACGTCTGCGCGGAGGTCGACAACTGCGTCGGGTCGTTCAACCCCCTTCAGGAAGATCGGGACGCGGACGGGGTGGGGGATGCCTGTGACCCGCACCCGGATCTGGCCGACGCGCCCGATCATGACGGCATCGTGGCCTCCGTCGACGTCTGTCCGGACGATCACGATCCGGCACAAGAGGACACGGACGCCGACGGGGCAGGCGACGTCTGCGATCCCGATCAGGACGGCGACGGTGTCCCGAACGACGTCGACGTCTGTCCTTTCATTGCCGATCCCGAGCAATCCGACGCCGAGGGCGACGGGCTCGGAGACGCCTGCGACGTCGGCAACCTCGTCCTGGAGATCCTGCACGCGCCCGCCGAGGAGGACATCGAGTGTCGGGTCTGGCTCGGCGGTGAAACGACCTGGTTCTCCCTGCCCGCGGATCCGGGCGGGGCGGTCGACGAGGTGCACCTCACGAGCCTGGTGCGCGCACGGGGCCTCCTCCTGAATCCCGACGCGTGCGAGCCGTTCGGGTTCGTCTGTTACACGCCAACGAGGTGGGCCGTGGAGATGGCCTGGGTCGCGGTGACCTGGACCAACCCCGAGGGTCAGGCGCAGCGTTTCTGCCTCTTCGACGGCAAGAACAACCCGGCCCCCCGGTGCGAGCGGCGCACCCCCTACAAGCTGCCCGCCGGCGCGCGCCCCTCGATGGACCCTACGGACAACAGCCTCGTCTTCTACGATGAGGATGGCATCGGGCCCGGGCTGGGGGACGGCTGCGCGGCCGACAACTGCCCCGGTACCGACAACATCGACCAGGCCGACCGCGACCGGGACGGCGTGGGAGACGCCTGCGACAGCTGCCCGGACATCTTCGACCCGGGTCAGCGGGACACGGATCGCGACCAGGTGGCCGACGCCTGCGACAACTGCCCCGGGGAAGTCAACCCCGACCAGGCCGATCTGGACGGCGACGGCCTGGGGGACCGTTGCGACCCCTGCGTCGCCGTTCGCAGCAACCCGACCGACGACCGCGATCGGGATGGCGTCGACTCGGCCTGCGACAACTGCCCGGCGAAATGGAACCCGACGCAGACGGACGGGGATCTGGACCGGCACGGGGACGCCTGCGACAACTGCCCCCGGGCCCCCAACCCGAGCCAGAGCGACAAGGATGGCGACGGTCCGGGAGATGCCTGCGACCGGTACGCCGGACCCGGCGTGGTGCCTCGACGAAGGTGATCATCCGGGGCCGACCATGCCGTCGACGAGCCCGGCCCGATGGCCGGGATTCGACGCGGGCCGTCGGAGCACCGGCCCCTCGCGCGCACGGCGCGCCGAGGTCGGGCGCAACGGTGTGCCCTCGCCGTTGACTCACCCGGCGGCGCGGGTTAGGCTTTGCCGGATTCCCGTCCGGTGTAGGATGAAATGCGCATGACGCTCACCCGCCAGTCCCGGTTCCTCCACACGCTTGCGCTGGGCGCCACCGCGCTGGGCTCCGCGGCCTGCAACGATCATCCGCTCGAGCCCCTCGACAAGGTGGTCTCGGCCGCGAACAACACGGCCGTCAGCCTTCCGGCGAAGACCAAGCTCGACTTCCTCTTCCTCATCGACAACTCCGGCTCGATGTGCGAGGAGCAGGCCAACCTGGCGGCCAACTTCGGCCTCTTGTCCGGCTTCCTGTTCGACGACCTCGGCGACTCGGCGGACTACCGCATCGCGGTCATCAACACCGATCTGCGAACGGCGAGCGCCCGTGGCCGCTTCCAGGACACCCCGCCCGGCATCTCCCCGAACTGTCCGGCGGCGATCGCCGCAGAGGCCGAGAACTGCACCGACCTGCTCAACGACGCCGGGAGTTGGACGTTCGGTCCGATCCTGAAGTCGGGCCTGCCGAACCTCGGCGGCAACATCGGCGCGACGCGCGACGAGTTCGAGCACAAGTTCCGCTGCCTGGCCACCCTCGGCACGGGCGGTGACGGCTTCGAGAAGGGGCTCGAGTCCATGCGGCTCGCGCTCTCCTGCGAAGGCCCGAACAAGCCCTCGTTCGCCGAGTGCTGCGTAGACGAGGTCAACGCGGCGGGGCAGGTCGTCAAGAGCACGTACGACCGCAACTGCGCGCAGCGCCTCCAGCCCGGACAGGAGCCCGACTTCCTGCGTCCGGACGCCATCCTGGTCGTCATCAACCTCTCGGACGAGGTCGACTGCTCGGATCCCCAGTCCAACCCCAATGCCAGCCGGCGCGCCATCTGCAAGTACGGCCCGATGGATGGCCCGGACGGCGACAGCTTCCCGGACGGCTTCCAGGATCCGACGCTGTGCCCGAGCGGCGACATCGCGGCCTGCTACAACAACGAGTGCAGTTCGCTCACACCGGACAAGTGCTACCAGGCGCGCTGCCTGATTGACCGCGGCGACAACAACAACTGCGAGTGGTTCCCGGACGCGCTCACCCCCGTGGGTGACTACGTCGACTTCCTCCGGAGCCTGAAAGTCGATCCCAACCGCGCCGTCATCGTCGCCTCCATCGTGGGCAACCGGGCGTTCGTGCAGGACGAAGCCGGGCAGACCTTCGAGGTCAGCAACGTCCAGGGCCGCCCCGAGGAGGCCTGCTGGTACTGGGAGGACCACGACTCCAACCCGGAGACGCCCGAGCGACCCAACGCCAACGTGTCGAACGTCGACTCCATGTGCTGCCCCGAGGGCAAGTGCAAGGGTGGCCCCGTGCCGACCTGCTCCTCGTCCAACGGCAAGGCCTACAGCGGCCGGCGCTACCTGCAACTCGCCGAGGCATTCGGCATCAACGGCATCGGGTGTCCGGCCGGAAGTGAGGGCACGCTCGACTGCATCTCGATCTGCGAGGACGATTTCAGCCGACCGCTGCAGATCATTCGCGACCGCATCGTCCAGGTGCTCGGCCACTACTGCCTCGAAAAGGTCCCGCAGTGCCTCGCCCCGGGTGAAGCCGACGAGCCGCTCCACCCTTGCGAGACGCCGGCGGAGTTCGCCGAGGTTGCGAACTACAAGCCCACGGTGAACGTCCGCATGCAGTGCACCCGCACGCAGGATCAGGGCGGGGCATGCGAAGTTCAGATTCCGCCGACGACGATCCCGCAGAACGGGTTCAACATCGAACTCGACCCGACGTGCCCGTCTCAGCTCGCGCTGACGCTCACGGACCCCCCGCCGGCGGGCGCCGAGATCTTCCTGCAGTTCCGCGTCGAGGTCTCCGACAACGCCGGCTTCGCGGTCGACTCGGGGGTTGCCGAGCCGACCGGCGACGCCGGTGAGATCATCCTGCCCGGCGATGGCGGCATTATCGTCGCCCCCGACGCTGGCCAGGTCATCCTCCCCGACGCCGGCCAGGTCATCCTCCCCGACGCCGGCAACTAGCCCCTCCGCGCCGCCGATCCCCCGCCGAAGTGATGAACGACGACCCCGACTTCCGGCCCGGCCTGGTGCTGGAAGAGCTCGCCCGCCTCCGCGACGAGGTCATCAATACCCGCAACCTCACAATCAAGACCGAGCACGCGCTCAAGAACCTGAGCACGGAGGTCAAGGGGATCGCGCGGAAGCAGGACCAGCAGGAGAAGAAGGCCCTCTTCAACGCAGTGGGCACCTACCTTCTGTTCGTCGTCGTCATCGCAGCCGGTCTCTGGCTGACGTTCCAGGCGCGACTCGAAAAGGCCAGCGCCGATCGGGCCCTCTTCGAGAAGAAGGAGGCCGGGTTCGAGCAACAGGTCGATCAGCTCCGCGCCGAACTCGGCCGTTGGCAGCAAGTCGAGCGCGAGTTGCTGGAGTTCGAGCGCCTCGTGAAGGACGGCAACAAGGAGAAGGCGGTCGAGGCCTTCTCGTCGCTGCGCAAGCTGCGGTTTGCCGGGCTGCTCGAAGATCTCATCATCCGGTTCAAATCCGAGGTCGCACGCGAGACCTACGACCGCGGCGTCGACCTGTACGACCAGGGCAACTTCGGCAAGGCGGACGAAGCCTTCATCAAGTCGCAGGAGTACGACCCGAAGCCCCCCTACCTCGGCATGCTCCACTTCTACCAGGGCATGTCGGCCATGCGCCTGAAGGATTTCTCACGAGGCGCCGACCTGCTCCGCAAAGCCATCGCAGCGAACATCGACGGCAAGTACCTCTCCGAGGCGAGCTTCAACCTCGCGTACTGCCACGACCGGATGGGTGAGAAGCGCACGGCGCGCGACCTCTATTTCCGGTTCTTCAGCCGCTACACCAAGAACATGTACTCGGCCCAGGCCCGTCGCCGTTACGAGCAGCTCAAGGGCGACTGACGTCCGGGGGGCGGTCGACACCGAGCGCCTCGAACGCCTTGCGAGTCTCGACGAGCTGGCGCCGACCGACGTCGCTGAATCCGTTGAGGGCGGTGGTATAGGCCAGGTGAAGGCGCTCCAGGTGCCTCGCCAGGCGATCCACCGGCGCCATCGCCTTGCTCTGCCCGAGTCGACAGGCGGTCCTGCGCTCGAGAAGCCGATCACGCCAGGTCGCCGTCCAGGTCGTCCAGTCCCGCAACATGTCGGGCGTCGGGCCGCCGTCGCCGACGAACGTTCGGCCGGCGCGGTCGACGAGCTCGTCGTGCAGTGCCTTCAGGTCGCGGGCGCACGCGCGCCCTTCAGGGGTCTCCGGGGTGACGTCCTCGGGGGTCATCGCACCGCTGGCGGGCGTCGGGCGCACGAAGGCCCCATGCGTCGCCGAGAGCGCGACCGATGCGGCGAGCCCGACGGCCATCGCCCAGTACAGAAGGGAGAACGCTCGGCGCACGTGCCGCTCACTTCACGAGGCGCAACTGAGGTCGCCCGCGCGGGGGCGGCGGGGGCGGCGGCTCGTCGTCGGCCTCGTCGGCCTCATCGTCTTCACGGCCCGCATCCCCCGCCGCCGGGGTCGGCGCCGGCGACGCTGCAGCCGCACCGGCCTCCGCCTGGGCCATGGCGGCCGCGAAACGGGCCCGCAGCTCGGGGGGGGCCGACTCGGGGAAGACGTACGTGCCGTCCCCCTCGGCGAGGCCCATCAGGAAGATGGCATCGAACGGCAGCACGCAGAGGTGTCGTTGCCCCTGGAAGGACAGGCTCGCCCGAACACCGACGTCGTCGATCTCGAAGACGTCGATCCGGAAGTTCAGGCTCAGGTTCAGGCCGACCACCGGTTGGCGACGGAGGTGGGCGGGGAGATCGACCCCGGGGACGCGGGGATCGAGCTGAACGAAGACCAGACCCTCGGCGAGGAGCTTCTCGAGGCAGTCCCGTTTGGCGTTCATGGCGTTCCCCGCAGGTGTTGGCCCGCCGCAAGATTCGTGGTACTCGCAAACCGATGCAAGTTCTGTTGTCGCTCCTCGTGTTTCTTCTGCAGCCGGGCGGTGGGAATGCGCCAGCGGTCGCGAACGCCCCGCCCGCATCGGCGCCGGCCGCAGGACTGCCGAGCGCCGCACCGGCGCAGGGGGAGACCCCCGACTCACAGTTTGGCCTCGCGACACCGGTCCGGGGCGAGGCCGAGTTGTTCGGCCTCTGGCAACTGCGCCGGAAGGCCGTCGCCGACGGTGACGAGGCCCGCGCCGACGATCTGCAGCGGCAGGTCCTCATTCAACGGCGGGAACTCGGCATCGAGCGCCTCGACGCGTTTGCACTCGACCTCCTCGACGAGGCGGGCCGAGCCGCGACGGTCACGGTCGATCTGAACCGGAGCCAGGCGCTCGTCGACCAGGCCCGCACCCTGTCCCCGGGGCTGCCGGAGATTGAGACCGCGCAGGCGACCTGGGCGCTCGAGCGGCAGCCGTGGGCGCTCCATCGGTGGCTCGTCCACACGGTCAAGGCGATGTCCTTGCGTCTGCAGGATTTCCAGCGGCGAACGCTCCTGGCCAGCGACCTCGTCTGGACGACGTTCATCATCGCCGGTGCCCTGCTCGGGCTCTTTCTCGTCGCGCAGGTCTTTCGGCACGGGCTCGCGCTCTACCACGGGCTCGGCCATACATTCCCGAGCGTGCTCCGCGTCGTCCTCCTCGCGGCCGCCGGACTCCTCGTCGCCATTCCGCTCTACTTCGGCTTCGGGCCGTTGCTGCTGGTGTTTCCGTTTCTGATTCTGGTCTGGCCATTGCAGCGCGCCAACGAGCGGGTGGTCTCCGTGGCGTGCGTTCTGGTCCTCGCCGGGACGCCCTGGGTGTTGAGAGCGGTCGATCGCCTGAGCGCAGCCGGCACGGGAGCAACCCATGCGCTCTACGAGCTCGGTGGCAATCCGCACCACCCGCGGGCTGCCGAAGCCGTCGCCGCCGTCCTCGTCCGCCGACCCTCGGACTGGCAAGCGGCGTTCGTTCTCGGCGTCAGCCAGAAACGGCAGGGGCAACTCGACGCCGCCATCGCCTCGCTGACCCGCGCGGCCAGTCACGTCCCCCCGGGAGATCCCGAAGCGGCGCGGATCCAGAACGACCTCGGCAACGCCCTCTTCGCGAGCGGGCGCCCGAACGCGGCCGAGAAGGCCTATCTCGAGGCCATCCGACTCGACGGAAAGCGGCCCGAGCCCTACTTCAACATCTCTCGCCTCTACACCCGGACGGTCCGGCTCGACAAAGCCCGGGAACGCTTCGGCGAGGCCTCGGCCCTCGATCCGGAACGGGTTGCCCGTTGGAATGAGGACCTCGACCCCAACCTGAACCGGTTCGTCGTCGACCTGGGTCTCTCGGCCGACGCCCTGACTCACCGGGAGGTCGACACGCTGCTCTCTCCGAGCCCGCTCGCGACCCGCGCCTGGCTGCGCCTGGCCGGCCCCGTTCCGGAGGCCGCCGCCCCGATGGGCGCGTCAGTGGTCCTGGTCGCGTTCACCGTGCTCGCGGCCGTCCGGCGGCGGAGCCTCGTGGTCGTCCCCTGCAGCCGGTGCGCGCTCTCGGCGGAGGTCCACCTGGGCGCGCCGGAGTCCGCACCGCTGTGCGAGCAGTGCCAGAACCTCTTCATCCGCAACATCCCGGTCGACCGTCGCGTGCGCTTCGAGAAGGAAGAGCGCATCGCCCGCTATGCCGCAGTACGGCTCTGGGGCGTTCGCGCGGGGGCGCTGGTCTTCCCGGGATTCGCGTCGTTCCTGCGCGGGCGCGCCCTCCGGGGCTGCCTGGCCGCCGGGCTCGCTGTCTTCCTGATTCTCCGGATTCTGCTGCCCGAGGGGGTCCTCTATGAGCCCTTCGGTGGTCGCCCGACCTCGGGCGCGCACGGGGTCACGCTGGCCCTCGGCCTCGTCGCGCTGTGGCTCTTCGGATTCGTCCGCACCTGGCGCGCCGCGCGGGAGGTCGCCTGATGGCGCTCGAAGGCACGCTCGCGGACTTCGGCATTGGCGAAATCCTGCAGCTCATCGGCTCGCAGCAGAAGACGGGCATCCTCTTCGTCGAGGGCACCGGCGACACGGAGGAAGTCCAGGTCTTCTTCCGGGGCGGCAAGGTCATCCGGGTCGACGTGGCCCGTCGCGACAAGAGAGACCTCATCGGCAACATGATGGCCGCAGCGATGGTCATCTCTCGGGATCAACTCGCGGCCGCCCTCGACGCCCAGAAGAAGACGCTCAAGCGGGTGGGGGACATTCTCGTCGAAGAAGGGACGATCACCCCTGAGCTTCTTCAGGAGTTCACGGACCTCCAGACGCGCGAGACGCTTGCGCGGCTCTTCCAGTGGAAACGCGGCAAGTATCGGTTCGAGAGCAAGCCACCCGGCTTCGCACGCCCGAACATCGCGCCCGTCTCCTCCGAGTCCCTCCTGATGGAGGGCGTCCGCATGATGGACGAGTGGCCGCTGATTCAGGCGCGCATCAGCAATCCGGACACCGTCTTTCGCCCGCTCAAGTCCATCGAGGAAGCAGAGACGGAAGCCGAGGCCCTCGACCGGATCCTCGACGACGCGTTCAGCGAGTTCGTCGACCCGACCGCCCCGCCCGCGGAACAGCCCCCCGTGAAGGGCAAGAAGGCGACGGGCGCGGCCTCGAACCTCAGTCGCAACGACCGGCGGGTCTTCGCGTTCGTCGACGGCAAGCGCTCGGTTCTGCAGCTCGTCGACCTTGCCCGCCTCGGCGAATTCGAGACCTGCAAGTCCCTCGTGAGCCTGTTGAACGAGGGGTATATCGCACCGGTCAAGATCACGGCGCCCCGCGCGGACGGCGGGCCGCTTCGCCGGCGCATCGATTGGGTGCAGCTCGCCGGCCGGGTCGCGCTGAACCTCCTCGTCGCGGCGTTCATCGCGGCGATCGTGTGGGCCATGCCGCACTCTCGTGACGCCCTCGCCGAGAATCGCGTCGAGCTCGGTCGCGAAGCCATAGGCCGGCTGCGCGCCAACCGGCTCGCCACCGTCGAAGCCGCCCTCGAGGTGTACCGCGCCCGCCAGGGGCAATACCCCGAGTCGCTCGACGCCCTCACCGGGTCGGGACTCCTCGATCCCGACCTCCTGCGCGCGGAGGGCATGGCCCCCATGCAGTACTTCAGCATCGGTACGGACTTCGACCTTCGATGAGCGAGCCCGCCGGACAGCCCCTCCTCATCTCCATCGCAGACCATCCGTCCGCCGTGACGCGCCTTTGGGGCCCTCAGGACGCACACCGTCGCCTCCTCGAACGGCGCCTCGACGTCCGCCTGACTGTCCGCGGCTCCGATGTCGTCGTTCACGGCGAGCCTGTCCGGGTCGCCCGGGCCGAGCGTGTGCTGCGCCAGTTGTTGCGCGTCGCGGCCGGCGGGGGCGCGCTCTTTCTGCAGGACATCGAACAGGCCGTCGGCGTGCTCGAATCCGACGGCACCGTGGATCTCGGTGACCTCCAGCGCGCCTCGGTCCTGACGACCCACGAGCATCGCGCGGTAACCCCCAAAACGACCCATCAGCGGGAGTACCTGACGGCCATCGGCCGGTCGGATCTGGTTTTCGGTGTCGGACCCGCGGGCACGGGCAAGACGTACCTCGCCATGGCGGCGGCGGTCGCCGCCCTGCAGCGCAAAGAGGTCAAACGCATCATTCTCGCACGGCCCGCGGTGGAGGCCGGCGAGAAGCTCGGCTTCCTGCCGGGCAACCTCGCGGAGAAAGTCAACCCCTACCTCCGACCGCTTTACGACGCGCTCTACGACATGATGGAGATGGAGCGTGCGGGCCGGCTCGTCGAGTCGGGGGTCATCGAGGTCGCGCCGCTCGCGTTCATGCGCGGACGAACGTTGAATCACGCGTTCGTCATTCTGGACGAAGCGCAGAACGCCACCCGCGACCAGATGAAGATGTTCCTGACGCGGCTCGGCTTTTCGTCGAAGGCCGTGGTCACGGGGGATCTGACCCAGACGGATCTCCCGCCGAACAAGGACAGCGGCCTCGAACACGCCGTGAACCTCCTCGGCGCGCTCGAGGGCATCGAAGTCGTTCGCTTCACCCACGTCGACGTCGTTCGGCATCCTCTCGTGCAGCGGATCGTCCGTGCCTACGACGCCGAGGAGACGCGATGATCACCATCATGCAACGCGCGGGCGTTCGAGGCCGCGTCCAGCCCGCAACACTGCGCCGCCGGGCCGCCCGTCTGCTGGAAGCCCTCGGGCGGCCCGACGACGACCTGTGCATCGTCCTGACGGACGACGCCGAGATCCGCGAACTCAACCGCACCTGGCGCCAGAAGGACAGACCGACGGACGTCCTCAGCTTCTCACAGCTCGAGGGCGAGAGCCCCGCCCCTCGTCCGATGGGTGTGCCCGTCGCGCTCGGGGACGTCGTCATCAGCCTCGAGACCGCCGCCGAGCAGGTCGGTGACGGTTGCCTTCCGCGACTCTGGGGTGCATTGGGCGACTCGGCGAGCGCTCCGAAATGGGACCTCCTCTCGGAGGTCACGTTCCTTCTGCTCCACGGGACGCTGCACCTGATCGGCCACGACCACGAGGTCGAGGCGGAGCGGGCGGTCATGGAGGCGCTCGAGGCGGAGCACCTGCCGGGCCTCCTCAGCGGACGCGTCGCTCGGCGAACGCCAGAAGGCGAGCCCCTCGAATCGGCCGCCCCCGCGCGCACAGGGCGTCGACGCTGAAGCCTTCGACTGCGGCCAGCGCGGCCATGGCCCGCAGGCGCTCGATCGGCAGGTCGCGACCGCACGCCGCCAGGTCGAGACGGCCGCTGCCGGCAATGAGCATCGGTTCGGCGAAACACGCGAAGATGCGCTCGCCTTGCCCGGTGACCCAGCCATAAAGCGTCTGCCATGGCTCGGTGCCGCGGAGGCGCCCCGGCAAGCGAACCATTTCGCCGTCGAGAATCAGCACGTCTTCCCGGAACGGGACGTCGAAGTCGACGTCGACGGGGGCGGCGACGTCGATGACCACGGCGCCGGATGGCAGCGACGAAAGCGCGATGCGCCCTCCCGTGCTCGACGCCGCGATCAGGACCTGCCCGCGCTCGAAAACCAGGCGCTCGTGCTCGACGAGCTCGGCTCTGCCCGGGCCCTCGCGCGTCAGCCGATCGAGCGTTCTGATCAACGGCGTCGGCGGGGCGGCCGACACGACCCGGACCGTCGCTCCCCGGTCGACCAGCAGGCGCAAGATGCCCCCCGCCACTGCGCCGGGCCACCCGTACAGCCCCACGGGCGCGTCGCGGCCGCGCAGCGCGTCGAAACGGGCCCAGGTCTCGACGGCGGCCCAGGCCGTCAGCGCGTTGCCCGTCGTGACCGCGCAGGGCGCGGCCTCGGCGACCGCCTTGCCCTGACCACCGATGACGGCGGTCACGGCGCCGAGGCCGACGACTCGGGCACCCGCCCCGTTGCACAGCCGCACGGCGTCGAGCACGTCCCCGACGCCTGCCGCTTGCTCCTTGAGCAGGGTCTCGGGCAGTGACGGGATGGCCGCGAGCATCCCGCGCACGGGCGTGCCGACCGCCCGTTCGACGGCAAGCTCGCTGATGACCCGGCCGGGCGGTCGGTCGCTCGGCTCACCCCGCATCAGGCGTGCGTCACCGCTTCTCACGCCGAGCAAACGCCGCTGGAAAGGCGTCAGCGGGTGAACCACGAACCCGAAGCGGGGGGCGACCTCCGGCGTCGGGGCCGGCACGGCGCCGGTACTCACTCGACGGCGACGCCCTTTTCGGCGAGCAACCGGGTGACGATGTTCACGAACGTCTGCACGCGGAACAGGCGAGGGATGTCGTTCGAGCCCAGGCCCGGCTTGATCTCCGCCGGATCGACCTCGGGCATCAGCTCCCGCAGTTTCTCGAGCGCGAGCGCCGTGAGCTTCCCGTCGGCCTCGTACTGCGTCGGGTCGACGCCGGCCTGGCTGGCCTCCTTGACCCCGCCGCGGGGGATCTTGATGTCGAAGGCACGCTCGAGCAGGAAGACGATCTCGAGAAGGTCGAGGGACTCGGCGCCGAGGTCGTCAAAGATCTTCGACTCGAGCGTCACGTCCTCCTCGTCGACGCCGAGCGCTTCGACGAATGCTGCCTTGACCTTCTCGACGACATCCTCAGTGGTCATCAGGATCCTCATTCTCCGGACGGTTGGGACTCAGAAGCGAGGCAGAGGGTAGGGGTGAAGCCGACCCGGAGGCAAGCGCCCCGTCGGGTTCAGCGCGCGAACTGCACCGCCCGCGTTTCCCGGACGACCGTCACCCGGATCTCGCCCGCGTAGGTCAGCTCGGTTTCGACCTTGCGGGCGATGTCCCGGGCGAGCAAGTCGGCGTCCTGATCCGAGAGCCGTGCATTCTCGACGAGGACGCGAATCTCGCGACCTGCCTGAATGGCAAAGACCTTTTCGACCCCCTGGAACCCCTGAGCGAGGGTCTCGAGATCGTCGAGCCGCTTGACGAACGCCGCGAGCTGCTCGCGACGGGCGCCGGGCCGGCCTGCCGAGAGGGCGTTGGCCGAAGCGACGAGGTGCGCCAGCACACTGCCCGGCCGCTCGTTTTCGTGGTGTGCCGAGACGGCGTGAACGACGGCCTTGCTCTCACCGTACTTCTTGCACAATTGCGCGCCGACGATCGCGTGCGGCCCCTCGACCTCGTGGTCGACCGCCTTGCCGACGTCGTGCAAGAGCCCGGCGCGACGCGCCTCCTTGACGTTGAGCCCGAGCTCCGCGGCCATCAACCCGGCGAGATGGCCCACCTCGATCGAGTGCTGCAGGACGTTCTGAGCGAAGCTCGTCCGGAAGTGCAGACGCCCGAGATGCTTGATGAGCTCGGGGTGAAGGCCGGAGATTTCGAGTTCGAGGCTGGCCCGGTCGCCTTGCTGCCGGGCAATCTGCTCGACCTCGTTGCGCGCCTTGTGGGCGAGTTCTTCAATCCGGGCGGGGTGGATGCGGCCATCGGCGAGGAGGCGTTCCAGCGTGAGCTTGCCGACCTCACGACGCACGGGATTGAAACAGCTGACGACCACGGCCTCGGGGGTATCGTCGATGACGAGGTCGCAGCCGGTCGCGGCCTCGAACGCACGGATGTTCCGTCCCTCGCGACCGATGATCCGGCCCTTCATGTCCTCGGACGGCAAGCTGACGACGCTGACCGTCCGCTCGACGACGTGCTCGCTCGCGTATCGCTGGATGGCGGCCGCGACGATCGTCTGCGCCCGCTCCTCGGCGAGCTTGCGAGCCTCGGCCTCGACGGAGCGGACCTCCTCGACGCTGACCCGGCGCGCCTCGTCCCGCACTTCGTCGACGAGCAACGACCGCGCCTCGTCCTGAGAGATGCCCGCGAGTCGCTCGAGCTTCTGTCGTGCCTCGTTCAGCGCCTGATCGATCTCGGCCTCGGAGGTCTGAACCTTTTTCTCCTTCCGAGCGAGGTCCTTCTCGCGTTTCGCGATTTGGGACTCCTTCTTGGAAAGAGAGTCCGCCTTGCCGTCGACGCTCTCCTCCTTCTTGTGAAGGCGTTCTTCGCGACGGGCGAGCTCCTGCCGGATCCGGGCCGCCTCTTTCTCGGCGTCGGCCGTGAGAGCGACGGCGTCTTCCCGGGCGGCGATTTCGGCTTCCTTGCGGGCCTGCGCGATGGCCTGCTCGGCCTCCGCGCGGACGCGGTCGAGGGCCTGGGGGTCGGCTCCGCCCTTCTGGGCGATGAGACGACCCACGACCAGGCCGGCAACGACGCCGACGACGATTCCGATCACGATTTCCATGGTCAACGCTCGGAGATGCACCGCAGGGCGGCGCACCGGTCTGCACGGTCGGAGGACCGACGGCCGGGGTGGTCGTCGGCAGATCCCACGCGGCGCATCGGGCGCCGGAGGGGAGAGGATATGATGGCGCCGCGCCGGAAACGGCGGGGGAAGGAGGTCGGTCTCACGCAGCCCTGTTCATCTCGGGGCGCGCCATGGGTCAGCGCAGGGCACGTAGCCCCGCGAGGATCAAGCGTCGCAGGTCTCGGCCGCGCCCGGGCCGTTCGGTGCCTCTTCCAGCGATTGTGCGCGTTCGACGAGTCCGAGCGCGGCATCGACCCGCTCCCGGACGGCGCCTCGAAGCGCGTCGAGCTCCGACCGGAGGCGGCTCGACTCGTCCGCGAGGCCGAGCGCGACGATCATCCACGCGTGGATGGAGGTCGCACCCTGCTGTTCGGCGCGCCGGACACGCTCTTCGAGCATGGTCGCCATGCCGCGCACATAGCTCGCGTCGGCCGTCGACCGCACGGTCAGGTGTTGCCCGGCAATGTGGAGTTCATGTTTCATCGGGAAGGCCGGTCGACTCTATTTCCCGGTGCTCGCGGTGTCAACGGGCCACCCCCAGTTCCCCTTGACAAGCACTCGCGGGCGAGGTATCTACCCCCGCGTTGACGGTCGCCTTGGGCTGTTAGCTCAATGGTAGAGCAGCGGACTTTTAATCCGTTGGTTCTGGGTTCGAGTCCCAGACGGCCCACACCGTGCGAACCGCTCTTTCTGTCCCCATCGTCTAGTCAGGCCCAGGACGCCGGCCTTTCACGTCGGTAACGCGGGTTCAAATCCCGCTGGGGACGCCCCTTCTTTCTTCAGGCCGCGCGATCGTCGACGTAGTCGTCGCCCTCCATCCCGAGGGTCGAGCGCCCGTGCATGAAGCGACCGAGCCCCACCCGTTCGTAGTGGGGCAGCACCCGGTCCGTGAGCAGCCCGATCTCGCGCAGATTCGGTACGAGTCGCGAGAACATCGTCGTGCGGAACATCGACATGCCGGGGCAAACGTCGATGAACGCGTTCCACTGACGGCGGCTGATCCGGCCCTCGAACTCCTCCTCGTAGAGTTCGTGGACGAGGAACCGGTCGCGCATCAGGACGGCGACCTCGAACGCCCAGTCCTCGCGTTCGATGCGCTCCCGCTCCGAAAGCTGGCGCGTATAGAGGTCCCGGAGCGCGAGGACGCCGTAGTTCACGTGTCGGGCCTCGTCGTGGATGACGCGCCGCAGGGCCTGGCGGAGCAACGGCTCGCGCGTGACCTTGTACAGCATGCTGAAGGCGCCGAGGGCGAGCCCCTCGACCATGATCTGCATGCCCAGGAACTTCATGTCCCAACGCCCGTCGTGCATCAGGCTGTCGATGATGGTGAAGAGGTTGTCGTTGACCTGATAGCGCTTGTTGAGCTTCGTCTCGAGGTAACGGTGGAAGACCTCGATGTGCCGGGCCTCGTCCATGACCTGCGTGGCCCCGTAGAACTTGCCGTCCGTGAACGGGACGGACTCGGTCACCTGAGCCGATGCGAGCAGCGCGCCCTGCTCGCCGTGGAGGAACTGGCTCAGCATCCACGAGAGGGCGAGGTAGAGGTACTTCTGCTCCTCCGCGGGCGTCAGGCGGACCCCGAGACCCCGGAGGTGATCCCAGGCGAGGAAGTCGTGCGGGAGAAGGGGGTTCTCCGGCGACAGCGGTTCGACGTTCTGCTTCCAGTCGATGTCCGTCGCCGCGTTCCATTGCATGCGCTTCGCTTTCTGGTAGAGCGCCTGCAATTCGGGGAAGTCGCTCTTGTACGACCAGTCGAAGTGCGCCTCGTGGCTCGCCCGCATCCGGGTCGGTTCGTCGCGGCGACCCTGGCGGAGGAAGAGGCCGCGAACGGCGGAAGGGGCCATCTGCTGGATGACCGCCGGGTTTCGCACGGCCAGAAGGACGTTGACGTGGTCAGCCCAGCGTTCGACATTCTGGCGCACCGCCGCAGGGAGCACCTTTGCCACCGCCGGATTCTCGAAAAGCGCGGAGACCGCCATCGGCTCACCTCCCATCAGGTTGTCTCCACAGGTCTAGCAGCCGACCCCTGAGTTGTCTATAAGGAAACATGAGCGCCACGCGGGAGACCATCTTGCGGCGGGCCATCGAGGCCTTTGCCGCACACGGATTCGAGGGCACCAGCACGGCCAATATCGCCCGGCAGTGCGGCGTGACGCAGCCCCTGGTCCACTACCACTTCAGCTCGAAGGAGAACCTCTGGCGTGAAGCGGTGGACCTCTTGTTCGGCGAGGTCCGGGAAGCCTTCGGGCAGGTCCCCGCCGAGGACGCGGGCAAACCCCCGCAGGAAATCCTGCGGGCGTTCATGCGGCGGTTCGTTCACCAGTGCGCACACCGGCCCGAGATCGCTCAGATTGTGCTGCGCGAGAGTACGCACCGGAATCCGCGGTTCGACTGGCTCGTCGAGCGGCACTTGTCGCCGCTGATCGCAGGCGTGTCGGCGCTCTTCTCGGCCTCTCTCCCGAAGGACGCCACCGCCGTGATGCCGCCGCTCCACATCGTCTTCGTCGCGATGGGCGGGGCGAACCTGCTGTTCTCTGCGCCGGCGTTTTTCGAAGCCCTCGCGGGTCACCCGCCGACGGAGCCCGCGATCGTGGACGCCCACGCCGACGCGATGGTGGCCGTCCTCGACCGGATCATGGGCCTTCCCGCGGGCTGACGGGGCCGGGAACCCCGGTCAGAGGTTCAACGTTCGGCCGTCGACCGCGAGCGCGGCTTCCTTGAGCGCTTCCGAGAGGGTCGGATGGGCATGGCAGGTGCGTGCGAGGTCTTCGGCCGTCGCCCCGAACGTCATGGCGGCCGTCGCCTCGGCGATCAGCTCACCCGCCCAGGGTCCGAGGATATGCACGCCCAGGATGCGATCCGTCTCGGCGTGGGCCAGAATCTTCACGAGGCCATTGGTGACGCCGAACGCCTTCGCGCGGCCGTTCGCCATGAACGGGAACGAGCCTTTGCGAAAGGGGATGCCGGCGCGCGTCAGGGCCTCTTCGGTCTGCCCGACGGACGCGACCTCCGGCAGGGTGTAGACGACGTTGGGAACCAGGTCGTAGTCGACGTGGCCATATCCCGTGACGAGCCGCTCGACGCAGGCCACCGCGTCCTCTTCGGCTTTGTGCGCGAGCATGGGGCCCGGGATCACGTCACCGATGGCAAAGACGCCCGGCACCGCCGTCTCGAAATGCGCATCGACCGGGATCCGGCCGCGCCCATCGAGCTCGAGGCCGACGGCTTCGAGTCCGAGTCCCTCGACGTTGGGCGTGCGGCCGATGGCGACCAGCACCCGATCCGCCCGAACGGGCTCTCCGCCCTCACGCTCGACGATGACCGACTCACCCTCGACGCGGGCGCCGGTCACCCGGACACCGAGCTGAAAGGACAGCCCCTGCTTGGCGAGCGCCTTCTGAGCGAGCCTGGCAATCTCGTCGTCCGTGCCGGGCAAGATGCGGTCGAGGTACTCGAGGACCGTCACACGCGCGCCGAGCCGGGACCAAACCGAGCCGAGTTCCAACCCGATGACACCCGCCCCGATCACGATCAGGTGCTCGGGTACGGACGGGTAGGCGAGGGCCTCCGTGCTCGTTCCGATGCGGTCACCGTCGAAGGCGACCCCGGGCAGCGTGGCCACCCGACTGCCGGTCGCGATGATGACGTGGCGGGCGGTCAATTCGGTCGGCTCGTGGCCGTCGACGGCCACACGACCCGGCGCGAGGAGGCGTCCCGTCCCCGAGAAGCGCGTGACCCCGTTCTTCTTGAAGAGGCCGGCGACGCCGTTCGTGAGCTGCCGAACGATGCTCTCCTTTCGCTTCATCATCTGGGGGAGGTCGAGCGCCACGCCCGAAACGAGGACGCCATGGGCTGCGAGGCCATGCTTCGCATCGGCGAAGCGCTCGCTCGACTCGAGCAGGGCCTTCGACGGGATGCAGCCGACCCGCAGGCACGTCCCGCCGAGGGCCGTCTCTTTCTCGATGCAGGCGACCTTCAGCCCGAGCTGAGCCCCCCGGATGGCGGCGATGTATCCGCCGGGGCCTGCGCCGATGACGACGAGGTCGAATTCCCGAGTGTCCACGGTGTCAGACCTCCAGCAGCATCCGGACGGGGTTCTCGATGCACTCCTTGACGCGCTTCAGGAATCCGACGGCCTCACGGCCGTCCACGATGCGGTGGTCATAGGTCATCGCGACGTACATCATCGGTCGGATGACCACCTGTCCGGCGACGGCCACCGGACGGTCCTGGATGGCGTGCATCCCCAAGATGCCGGACTGCGGTGGATTGACGATGGGCGTCGACAGCAGGGACCCGTAGATGCCACCGTTCGTGATGCTGAACGTGCCCCCCGTCAGCTCGTCGAGCTTGAGCTTGCCGTCCTTGGCTCGCCGCCCGAAGTCGGTGATGCGCTTCTCGATGTCGGCGAAGCTCAGCGACTCGGCGTTGCGGAGGATCGGCACGACGAGGCCCTTGCCGCCGCCGACCGCGATGCCGACGTCCGCGTAGTGCCGGTAGACGACGTTCGTCCCGCGGATTTCCGCGTTGACGGCCGGGAACGCCCGCAGCGCGTCGACGACCGCCTTGACGAAGAACGACATGAACCCGAGCTTCACGCCGTGGCGCTCCTCGTACGCGTCCTTGTGGGCGCCGCGCAGGGCCAGCACCGCGGACATGTCGATCTCGTTGAAGGTCGTCAGCAACGCGGCGTTCTGCTGGGCTTCGAGCAGGCGACGCGCAACGGTCTGCCGCAACGGCGACATCGGGACGACCTCTTCGTCGCGCTCCCCGGCCGGGGCCAAGGGCGCCTCGGTGGTCGGCGGCGACACGGGGGGCATTCCGGCGGGGGCGCGACGGCCCTCCACGGCGCGCTGCGCATCGGCCTTCGTCACCCGGCCCCCCGGGCCGGTGCCGGCCGCGG
>JAKLJY010000249.1 GCA_023150895.1 Myxococcota bacterium | reverse complement strand
AACATGTGCGAGAAGAGCGGACCGACCTGATGCGCGAGATCGACCGTCTGCCAGGTCTCGGCGTCGAGCACCCGCGCCGAGCACGAAACCCGCCGCGGGTGTAGGTGACATGACAAGCCATGCGCGACAACGCGCCCATCTACGGCAACCGGTTGCCGGGCCAACCCCAGACAAGCACCCGGCCCGCGAAACGCCGCGCTCGCCGAAGATTCGTCGTTCTGGCGCGAACCGGACGTGAAGTCGCTTCAGCTCTACTTGGTGCTCACGCCGGATGCCTCGGCGGCCCAAGGGCCTGATGCCTTCACGGGCATCGACGCCGCGGTGAATGGCCAGGGCGAGCGCTACGGCGCCGTGCGTCACAAGGTCCGCATCATGCCAAACGGCTACAAGGTCGACTTCACGCTCGACTTCGCCCATCTGTTTCCCCCGGCCTGCTCCCCGGAGCCGCTGGCCCCGATGATGAAGGGTTTCTCGGACGAGGGGCGGACCCTTGCGCAGACAACCAAGCTCGGCGTCGTGGTCCGCGGCGACGCCACCCTGCCCCCGCAACGCGAACACCCGCGCCTCACCGGCGTGGTGCCCCATGCCATCGCCGACCGCAGGGACGGCGTCATCGTCGACTTCATCGCGCGTCGGGCCTACACCAAGGACCAGTCCTTCGGCGCCCTGGGGGACGCGATGGGCCCCGAGGCCCAAGTCTGCGTCGTCACCAAGAATGACGAGGGTGGCAAGAAGTGGCTGCTCACCCGCGGCAACCCCAAGTTCGGCCTGCCGGACCTGGAAATCCGCTGCGTGGCGGAGGCCGATCTGGAAAGGGACCGCACCCGTCTGAACCTCGCCCAGCGCCGCCTGCACGTCGAAGGCCCCGCCGGTGCGCCGCCCGAACTCTGTACCGGCCCCAAGGGCACCTACGACGGGGGCCTGCCGCCGGGCGGAGTGAGGGTGCGACTCGCGGCTTGGCCCATGGCGACGCGATGACGCTCGCGCGCGCGGCAGTCGAGGCATGCGGCTCAGTCAGAGCCGGCCGGGGGCGAGCCGGTCGATCAGCCGATTGAGCGTCGTCGCGGGCGGTCTGACGGTGAACCGGGCCGCCAGACTCGTGCGTCGAATGCCCTCGAGCCAGTCTTCTACGTCTTTGCCGCACGGGTGGCGTTCGATCTGAGCGCCGAACATGAGTTCGTACTCTCGAAGAAGTGACGTCGAGAACGTGATCGGGTCGTCGGAGCCCAACGCGATCGACAGTCGATGCGGCGCGCCTGGCACGGATCCGATCGGCGCAAGGCGAAGGACGGGGTGAGCCTGAAGCGAATGCAGATCCGCGATGAGCAGGTTGCTCGATGGATTCGTTTCGACAACGCGGCCGCGCCGAGCGACCTCGTCGCGGAGCCAGTTTGCCAGAGCATCGAGAGCCGGGACTTCGGCGTCTGGTCGTACGAGAACGGGCGACTGAAGGACGTCGAACAGACCGGAGTCGGAGAGATAGCGATCGAGAAGTGGATTCGAAGGGCTCGGCCAACGGGCTGGCTCGTCTCGGAGCCTCTGCAGGTCTCGTGAGAGGTTCAGGAGATCGTCGACTCCCGTGCCCCGCAGGTCGCACTCGAGCAAGATGTCTCGAATTCCGCGCTCCACCACTTCTCGACGACCGAAGGGCGGCAAGGCTTGGCGGGAGCGGACTTCGAATTCCCAGACGAGATCCCACAGCCTCGTCTCGCGGCTCATCCAGACCGGTCCGACACGTCGGGCCCACTCGGCAGCGTCCGTCCCGAGGGCCACCGCGTGTCCCAATCGGTCACCATTCCGGTGCGCGAGCAACTCGACGGCTTCGTGGACCTGTCGCAGACCCCCCAGAAGGTGAACGAAGTCTTCGCCGCAATGCGCCGTGACGCGGATGGCGGGGGGCGCCGATGGACCCAAAGGAGCGGTGATCGCGTCCAGGTCTCGCCGCAACGGTTCGAGCACGGTGCGCACGGCCCACGTTGGGATGCCGACCTCGTCGTTCGCGACATCGAGGCCACGGACGAACCAGAGGAGCTCAGGTTCTAGCCGGACGAAGGCCCGCAGGGTATCGGCCTGTTGTCGTGCGTCCTCGACCCAGGACTCGAATCGAAGCCCGCCGTTCTCTGGACGCCCGGCCGTACCCCGCGCGAAGGCGCTCGGCCGCCCGGAGGCCCATGGGCCGCCGCGCTCCGAGTGGTCCCGGCGCTTGATGAAGTGGAGGACGATGCCGAATTCCGGTGACCTGGGGGCTGTCGATTGCCGCCGCTCGAGGTGAACACGCCACGAAGAGAGGGCTTCGAACATCGTCTGGCGCAGGTCTTCCGGCTTCTTGGACGGCGACGTGCGCACTTCCAACGACGCGAGACCGTCGAGATGCCCCTCGACGGTGCGCTCCGCGGCCGCCTCGACCAGCACGCCATCCAACCCCGTCCGAAGGGGTCCGAGGCGACCATAGAACCGCGTGAACCATTGCAACCCGCTCACCATCGGCCGTTGGACGATGTGCTGGTAAAGTAGCCCCCGGACACGAACGACCTGCCAGAAGAGGGCATCGACGATCGGTTCCCTTTGAGACCGAAGCATCGACCGGACGAACCATGCCTCCGGTGTGATGCGACGAGCCGTCGGGTAGAAGTCGGCCATCGGATCACAAGCCGATTGGAGGTCTGCCAGCGTCTCCGGTCGTCGACGCGTGGCCGCATTGAATCCGGTGATCCGCTGATACAGGTGCTGCAATCTGGGCCAGGGCGGCAACGTAAGCGCCGACGACGCGGGCGCGAGCAGCGCGTAACACACGTGTTCCAGATCGCGCCGTTCGAATCTGTCGAGCAAAGCGAGATCCTCACGGACCCAGTCTTCGAAGCGTCGGTGCATCCGAGCGCGGGCCGCGTGGCCGGCCAGCAGCAGGCGAACGATGGCCCCGGCCAAGAGCCAGCGACCGAGCGCTCGTCCTTCGTCGAGCACTGCGCCGGGACTCGCGAGCGCGTCCTCTCGCAGCGTCGTGTTCGTAGCCAGGGTGAACATCGCCGACGCCCAGTAGGCGGGGAAGTCGAAACCTGCCCCCAGGTGCAGGTGCGTCTCGGCGAGGCCACCGTCGAGCAGGGCCCGATGCAGCACGGGCAAAGCGGCGTCGACACGATGGGGCGGATCGAGGCAATCCGACCGGTTGGCGTCGAGCGCGGCGCACAAGAGATCCTCTGGCAGCGCGAAGGTCAGCCATCGCAGGCGGGTCATCGCATTGGCGGTCGAGACATCGTCGACCCGGTCTCTCGGCGCTGCGACTGCGCCGCGTCGATTGAGAAAGTCGGCGGCGAGCTGCGTCAGAACGCGGTCGAGGCCGACGGGGGCTTGCGCGGGCGCCGGAAGGCCGAACCAGGCTCGGTCTCGGAGCGCGACGAGCGCATCAAGACGCCGGCCTCCGGCACGCTGGGCCAGGTCTCGTTCGAGTGCGCGCCACAGGGTCGCCGTGTCGCCGTCGGCGAGCTTCGGATCGAGCCGGGTCGCAGCCGCAAGGAAGGCCGCTTCGCCGGCGAACGGGGCGGCAGCGATCTCGGCGTACAGGTGATCCGTGGGGATGGCGGCGATCACTTCTCGGGCGTCGGCGCGGAGGGGTCGGGGTCGGCGATCCAGGGGGCGCGGAGGTGGACGAGCGCCTCCTTCAGGCGTTCCGCGCCCCACTTCGGGATGGTGGTGGCCCGCGCAATCCGGTCCACGGAGAGACTTCGGAGCCGATTGATGTCCGTGAGTCCGGCGGCCTCGAGCGACTCCATTACGTGGGGCGGCAGGTCCGTCCTGGCGAGGGCGGCCTCGAGGTCCTGTCGGTTGAAGGTCTGCGAAATCGACTGCCGAAGCGCATTCCACGCGCCGACTGTGCAGTCGAATACCTGCGGACCGATGGTCCTGCCGAGGCCCACGAGTTGGGCCCGACTGCGGATGTTCGACGCACGGAGCCTGCGCAATGCCTCCGACGGTCGAACCTTCGTGGCGCCTGGAACAGCCTCTGCGGCCCGAACGATGGCTTCGAGCATCCGTCGGTCTTCCAGCGTCTGGCGGGCGGCGGCGATGATCTCGAGTACGAGACCGTAGGGGATGCCCGTTGCCTCGGCGAGCTCGTTCGGGTTTGCCTGTGACAGGGCGGGGATGCTCAGCTTTCTCGACTCAACGAGTGACGCGTAGACGCCTTCGTTCGCAAACCTCGGTTGGGTGACGGCGGCGGTCAACGCCAACCAATCCATCAACTGACCTGACCATTGCCCCCCGAACGAGGGCATGAACGAGCGATTGGCCGGCGCGTCCGGCTGGAAGATCACCGTCAGGCCGAGGGCGTAGAGGCGCCGGTGGACGTGCTGCGCGCTCGACTTGCCTTGCGCCAGTTGATCGAATGCGCGCTGGAATCGCTGCTGTCGCTCGGCGGCGATTCGTTCTAGGATGGCCTTGCCGTCGTCTCGGTAGTGCTCGATGTGGTCGTAATACCGTTCGGCGAGGTCGCGTGGCCCGAGATACTCGGGCGCGAGAATCACACCGACCTTCACGCACCAGTCGAGCGCAAGTTCGCGGGCCGCAGTGTCTTCGGGCGTTTTGTCCAGCAAACCGAAAAGACGCTCCACGATTGGCCAAGGGTCGGTAACCTCGGGCGTTTCGGTCGCCGCCGGGTTGGTCGCCCCGGTCGCCGGGGTTGCAGCCGGGGCCGTCGCCACCGTCGTCGCGGTCGTTTCCGGGTCCTTTGGTCCGGTCGCCACGGTTGCAACCCCGTCCTTCGTGCCCGACATGCCCAGAACCGTCGCCACCAACTCCGTCGTCCCCCCGATGTACGCGTGCATCAGGTCGTCCGCAGGTCTCTCGCCCAAGCGCAGCAGGTCACCCCACATGGTCATGAAACGCTCGAATTCCGCGTCCGTTCGCCAGCGGGGGACCGGCCAGCGCATCAAGTCCTTGCCCTCGTCGACGAGGGCCACGGGCGCGAACCAGAGGTCGCCTGTTGCGTCGCGGTCCTGGAGCCGCCCTCGCATCGCCCAGCGCAATCCGGCGAAGTACCACCCCGCCGCCTGCGCCGACAACGGTTCGGGCCTGTCGAGTTCGGCGATCCGAACCGCTGCGCGGTACCCCCTCGAGACGCGGGCCCTCCACTGAGACCCTAGCCGCTGACCGGCGGCGATGTAGATGTGTTGAAGATGAATCGGGTCCTCGCCGAGTCGAAGCACCTCGGGTGCGAAGGCCCTTCGCGCGGCCTCATACCCTGCGGAACTCAACCCGGCGGTCCGCAGCGCGTGCTCGTACTGGACGATGACCAACTGGCCAACCGACTCGCGATGCTCGTCGCTGCCCGCGAGACTGGCATCGCCCAGCGACCGGAGCGCGTGCCAGAAGTCGTGCGCCTCTCTGACGGTCGCCGTCAGAGTCATCGCGCCGGAGATCGACGGCTCGTCGTTCCACCAGAAGACGTCCTTCATCGTGACGAACGGCTCGTCTCCCCTCTGGCTCAATGGCAGCGGACCCAGCATCTCGCCGATGGTCTTCTCCGTCGAGCCGGGCGGGCGGAATCGCCAGACCTCGCGGGCGTCGAGCCGCCGGAGCCGAACGTATTGTCCGGGAGCGAGCAGCTTCCGCAGCGCCCCTGCCGCCAGCTCGCGACCCCAAAGCCGGGCCCGCTCGTCCTCTTCCTTGTCGAGCGGGGTGACGGCGCCCTCCGCGAGGCGTCGAACGCGCCCGGTGTAGGCGGCTTCGGCGACCCGGCGGTGGTCTTCGTCCCCGACGAGCACGATGAACGCCAATTGCGGCGAGTAGAGCGTTCGAAGCAGGCGCAGCAGCTCGGCGAAACGGTCCGGGCTGAGGTCGGCATCGTCGATCGGCAGCACCAGCAACGACGGTCTCGGCCGCCCCGCGCGGCTCGGTCGAATTTCGGCCAGCGCCTCGGCGAGAAGGCTCCGGAACCCTTCGATGCGTCCTCGTGCCTTCTCCCGTTGCAGTGACTCCTCTCCGAACGTCCGCACGTCGACCCGGGCGGCCCGGTCCGTCGACTCGCCCTCCCAGGTCGCCGCCACGTCGCGTACGAAGTCGCGGAACTTCAAGACGGCCGAGGGCGCGTCGGCCAGCCGCGCGCGGGGACCATCCTCGACGGGGCACGACCGCTCCAGCAGGGTGAGCACGCGCGTCAGGAGCGCGACGAACAGATTGGTCCGGTTCGGCAGCGGCTCCAGATCCAGCGTGGGCAACCACTCCACGGCGTCGGCGGCGGCCGCCACCGCAGCCTTGGCCCGGTCGTGCCGAGCCTTCTCGTCCTGGTCATCGGCGCGAACCAGCGTCCAGAAGTCGTTCGGGTCGGGCTCGTCCTTGGTCCGCAACGCCCGCCAAAGCGTCAGCATCAACGATGTCTTCCCGGTGCCGCGCTCGCCTGAGATGACCAGGTTCATGTGATGCCGGTCAGGGTCCGGTCCGTCGGGTCTGCCTGCGTCGACCGTCGGCACCAAGGCCGCGAGCAATTCGGCCGCGTCGACCAGACTGGCTTGCGCCATGGAATCGAGTTCGCGCCAACGGAAGCCCCGCGCTTCGGCCCGGACTCTGCCCCGCGTTCGTGTCGCCTCACTCATTGAATCGTCACCCCAACTGTCGGTCGAGACGCGCATCGAATCAGGAATCTCGGACCCGGGCAAGAATCCCGCCCCCCCGACCAGTGGCGATCGGTGGGATCTTCACCTACATCGCCCCCAGCCCCCGTCGCAGGCCCAGGGTGCATTTGGTGTACCGC
>JAKLJY010000248.1 GCA_023150895.1 Myxococcota bacterium | reverse complement strand
GCCGCCGCCGCCGCCGCCGCCTTCACCCCCGCCGCCGCCGCCGCCGAGGAAGTTGACCCGGTCGGCCTGGACCTCCCAGACCCGGCGGTTGACCCCCTCCTTGTCGGTGTACTCGCGGCTCTGCAGGCGGCCTTCGACGTAGACCTGACGGCCCTTGCTGAGGTACTGGCCGCAGTGCTCGGCCTGCTTGCCCCAGACGCTGATGGAGTGCCACTCGGTGCGCTCCTGACGCTGCCCCTCGCGGTCCGTCCAGACCTCGGTGGTGGCGATGCGCAACGAGGCGACGGCCTGTCCGCCTTGCGTATAGCGGACTTCCGGGTCCGCGCCGAGGTTGCCGATCAGGATGACTTTGTTCACAGACGCCATGACGATTCTCCAGAATGCGATGAGACGCGGGCACCATTGCACCGGGTCTCGTGGGTGTCAACGCGGCCCGCGCGCTCGCGCAGTGCCTTTCAATTGATCATTCGGCCAGAGTCGCTGCGTGTCGCACGAATTGGCACACTCGGAGAAAAAAAGGCGGTGATCCGGGCTTGGCCGTGTGGGATACACTCGCCGCCCATGCCGTTACCGACCCCCGTTCGAACGACGCAGCACACCATCTCGCTCGGCGACATCGACGACGACGCCTATCGCGTCATTCGTCGGTTGCACCAGTGTGGATTCGAGGCGTTCCTCGTCGGCGGCAGCGTGCGTGACCTGCTGCTCGGCAAGCGCCCGAAGGACTTCGACATCGTGACCGGGGCGCGCCCGAACGACGTCCGGCGCATCTTCCGCAACTGTCGCCTCATCGGCCGCCGGTTCCGGCTCGCCCACCTGCTCTTTGCCAACGGCAAGGTGCTCGAGGTCGCGACGTTTCGTGCCGAGCCCTTCGGTACGGAGGACGGCGAAGCCGACCTCATCACCGACGACAACGAGTTCGGCACCCCCGAGAGCGACGCGCGTCGACGCGACTTCACCGTCAACGCGCTCTTCTACGATCCGCAGAGCGCCGAGGTCATCGACTGGGTCGGCGGTCTGAAAGATCTCGAGGCGCGGGTTCTGCGCACCATCGGCGAGCCGGTCACGCGATTTCGCGAAGACCCCGTCCGGATGCTGCGAGCGGTGAAGTTCGCGGCACGCACCGGCTTTCAGATCGACGATCCGGGCCGCGCGGCCATCCGGTCCGAGCGCAAACAACTCAAGAAGGCGGCCGTCCCCCGGCTGTACGAAGAGGTCCTGCGCATGCTCTGGGGCGGCGCCGGGGCGCGCTCCTTCGAGTTGATGGACGAGCTCGGGCTGCTCGAGATCCTGCTGCCCGAAATCTCCGCCTGGCTGTCGCGCGGGGACCGCGATCCCGCCGAGACGCTGCGGGCGCTGCTCGCGACCATCGACGCCAAGTTTCAGGGGCGGCAGGCGGTCGAGAGCGGCGTGCTGCTGAGCGCACTGTTCTGGCCGTCGTTCCACGACCTCGTCCGCGACCGTCCCGGCGCGCGCGACCCGGCCGTCGCCCGCAAGCTGGCCGAGGAGCTCATCGGCCCGGCGGCGATCCGCTTGCGCATGCCACGCAAGGACGTCGGCACGCTGCTGAGCTGCCTCGATCTCCAGCTCCGCATTGCCCAAGCCGGGCCCAAGCGGACGGCGCGCATCCAAGTGGCCCGGCATCAAGGGTTTCCCGACGCGCTCGACCTGCTCGCCTTGCGGACCGAGGCCGAGGGACTCGATGAGGACGCGCTCGCCGAATGGGAGTCGCTGCGCGACGTGCCTCGCGCGTTCGGCCCCCCTGACGATGAAGGCTTCGGCGGCGGGCGCCGCCCGCGCGGTGGACGCCGGCGTCGACGATAGTCGTCGCCCGATCGGTGCGCTCGTCCGGCTGAGGGCGGATGCCCGTGCCGGCGAGGGGCGCGCGGACTCGTGGAGGTGCATGCGCCGTGTGCGCGCCTCGCAGATTCGAGCCCGTCCCGACTTGACCCATCTCACGCAGCGGCTTCCCTGTTCTGCGCGGCGTGTCCAGGATGAGAGTCCGCCCCACTGCCGGAGGCTCTCATGTCCCGCACCCGCTCCACCGACGCCCACCACGACACACACGCTCATGGCGTTCACCCCTCCACCGCCGTCCTCACGCGGGGCTTCGACCCGCGCCTCTCCGTCGGCTCGGCCCGCCCCGCGGTCTTCCGCTCTTCGACCTACGTCTTCTCGAGCCCCGAGGCCGCCGAGCGGGCCTTCGCCATCGCGCTTGGCAAGGTCGAAGCGAAACCGGGCGAGGATGTCGACCTCATCTACGCGCGTCTGAACCACCCCAACGCCGAGATCCTCGAGTCACAGATCGTGCCGCTCGAGCCCGGGGCGACGGGGGCCGTCATCTTCAACTCCGGCATGGCCGCCATCTCGACGCTCCTGCTCGCCTTCTGCGGGCCCGGCGGCGCCATCGTGCACACGACGCCGCTGTACGGTGGGACGACACATCTCCTCCACCAGGTGCTGCTGCCGCTCGGGATGCGCGCGGTCGCCGTGCCCGCCGGTGACACGGCCGCGATGACCGCGGCCATCCGCGACACGCCGGACCTGCGCGTCGTCTTCGTCGAGACCCCCGCCAACCCCACGCTCGTGATGTCCGACATCCGGGCGGCGGTCGATGCCGCGGCCACCGCCGTGACCTTGCACGCGGGCGCACCCCGGCCGGTCGTCGTCGTCGACAACACCTTCCTCGGGCCAATCTTCCAGCACCCGCTGTCCCTCGGGGCCGACCTCACGGTCTACTCGGCCACCAAGTACCTCGCGGGGTTCAGCGACATGCTCGGCGGCGTCGTACTGACGTCCACACCGGAGCAACTCGCCACCCTGCGCGGTTACCGGGCCATGCTCGGCAACATCCTGCAGCCCGACGAGTGCTGGCTGCTCGACGGGCGCCTGCCGACCGTCGCGCTGCGCATGAACCGGCAGAGCAAGACGGCCGCTCGCCTCGCCGAGGCCCTCGCCGCCCACCCGGCCGTCGAACGGATGCACTACCCGTCCCTGTTCACGGATCCCGAGCAGATCCGCATCCGCGACGCCCAGACGTCCTACCCGGGGGCGGTCATCACCCTCGAACTCAGGGGCGGCAAGCCCGCGGCGTTCGAGTTCCTCCGCCGCGTGCGCATCGCCCGAAATGCCGTCAGCCTCGGCGGCGTCGAGTCGCTGACCTGCCACCCGGCGACGACCACGCACTCCGAGATGTCGCCCGAAGAACTCGAGGCGGCCGGCGTGACGCCAGGCATGGTGCGCTTGTCGATCGGCGTCGAGGACCGCCGCGACCTGCTCGCCGACTTCCAGCAGGCACTCGACGCAACGCAGCGCTGAGTGCGTTCTGCCGAAGTGGTAGGCACCTCGTTCGGCGTTCCGGCGTTCTGCCGAAGTGGTGGGCACCTCGTCAGGGCGCCGCCGTCACGGAGTCCACCCGCGCCATGAACAGGATGGCCCCGGTCGGGACGTGGCGGATGAGCGCAAGGAAGGGGCGGTCGAGGCGCACCGAGCGCGACTCGAGCGGCTCGGGCGCGGCGCCCGCGTCGAAAACGACGGCCGTGGCGGCGGCAGCCTCGGTGCCGGATTCGTCGACGCGGACCCACGCCTCGTGGACGACGTCGGAGATGCTCAAATCGCGCGCGCCGGTGATGCCCGAGAAATCGGCCTCGGTGAATGCCGGTCCCATGCCCAGCGCTCGCAGGGGCGCCTTCAGCATCAGCGGCGAGCGCATCTCGAACTTCGGCACCGCGACGCTCGTGCGCTCGACCGTCAGTGCTCCGTCGACTCCGGCGAGCGCGTCGCCGTCGAACTCGGCTTCGAAGGCGGCCAACGAGCCTTCGCCCTTCGGTGCGATGGCGAGCATGTGGAGTTCGCCGCCGGCGTAGGGCAATGCCACGGCGTCGTAGGTCTCGTTCGATGTGGCGGCGAGGTCGAAGGTGCCGTGCATGAACGGGGCGGGCTCGTCGCCGTCGGCGCCCCGAAAAGTCTCTTCGAAGGTCGCCGTCGGCTCGAACGCGGTCGCCCACTGTCCGAGGAAGTAGACGGCGTTGACGAGCGTCAGGCGGGTCATCTCACTGATCATGCCGGGCTTCAGCAGCTCGGGGATGTGGTCTTCGGTGTGTTCCGCGACCCACGCGTTGATGGTCCCCCGCGCGCCCTCCGTGTCGCCGGCGAAGTCGACCGCCTGCGCCGCGGCCCCATAGCTTGCGCCGAGGCGGTCGGTGAAGGTCGGCAGCAGCGGGTAGTTCTGTTGCACGAACAGGGTATTGGCGAGACGCACGACGGGGGCGATCGCGTCTGCCGGCAATTCGGCAGGGGGGGCCGTCACGGCCTGTGCGACCGCGTTCTGCGCGTCGTGGTAAGCGGCGTCGTCCGCGCCGGCGTGCAGCACGTCCCGCATCGCCGACTGCGTTGCGCCCGCGGCCCCGGCGTAGGCCATGCTCAGGGCCTGGTGAACGCTGAGGGGCGAGAAGAAGAAGCGCCCCTCGGTCGAGGAAGCCACTGCGCGATAGAGGTCGATCGAGAACGTGTTCTGTGCAGCGACGAGTGCCGAAACGGCGTTGGCGGTGATGGGCGGGGGCGTGTCGCGGGGGACGGTCGGCGAGTCGCCCCCGCCGCCATTGCCAGGGCCCCGCTCTCCGCCCGCGCCCCCGCCGGCCTCGGCGGTGTTCGCATCACCACAGGCGGGGAGCAGTGAGGTGGCGCCGAGGCCGACAAACGCGGTGGTCAGGGTCGAGAGGGCGATGGCGCGGGGGAAGCTCGAGTGCATGGAATCTCCTGAGAGGGTGGTGGCCGATTCCGAAAGCAAGCCCCGTACCGTCCCCGGTCACGCCGGCGTCCGGACGTTTCCGCGCGCGCTGTGACCGCCGGTTCACATCGCCGCGCCCCGCGTGCGTTCACACGAGCCTGGGGTGGTCTCGTGGTCCGACGGCGAGGCGGTCACGGATCCCTCGGCGTCCGCGCCGGCGGTGACGCGCCTTCGACCGCAGGCGGATGGCACCCGGCACGTCGTCCGCCGAAGTGGTTGGCACCTCGTCCGGCACCTCGTCCGGCACCTCGTCCGCACGTCGTCCGGCACGTCGTCCGCCGAAGTGGTTGGCACCTCGTCCGGCTTCCTCGATTGCCGACGTCAGGGCTTGAGCGCGGTCGCCAGGAACAGTTGACCGCCGTGCAGCGGCAGCGAGGGCAGCGCCCGACGCTCGAACGCCACACCCACCGCCTCGAGCGGCGCCCAGGAGCGACGGCGGATGTCCGCACCGGCGAGCAGGTTCACCATCCGGCCCTGAAAACTCAGCGTCTCGGCGTGGCAGTCCACGATCACGCACCGGCCCCCGGGCGCGAGCAGTGACCACAGGTGCTCGAAGGTCGCCGCCGGATTCGGGAAGACCGACATGCCCAGGAAGATGTGCAGCCGGTCCGGCGGGGCGCCGCCGAGGGCCGAAAGGTCCAGGGTCGCGGCGTCCGCCCGGGCGAGGGTGACGCCGGTCAACCCCCCGCGCTCGACCCGCCGCTGCGCCTGCCGCAGCATGCCCGCAGACAGGTCCACGCCGAGCACGCGACCCGAGGGCCCGACGCCCGCGCACAGCCCGGGGAGACTCTGTCCCGTGCCGCACGGCAGGTCGAGCACCACCGAGCCCGGCTGCAGGTCCAGCGCCGCGGTCGCCTGCACGCGTTGCTCGCGGTAGTGTCGCTCGAGCGACGCGTCGTAGAACGCGGAGAAGACATCGTACCAAGCCATGGCACAGGAGCTTAGGCCGATGGCCGAGGGCCGTCAAGCCCGGCATCTCGGCGACCCCCGCGGCGCACGTACCGGAATCGTAGCGGGCCACCCTTGCCCTCGGCGCCGCCTTGCCTGGGGTGGTACTTCGTACGCACGCCGCTCGCCGTCCCGGATCGGGTCTCGAGCTTGCGGTGCGCGGCGTGGAGGCACTATGGTCAGTGGCGATGGGCCCGAGACCCGCCACCGCCGGTATCACGACCGCCCGGCGGACCCTCGAGTTCGTCGGCTCCCTCTTGCTCGCCCTCGGCTGTACCCGGAACGGCGTCGCTTCTCCGGACCCGGCCGTCGATCGGACGGGCGCCGTGGCGGACGCTGGCACTGGCGGTGCTCACGTCGGCGGAGATGGGAACTCCGGCGGCGCGGACGCGGCGGACGCGCGGGCGAGTGCCGCCGGGGGCGGTCTGGCTGGGATGGTGGCGGACCCGTCGGAGGCGGGCGCAGGGGCCGCCGGGGGCGGCAGCGGGGGGGCGGTCGCTGAACGCGACGCTGCGCCCGAAGCGGGTGATGCCGCGTCCAGCGACGGCGAGGGCAACCGCTTCGACGGCCCCCCGGGGGAATGGGTGTGGGTCGACGTCCCCGGCAGCCGGTGTGGCGACGGGTCCGAGACGGGCATCGCCTACAACCGAGGGACCGAACCAAGGGTGCTGATCTACCTCGAGGCCGGCGGGGTGTGCCCGGACGCCCACTGTACCTCGTCACCGCACTACGTCTGGACGGGTTACGACGAGGCGGACTTCCGGGAGGCGCTCTCCGGCGACGCGGCGGCCCGGGTTCAGTTCGGCAAACCCGGAATGAACGTCACGGCCGCAGGCCTCTTCGACCGGGCGCATCCGGTGAATCCGTTCAGGGGGTGGAGCTTTGTCTATGTGCCGTATTGCACCGGCGACTACTTCATCGGGGACAGCGAGGTCCAGTACCCGGGCCATTTGAGGCTCTTCTCGGATATCCGTGGGTGACCGTGTCGTGAGGATCGTGGGTTCACCGTTGCGGCGGGCCACGTCCGG
>JAKLJY010000247.1 GCA_023150895.1 Myxococcota bacterium | reverse complement strand
GACCGGGGGCAGCACGGGCGGCGCAACCGGCGGCGACACGGGTGGCAGCACCGGCGGCGCGACCGGCGGCGCGACCGGCGGCTCCGGTGGCGCGGGGGGCGAGCAGCCCCCGGCCTGCGAGCCCGACGGCACGCCCTACACGACGCTCGGCTGCACCGAGGGCATCTCGGGCGCGGTCGGCCTCTTCATCGACAACGTGGTGCACGACAACCGCATCAACGGGTATTTCCTCAACAGCAACGTGAACGGCGAGCACTTCCACATGTGCCTCACCAAGTTCATGGTCGCGTTGGTGGGCGGCCCGGCGGAGTACCCCGGCGTCAGCGGCAACATGGAGACCATCGACGCCGACGGCTGCCGCGACATGGCGACCGCGCACGCGGGCATGGGCGTCTCCGCGGCCGATCAGGCGATCCTGATGGAGATCCTGGTCACGACCCTGACCAACGCGGGCGTGCCCAACGAGCTGATTCAGGCCGCCGGGGGCCTGCTCGCGCAGTTCGACGCGCAGATCGTCAGTGATCCGGAGAACAACGGGACGCTCTACCAGCGCGTCCGCATCGGCGACACGTATGGCAAGCCGGCCATCCAGCAGATCGTGGGCGGGCTCGTCGGCGGCGTCGCGGCCAACGACAAGCTGCTCTCGTTCTTCTACATGTCCGACGTGGCCCGCACGCAGACCTGCCTCGTGCGGCAGATCTGCGCCATCGCCGGCGGCCCCTGCAAGTACGGCATGGAGGTCACCGCCCCGTCCGTCAGCGCCGAGGACCCCACCTCCCTCGAGCCGGGCGTCACCCTCGAGAACCCCTGCCGCACCGACATGCGGGCGCTGCACGAGAACATGACCAACGAAGCCGGCGACATCATCACGATCGACGACTTCGGCGCGCTCGCGCTCGAACTCTCGAACGCGATGGAGACCCTCGGCGTCGATCCGGCGATTCAGGCCGAGCTCCTCGCCCCCATCGCCGCGACCTGCCAGGACATCGTCTCCCCGTCCGAGCGCGAGTTCTGCGAGATGTGAGTCGCCGGGCCGCGCACCCGGCGCGCCCCTTCGACCCTCACTCCCCGGCCAGGTTCGCCCGGACCCGGTGGAGAAACCCGGCCTGAGAGGCGATCTCCTCGGCCGAGAACCCCCGAAACGCCTCGTCCAGCAGCGCGTTGGACACCCGGCGGAACAGGGGGAAGGCCTGCCGCGCGGCGGCGGTGGGTTCGACCAGGATGGCCCGGGCGTCGTCCGGACAGGGCCGCCGGGCGACCCAACCGTTCTGGTCGAGCGCCTTGATGAAACGGCCCGCCGTCACTTCGGAGACCTCGAGTTGCCGCGCGATCTCGCGCGCCATCATGGGGCGACGCTCCTGAAAGAGCACGAGCAGCACGTTGGACTGTTGCGGCGTGATGTCCTGCAGACCGTGCTCGGCGAAGAGCGCAGCCACCCGGCGTTCGATCAGCGCGTGGACCCCGGCGAGGTCGAGGTACCCGCCCGCCTGCACGCGGCGCAACCGCACGCCTTCGTTGGTCGAGTCCGGCATCGGTCGCAGTCTGGCCCCGTCGGGCCCGGGAATCAATCCGGCGCCGAGCCCTCGCGACGGGGACGCGCCCTCGGGCATCTTGGGCGGATGAGATACGTCGTCATCTTCCTCGCGGCCGCTTGCGCCCTGGTGATCGGCTCGCCGGGGGCCGCGCTTGCCCACCCGACGCCCGAGGCGCAGCCGGAGCGCGCGCTCTTCCTCGACCTGCAGAAGACGGTCGACAGCCGCGCCCGCTTCGAGTGGGTGGCCGACGCCGTCGAGATCGAAGCCGCCGCGCGTCACACGCTGCGCAGCCTCTGTCACGTCGATCCGGCCGCGCGCGCCCGCCTGCGGTCCTGGGTGACGGCGGAGATCGCCGCGCAGGGCGGAGCGGCGGCCCCCCGCTATCGGAACGGTGAGGACCAGGACGACCTGGAGACCGTCGTGCGCCTCGAGCGCATCGGTGCCATTCTCGACACGATGGAGCCTCGTCTCGCGTCCCAGTGCGGTTTCTGGACGCAGCCCGACGCCGACTTCGCCGGCGTGCAGACGGACAACCGCCGTTTCGTGCTGATGCTGGAGACCAACGGCGGCGGGCAGGTCTACCTCGGGCGTTCGCCCCTGACGTTCGGCGGCGCCGGCGCCGGACGATTCCTCTTGGGTTACGGGCTCGACGACCGCTTCACGCTGGCCGGGGGCGTCGAGCTCGGCGCATCGAGCACGTTCCCCAAGGACGAAAATACCGGGACGCGAAGCGTCCGCGCCGCTTTCCTGGCCGGCGTCCCCCTGTTGCTGCGGTACGCGCGCTCGACGATTCTCTGGGACACGGATCTGGCCATGACCGCCCGGGCGCCCGAGGACGACATCGAGGGCTGGCAGTATGGCTTTCGGCTCATGCAAGGCTTCGGAACGTCGGAGCTGCGCATCGGCAACTTCATGGGGTATGTGCTGCTCACGGCGGGCTACGAGTACGTGCCGGCCAACATCCAGCATGAGACCGCGCACATTCTGCGCATCGGAACGCGGCTCGGCGTCGACTGGGATCCATGACGCCCCTGTGACGCCGGCCGTCCGCCGTGGCAAACTCCGGGCCGATGGTCCAGAAGCCAGACCCTGCCCGTCTTTGCTCGATGCACCCGCAGGTACCGGCCCGCGCGCGCTGTGCAACCTGTGAGCAACTCTACTGCGGCGCCTGCACCGAGCGAGACCTCGGTCGCGGGCTGCGCGGCCACTTCTGCCCCCGATGCGAGGGGCGCGGACGCCTGGAAGTGCTGCCCCCCCCCGGGCGGACCGTCGACTTCGCCGCAAGCCTGAGCGGCGTCTGGATGTATCCGTTTGCCGGGCGGGGTGGGTACGCGCTGTTCGCGGCCGCGCTGCTCTGGAGCGTCGTGCTGGCGTTCATCGCCCTGGGCGGCGTGATCGCAATCGGCGGCGCGGTCATCGTGATCTTCTTCGCGACGAACTACCTCGTCACCTTCCTCTTCGCCGTCACGGCCTCGACGGCGGACGGGCGGGACGTGCTGCCCGACTGGCCCGATGCCGGCGAGGTCTCCCTGAGCTTCGGCCGCAACGTCATCGCCCTGCTGGTACTGCTCAGCCTGACCTACTTTCCGAAGCTCGCCCTCGACGAGTACGACGGCGTCGTCCAGGCCATGGCCATCCACTCGGCGCAGGCCGATCTGAGCCTCTCGTTTCGCGACCATCTCGACGGCACCGCGGGTCCGCTCGCGACGCTCGGTGCGCTGGCCGTCGGTCAGATGTACGTGCCGATGGGGCTGTTGATCCTCGCCTTGGGGGGGCGCATCCGGGACCTCGCGCCGTGGGTCGTCGTGCCGGCAATCATGCGCACCGGCCCGGCCTACCTGATCGCCGGGGGGGCGTGGGTGGCGTTGCTCGTGTTGCAGGTCGCGTCGTTCATGCTCGGACTCGCGCTCCCCTTCCTGGGACCCCTGCTGAGCAACTTCGCTTCCTTGTGGTTATTGACCGTCGCGATGCGCATCATCGGTTTGCTCTATCGAACCCACGGCCATCGCATGGGTCTGGGCGTTTGACGTTGACGGCGGCGAATCAATCGGACAGATCGGCGCGTCGATGTGTGTTTTCACACACCCACGCACACCGAGGAGAAGCCCGATGTCGTTCGTCCGCCGCCGCACCGGCTCCACCGCCTCCTGGAAGGCCCTGACCGCTCTCTTCTGTGCCCTCGGGTGCGGTGACGCTCAGGACGCCACGGCCAAGCCCGGCGCGACGCCCTCCGGTTCGGCCGCCGCGACCCCGACGCAGGCCGTCGCGGCCGCCGCCGCCACCCCGACGCAGGCCGTCGTCGCTGCCGCCGCCGCCGCAGCCGCGACGCCCCGGACGAATGACCACTTCGTCTTCGACTTCGTCGCGAACCGCCCGCTCGCCCACCTCAGCGAGGGTGGCTTCCCGGTCGTCGTCACCGGTGGCGCCGGCTTCCACAAGTACCTGCGCTTCGCCAAACCCAAGGTGAGCTGGACGCTCGGCAAGACGAAAGAGGGCTACCCGGGCAAGGTCGCCATCGCCGACGGGTACGCCAACTTCGACCTCCCGGTGACCGCCGATCAGCTCGCCGGGGCCACCGCGCTCCACATCCGGGCGTTCGTGGCGGAGAAGCGCAAGGTCGCGGTCAAGATCGGCGACAAGGACGCCGGCAGCCTCGAGCTCTCCGGCACCGGCTGGCAGACGATCTCGATCCCGCTCGCCGCCGGCACCGTCAAGGCCGGCGAGAACCGCTTCCAGCTCATCAGTGGCAAGGCCGGCACGCTGACCATCGCGTTCCTGCAACTCGGCGGGCCCGCACCGGACGAGACGCCGCCGAACTTCTTCGAGAACGGGGCGTTGGCGCTGTCGAAGGGCGAGGCCGCGGCGTGGTACGTCCAGGTGCCCGAGGGCGGCGCCGTGGCGGCCGACGTGACCGGCGCCGGCTGCACGCTCGCGACGAAGTTCGAGCCGAGCGAGGGCGCGGCCCTCTCCGGCACCCTCACCGGGGCCGGCGGCGCGGTGGATCTGTCCGCCGCCGCGGGCAAGATCGGGCGCCTGACGCTGACGGCCGACGGCTGCGCCCGTGCGACGTTCACCGGCGGCCTGACCCGGCCCGGGGCCGCGCCGACGGTGAAGCGCGACGCGAAACCGAAACACGTCATCCTGATGATTCAGGACTCCCTGCGGTCCGACCGCGTCAAGCCCTTCTGGCCCAAGGCCCGGCCGGACGTGCCCAACTGGGAGGCCCTGGCGAAGACGGGCACGATCTTCCGCAACACCTACGTCCAGGGCAACGAGTCGCGCGCCAGCCATGCGTCCATCTGGTCCGCGGTCTACCCGGTCAATCACAAGATGATCGTCGACGGCGCCAAACTCGACGCGGCGAAGTGGGTCACCCTCGGCGAGGCCATGAAGAAGGCCGGATTCGTCAACCACGGCGAGTCCGCCAACGGTTACATCATCGCCAAGTGGGGCTTCGGCGAGGGCTGGGATTCGTACCAGAATCACATCCACGACGGCGGCGGCGTGCGGGGTGATCAGGTCATGGATCTCGGCCTCAAGGCCATCGAGAAGATCCGGACCAAGAGCCCGGACAAGAGCTGGTTCCTCTACCTCGGTCTCATCGACACACACGTCTCATGGCGGGCGAAGGAGCCCTGGATCAGCAAGTACAGCCCCTCGTACACTGGCAAGTACAAGACGGCGGCCAGCGGGCAGGACGTCGAAGCCATGGCCGCGGGCAAGCTCAAAATCACCGAGGCCGACAAGGAACACATCCGGGCGATCTACGACTCGAACGTGAGCTACCAGGACAAGCTCATGGGTGAGATGTTCGAGCGGCTGAAGACCTGGGGCGTCGCCGACGACACGATGGTCGTCGTCACGGCCGATCACGGCGACGAGCAGTGGGAAGACGTGCGCGTCGGGCACGGGGCTTCGCTGCGCGAGACGCTCATCCGGGTGCCGCTCATGGTGCACTACCCCAAGCTCTTCCCGGGGGGCACGGTCTTCGAGGGCGCCGACACGGTCGACATCCTGCCGACAATCATGGACGCGCTCGGCCAGCCCATCCCCGAGGACGCGCAGGGCGAGTCGCTTCTGCCCATCGCGCAGGGGCAGGGCCAGGGTTACCCCCGGCCCAGCATCGCCAGCCAGTACGAGTTCGCGCACGCCATGCGGCTCGGCGAGTGGAAGGTGCGGGTCGGTGGCAGCGCCGTGCCGTTGCTGTTCCACGTCGAGAAGGACCCCCTCGAGAAGACGGACCTCGCCGACAAGCGGCCCATCGAGCGCCGCTTCCTGACGGACGTCTTCAGCGTCTTCCTCGTCAACCAGAAGGCCTGGAAGAAGACGCGCTGGGGCGTGCCGAGCAACCTCAAGCCCGAGTTCGTGGCGGACATCGAGGGCAAGTGAGGCCGTCGGTCGCGCGCGCGCTCGCGTGTGTCTTCCTCGCCGCGTGCACACGCGCCGCGGCGCCCGTCGTGCCCGAGCCCTGCACGCTGCCGCCCGCGCCCCCGCCGCCCGGTTCGTCCTCCGCGTCCGAGGCGCCGTCGCGGGCCGCGCCGTCGCAGGCCGCGCCGGCCTATGCCGTGACGGACGTCGACGATCACATGAACGTCCTCGACGACGCGTACGACCGCTTTTTCCGCCGCGCACAGAGCGCCCCCTTCGAGCCCACGGACTGGCCGCATCTGCGGGAGAGCGCCCCCCGCGCCGCCGAGGCCGCGCGGGCGTTGATTGCCCACCCCCGCGGGCCCGGGTGGGACGTCCTCTCTTTCGCGGTCGCCGACGCCTCGACGGCCCTCGCCGCCGCGGTCGCCGCCGAGCCGCGCGACGAAGAGGCCATCCGCGAGCACCTCGAGACCATCGGGGCGGCGTGCTCGGGGTGTCACGACGAGTATCGGTGAGACGGGCGGGGGGTGTCGACGGCCCGCCCGCACCCCCGCGAATTGGGCACACGCTCCGAAATTCGTCACAATGAAGTGCGAAGGCTGACGCGCCCGTGGCGCGGGAGGTCGCCATGGACGCCGGACGCCGTGATCGCACCGAGAACGCCGACGCGCTGGCCGCCGCCGGTGTGACCCTGACGCCCAGTCACCTGATCGTCGGGCAACGCCGGTTCCGGCTCGAGAACATCGTCGTCTACGGCCCCGAGGAGCGTCCACGACACTATCGCGTGCCCGTCCTCGCGTTCCTCACGTCCATCGCCTGCGTCATCGTCTCGTTCGAGGCGCTCGATGGCCCCACCACCACGGCCGGGCTCGTCCTGTTGGGGCTCGGCGTCCTGCTGGGTCTCGACGCCACAGCCCTGACGGTGATGGCCCGCCGGGCGCCGACGCTGGAGATCATCACCACCGGGGGACTGCGCCACTGTGTCGCGCTGCCGAGCCCGGAGGTGATGCCCATCCTGCTGACCGCCCTCGACGACGCGCTGGCCGGCGGCGGACGCCGCTGAGGGACGCGCACCGGCCGGCCCAGTCCTGACCGGTGAACCGTAGGGTTGGGCCCTGCGGCCGCGGCGTACCGCGCGGCGCGGAGCACGGAATCGGC
>JAKLJY010000246.1 GCA_023150895.1 Myxococcota bacterium | reverse complement strand
GGCGGCCCGCCCGGTGAGCCCGGAGCGGCCGGGAGCGCCCCGGCGAGCGCCGCGGGGAGCCGCCCGTGAAGATCACCGAGGTCTGCATCGAGCGCCCGGTCTTCGCCTGGGCCATCATGCTCACGACGGTGCTCTTCGGCGCGATGGCCCTGACGCGCCTCGGCGTGAGTCAGTACCCGGACGTCGACTTTCCGACGGTCAGCGTCGGCCTGACCTACGAGGGGGCCGCCCCCGAGATCGTCGAGCACGACGTCATCGAGCCCATCGAAGAGGCCCTCGCACAGGTCGAGGGCATCAAGACGATCACCGCCACGGCCCGACAGGGCAGCGGCAGCGTCACCATCGAGCTCGACCTCAACCGCGATGTCGACGCGGCGGTGCAGGAGGTGCAGAGCCGCATCGCGCAGATGCAGAACCAGCTCCCGCGGAACATGGACCCGCCGACGGTGAGCAAGACGAACCCCGAGGACAACCCCATCATGTGGGTGGGTCTGTCGGGGCCGTACTCTCGGCAGGTATTGACGGAGTACGCCCGCTACGCCCTCAAGGAGCGCCTGCAGGTGCTCCCCGGCGTCGGCGAGATCAACATGGGCGGCTACACGCCCCGCGCCGTGCGCATCTGGGTCGACGCGCTGAAGCTCAATCAGTTCGGACTGACGACGGTCGACGTCCTCAACGCCCTGCGGCGCGAGCACGTCGAGATGCCCGCGGGGCGGCTCGAGACGGAGGGGCGCGAGGTGAACGTGCGCGTCTTCGGCGAGGCGATGGAGCTCTCCGAACTGCGCGACGTCGTCATCAAGGACCTCGGTGGGACGCCCGTGCGCCTCGCCGACGTCGCCCTGATCGAGGACGGCTTCGAAGACACCCGCCGTCTGTCGCGCATCGCCGGCGAGCCCGCGCAGGGGCTCGGCATCCGCAAACAGCGCGGCGCCAACGCGCTCGCCGTCGCCGACGCGGTGCACAAGGCCCTCGCAGACCTCGCGCCGACGTTCCCCGAGGGCATGCAGGCCCGCGTCATGTTCGACAGCACGCGCTTCATCGGTGAGTCGGCGCGCGAGGTCGGCTTCGAGATCCTGCTGGCGATCATTCTCACGTCCATCCTGTGCTGGATGTTCCTGGGCTCGCTGAGCAGCACGCTCAACGTCATCCTGGCCATCCCCATGTCTCTGTTGGGGACGATCGCGGTCATCTATTTTCTGGGATACACCCTCAATACATTCACGCTTCTCGGCCTCGCGCTGGCCGTCGGCCTCGTCGTCGACGATGCCATCATGGTGCTCGAGAACATCGTGCGCCACAACGAGATGGGCAAGGACCGCGTCACGGCCGCGCGCGACGGCACGAAACAGATCACCTTCGCCGCGCTCTCGGCCACCATCGCCATCGTCGCCATCTTCGTGCCGGTGGTCTTCCTGAAGGGCGTGCTCGGCAAGTATCTGATGCAGTTCGGCGTGACGCTCAGCGTCGCGATTCTGCTTTCGTACCTCGAGGCCATCACCCTCGCGCCGGCCCGCTGCGCGCAGTTCCTGCGCATGCACGACACCAACCGCAACGTCGTCGGGCGCGGCGTGGACGCTCTCTTCGCCTGGTCGACGCGGGTGTATGTGCGCCTTTTGCGATACACCGTGAGACACCCGGTGGTCGTCATCCTGGTGGCGGTCGGTGTCACGGTCGGGGCCTGGTACTCGGCCAAGGCGTTGCCCTTCGAGCTCGTCCCGTCGCAGGATCAAGGCCGCCTCATGGTGCGCATCCAGACGAACGTGAGCGCGAACCTCGGCGAGATGGACGCGCTCATGCAACGCGTCGAGGGCGTCGTCAACGCCCGGCCGGACGTCAAGCGCGCCTTCTGCGTCGTCGGTGGTTTCGGCGGCAGCGGCGTGAACACGGGCATGATGTTCGTGACCCTCGTCCCGAAGGACGAGCGCGAAAAGTCGCAGCAGCAGGTCATGGGTGAGATGCGCGGCGCCATCAGTGCCATCCCGGGCGTCAAGGTCTTCATCATGGATCTGTCGTCGATGGGCATGGGCGGCGGCGGGCGCAGCTTTCCCATCGAGTTCTCGGTCCGCGGGCCCGAGTGGGAGCCCCTCGCCGAGCGCTCCGAGGAGATCCGGCGCGGGCTGCAGCAGGCCGGCCTCGTCACCGATCTCGACTCGGACTACCAGCTCGGCATGCCCGAGGTGCGCATCGACCCCGACCGCGCGCGCGCGGCCGATCTGGGCGTCAGCATGGAAGACATCGGCACCGCCATCGGCGCCCTCGTCGGCGGCGTGCGCGCCGGCAAATACAGCGCCGACGGCCGCCGGGTGGACGTCCGCGTCCGTCTGTTGGCCGATCAGCGCACGCGCCCGGAGGACCTCGGCCGCATCTACGTCCGCTCGAAGTCCGGACAGCTCGTGCCCCTCACGAGTCTCGTCACCTACGAGGAGCGCGCGGTGCTGCAGAGCATCACACGCAAGGAGCGCGAGCGTGCCATCACGCTGACGGGCAACCCCGCGCCCGGACACTCGCAGGGCGAGGTGCTCGCCGAGATCGAGCGCATCGGCCGCACGCTGCCGCCGGGCTACCGCGTGGTCGTCGGCGGCGTGGGCGGCACCATGAAGGAGTCTTTCGTCTCCTTCCTGCAGGCCTTCGTGCTCGGCATTCTGTTCGCGTTTCTCGTCTTGGCGAGTCAGTTCAACTCCTGGCGATTCGGGTTCACGGTGATGACGATTCTCGTGCCCTCGATGGCCGGCGCCATGTATGCGCTCTGGGTGACGGGCTACTCGCTCAACATGTTCAGCATCATCGGTCTCTTGCTCGTGACGGGCATCGTCAAGAAGAACTCCATCATCCTCGTCGACTACGGCGCCGAGCGGATGCGCGCGGGCGTCGACCGCGTGACGGCAATGCTCGAGGCCGGACAGACGCGGCTGCGGCCCATCATCATGACCTCGCTGGCGACGGCGGCCGCCGCCGTACCCGCCGCCCTCGCCCTCGGTCCCGGCGCCGAAATGCGCGCGCCGATGGCCATGGCCGTGCTCGGCGGCGTCGCCCTCTCGAGCACGCTCAGCCTGCTCGTCGTGCCCGCCGTCTTCGTCCTCATCGCGCCGCGTCGCCGCCCCGACGCGCAGCCCGTCGCCGCGGCCGTGCCCGAGGCCGGGGCGTGAACCCCCGGCGGCTCGACGTCGGCGTCCTCGTCTTCGAAGGCGTCGAGCTCCTCGACTTCGCCGGCCCCGCCGAGGTCTTCATCGTCGCCGACGAGGGGCGGCGGTTTTGCGTCTCCACCATCGCCGGCGGGCCCCGCGTGCGCACGATGGGCGGCCTCGACGTCGGTGTGACTCACGGATTCGGCGACGCGCCGGCCTTCGATGTCATCGTCGTCCCCGGGGGAGACATGCAGAACGTCGACGCCGCCGGCCTCGACTGGCTGCGCCGTGCCGCGGGCGAGGCCCGCATCGTGCTGTCGGTGTGCATGGGCGCCCTGCTGCTCGCCCGTGCCGGTCTGTTGGACGACCTCGACGCGACCACCCACCACAAGGGCCTCGACCGCCTGCGCGCCGCCGCCCCCCGCTGCCGCGTCCACCCGGGCCGCCGCTTCGTCGACGCCGGCCGCGTGGTCACGACCGCCGGGGTCACCGCCGGCATCGACGGGGCTCTGCACGTCGTCGCCCGCCTCTGCGGCCCCGAGGTCGCGCGCGTCACGGCGGAGGAGTGGCTCGAGCATCCCCGGGGTAGGGGTGGGGGCCATGCCGGCGCGTGAGCGCCCTCACGCGCGGCGAGGCGGCGGCTCCGGCGGCGGCAGCTTGCGGATGAGCTGTTCGAGGCCCTTGCGTCCGCGCAGGAGGCGCGCGACCTCGAGGGTGTATGCCGGACCCAGGTCGGGGCGTTTCAGCGCCTCCATCGCGCCCTGGAAGTCCGCGCCGGCCGCCTGCTCGGACATGGCTCGCGCCGCCTGGTCGGCCGCGAGGTCGCGGATGCGATCGCCGGCGGGCGTGAGCGTCACCGTCACGGCCTGATACGGGATGTCGAAATCGGTCGTCGCCGTGTCGCCCGAGGCCGTCCTCACGGTGACGCGCATTCGCAGATCCCGGCTGCGCGAGCGTCTGCGGACGCTATCCGGGAGGGTGTAACTGAACGTGAAGCGCCCCGTCAGCAGCTCGTCGACGGCGAGCATCCCGCCCGGGGGCACCGAGCCCGCGGCCAGGTCGGCGGCGACGACCGCGTAGAGTGTGACCGCGTCTCCGGAATCGTCGGCCGGCGCGAGGGTGATGCTGGTGGCGCCGTCGAGGTTGAACGTCCCGCGGAGTCCGAGCCGGAAACCGATGCTCCAGTTCACGAACGTCTGGACCTGCCAGCGCTCCATCGCGTTTCCGTCCGACCACGCGTCGATGACACCGTCGTTCGTGGTCCGGACGCCGACGACCCGCGCCTCGAACACACCGCCGACGGGCAGGGCGCGCATGAAGTGCTCGGGTACCGTCAGGCGCTCGACCGGGGGGATCCGGCCCATCCATCCGCCCGGAGCCGTCCCGCGTTCGAGGACCTCGGCCGTCGTCCGTTCGACGCCCACGGCATTCACTCGACCAAGTGCGTCGTTGGCGAGGTAGGCGGCAATCCAGCCCCTGAGGCGATTCTGCGTGTTCTCGTCGTCCCGGCTGAGGTCCAGTCGGCTTGCGGCGGCCGCCTCGAGGTCACCCACCCACCGGCCGTATGCGACGTCCCCGAGCGTCATGGAGTTGAGCAACCCGGGGAGGGCGAACGGAGAGACGCCGAGCCGACCGGCGAAGGGCGTCAGCTCGGCGGTGAGCGCCACGCCGAGGGTATTCTGGATGGAGCCCGCCGGGAATGCGGTGAGCTGGCCGAGCGTGGCGTTGATCGTGTTCGCCCACCAGTTGGCCTCGACATCCGCCAGGGCGACGTCCCGGGCACCCTCGAAGAGGGCTCGGTCCATGCGTGCGGTGACGAGATCCGCGGTCGCGGCGGCGACGGGGACGGGTGGGGTCGTCACGCCCGCGATCCAGCGGCCCTCGGCGGGCAGGTGAATGGCCCAGCGGACGGCCCCCGAGTCGAAGTCGTCCGCGGTGAAACGCAGAGGAGCCGGCCGCAGAATGCCTGCGGTCTCGAAGGCCGACAGCCCGGGCGCATCGAAGCGCAGGTACTCTCCGTTCGGGACCTGCGCCTGTGGCAGAAGGCGGAACGTCCGTGCCCCGTCGACCTGTGGTTCGAGCGTGACCGCCTCCCATGCGCCGGTGCCGTCGGCGTACCGATGGATGACGTCGACCGTCACCGTGCCCGGTGCGCCGCCGCCGACGGAGAGCACCGCCGGATCGAAAAGGAACCGCCCGGACGCCACCGGCCCCGGTGCGCCCGGTTGGTTCGCCACCGCCGCCGCGCTCGCGAGATCGACGGCAAGGCGCACGCCGTCCCCCGGGTCGAAGCGGGCTTCCGTAAGGAGCGGGATGGCACGTTTCACGGGAGACGCCGGATCGACGCCGAGTGCGGCCCGCGCACGTGCGCCCAGGTAGCCGTCCCTGGCGAGGGTCGGATCGAGGAAGCCGGTGACGGCGAAGAGCCCCGCGAGCTGACCGACGGGGGCTTCCAATCCCTCCAGGAACGGGTTTGCGAACCCCTCGCCCAGATTCTCGGCCGTCGGGATGAGCCAGCCGTCAATCAGCGGGAGGGACACGAAGTAGGTCGTGAGTGAGAGTCCGGCGATGAGGCCCAGTGCGGGGAGGGCGGCGATGACCGGCAAGGTGATCCCGAGGTTCGCGCCGCCATGAGCGAGGAACCAGATCTCGGAGAAGAACGTCCACCCGTTCTGCAATGCCTCTCCATCGCCGGTGAACAGGTAACGGATGGACTCCGCGCCCAGGACGAAGACGCCAGCGCCGAGCGTCGTGACGGCTATCGGGACGAGAATCGGCGCGACCACGCCCGCAGCCACGACGACCCCGACGACGAGGGCGCTCGCCCCGACGATGAGACCGAACTGCAACAGCTCACCCAGCCACGTCTTGTCGATGTCGACGTCCGAGCGCGTATCGAGCATGCCATTCAAGAAGGGATCGACCCCCGGGAGAAACCAGAAGTCGACGGTCGACTCAACCCCGATGTACTTGCCCTCGGCGGTGATACGGACCCGGACGGCGAGGTCCTGCTCCGGGAAGAACGGGGATGCGGGCGGAATGATCGGAATCTCGCGCCGGGTCGTGCCTGGCGGCGCGTCGGGCTCGGCGGGCACCGAGGGGTCGTTGACCCACGTCGTGAGCGCATCAATCATGTCCTGCCGGCGGTGGAGCGAGACGGCGGGTTCGTCGATGCGGACGTCCGGGTCGAAGAATTGGCCGACATCGATCTCGCCCTGGCGGGGCCAGCGATCGACGCCGGCGGCGCGGAGGAAGTCCGCCTCCGACACATCGTGCGCCTCCGCAACCAGCCGCAGTTGCCCGTCGAACCCCTCTTCGAACCCCTGGCCGACAAACCGATCAATCGCATCGAACCTGAGTCCGGTGAACAAGTCCTGCTCGAGCGTCGGCGAGTTCGGGTTGAAATCGAGTCCCATCTGCCGGGCGCGCCACACCAGCCAGGGCGCGCGCGAAATGAGCCTGTTGCCGTTCGCGACGGGCTGAATGAGCGCCTCGGTAACACCGTCCGTCACCGCCGCGCGAATCTCGTCACCGGCGAACACCAGCGCGATGCCATCCCGGATGAGATCCGCCGACAGGTACGCACGAACCGGGCTCGACCAGTTGGCGCCCGGCTGCCACTCGGGCCCGAGCGCTTGCCAGGCGCGGCGCGTGCGCACCATGGGATCGTTCCCCACCTCCGCCGCGCGCCAGGGGACCGCCGTGGCATAGACATGCTGGCCCTGAAAGTCGAGCGTCGCGAGGCGAGCACCCCCGCGAGCCACACCCTCCGTCAGGACCCGCGGCAGGTCCAACGCTTGCTGAACGACGCCACTCGCCATGATGCCGATGAGCCGGGCGACGGGCGCGAACGTCGCGCCGGGTATGCCGACGTGTGTCAAAAGCGTCGCCGGCACGGCGGGTGCCATGACGAGCTCGTCGGGCCACGTGGCGACGGGCAGTCGGTCGGGGAC
>JAKLJY010000245.1 GCA_023150895.1 Myxococcota bacterium | reverse complement strand
CGGCGCGGGCGGCGAGACCGGCGGCGCGGGCGGCGAGACCGGCGGCGGCGGTGGCGCGGGCGGCGGCGTGCCCCCCGGCACCTGCGGCGACGTCCCCCTGGTGGTCTTCGGCACGGACGCGGTCGAGGAGGACGACGGCAGCCTGTCGCAGCTCGCGACCACCGGCGAAGCCTCGGCCTCCGACGGCTCCTGCGTCGAGTCGAGCGGCTCCGAGGTGGCGTTCGAGTTCACCGCCCCCGAGGCCGGCACCTACCGCTTCTACTCCGGCGCGGTGACCGAGGGCCTCGACACCATCCTGTACGCCCGCGAAGCATGCGGCGACGGCGAGACCGAGCTCGCCTGCAACGACGACGTCGACTACAGCGGCGGCCTCTACGACAGCCGCATCTGGTTCGACCTCGCGGCGGGGCAGACGGTGTTCGTCATCGTCGACGCCTACCCCCTGCAGGACGGCCCGCAGACCGGCGAGGTCTTCCTGAACGTGAAGACCATCACCCGCGCGGATCGCGGCGGCGAGTGTGACCGCCTCGTGCTCGACACCGCCTGCCCGGACACCGACTTCTGCTACACCGAGATCGGTGAAGACGGCGCGTTCGCGGACCTCGGCGTGTGCGCCGAGGACACCGTCCCGACGCTGATCTCGGCCTCGGCCTTCGGCACGGGCACCACGGTCGGGTACGTCGTCTCCGGGTCGGACACCAGCCGCGACACGCTCGGCATTCATGTGATCTATCAGTTCGACGACATGGTGCTCGAGACGCCCGACGGCTTCCCCGCCGAGGACTACCTCGGCGCGTTCGAGGGCTCGGACCCCTACGGCCTCGAGAGCTTCACCCTGCGCGCCGGGCAGGACTACGCGGTCGACTTCGGCATCGAGGCGCCCAACAAGGTCACCGTGGCGCTCGTCGACAGCATGGGCAACGAGTCCGAGGCCGTGACGGTCGACATCGCGCCGGCCCCCGCCGTCGCCGAGGGGCAGCCCTGCGACGAGTTCCGGCTGACGGACGCCTGCGCCGAGGGCACCGCCTGCCGTCAGGACGAAGCCAGCGAGCCCGCCACCTGGAGCTGCCAGGCCATCAAGGCCCCCGAGCTCACCGCTGCGACGGCCTACTACAACGCCAGCAACGGCCACATCGCGGTGGTCTTCGAGGGCCTCGACTCCGAGAAGGACCTCGACGCCCCGGGCATCACGATCCTCGACCCCGAGGGCGTGGACATCCCCCTGCGCGGCGACGGCGAGATCGGTGAGGCGCTCGGCACGTTCGAGCCCTTCGAGTACGGCGAGCTCGGCGAGTTCCGGGCCGTCTGGGAGTTCATCCTGACCGACGAAGCCGGCGTGCCCCTCCAGATCGGGACGGTCCGCGTGCGCGCGCACGACGCCGAGGGCCTCATCTCCGAGTCCCTCGACGCCACCCTGACGGCCCCCGCCCTCGACCTGCCCGCCGGCGAGCCCTGTGACGACTGGTTGGCCATGAACGTCTGTGCCGAGGGCCTCGGCTGCCCGAGCCCCGATCCCGAGGCCGAAATCGCGGTCGACCCGGTCTGCACCGAGGTCCCGGTCGAGTGCCCGGCCGAGTACGGCGCGACGGCCATCGAGGGCGCCGGCCCGGCGTGGACGATCGCCGGCGACACCACCGGCGCGACGAGCCACACCGCCGGTACCTGCGGCGGCGGCTCCGGCGACGCGGTGTTCACCTTTACCGCCCCCGAGGCCGGCACCTACACGTTCGCGACGGCCTCCACCGACGAAGCGGCCGACACCGTGATCTTCGTGCGCTCCGCCTGCGGCGCGGGTCCCGAGTTCGCGGGCTTCGAACTCGCCTGCAACGACGACCCCGAGGCCGGCAACACGCTGGCCGCCGTCACCCTCGACCTCGCCGCCGCCGAGACGGTCTACGTCTTCGTCGACGGGTACATGGGCGCCGAGGCCGGGTGGACCGGGCCCTTCGAACTCACCGTCAGCCGCGAGTAAGGCGCTCGCAACTCACAGATGCGCCGAGAGCCAGGTGGGTGTGATGCCGGCCTCGGCGCAGCGGGCCTCCAGGTCCTGACCCCGGAAGAACCCGCTCTCCACCAGCAGGGTGTGCATCCCGGCCACCGCGCCGCCGAGCACGTCCGTGTGCAGCGTGTCGCCGACACACAGGATGCGCTCGCGGGCGAGACCGGGCATGCCCTCGAGCAGGCGCGCGTACACCCCGGGGAACGGCTTGCCGAGGAAGATGGGCTCGATGCCGAGTTCCTCGGCGAGCGCGTGCGCGTAGTAGCCGGGCTCGATGGCCGAGCCCACCGGCTCCGGTGAGACGATGTCCGGGTTGCAGACAAGCAGCGGACGCGGCTGCGCGCGCAACAGACCGCGCAGTCGCTCGTGCGTCGCGTCGTCGTAGCCGACGCTCGACAACAGGACCAACGCCCGTGCGACGTCGGCGCGCGGGTCGCTCAGGTCACACATGCGCGCGGTGTGTTCGGCGCGGGGCGCCGGCCGCGGTGCGATGAGCGCACACTCTTCGGGCGCGACGCCGAGCGTTTCGAGCGTCGGTGCCATCAGATCGAGGCCATAGACGATCTCTTCGGGTCGTACATCGAAGCCCCGCCGGGCATGGCGGGCGGCGGACTGCGGGGCATCGCTGCCGGCGTCGTTGCTCAGCACCCGCAGCGGCAGGCCGCTCGCGCGCAGGGCCGCAAAGGCCGCGCGGGCCGCCGGAATGGGGGCGTCGCCCAGGTTCAGCACGCCCCAGGCGTCGAGCACGACGGCGTCGTACAGGCCGCGCGACAGCAGCTCGACGAGGCCGCCGACCCGGCGGGGCGCGGCGGGGGGCGCGGGGGGCGAAATGCGACGCACGCGGGGCAGGCGGACCTCCGCGCGGCGATACAGACGCCATTGCGTCTCGAAGTCACTGGTCATGTTTGGCTTCGCGGTCTCTCAGGAAGGCATCGAGGGCATCGAGGCGGTCGATCGGCGCGGCGCAGGCGCCGTCGCGACAGAAGTAGACGACCGGGGCCGCCGAGTCGAGACGGCCCGTGAACAGCGGCAGCGCGCAGACGGGATCACCCGGCGCGCCGGCGAGGAGCACCCGCCGCGGGGCGAAGTCGCGTCGCAGGCGTTTCAGGAACGGCGCGCGGGCGGCCGCCTCGCCGACCACGACGACCTGCTCGACGGGGCCGAGGGCGAAGTCGAGGGCGCACTGCATCGTCGGGATCGTCGTGGGCGCCTCGCGCAGCAGGCGGTCGAGGGCCCGGATCGTGGCCTCCCCGGCCGTGCGGAAACGATCGTCCCCCGTGATCTCGGCGAGGCGCAGCAGGTTCAGCGCCGAGAGCGCGTTGCCGCTCGGCTCGGCGCCATCGTAGTCCGGCTTCTCGCGCAGGGGCGGGCCGAAGGCGTCGACCGCGCGGCGGAAGTAACCCCCGGCGGCCGCGTCGGCGAAGAGGGCATCCTGGGTCTTCTGCAGGGCCAGTGCAGTCTCCATGTGTTCGACCGCCCCCGTCGCCTCGAACAGATCCAGCGCCGCGCCGATGACGGCCGCGTAGTCTTCGAGCACGGCCGGCTGGGCCGCGCGCCCCCCGGCGAAACAGCGCAACAGACGTTCGGGGTGTGTCGTGTCGCGCAGCGTCGTGATGACGAACGCGAGCGCCCGCGCGCCCCGGGCGATCAGCGCCGGCGCGTCGAACGCCACACCGGCCCGGATGAACGCCTGCGCGGCAAGGCCGTTCCAGCTCGCCACGACCTTGTCGTCCACCCCCGGGCGGACCCGGCGGGCGCGCGCGTCCCGCAACGTCGGGCGGGCGCGCAGCCAGCGCTCGCGTTCCGCCGCGTCGAGCGGGACCCGCAGGTTCGGCACGCTGCGCCCGTTCTCGGGGAAGTTGCCGGCCGCCGTGATGTCGAACGTCGTCTTGACCCAGCGCGCTTCGAGCGGCGGCAGGACGGCGTCGATCTCCAGCGGCGTCCAGAGGTAAAACGCCCCCTCCTCGCCGTCGCTGTCCGCGTCCACGGCGGCATGGAAACCACCGCCGGCATCACTCATTTCGCGATCGAGCCAGTCCAGCACGTCCCGCGCGACGAAGGCGAAGTGCTCGTCCCCGGTGGCGCGCCAGGCATCGACGTACGTCGTCGCGAGCTGTGCGTTGTCGACGAGCATCTTCTCGAAATGCGGCACGAGCCAGCGTTCGTCGGTGCTGTAGCGCGCGAACCCGCCCCCGATGTGATCGTACATGCCGCCGCAGGACATGCGGACGAGCGTGTGTCGGACCATGTGCAGCGCCCGCGCGTCGCCCGACCGGTGCGCCTGGCGCAACAGATGATCGAGCGCCGCGGGCCGTGGGAACTTCGGTGCGGCGCCGAAACCGCCCCATGTCTCGTCGAAACGCTGCGCGAACGTCTCGGCGCTGCGGGCGAGCACCTCGGCGCCGGGCAGATTCTCCCCGGGGGGCGAGACGGCATCGGCGGCGAGCCGTGCCCAGAGCGCGCGCCCGTCCTCGGCGAACCGCGGATCGCGCCACTGCTTCGCGATCGCAAACAGCACCGAGGCGAACCCCGGCCGCCGGCCCCGATCCCCGTCCCGCGCTGGAAAGTAGGTGCCGGCAAAGAGAGGCGCGCCGTCCGGCGTGAGAAACACGCTCATCGGCCAGCCGCCCCCGCGGCCCGTCAGCGTCTGAAGCACCTCCATGTAGGCCGCGTCGACGTCGGGACGCTCCTCGCGGTCGAGCTTGATCGGCACGAAGTGGGCGTTGAGGAACGTCGCGATGCCTTCGTCCTCGAACGACTCGTGCTCCATCACATGACACCAATGACAGGTGCTGTAGCCCGCCGACAGAAACACCGGGACGTCGCGCGTGCGCGCCGCCTCGAACGCCTCGGGGCCATACGGCCACCAGTCGACCGGGTTGTGCGCGTGCTGCCGCAGGTAGGGGCTCGTCTCGAGAATCAGCCGGTTGGTGAAACGCGGGCGACCATCCGGCTCGCGGTGGCGCGTCCGGGGCGTGTAGGCCGGGCCCAGGGCCGCGAGGGCGGTCAACAGAGACAGTTCGTTCACAGGTCGAACCCTCCGGGCTCGGCGCAGGGCGCGCCGGGATCGAGGCCGTCGCGGGTCACGCAGCGGCAGACCAGATCGCCGTGTTCGTCGGTGCAGTTCGAGGCCCCGCCGTGTTCGCAGCTTTCGGGCGCGGTGTCCGGCCAGGCGTCCACGCAGCAGGCGCCGGCGCCCTCGCAGAAGGCCCGACACGTCGTCTTTTCACCCGGTGGTGCGGCCACCCAGAATTCACACTCGGTCTCTGCCCCGACCTCGGCGGCCGCGCAGAACGGGTGCTCGCCGAACTGCGCGCAGGCCGCGGGCACCGAGCAGCGCCCGGTCGCGTCGCAGGTGCCCGCCCCGTTGCAGGGTGTACCCTCGGGCGCGAGCATCACGTTCGGCGGCGCCGAGCCCGCGCACCCCGTCACGCTCGCACAAACCGCGTCGACTACGAGCGTCTCCGGTCGCGGCGGCGCCGGGCCGGCGTCGGGGGCGAACGGACCCGCGTCGGGGGCGAACGGGCCCGCGTCGGGGGCGGCCTCGGGCGCGGGCTCGGGCGCCGGCGCGACGACACAGATCTCTCGCGTCGCCACCGTCACGCACTGCCCCGGCGCGGTGCAGCGCGCGAACCCGGGTGGGGGCGCCGCCGGCCGGTGCGTGCAGCGGATGACCCCGCCGTCGTCCCGGCGCGCGTAGACGTCGAACGCGGCGCAATCGAGCGCCGGACACGCGGGATCGTCCGCGGGCAGCGCGGGCCGACCGTCGGCCGTACAGACGTGGCAGAGGCCGAGCACGGTCTCCGGCTCGCAATCCTCGCCGGGCAGCGGCACGGTCCCGCCGGTGCTCCCCGTCGGCGAGCCGCCGGTCGTGCCCGTCAGCCCGCCCCCCGCCCCCGGCGTCGAGCCCGTCGCGCCGGTGCTGCCGACGAGGGCGTCGCCCGCGGACCCGCCCTGCCCCGACCCGCCCGCGCAGCCACCCGTGAGCGCGAGCGCCCACGCGGCGACGAGCGCGTGGCGTCCGGCTGCGAGCCGAAGGTGACGAATTCGGGGCGGTCGGTTCCGCATGGCGCGAAGAGTGCCCTCGCACGCGCCGCGGGTGCAACGCCGACGCGTGGCCAACGTTCGTCAACGGGATCGAGCGTTCGTCAGCGGGTTGCGAACGCCCATCGACGGGTCGCGAGCGTCCGTCGACGGGTCGCGAACGCCCGTCAACCATGCGAAATCGCTCGGCAACCGTGAAAACCCTTCGTCATCGGCATTCGGGCGTCCGGCGACCGCGAAATGGGCCCTCGCGAGGGCTCTCGGCCTGCCAGGCCGTTGCAGGACGTTCGCGAACGATGACGAACGTTCGCGGGTCGTCGACGAGCGTTCGCGTGTGGGTGACGAACGCTCGCAAGTGGTCGACGAACGCTCGCGAGTGGTCGACGAACGTTCGCGGTCGGTGACGAACGTTCGGGCGGCGGTGGCGAAGGTTCCGGGAGCCTCGGCCGACGTCCCGACACTGCCGAAAGCGCCGCCGACCCTCGCAGCCCCGATCGCGGCGTGCACCCCTCCGCCTGTGCATGTCGGGCCATTCGAACGCCCCGCGGCCACGCCCCCGGCACGATGCCCATTGTCAGACGAACACTGCCTGCGATACGCTCCGCTCTCCATCCGGGAGGTCAATATGGGCAAGTTCGATGTCCTCCGCGAAGCCGGCTTCGAGGCCGGAAACTACGATCTCGGCACCGACGACATCATTGCGCGGCTCGAGGCTTGGGATGCGACCCACGGGCTGGAGCTCGAATCGTTCGACGGGTCCAGCCTGACCGTGCGCCTGCTCCGGCTGCCGGACGATCTCGACGCGTTTTCGGAGGAGGTCTACGCCTTCTGCCCGGACATCGTCTGGCAGGGGTGCGAAACGGTCGAGGCGCTGGCCGCGTCGATCGCAGAGACGAGCACCGTCTTCCTCTGGTGGGACTGACGGAGACGCCCCCCTCACCCGCCAACCCGCCCCCCACCCGCCAACCCGCCGACCCCCCCAGCCCCGCCCCGCCCCCCCAACCCGTCGCGCGCACTCGCCACGGGCCCCCGACCCGTGATAC
>JAKLJY010000244.1 GCA_023150895.1 Myxococcota bacterium | reverse complement strand
AGTGGCGGCGGCGGCGGCGGTTCTGGGGGCGCGACGCCGACCGACGCGGGCGGCCACGGCGGCGCTCCGGCGGACGCCGGCACGGGCGGACCCGACGATGCGGCCGTGCCGGGCGTCGACGCCTTCGACCCCTGCCCGCTGCACCCCGATCAGGACGACGACGGCGTGGGCGACGCCTGCGACAACTGCGTGGACAAGGCCAACTTCAACCAGGCGGACGCGGACGGTGATGGCCGGGGCGACGTCTGCGATGCGCCCACCGAATGCACCGCCGGCGAGGGCGAGACGCGTCCCTGCGGCCAGAATCTGCGGGGCATGGAGTCGCGGACCTGCTCCGAGGCCGAGGCGTGGGGCGAATGGTCGGCCTGCGCAGATCCGGACGAGTGCGTACTCGGCACGCAGGAGGAGGTCCCCTGCGCGGGGGGCGTCCAGTCCCGGTCGTGCCCCGACGGTCACTGGACGCCGTTCACGCCCTGCGCCGCGCCGCCCGCCTGCGAGGCCGGCGCCACCGAGGGCCACGCTTGCGGGTTGAACGGCCGCGGTCAGCAGGTGCGCACCTGCGTCGAGGGTCGCTGGGGCGCCTTCGGCCCGTGTGAGGATCCGGACATCTGCGTCGACGGCGCTGAGGAGAGCGCCCCCTGCCCGAACGGCGGCACCCGCACGCGCTCGTGTGTCCGCGGCGCGTGGTCGGCCTTCACCGCGTGCGCGGGTGGCCCGGTCGACGCCTGCAGCGCGCCCCTGGGGCCCATTCTGCTCGCCGACGGTCCCACGAACCTGCGGGTCGACACGACGGGGCATACGGCCGTGCAGGCGGCGAGCTGCGGCGGCGGCGCCCAGGGGGCCGAGGCGGCGGTCACGCTCCAGGCGGCCGAGCCCGTGCACGTGGTCATCACCGTCACGGCGGCCCCGTTCGACACGGTTCTCCACCTGCGCTCGGCCTGCGACGACGCCGAGACCGAACTCGGCTGCAACGACGACTCGAACGGCTCGACGAATTCGCGTCTGGAGGTCGACCTGCCCGCGGGCGACTTCACGCTGCTCGTCGATGCGTTCGGCCGGGACGGCCGCGGCGCGGTCGACCTCGACATCGAGGTGGGGAGCCGCGTCTGCGATCCGGGCGGCGCCGCGTACGAGCCGTGTGCGGGCGGGACGCGCTCGCGCGCCTGCATCGGGGGTCTCTGGTCCGAGTGGAGCCCTTGCCTGCCGCCGCGCTGCGACCCCCGCAACGACGCGTCGTGCGCCGCGTGCACCGACGCCTGGGAGGCCAACGACTCGCTGGCCGATCGCCGGCCCATCCCCATCGGACAGCCGGTCGCCGGACCGACGCTGTGCGGCGCGCTGGACGCGTATGACTTCTACGCCTTGCCCCTCGACGTCCCCGCCTACGTTTCGCTCAACGTGGACATCGCCGAGGAGGTGAACGTCCAGGGCGCGTGGGGCATCGACATCTTCGACCAGAACGGCGGTCAGTCCTTCGCCCGCTCGGTGGGCGGCCACAACATGGGCATGGGTCGGGCCCTCACCTCGGCGGGCAACTACGCCGTCATGGTCGACGGCCCCGAGCTGCGCGCCCCCATGCCGTACACCATCACCGTCGAGGTCGAACCCCTGCTGGCCTGCGAGTTCACCAACGACGCCCCGGGCTGCTTCAGTTGTCGCGACGGGCAGGAGGACAACGACACCCTCGCCACGGGCCGCCCCATCGCCCTCGGGCAGACGCTCCGCAATCTCTCGATCTGCGCGGAGCTGGATCCGCTGGACTACTACGCGTTCACCGTGGTCCAGCCGCAGCACGTCCGCGCCGAGGTCCGCTGGTCTCGAGTGGCCGGCGATCTGGGTCTGATGGTGCGCACGACGGGGGGTGAGCTGGCGCTGTTCTCGGGCGAGGCGCGCAACGGCGTCGAGGCCATGTATGGCGACCTCGAACCGGGGGACTACGTCGTCCAGATCGACGGCTGGCGCGGGGCTGCGGCGTACGAGCTCACGGTGACGGCGCAGTAGTCGGCCGAAGCCCGTACGCCGCGCTCACGTCGTGCCGGTGTTGACCACCGGCGTCGTCTCCGACTCCGAACACAGCACGACGAGCAGATTGCTGACGAGGGCGGCCTTGCGAGCCTCGTCGAGGCGCACGACCTCGGCCGCCTCGAGCTGATCGATGGCCTGTTTCACCATGCCGACGGCGCCCTCGACGATGCGCTGCCGCGCGTCGATGATGGCTTCCGCCTGCTGACGGCGCAGCATGACTCCGGCGATCTCCGGGGCGTAGGCAAGATGGCTCAGGCGCACCTCGAGGACCTCGACCCCGGCGAGGGCGAGGCGCTCGGTGAGCTGGTCGCGCAGCTCGGCGTTGACCTCGTCGCCGTCGCCGCGCAAGGACGTTTGACCCGCATGGGCGGTGTCATACGGGTGGCGCGCCGCGCACGTCCGGATGGCCGACTCCGTCTGCACGGCGACGTAACTCTCGTAGTTGTCGACGTCGAACGCGGCCTGCGCGGTGTCGGAGACCCGCCAGACGACGACGGCCCCGATCTCGACCGGGTTGCCCCGCAGGTCGTTGACCTTCAGGCGCGCGCTCTCGAAGTTGCGGGCCTTCAGCGAGATCTTGGTGCGCGAGGTGAACGGGTTGACGAAGTAGAACCCGGGCCGGCGCACCGTGCCCTTGTATTTGCCGAAGAGCAGGATCACCTGGCTCTGGTTGGGCTCGACGAGCACGAGCCCGCGCAGGATGAGCACGCCGAGCAGGAAGAACGGCAAGGTGATCAACCCGAGGAGCAGAAACGGCACGCCCGGGGCGAGGGCGCCGTAGTCACGCTCGCGGCTGCGGTCGACGTTCTGGGTGGCGGTGTGCTGCGGCATGGGGGCGACCTCCGGATCTCGGCTCGACGAACACACCGCGGACATTGCTCGCCCTCGAAGGCTCTGGCAAGGTCCGGGCATCCCGCCCTTCCGCCCCGGAGTCTCCATGGCCACGCACCACCTCTCGTGCCACTGCGGCGCCGTCTCGCTCGACGCCGACATCGAGCTCGACAACCTGATGACCTGCAACTGCTCGATGTGCGGCCGCACGGGCGCCATCATGGCCTTCGTGCCCGTCTCGAAGTTGAGCCACATCGCGGGCGAGGCGAACCTGACCGACTACCAGTTCGGTCCCAAACGCATTCATCACGGGTTCTGCAAGACGTGCGGCGGTCGCCCCTTCGCCCGCGGACCCGGCCACGACGGTCAGGAGTGGGCCATGGTCAACGTGCGCTGCATCGAGGGCCTCGACGTGCACACCCTGGAAATCGCGCGCAAATACGACGGCAAGTCGGCCTGAGCGCGCCCCTCACGCCCCGCGCCCGTCACTCACAGGGCGCGCCGCCCTCGAGCGGTTTCGCGCGGCACGCGACCGCCGCGGGGCTGTTCTTCATGGGGAGGATGGTGCGCCAACGGCCGTCGAAGCTGTGCAGCGCGCCGTGGACCGCGCCGGCGGTGGGCACGAGGCCGATCTCGCCGACGCCGCGCGCACCGAACGGGCCGGCGGGCTCGGGGCACTCCACCAGGATGACCTCGACCTCGGGCATGTCCTGCGCGCGCAGGACACCGATGCCGCGCAGTTTGTCCGTCGCCGGGTGGCCGCCGGGGCAGGGGAGCTCCTCGGTCAGCGCGTAACCGAGCCCCATGTGGACCGAGCCCTCGATCTGGCCGGCGCAGAGCAGGGGGTTGATGGCCCGGCCGACGTCGTGCGCCGCGATGAACTTCGACAGCCGGCCGTTCTCGTCGAGGATGGCCACCTGCGTCGCGAAGCCGAACGTCAGGTGAATCGTCGGGTCGTCGACGTCGAGGGACGTCGTGGACTGATCGTAGAAGTCGCCCTCGAACACGCGGCCCTTCAGGCCGTCGAGCGTCTCGCCGGCGTCGAGGGCTGCGCGCAGGTGCCGGGCGGCGATGGCCACCGCGTTGCCGCTGAAGACGGTGGCGCGGCTGCCCGTCGTCTGGCCGCATCCGAGGGCGAACGTGGTGTCCACCCGGGCGTCGATGAGGCGCGGGTCGATGCCGGTGATGTCGCTGGCGATCTGAATACAGATCGTCAACAGACCCTGGCCCATCTCGGTGTAGCCGTTGTAGAGCGTGACGCGGCCCGTGTCTTCGACCACGAGGCGGCAGCGGCCGGATTCGAGCACGCCGTTGCCGATGCCGCAGTTCTTGATGCCACAGGCGATGCCTTTGTATTTCGCCGCGAAATAGGCGTCCTTGACGGCGAGGAGGGTGTCTCGCAGGCCCATGGGCTTCTTGAGGACCTGCCCGGGACCGAACGTGTCACCCTGGTCGCAGATGTTGCGCCAGCGCATCTCCCAGCCATCGATGCCGACCTTCTCGGCGAGGCGGTCGAGGCAGCCCTCGATGGCGAACGCGGCCTGGTTGGCCCCGAAACCGCGCATCGCCCCGCACGGCGGGTTGTTGGTGTAGGCCGCCCGGGCGACGACGTCCGCGGCGGGGACGCGGTACGGCCCGAGGGCGTGACCGGCGGCGCGCTCGAGCACCTTGCCGCCGACGCTGGCGTAGGCCCCGGAGTCACCGATCATGCGGACGTGCGCGAACGTGAGCCGGCCGTCGGCGTCGCAGCCGACCCGGTACTGCATCGTGATGGGGTGGCGCTTGGGGTGCATGCGCACGGACTGACCGCGCGTCAGCACGAGCCGCACCGGCCGCTGCAACAGATGGGCGAGCAGCGAGGCGTGGGCCTGGATGCTCATGTCTTCCTTGCCACCGAACGCACCGCCGTTGGGCACGAGCGTCACGAAGACCTGCTCGGGCGACAGACGCAGGAACCGGGCGATCTGTCGCTGATCGTCGAAGATGCCCTGCCCCTGCGAATAGAGGCGCACGCCGCCGTCGTTCCACGGCTCGGCGAGGCAGGCCTCCGGTTCGAGGAAGAGATGCTCGATGCGCTGTGTCTGCCAGGTGTCTTCGACGACGTGAACCGTGCGGGCCAGGGCGGCGTCGAAGTCACCCCGGCGGTACGCGCTCTCGCCCAACAGATTGCCGTGTGGCGCGCCGGCGTTGACCTCGGGCGCCTCGTCGCTCAGCGCGAACGTCGGATCGAGCACGGGCTCGAGGACCTCGTATTCGATCTCGATGGCCTCGGCGGCCGCGCGGGCGGTGCGCTCCGTGTCGGCCGCGACGGCGGCGATCACCGAGCCGACACAGTGGGTGACCTCGCCCTCGGCGATGAACCCCGGCCAGTCGTTGTAGAGCAGGCCGTACCAGCGCTCGCCGGGCACGTCGGCGGCCGTGAAGACACGCGTCACGCCCGGCATGGCCGCCGCTTTGGTGGTGTCGATGCGCAGCACGCGCGCCCGGGGGTGGTCCGACAGGCGCACGGCCCCGTGCAGCATGCCCTCGCGGCGCATGTCGGCGACGTAGTCCCGCTCGCCGAGGGTCATCTCGGCCGCCTCGTACTTCGGGAGGCGCGTGCCGACCTTGCCGCTGACGTCGGCCTCGGGCAACGGCGCGCCCTGCCGGGCCTGCGCAAAGAGCTCGACCGCGTCGATGATCTTCACGTAGCCGGTGCACCGACACAGGTGCGTGTCGAGGCCCTTGGCGATGGTCTCCCGGTCGGGCACGCCGTAGCGGTCGGCGAGGGCCTTGGCGCGCACGGCGATGCCCGGGATGCAGAAGCCGCACTGCAGGCCGCCCGTGCGGGTGAACGCCTCGGCGAGCAGCCGGCGCTCCTCGGGGTCGACGCCCTCGAGGGTGACGACGCTCTTGCCGTCGCACTTCTTGGCCGGTGACGCACAGGAGGTGCGCGCGTGACCGTCGACGAGCACGGTGCAGCACCCGCACTGGCCCTGGGGCGAGCAGCCGTCCTTGGGCGAAGTGATGAAGAGGTGCTCGCGCAGGACCTCGAGCAGAGACGCCTCCTCGGGGACATTTTCGAGGCGGTGGATCTGGCCGTTGACGGTGAGGGTGAGGTTCATGCGTGCTCCTTGGCGGGACATCGGGTTTTACGCCGCCGCGCGGCTCGGGGCAATCGCCCGCTTGCCCGCTTGCCCACTTGCCCCCGGAGCCGAACCCGCCGCAGAGTCACCCCATGGCCCCCGAAATCGACTCCGACGCGATTACGACGGACGCCCTCGCGACCCTGGCGGCGTGTGGAGACCCCGAGCGGGCCGTCCGCGAGAAGGCGTACCTGAAGAGCGCGCTCGTCCACTACGGATGTGGCCAGCCGGTGCTGCGCTTGCAGGCCCGCGCGCTCGACGGGAGGCTGCCCGCGCTCGGCGGACCCGCGCTGCTCGCCCTCGCCGACGCACTCCACGAGACCGGCGTCCACGAGGCGCGGGCGCTGGCGATCGCACTCCTCGAGCGGCGCCGGCGGGCCCTCGGCGAGGCCGAGCTGCCCGGGCTCGTCGATCTCGTCCGCCGCTGTCCCGGGTGGGGCTATGTCGACTGGCTCGCCATCAAGATCGTCGGCGCCGTGCTCTCCCGGTCGTCGCCGGAGCGGGAAGCCGTGCATCTGCAGACGTGGGCCGTCGACCCGGACTTCTGGGTCCGCCGCACGGCTCTGCTCGCCCCGCTCGACCGCCTGCGGCGTGGCGGCGGGGACTTCGACCTTTTCTGCGCGCTGGCGACGCCGATGCTGACCGAGCGCGAGTTCTTCATCCGCAAGGCCGTCGGGTGGGTGCTGCGCGAAGTGAGCAAACGCTCGCCCGAGCGCGTGGCCGCCTACGTCGCGCAGCACGGCGCGCGGATGTCCGGTCTGACCCGGCGCGAGGCCACGAAGTACCTGCCGCCGACCCTCTGAGACGGCCGACCTACTCGCAGTCGGAGAAGTAAGCGGCGTGTGCGGGCAGATCGACCCGCACCCGCAGCGCGCGGAGGACGTCGACTCCGAGCAGGCCGTCCGCGCCGATGGCATCGCAGGCGTCGCACGTCGCGACGGTGAGGTCCCGGATGCCGCGGTCGCCGATGCTCAACCAGCCGACGACCGCCGGGCTGAACTCGGCGATGCCGTTGGCGGTGCTGGCCGTTCTGCGGTTCTCGTCGTCGATCTCGAGACCGGCGGCCTCGGCGGTGCGGCGCGTGAGCACGGTGGCGGTGGCCCCGGTATCGAGCACGAGGCGGGCGTGGTGGCCGTCGAGGGTGACGTCGACGAGGAGCGAGTTGCCCCGGGCGACGGTCGGCAAGGGACACGTCGCGTCGAGGGCCTCGCCGGCGGTGGCGGCGCGCGCCCGGGCTTCGGCGAGGCGAGCGGTGGCCTCTTCGGCGGCGGCGGCCTTCTCGGCCCGGCGGGCGGCGAGGGCGGCGGC
>JAKLJY010000243.1 GCA_023150895.1 Myxococcota bacterium | reverse complement strand
GGCCGGGCGCGCCGCCGATGCCCTGGCGAGCGCCCGCTCGATGCTGGAGATGATCCTGAGTTCGCGCGGGCTGACGCTCGACGCGGCGCAGCAGGCACGCGTCCGGGCCTGCACGGATGCCGAGGTGCTCACGCGCTGGGCGGCCCGGGCGCTCGCCGCGCAGACGCCGAGCGATCTGACCGATTTGACTGCTCTGACCGACTGACGGTGACTGACCCGGCGGGCCCGAACCCTTCCTACGGCACCCAGACGAGCCGATACCGCGTCGGGCGAGTGTTCTGCACGTTGTAGGTGAGCGTGTAGGTGTCCGTCTCGGGCACATGGCGGGCCTGCCAAAAGTCATTCCCGATCACCGACTGATCGACGTCCTGCCAGGCGTCGCCCTCGAGTCGCTGCAGGCGCCAGCCGTCGTGCCGCACCAGCCCGTGGAAGCTCAATGGCGTGTACCCGATGCCGCCGCTGAGCACGAACTCGGCGGCGACCGGAGCGGCGACCGCGTCGATCTCGACGGGGGCGATCCGCCGGACCGCGCCGACGAGCGCCTCGACGGTCAGCGCGTTGCCGGCAGCCAGGGCGCGCATGATCTCCGGTGTGTCGAAATGCTCGGCGGGAAAACCCGCCAGGAACGCGCCCGTTCCGTAGTAGGCCGCTTTGACGGCGGGGGGGACGAGGTACTCGACGGTCGCCCGGACCCGGCTGCCCGCTGGAATCGCACGGGCGTCACCGAGACACGGCGCGCCACACCACGCCGCTCCGGCCTCGAATGGGAGCCCGAGCTCGAACGCGATCTGGGGGTTGCCGTTGTTGGTCCGGTTCAGGTTGATGTGAGGCGTCGTCAGACGGGTGCCACCGACGTCTGCCTCGAAGTGACGAACGACAAAGCCCACGTTGCCCAGGTTCTCGGGCAGCGGCGCTGCGTTCCAGCTGTTTGCGTAGAGCATCACCCACGGTGCGACGCCCGGCAGTGCGATGCCACGCGCGTCGTCCGACGCGTAGCCCGTGGCCGCCACGGCAGGCACCGCGGCGTCGGCCATGACGCCTGCCTCATTGCCGTAGGCGTAGCGAGTGAATCCATTGTCGCCGTAGTTGTCGGCGGCCATCTGAAAGAACGCCAGCCGCTCGTATCGAACGTCCTGAAGAAACGTGTAGTCGAGGTGGTAGTAGACCCGCACCAGGTCATCCGTTCGACCGAGTTGCGTGCGGATGCGGCCCTCGATGCGACCGTCCGTCGAAACACCGGCATACTCGACGTCCGTCAGGTTGGGCCCCCCGGCGTCGACGAGTGTCCGGACCCGGGACAGACGCCGCTGCCACTGCGGTTCAGCGGCAGTGACGTACCGCAGGAAGTCGGCCCCGCCCACGTTGCCCGTCCAGAGCCACTTCCGGTTCGCCAGCACCAGGAACGGCCGGACGTCGTCCACCATGGCGCGGTTCAACGCGACGTCCGGATCGTAGGTGACGCTCTCGCCGAAAACCCCGAGCGCCGACTCGTCCCAGCGCCCGCCCGCGTCGTTCCAGCCGATGAGGCTGAGCTGTGCGTGCGAGGCGGCGTAAGCGTCCCGACCCCACCGCGACGAGGCCACGGTGAGTTCCATCGTGTACGGGGCCTCACCGGGCGGGGTGGGCTGCGCGTAGAAGTGATACCAATTCGGCGGCGCGTGCCAGTTCTTCGAGATCTGCACGGGAACCCCGTTCGGCTGCCCGTCGACGTCGCGCAAGCTCGGCGCGCCACCCGTGATGTATAGCGAGAGCTTCTCCGGGCCGAACATCGCCAGTGGCACGCTGATCCCCGACACACCGTGGGTGTCTATCGTCAGTTCGTGCCGTCCGTACAGGTTGTGCATGCTCGGATTGGCATCGAACGCCGCGGTCTGACTCGGATCCCCGGCGACGTTGATGGGCTCGAGCGGGACGCGGTACGCGCCGAGGGTCGGATCCCACGCGACGTCGTAGGCGCCTCGCACCTGGCCGTCGCGATTCAGGAGACGGTAGCCGACCGTGGCCGCGGCGACGGGATCGAGGTACATCGACGTCTGAGCGGGACCGGCCGCGGCGGTCGGGAACGCGAGCAGCGAGGCGGTGAGCGGGGTGCCGGCGGCCACCCGCGCCGTGGTTTCGGCGGCAAGTGCGCCGTCGGCGTAGGTCAGCGTCGTCGGCCGCTCCGGCGTGGAATACACCACGAAGACCCAGCCCTCGCCGTCCGGGCCCGTGAGTCGGAGCGCACGCCCGGGCGCGAGCCACGTCGCGTCCGGGAGCCCGGCGAGCGCGGCGCCCGACAGCACCACGCGAGCGCGGGCGACGACACCGATGTTCCAGCCGCTCGACGACACCGTGTGGTTGAAGACGACGTGCCGCGGCATGGAAGCGATCTCGACACGCCCGGCGTAGGCGCCGTTCGCCGAGTAGCCGACCGACGGAATCTCGATCCGGTTCATGAATCGGCCGCCATCGATGAGTCGCGCGCGATTGATCACACTCGCGTTCGCACCCAGAATGCCGTCCGCGCGCACGTTCGCCGCGTCCGCGCCGGCTTCGAACCGAAGATCCGCCGGTGGCAGCGCATCGACGACGGACCGGTCGAGGGTCGCCGCCCGCGAGACGTCGGCCGGCGACTCGAACGCGCCGAACCGCCCGAGGTCGCCCGTCGCCTCATCGAACGAGAAGCCGTAGTGACCCGTGAGGAAGTGCATTTCCGGCTCGACCCGTGGCCACGTCTCGACCGGGCGGTGATTGCCGGGCCAGTACCAGAAACCGTAGTCGAGGACGTCGACGGTGGGCACCGGGCGCCGCGGCGCGCAGGCAGGCTGGGTGACGTCGAGCGTGTGTTCGACGAGGCCGAGTCCCTCGTTGCAGGTGTCGAGCGTACACGCATCGTGATCGTCGAGCACGGGCGGCTCGCCTGCGAGACAGCCGGCCAAACGGTCACACACCTCGATACCGGTACACACGAGTCCATCGTCGCAATCACAGGGATGATCGCAGAAGAGTCCCCAGAGGCCGTCGGGGCATGTCTCCGGCGGCCGCGCCGCGTCGGGCTCGGCCGCGTCGGGTAGCGCCGCGTCGGGCAGCGCCGCGTCGGGCGAGATCGCGTCGGGCAGCGCCGCGTCGGGCGAGGTCGCGTCGGGCTCGGCTGCGTCGGGCCCGGCCGCGTCGGGCAGCGCCGCGTCGGGCTCGGCCGCGTCGGGCCTGGCCGCGTCCACCCACGGCGGCGGCCAGGCGATGTCCGGCCACAGGACGTCCGGCAGCACCAGGTCCGGCACCTGCGCGTCGACCGGCGGCAGCCACGGGACGTCCGGCAGCGCCAGGTCCTGCACCTGCGCGTCGACCGGCGGCGGCCACAGGACGTCCGGCAGTCCGATGTCACGCACCTGCGCGTCGACCGGCGGCGGCAAGAAGACGTCCGGCAGCGTCAGGTCTCGCACCTGCGCGTCGATCGGCGGCGGTGACAGATCTGCCGGCGTCCCGTCCGGACGCCCCCCATCGGGCTGCGACGCATCGCCCGAGGCTCCGTCGGCCGGGGCACCAGTATCTCCCGCGCGCACGGCGTCGCCGGAGGCCAGATCGCCGCTATTCGTCGTCGAGCACCCCACGAGGAGCGCGATGACGAGCACGATACCGCATCCGATGACCCGCATGCCGAAAGCGTCACAGAGACGCTGCGTCCCCTCACCCGTTCCCTCGAGACCGCGTCGAATGACATGCGGTGTCCGGTTGGCATTCATGACTGCTACCACGCCTCGCTGGGATCCATGCTCGACTCGCACAGGCCATCGCGCGTGTAATCGACCGTCCCGTCGGCGTCATTGTCGAGGAGGTCACCGCAGGCGGGCGCGGGCATGCGCGCGACCTCGTCGTCATCGCCGCGCCCCTCGCAGCCGTAGTCGATGGGGAAGTCGGTGTACCCGTCGGCGTCGTCGTCGACGCCGTTGTCGCAGGCCGGCACGGGCGCTGGCGGCACCTCCGTCGCGTCGCCCGCCGCCCGGCACCCGGCGTCGTAGGGGAAATCGAAGAGTCCGTTGCCGTCGTTGTCGACGCCGTCGCTGCACCCGCGCGGCCCCGCCGGCGCTTCGGTCGCGTCGTCGAGCCCCTCGCAGCCGGGATCGTTGAGGTCGACGAGACCGTTGCCATCGTCGTCGAGGCCGTTGCGGCAGGCCGGTGGACCGAGTTCGGCGCCGCCGGAGACGATGTAGCCCATCACATCGAGCCCGGCGTCCGAGATGGGCTGACCGTCGGCCCAGTCGACCTCGACGAGCCACAGGCGCCCGCGCCCGACGTTGATGTACGCGAGCTGCACGGTCTGTCGGGAGTGACCGCCGAGGGGCACGAGGCCCGGCAGCGCGTCGACGCCGATCGCATGCCCGCACCCGGTGGCGACCGCCTGATAGGGCGGGTGCGCGCGCCAGAGCGGGTCGTCGCGGTTGAACACGCGCGGGAACGAGGGCTCATCGGCACACGCGCCCTCGACGGCGCCGAGGGGCACGGGGACGCCGAACACCGCCTGCGTGAGCGCCGCACTGGCGGTGAACTCGCCGACCACGACGCCGCCGTTCTCGAGGAACGCCCGCAACCCGGCGAGGCGGGTGAACGCGTCGACCCCGAACCGCGACACGAGCAGCGTGTGCGTGCCGTCGAGCCGGCAGCCGTCCGCGGCGTACACGAAGCCCGCCGCCTCCGCCCTGAGGAAGGTGGCCGGATCGCGCGCGCTGTCGCCGCACAGGCGCACGCGCGGCTCGGGCCCCAGGCACCGCCCCGCCTCGCAGGTCTCGCCACCGCCGCAGACCGCGCCGCAGCGCCCGCAGTTGCGCGGATCGTTTTGCAGATCGAAGCCCTCGTCCGTCGTGCCATCGCAGTCGTCGTCCTGGCCGTTACACGACTCGGGCATCGCCCCCTCGAAGGGATCGCAGGCCACGGGCGAGCCATCGACACAGCCCGCCGCGTCGTGCCGGCAGCGCCCGACGCCGCACGCCTGCCGCGGTTGGTCTTCGTCCGTCAGGCCGTCGCAGTCGTCGTCCTGACCGTTGCAGATTTCCACGAACGGACCGAGGGCATCACAGGCACCATACTCGCGGTCGGGTCCGCAGACCTGGGTTCCGCGCTCGCAGCGCCCGACGTCGGAACCGCACGGCACGGCCTCCCCGGGGTCACAGCAACCGGCGAGGCCCTCGTCGGTCTGTCCGTCACAGTCGTCGTCGAGGTCGTTGCACACCTCGGCCGATGGTCGGCCGGGCATGGCATCACACGCGACGCCAGCCCCGCCCGGGCCGCACGCGAACACGCCCTCCGCGGCGCACGCCCCCTGCCCCGCGCGGCAGGCGAGTCCGAGGCCGTCGAAGTCTTCGTCGGCAGCGCCGTCACAGTCATCGTCGAGGCCATTGCAGGCCTCGGCCGCGCCCGGCCGCACATCGCGGCGGGTGTCATCGCAGTCGAGCGCGCAGGGCGGCGTGCCATCCCCGTCGGCGTCCCGGTGATTGCGGCCGTCGTCCGGCGCATCGGGACACACATCGCAGGCGTCTCCGAGGCCGTCGCCGTCGATGTCCCGCTGACTGAAGTCCGGGGCGTCGGGACACAGATCACAGGCATCCCCGCGCCCGTCGACGTCGCGGTCGGCCTGATCCGCGTTGGCGACCTCCGGGCAGTTGTCGTCGGGCAGGCGCGCGCCGTCCTCGTCCATGTCTGCGGGGTCTTCACACGCGTCGCTCTTGCCGTCGCCATCCGAGTCCGTCTGATCGGGATCGGCGACCTCGGGGCACAGATCACATTGGTCGCCGACGCCGTCGCCGTCCGTGTCGACCGGCCGGAGATCGAGCGCCGGGCAGAGGTCTTCCGAGTCGGGGACGCCATCCTGATCAGCATCGCCGTCGTCGCAGGCATCCCCCGTCCCGTCGCCGTCGGCGTCGCGCTGATGGGCGTTCGCCACCGCCGGGCAGTTGTCCCGCGCGTCGGGCACGCCGTCCGCGTCCGCATCCCCCCCGGGGCCGCCACCGCCCGCGCCGCCGCCTTCACCGCCTTCACCGCCGGGGGTCGCCCCGCCCGAGCCGCCGGCGTGCCCGCCGTTGCCGCCGTTCGCTCCGCCCGTGCCGGGGGTGCCGCCCGAGGGCGCATCGCCACCGCCACCGCCTTCGCCAGCCCCGCCCGCCGCGCCGCCACCGGCGTCCGCGGCCTGTTGGTCCGGGGGCAGTTGTTGCACTGCGTCCTCATTGGGAGACGTGGCCTGGCAGGCCATCATCGCGAGGCAGAGCGAGAACGCACGGGAGATTCGGGAGGGGCGTCGCATGCGCGCATCATGCAGATCCGGACGGGTGGTCGCCAGGGGGCGTGCGCGGGTGGCCGCCGGTCGGCATGGACCTCAGGCGCCTCCGCACCTCACGGCGTCACCGTCGCGCCGTCCCACACGATCGCGGGTTCGGGCGGGCGGAGGGCCGCGCGGGCCCCGGCGCCGAGGTGGCGCAGCACCGAGCCGCGGTGGCGGTTCGACGGGCCCCGGCCGGGCGTCGACGGCGGCTCGTCGGGGGCTTCGGGCGGGCTCCCGCACGGCGTTGCGGGCGCGGGGGAGCCGTCCTCGAAGGGCTTCAGCACGCGGAATCCGCAGGGCACGGCGCTCGGCGGGCAGGCGCACGGATTGGCGCTGCAGGCGTGGCGCATGCGCGTCTCGCAGTCGCCGATGCCCCCGCTCGCCTCGAGCGAGTCCCACGCGCCGCGCGCACCGCCGGTGTGTTCCCCCGGCAGCAACGGCCGCGCGTCCTCGCGGGGGATGTACGTCCACCCGATGGGCAGCCCGCTCGCGCCCGTGACACATCGCAGCCGGACACTGTTCCCGTCGATTCTCGTGTGCAGCAGCGAATCCTCGGCGACCCCCGAGAAGGCCGACCACAACAGTTCGTCTTCTTCCGCCACGAAGAGCAGCGACCCGCCCGGGGCCTGCCAGTGGCGGTACGGCACCGTCCTCCCGTCGAAGAGAAACACCGGCGCGAAGGGCCGCCGCGCCCTCCGCGACCGCTCGGGGTCCCGCTCGCCGGCGTGATGAATCGCGAGCGGCTGGTAATGCCACTCACCGTGGCGGTACCAGATGCGGCCGAGCTGACCGTCGTCCAGCGTGAGCCAGGCGAACTGTCGGTATCCGTTGTCGTCCAGCCACTGCGGCCCGCGCTGCATCCGCACCCGCCCCTCTCGGACGCGGGGCACGGGGTCTGCCCGCCCCTCGTCGCAGAGGTCCGCCACGTGGCGCCACCTGCCGTTCAACTGCCGCTCGTAGGCCCAGAGGGCGACGGTGCCGTCCTGTTGACGCGCACCCCCAACGATCTCGCCGGGGCGTTCTTCGCCCTCGCTGGATGATGGCCTGACCGCAGCCGGCCGTCTGCGGCCCATCGCGGTGCTCGACGGTTTCTGGCCGTGATCGGCGATCGGGGATAGGAACGCCGTGCCCTGTGAGGAGGGGGCATCGGCGTG
>JAKLJY010000242.1 GCA_023150895.1 Myxococcota bacterium | reverse complement strand
GCCGCGGCCGACGCCGACCCGAAGAGCGCCGACGCGCTGGTGAACCTCGGCGACGCGCTTCGGCTCGCCGGCGCGCGCGCGACCGACGCGCGCCTCGGCGGCGGGGCGGCCGCACCGGCGCCCGGTGCGGACCTGGTCGCCCTGGTCAATGGCGCATTGCAGCCCCTGACGGGCCTCGTCGCCTCGGCCCCGCGTGCGTCGGCGCCGGACGAGACGTCCGGGCCTCCGAGGCCGTGGCGATTCGTGGCGCCGGCGGGGGCGCCCGCCGAGGTCGCCGAGCTCCTCGCCAACCTGCACGACGCCCTCGATCCGTTGACGCTCGCGCTGCCGGCCGAACCACTCGGTGCGGGCGCGGCGTTCACCGAGACACTTCCGCTTGGGGGGGGGGACCCCGGCGGCGCGCCGGGCGGGACGCTCGTCCGCACGGCGAAGGTGGTCCGGATCGACGCAGAGGGGGCGACCCTGGCGGTCTCCCTTCGCCTTCGCGGTGTCGCAGGGAACCGACGGGGGTCGCCGGCCGGCGCACTCGAGGGGGAGGGCGAGGGGACGCTCGAGGTCGCCGCGGGTCGCCCGTTTCCGGTGCGGGGCGCCCTCGCCCTGGAGACGCGCCGCACGGCGTTTCTCCCGGCGGACACGGGACGGGCGGGCCGCGAGGCCCCGGCCTGGCGCCTGACGACGCGCACGGCGCTGACCCTGGAGCCCCGGTGAGCGCGCGGCGCGGCGTCCGGGGGCCGAGCGCATGTCTGCGTCCGGCGTGGGTCGGCGTGTTCGCCGCCGTCGCAGGCTGCAGTACGCCGGCCGGCCCGGTGGTCGACGTCGCCGAACTCGGACCCGCGGACGCCGCCGTCCCCGACGCCATGCCCGATGCCGTGGCGGATGCCGCGGGTCCGGGTGTCTGCGAGCGCTGGTGTGATGCGACGATCACGGCCTGTGGCGCAGGCCCGAACGATTGCACCGCGGACTGCATCGCGTTGCTCGGAACCCTGCGGCCGGCCTGCGCCGAGGCCTTCGTCGAGCACTTCTCGTGTCTGCTGGACACGGGGGGGTGGGCGTGCGTTTCGCCGGGGGTCGTCCGCCGCGGGGCCTGCGAGGAGACCGAAGCCGGCTGGCGTGCCTGCGACCCGTAACGCGACGCCCGGTGGCGCGTGGACTTGCCGAGACGTTGGCGCGGTCGATGCATGAGCGCGCCGCATGGCACGCTTTCCTGCACCGTTTCGACTTCTCTTCGCGGCGACCTTCTCCCTCACCGCTCCCGGCGTCCTCGTCGGGTGCGACGAGGCCACCTCCATCTCCGAGCCGGGCACGTCCGGCGGCGCACCGACCGGGGAGGCGCCCGAGGGCGACGACCTCTCGCTCGGCGACGTCGTCGAGCCGGATCTCAAGGCCGACGGCTGGGGGCACGCCCTCGAGTGCAAACCGCTTCCCGAGCTGCCGCCCCTCGTCGCGCCGCAGATCTTCGTCTCGCTCGATGGCCTGACGCTGCGCCTCGTCGACGAGGCCGCGGGGTTCGAGAAGGTCTTCCCCATCGGCCCCGGCGCCCGCGACAAGGACCCGGCCTCTCCGACCTTCGGCGAGTCGCTCTCGTACTACCCCGTCCTGAGCACGGGCCGAAGCGAGTTCGCCATCACGCCCCAGACGATCCAGTGGTGCAAGACCTGGTGGACGGATGGCGCCACGGGCGCGCGCAGCCCGGTGTTCGCGGGTCTGCCGTTCCTGTCGTGGCATGGCAACTACGGTATCCATGGCCCCATCGACAACTACACGGCGGCCAACGGCGGGTCGCTCCGGCGGGGGTACGTCTCGCACGGCTGCCTGCGGATGGAGTCCGCCGACGTGCTCGAGCTCGCCGCGCGCATCAAGGGCGTCGCCCGGGTGCCGGTGCATGTGCAGCGCGAGGCCGAGCGGCGCGCGGACGGGACCCGGGTCGACGTCGGCGCCGCGCCGACCGATCGCTGGCAGAAGTGGATCGGCAGCGAGTGCACCTCGGACGCGGAGTGCCGCTTCGACGGCGGCGTCTGCCGCACGAACCCCTACGGCGGGCGGGGCTTCTGCAGTCGGGCCTGCGAGCGCGGGTGCCCCGATCGCGCCGGCCTGCCGGTCACTTTCTGCGTGCCGGATCCGGAAGACGAGAGCCGCGGCATGTGCGTGAACAAGCACACGGGCGTCAACGCCGGCTGCCGGCCCTACGACCACTTCGTCCCGGCGACGCGCGGCCGTTTCGGGCAGCCGTCGGTCACCGCGGAGGTGTGCCTGCCCGGCAGCCCGGGGTTCATCGGCGATCGCTGCTTTACGGACGACGAGTGCCAGGCCGGTCACACCTGCGGGGGGGCCGACGCGTCGGCGGGCGAGCCCGGCACCTGCACCCAGCCCTGTACGCGCCTGTGCCCGGACGCCGCGGGCTTCCCGACGACGACCTGCGTCCTCGAGGGCGGCGCCGAGGGCGGAGCCCCCACGTGCGCCCGACGATGCGATGCAAACGCCAACGCGCCGGAGTGCGCCGGTGACCAGATCTGCGCCCCGGCCGCACGCGCGGCGCGGCCCGGACAGTCGGTGAACGTCTGTCGTCCGGAGTGACGGCGGCCCCCGGATTCTGCCAATCTCCCCCCGGGGGAGCTGGCGACGCGTCGACGGTCGACGCGCCGTCCGTTCCGGTTCGAGCGCGCGCCACCGGCGCGCTCGCCGGGGGAAGAAGATGTCGGATCGACCCAATCGTCGCGAAGCGTTGAGAGCGCTTGCCTCCGCCGCGGGCACCGCCGGGCTCGTCGTCGGAGGACTGGGCGGCTGTGGCGACGCGTCCCCGGCAGAAGGCGGGCACGATGCCGAGTCCGCCGGGGACGCCGCGGTCCCCGCCGATGGGGCCACGGACGCCGTGATCTCCGGGGGGGAAGACGCCGGCGGCCCGCGCCGGCCCCACGTCGCCGTCATCGGCGGCGGGCTCGCCGGCCTCTCGGCGGCCTTCCTGCTCGACGGGGTCGCGGACGTGATCGTCTACGAGGCCGGCCCGAACGTCGGCGGCAACGTCCACACGGCGGAGGTCGAGGTGCGGGGCGAGCGCTATGCCGTCGACGTCGGCGCCCAGTACTTCAACGGGGAGCTGCACGCGGCCTACGTCGCGCTGCTCGGCTTGCTCGGGATCGATCTCGCGCGCGCGGACGTCTCGCCGGAGACCGGGATGACCATGACGGTCTTCGCGACGGACGAGGCGACGCCCCGCTTCGTCTCTCCGCTGCCGCCCTCGCGGCTCTGGCCGCTGAACGAGCCCTGGAACGCGGCGGGCGTCGGCGTCTTCAACCGTCTGGCCGCCGCGGCCCGCCGTGCCGAGGACGAGGCGCTCCCCTACGACGTCCCGCTCGCGTCGTTCTTCGCGGACGCCGGTTTCACGCCGGCGGAGGTCGAGGGCCTGCTGCGCCCGTGGGCGGTGGCGACGACGACGGGCGTCCTCGCCGACGTGGAGGCGCTGTCGGCGCGCTCCATCCTGGCCTTTCTCAGTCGGGCGCTGCGCCCCGATGGCTTGCCCGTCGCGTACTATCGCACGCTGCGGGCCGGTCTGCGGGACGCCCTCGACCGGATGGTGCAACGCAGCACGACCGTCACGGTGCGGCGAGAGACACGCGCGACGAGCCTGGAACGGGTCGGCAGCGGTTTCTCGGTGGGGGTGGGGGCGCAGCGGGCGGACTTCGACGCGGTCGTGCTCGCCGTCCACGGGGGGACGGCGGCCGGGCTCCTCGGCGGCCTGCCCGACGCGAGCGGGCTCGCCGCGGCCGTTCGCGCAGTCCCGTTTTTCAAGGCTCGGCTCGGCATCCACCACGACCGCAGCCACCTGCCCGCCGAGCCCCGCCACTGGTCGTCCATCAACATGGCGGTCACGGCGACCCACTGCGAGTCGTGCATGCACCTCGATCCGCTGCTCGCACCGCACCCGGACGGCGCGCCGCTCGATCTCTTCAAGAGCTGGATCACGTACCGGAGCCGCCCGCCCGAGCTGCTGCTCGCCGAGGTGGAGTTCGAGCACATGGCGCCCACCGTGGACGCGATGCGGGCCCAGGACGCCCTGGCCGCCCTCGCAGGGGCAGTGCCCGGCATCCACGTCATCGGCGGCTGGACGCAGCACCTCGAGCTGCAGGAGACGGCGCTGCGGACGGCGGTGGCCGCCGCGCGGGCCATTGCCCCCGAGGCGCCGAACCTGCGGGCGCTCGAGGCCGTCGTGCCCGGCCTCTGAGGGGGTCGCCGCGCCTCAGGGCAGAAGGGGCATGAGTTCGTCGAAGACGCGCTCCGCGGACTGGAGCGCGCCTTCCATGTACCCGGTGAAGACGGTGGCCGTCTCGGTGCCGGCCCAGTGGATGCGGCCGGTGGGCGCCTGCAGGGCCGGGCCGGCGACCCGCACGCTGCCCGCCGCGAAGACACCGACCGGGCAGCCGCGCGAATACGGCTCCGTCGACCAGTCGACTTCGACGTAGGCCGTCGGACGCCGGGCGGCCTCGCCGAACAGGCGGCCCACCAGACTCAGCACCGTCTCGCGGCGGACGTCTTCCGGGCGCAGCGACCACGTCCGCGCCGGATCGCCGACGATGAATGCGACGAGCGCCGGCTGGGCCCCGTCGTGGCTGGTGTTGTCGAAAACGACCGAGATGGGTCCGCGCTCGAAGACCGCTTCGCCGGAGAATCCGCGGGCGCGCCAGAATGGCCGGTCATACAAGAGGTGGACCTTGACGGTGGCCCCCATCGGCATGCGCTGGTGGACCTGCTCCCGCGGTGGGGGGAGGGCCGGGGTGTAGGCGATCCCGGCGGCGAGGGCGGGGGGCACGGCCACGACGACGCGCTCGGCGGTGAATCGCCAGGCGTCGCTGACGACGACGACGGGGGCACCGCTCGCGCCGCTCTGGTCGATGGCGCGGACCGGGGCGCCTGGCTGCACGCGGTCGCCGAGCTCGGCGGCGAGCGCGTTCGCAACGGACTGCGCGCCGTTCACGAAGCGGGTCTCCTGCGCGCCGCCCCGCACCTCGACGAGCTTCATGAACCCGCCCCCGGCCCGTGCATAGTCGAGCGCGTAGAGGAGGGAGATCTCCTCCGGCTCGGCCCCGAAGACCACGCGGAGCGCCGCCGCAACGACGGCGCGGGCGGCGTCGGTATGCAACTGGGCGTCCATCCACTGCGCGACGGAGGTCCCGTCGAGGCGGGGGGCGTCCGGCGTCGAGAGGGGCGGGCGGGCGACCTGCCGGGTCAACGCGTCGAGGCGGCGCAGCCCGAGATGGAGGTCGAGGAGCGCCAGCGCCGGCAGCTTGGGGATGGTGCCGTCGTAGGCCAGCACCTCGCCGCGGTACTCCAGCAGCTTGCGACCCTCGTCCCACGTGGGAAACGTCGCGATGCTGTATTCCCGCACCAGGGCGGCGAGGCGGTCCTGTCCGGGGCCGAGCCATTGACCGCCCCGGTCGAAGACCGCGTTGCCCATGCGCTCCGACCAGGTGCGGCCCCCGACCCGGGCGCGCGCCTCGAGCACCCGGACCGAACGGCCGGCGCGGGCGAGTGCGCGGGCACAGGCGAGGCCGGCGAGGCCGGCGCCGACGACGATGACGTCCGATTCGGTGGCGAGAGCTGGCGTGCGCTGCATGCCCCCACCCATACCCCGGGCCGCACGTCCGGACCACGGGCAAAATTCGCGACCGCCTCACGATTTTTCGTCGTGGGGGTCGATGCACGGTCGCCTATCGGGTGGAGGACGTGCCGATGCACCCCGAGCGCAGATTGCAGGCCCGTGACGATTCGACTAGCGTGCCGCGCCGTGACGCCCACCGAGGACAACCCGACCACTCCGCCCCGCGCTTCGTCGGATCCCGGCGCCGCGGAGCAGGCGGTGCTGGCGTTGCTCGAACGGGACGACCGGCGCGGGGCCCTGACCGCGCTGATGCGGCTCTACGGCGACGCGATCTACCGGCACTGCTACGGGACGCTGCTCGACGCGGATCTCGCCGCGGATGTGCACCAGACGGTTTTCGTCGAGGCGTGGCGCGATCTACCCCGGTTCAGCGGCCGGTCGAGCTTCAAGACCTGGCTGTTTGCCATCGCGCGGCACCGCTGCCTCGATGCGCTGAAGATCGGCCGCCGGCGGCGCTCGCGCTTCACGACGGACGACGACGCCCCCGAGCCGGCGGATCCCGCGCGGGACGCCGAGACGGATCTGGCCGCACGCTCGATGCTGCCGCCCCTGGAGAACTGTCTGGGCGGTCTGCGCGCCGAGAGTCGCACGGCGGTCCTGCTGCGCTTCCAGGAGTCCATGTCGTACGAGGACATGGGCAAGCTCACCGGCGAGCTGGCCGGCTCGCTCCAGGCGAGGGTCGCCCGCGCGATGCCGGTCCTGCGCAAATGTCTCGAGGCGGCCGGAGTCTCGTTGTGAGGCCTCAGGAGGGCACGCGTCATGGCTGAGCCCTGTACCCGCTGGGATGCCGAGGGGCGCTTGGCAACGGAGCGCGGCGAGACCCTCGATGCGCACTTCGCCGCGTGCCCCGACTGCCTGGCCGCGCGCGCGGCCGACGCGGCATTGAGCGCCCGGCTCGTGGAGACCGGCGCGCGATGGCAGCCGCCGGGCGACTGGGAGGCCCGGGTCTTCGCCCGGATCGCCCGCGAGGCGCCCGCCCGGCGGTTCTCGTGGTGGTATGCCCTGTTCCCCGCGCTGGCGGCGGCCGGGCTGGCGGTCTTCTTCTTCGCGCCGCGGGGCGGCGGCGGGCCGGGTTCGCCGGATCCGTCCGGTGCCGGGTTCGAGGTGCAGATCGGGGTCGTCGACGGCGCGCAGGTCGTCCGCAGCGAGAACCCCAAGCCCGGGGACACCCTGCGGCTGACCGCCCGCGTGCCGACCCGCGATCCGGCGAGGGTCGCGATCCGGATCTACCGGGACGACCGCACCCTGATCTTCGCCTGCGGCGGGGGCGAGGTGCCGTGCAGCCTGGCGGACGACGCGGTCCGGGCCGAGGTCCTGATGACCGCCCCGGGCGCGTACCGGTCGATCATCCTCACTGGCGCGGGCCCGTTGCCGGCGCCGGCCGGGACGCTCGACGCGGACGCAGCGGCGGCCCGAGCGGCCGGGGCCTCGGTGACGCTCGGCGAGGCCGTGCGCGTCTGGTGAATGGAGTCGGGCCGCCGGCCGGTTCGAACGCTCAGCGGGTGGCCGGCGGGTCGCCTGCCCCGAGCAGCACGAAGGGCGCCCAGGTCGACGGCGGGCCCACAGCCGCCAGGCGGGAGACCGCGGCGCGCCAGGCGGCCAGCGGACGCGTCGCCCCCCCCTCGGCATAAAACGTCTCGACGAACCGCCGCGCGGCGGCGTCGTCGACCGAGCGGAGCGTGGCCAGGACGTTCCGGGCGCCCCCGGCCAGGAACGCCGCCGCCAGAGAGCCCCACAGATCCCCGGCGGCATCGTCGGCGGCCGCGGAAGCGCAGCTCGCCAGCACTACGAGCTCGGCGTCGAGGTGCAGGTCCAGGAGCCCGCCGATGCC
>JAKLJY010000241.1 GCA_023150895.1 Myxococcota bacterium | reverse complement strand
ACCGGCGCGCAGGGTCCGTCGCGAGCGCGGGGGGCGGTACGACGACGGCGCGCTCGCCGGGCAACGTCGACCGGCGCACGGCGTCCGGATCGGGCGCCGGCGCCTCGGGCGCGCCGACGGCGGGCAGGGGCAGCGGCTCGGGCAGCGCGGCCTCTTCGTCCGGATGAGCCCGCGGATCGAGGCGATCCGTCCAGCGCCGCCCGACCGTCCATCGGTCGAGCGGTGCCCCGGTGTCCTCGGCCTCCAGGGGATCGGGCGGCGGGGTCGACCCCGCTCCGGGCGGGCGGGCGCCCTCTCCACCGGTCATGACCGCCGCGGCGGTGCGCATCAGCTCGGCGTCCCCCGTGGGCACCGTCGGCCGCGCAGCGGGGAGGGGTTCGCCGGCGAGCAGGCTGTCCAGCGCCGCCCAATCCGACTCGGTGGGCTGGGGGGTCAGTCCGCCACCGGCGGGGGCGGCAGCCGTGTCCGGGCCCGGGGCCGGCGCGCTCACCGCGGGCGTCGGCTCGCCCCGCAGGCCGCCCTCGGGTCCGGGCCCGCGCGTCGCGAGAACATCGCGGATCGCACGGAAGAAGCCGGACGACGTCGGCTGGGGCGTCGGCGGGGGCGTCCCCGAATCGGCACGACCGAGCGCGTCGAGCAACGCCCGCTCGTCGGGCACAGGTGCGTGCGGCGGCTCCGGGGTCCCGGAAGCGGACTCGTCTCCTGGGCCGATGTAGGTCGCCACCTTCGCCAGAAGCTCTCCGATGCCCTCGGGCTTCCGGAAGAAGTGGTCCGCGCCGGCGGCGATGGCCTCGCTGACGTTGCGGACCTCCTCCCGCCCCGAGCCGATGAACAGGATGGGCACGAGCGCGCCGAGCGGCCGCAGGCGGATGCCGCGGCAGATCTCGCGCCCGGCGTCGTCCGGAAGGGTCAGGCTGACGACGACCAGATCCGGGCGATGTGCATCGAAGGCCGCGAGCGCGTCGACCCCACCGGTGACGAGCATCGGCGCGTAGCCGCGGAGCGCGAGGCGACGTTCGAGGCTCTCGGCGACGGCGACCTCGTGCTCGGCGATCAGGATCTTCTTGCGCATGCCCTCAGGGTCCCCCGGGCGGGGCGGGTGTGACCCCGTCGATGGTCACCCCCTCGGCCGAGAGCTTCAGACAGACCCCGATGGCGTTGCAGTCCCGCGCGGCGGGGCTGCATTCGACGGGCCCCGCTGCGGCGACGCCGACGTCGTATCCGCCGACGAGGGCGAGGAGGATGTTGAGCGTCGTCTCCGGAGGCGCAGTGGGGTTGAGATAGGCGCGCAGGGCGTTGCAGAACTCCGGCGGTGGTGTGCGCGAGCAGGCCGTCTTGAAGTCGTCGATGAGCGCGAGCAGCGAGTCGCGGGTCAGGTACCCCTCGAGGAACGTCTCCGACAACGAGAAACCGACGGTGTCGAGCGCCGCCCGACCGCGGACGGCGGCGTGTTCGAGCACCAGATCGACGGGCGGCAGATCGAGCCCGAGCGGCAGCGTCAGCGTGAACGGCACGGCCTCGGTCTCGAAGTCGCCGAGGGCCGAGACGGCCGCCTCGGGCCACGCGATGCGCGCGCTTTGCCCGTCGTCCCCCACCGACGTCGGATCGACCGTGAACGACGCCGAGCCCGATACCGCGTCGCCGTAGAAGGCCCGCAGCGCGAGCGCGCCCGGAGCCGCCTCGAAACCGGCCGCCTGAAAGAGCAGTACGAGGCCAATGCTGCCATCCGGCGCGCGCGTCACGACCTCGTCGAGGCCGCCTTCGCCGAGCAGCCGCCCCACCGGGGCGAGGCCGGAGCCGCCCTTGGCGCCCACGACGTCACAGCCCATCTCGCGGGCCGTGTCGGCGCTGTTGGGCAGCGCGAGGGACACCACGCGCGCCGCGGGCGAGAACGGCGGCGGCAGGGCGGTGTCCGGCACCGCCGAGGTGCCACCGCCGGCCGCACCGCCCTCACCGGCGTCCGAAGAGAGCGCCCCGTCGGTCGCCGCATCGTCGGCCCCACAGCCCGCGCCGGACAGCGCCACAGCGAGCGCGAGGCTCGGCGCCAGGGACGGGCACCGGAACGAGCGAAGGCATGCGGGCATGGGCGGTGTTCTCCTGGCGGCGGGCGGCGCCCGACCCCGGGTCGACGCGCGTCACGGACCGTTTGTCGCCTGTATTTGGGGCCGACGGCGATCGGGGGCATCATATCGACCGGCCCCCGACGTGCAAGGGTGGCCGCAAAGCCCCGCGCCCCGCGCTCCGGAGTCGCCCGAATGCGTCGCCCCCGCCCGCTGCCGACCGCCCCATCCTGCGCGCCCGCCCTCGTCGCCGCGCTGTGCCTGCTGCTCGCCACGCCGGCTGCGGCGGCCGGTGGACACGCCCCGGCGGGGCACGGCGGCGGTCATGCCCGTCCGAAGGGGCACGGCGCAGCCCCGGCGCACGTGGCCGCGGGCCCGCGGCAGGTCCGCCCGGACGAGGCGCTCGCCCGCTTGAAGGAAGGCAACGCCCGCTTCGTCAGGGGTCGCGTCAAACGACCCAACGCCGGGGCGGATCGCCGCGCGGTGGTCGCCGCCGGCCAGGCCCCGTTCGCCGTCATCGTGAGCTGTGCGGACTCCCGCGTCCCGCCGGAGATCCTCTTCGATCAGGGCATCGGTGACCTCTTCGTTGTGCGGACGGCCGGGCAGGCCCTCGGCGACTTCGAACTCGCCAGCATCGAGTACGCGGTCGAGCACCTCGGGGCACCGTTCATCCTCGTGCTCGGGCACGAGCGCTGCGGCGCGATCAAGGCGACGGTCGAGGCACTGCACCCCAAGCCCGTCGGCGGGGGCCGAGGGCACGGCGATGAGCACGGAGGCGACGGCCACGGCGATGGCCACGGCGAAGACCACGGCGATGCCCACGCCGCCCCGGCCCACGCCGATGGCCACGGCGATGGCCACGGCGACACCCATGCCGCCCCGGCCCACGGTGCACCGGCGCACGGCCCGCCGGCGCACGGCGGCGGACACGGCGGCCGTGAGCGCGATCTCGTCGATACGGCGGGCGTGGCGCCCCGCGACCACATCCACCTGCTCGTCGACGCGCTGAAGCCGGCCGTCCAGGCCGTCGACGGCTCGGTGGCGCCCGAGGGACTGCTCGACGCCGCCATCGCGCAGAACGTGCGAATCGGCGTCGCGCGGCTCGTCAAAGAGAGTCCGTTGATCAAGAGCTTCCTGGTCTCGGGTCGCCTCCGGATCGCGGGCGCCCGATACGACCTCGACACGGGCGAGGTCCGCATTCTGCGCGACCGGCCCTGAGAGCGCGGGAGGGTACAGAGAGACCCGCCACCCCCACCGGAGTGACCCGATGGCCGAGATCAGACCGTGATGAGCGTCTCCCGCCGGATTCAATGGTCGATCGGCCTCGCGGTCGCCGGCCTCGTGGCCACCGTCGGCGCCGGCGTCGCCGCCTTCGTGCTCGCGGGTGCCCGCGATGCCCAGACGCGCGCCCTGACGGAGGCCCTCGTCCACGCCCGAGCGGCGGTGACGGCCGAGCTCGGGCACCTCTCGGTGTCCGCCGGCGCGTTCGCCGGCATCGACGCCGCCGGTCTGCCCGCCCTGGGCCCCGCGCAGCTCGCCGCCGCCGGCATCGACGCGCTCGTCGTCGCCGATCCGGACGGGCGCCCGGTCGTGACGACGGGCTCCCAGGACGGTCATATCGGGCCGGTCGCACCGGCGGACGTCTGGGACCGGGCCCGGATCGAGCTCGCCCTCCGCCCCGGTGGTCAGGGACCCCGCACGGGTCTCCTCGTCGCCGGTGACGCAGTCTTTCTGGTGGCCGCCCACCCGATGCCGAGCGAAGCCGACGCCGCCGGGCGCGCGTCGACGCTCCTGCTCGCCCGGCGGGCCGACGGCGCCCACGCGGATCGCCTGCGTGCCGTCGTGGGGTCGTCCATCGGGCTTCACCCGCTTCTCGGTCTCGCCGAGTTCCCCGACGTGCAACGCGGCCTGCCGGCCTTGATGGCCGGACAACCGGTGGCCGTCGTTCCGACCGACGACGGTCGCGTGGCCGCGTCCACCCTGTTCACCGACGTCGGGGGCCGCCCGGCGGTCGTCCTGCGCCTCGTCGCCGACGCGACGCACCGCGCCTTTGCCCTCGAGACGGTCGCAGCCGTCGCGCTGGGGCTTCTGGTCCTCGGCCTTCTGTTTCTGGGGATCGTCCACTGGCTCGCGCGGCGCCTGACCTCGTCGCTCGACGCCCTGGCCGACTCGGAGCTCGCGCGCAGCTTCGTCGAACAGACGAGCGAAGGGATTGTGCTCGTCGACCGGACGCGGGGCACGATCGTGCGCACGAACGAGGCGGCGCAGCGCATGTTCGGCGGTCTGACGCCGGCCGAGGCGGCCCAGTGGCTCGGACCCCTGACGAGCGCCCCCGTCGACGGCGGGCGGGCGATGGCGCGTGAGGTCAGCCTCGCCCGGCCCGACGGGCGGAATCTGGACATCGAGGTCGCCGTTCATCCCCTCTCGAACGGTCACCAGCGCATCGTCTGCGCCGTCCTGCGCGACGTCTCCGAGCGCAAGCAGGTGGAGCAGCGCATTCGTCACCAGGCCTACCACGACGGCCTGACGCAGCTCCCCAACCGCGCGCTCTTCAACGATCGCCTCGGCGTCTCGCTCGCGCAGGCGCGGCGTGCCCGCGAGAATGTCGGCGTCCTGCTGCTCGACCTCGATCACTTCAAGACGATCAACGACACGATGGGCCACGATCTCGGCGACGAGCTGCTCGTGCAGGCGTCCGACCGCATTCGCCGCTGCGTCCGGGACGGCGACACCATCGCGCGCCTCGGCGGCGACGAGTTCGTCGTGCTGCTGCCGCGCCTCGAGAACCCCACGCAGGCGGGCACGGTGGCCGAGCGCATCCTCAATGCCCTGCGCGCCCCGTTCGGCCTCGGGGGCCGTGAAGTCCACATCTCGAGCAGCATCGGCGTGGCGGTTCACCCCCAGGACGGCGACGACGCCTCGACCCTGTTCCGCAACGCCGATCTGGCGATGTACCACGCGAAACAGCAGGGCCGGAACGCCTGGATGCTGCACGACGCGAGCATGAACGAGCAGGCCGCCGATCTGCTCGAGCTCAAGACGGAGCTGCTGTATGCGCTGCGCAACGACGAGCTCTTTCTGGAGCTGCAGCCGCAGATCGCGGGGGCGACCGGCGAGCTGTGCGGTTTCGAGGCGCTGGTGCGCTGGCGCTCGCCGAAGCGCGGGATCGTCCCGCCGGGGCGCTTCATCCCGGTGGCCGAGGAGACCGGCCTCATCCTGGCCGTCGGCGAGTGGGTCCTGCGGGCGGCCTGCAAGCAGGTGCGCGATTGGCTCGACGCCGGGCTGCCGGCGGTCCGCATCGCCGTGAACTTCTCGGCCCGACAGTTCCTCGAGCGCGACCTCGTCGAGCGGGTGGAGCGGGCCCTGAACGAGACGGGCTGTCCGCCCGAGCTCATCGAGGTCGAGGTCACCGAGAGCATCGCCATGAAACACGCCGATCGCAGCGTCGCGGCCTTGCAGGCTTTCCGCCGCATGGGCATGGCGGTCGCGCTCGACGATTTCGGCACGGGGTACTCGTCGCTGGCCTACCTGCGGCAGTTCCCGCTCGACCGCCTCAAGATGGACCGTGCCTTCATCAAGGAAATGACGGCCGGGGACAACAGCAGGACGATGGTCGATTCGATCATCTCGTTGTCGCACAGCCTCGGCCTCGAAGTCTGTGCCGAGGGCGTCGAAACCCCCGAACAGATCGCCATCCTGCGGACGTTGGGGTGCGATCTCTTGCAGGGGTTCGGGCTCGCCCGCCCCATGCCGGCCCACGACGCCACGGCCATCGTCCGGGCGGAGCATCCGCCGCGCTGGGCGTCGCACTTCGAGACGCTCCTCCCGCAGGAGTCGCTGTCCCGCCTCGCCCGGGTTTTCACGAACGTCCACTGAGGGTCACCCGAGACCTACCGGGGTCCCGGCAAACCCGGTCTGCATTGACCCACACCCATCGCGCCGAATCTGTGATCGGGGCGCGGTCGAGGCGACGGCGCCCATGCCCACGGTCGCAGCGCCCCCGGTGAGTGATGTCCGAGGCCCGCCCAGCTCCCCCCGCCGCCGTCCCGGTCCTCCTGGTCATTCACCCGGACCCGGTCACCCGGCATCAACTCAAGCTCACGCTGAGCGCGGGCCACCATGCCCACGCGCTCTGCGTCGAGTCGGCCGACGAGGCCCTGCAGCTTCTGGCCGACGGCATCAGCGGGCTCGCTGCGATTCTGGTCCCCTGGGACCTCCCCGCCGAGGGCGCGTTCCGGTTCCTGGACGGGCTGAACATCCTCGCGCCGAAACCACGGCCGGCCGTGATCATCGTCGGGGGCGGCCAGACGCCCCACGAGCTGCACGATCTCACCGAGGTCGGCGCGACGTCGATCATCGACGCGCCGGTCCGGCTCGAGGACGTTGCGCGGGAGCTGGTCTCGCTTCGACAGACGGGCCGCTCGCCCGGTCGGACGCGCCTGGTCACCGGCGCGGTCGCGCGGCCGCAAGGTGAGCCGGCCCGCGTCAGCAAGGACCCCAACTGGCGCGACCGGATGGTCCGCCTCGCGGCCACCACCCGAAGCCGCTCCGCCGAGTTCCGGCGCAACCGCCTGGTCGCGCTGCTCGGCCGCCTCGACGAGATCGCGGGCGGGCGCCTCTCGATGGCCTACGTCGAGGTGCTGCTGCTCATGGCGCGCAACGATGCGCGCCAGGTCGAGTCCCTGATCCGGGCCGAGAATCTCAACCGCGACACGATCGACAAGCTCTTCTTCGTCGTCGAGGAGCGCATGCAGTTCCCCGGGGGGCAACCCGCCCCGCGGGCCGTCATCGTCCATGCCGTGGAGGAGTTGCTCGAGATCGCGCGCCTGCGTCGGCGCGGCGACGGCTGGACGGCCAACTACTCCGACCTGAAGGCCGGTGCGACCGACGTGCTGCTCGGACGGCTGAGCCTCGAGTCCCCGGCTTCGAAGGGCTACCGCGACCGCCTGTGCGCCTGGCTCGGCATCGACGCCGAGATGCTCGGGCTCGTCGACAACGATCGCCTGCGCCGCATCGCCTCGCGGGTCGTGAAGGAGCCCGACGAGCAGAACGCGATGGACTTCGCACGACTGAGCCTGCTTGCCCATCTGCTGAAGATCAAACGCATCGTGATGGCCGGTCAGGGCCTCGAGGCCTACCTGCGTTCGATGGGCGGCCTGCTCGGCGACGCCGAGTCGACGGCCGGGCTGCGCGAGCGGGCCCGTGCCCTCGCCGAGAATCGCGAGATCCACCCCGACGACGTGCCGATGTTCGCCGAGTTCTCGTCCCTCTTCTCGGTCATCGAGGGCGCCGCGCCGTCGATGGGCTTCGACGAGGACTCCCTCGAGAGCCTGCGCGCCGCCGTCGCCACGGCCGCGGGCGTTCCCCCGCCGGCCCCCGGCCGCCCGTTGCCGCCCTCGCCCCCCGAGGCGGGACACCGACCGGCCGCGCCGCCGCCGCCCCCCGAGCCGAGCCCGCCCGCCGCCGCCC
>JAKLJY010000240.1 GCA_023150895.1 Myxococcota bacterium | reverse complement strand
ATCGCACATTGTCACACTCTGGGCGGCTGCCCGGTCGCCCGCGCGGAAATCGGGATTCTTACGACGGGCTCAAGCTTGCGCACGGCGTCGACGGCGGCGGTCCGCACGAGGTCGGCCTGAAAGAGCGGGCGGTCCCCCCGCCGGCCATGGGTCGCCGAGGCATGGGTCTGTGTGTCGTTCATGGGTGCCTTCCCGCCTCACTTCGCGCCGAACGAGAGGTGTTCGATGATCGGTCCGAGCGCCAGCGCCGGAATGAAGGTCAGCGCACCGACGAGCAGAATCGTCCCGACGAGCAACCCCACGAAGAGGGGGGTATGCGTCTCGAGCGTGCCCGCCGTCATCGGCACGCCCTTCTTGCGGGCCAGCGCGCCGGCGATGGCCAGCACCGGCACGATCAGCCCGTAACGCCCGAGGACCATGCACAAGCCGATCGCGACCGAGTAGAAGTGTCCGCTCACGGTCAGTCCGCCGAACGCCGAACCGTTGTTGTTCGCCCCCGACGAGAACGCGTAGAGCATCTCCGAGAACCCGTGCGGCCCGGGATTGCCCAGAGCGGCCGTCCCCGCCGGCAGGACACACGCGAGCGCGGTCCCGAGCAGCACGGCGGCCGCGGGAAAGAGCACGACGAGCATGCCCATCTTCATCTCGTAGGCTTCGATCTTCTTGCCGAGATACTCCGGCGTGCGCCCGACCATCAGACCCGCGATGAACACTGCGATCAGCGCGTAGACCAGCATCCCATACAAGCCGGAGCCGACGCCCCCGAAGACGATCTCGCCCAACTGCATCAGCCACATCGGCGCGAGTCCGCCGAGCGGCGTGAAGCTGTCGTGCATGGCATTGACCGATCCGTTCGAGGCCGCCGTCGTCGACGTCGCCCAGATGGCGCTGTCCACGACGCCGAAGCGCACCTCCTTGCCCTCCAGGTTGCCCCCGGCGGGGTCGAGGCCGAGCGCCGTCAGCGCCGGGTTGCCCGCCTGCTCGGCCGCAACGGTGCCGATCATCAGCGGGACGAAGATCACGAGCATTGCCAGAAAGAGCGCCACGCCCTGCCGCCGGTCCTTCACGAGCGCACCGAACGTGAAACACAGCGCGGCCGGGACCAGCAGAATCGCCAGCATCTGCAGGAGATTGGAGAAGGGCGTCGGGTTCTCGAGCGGGTGCGCCGAGTTGACGTTGAAGAACCCGCCCCCGTTGGTGCCGAGCTGTTTGATCGCGACCTGCGACGCCACCGGGCCAAGGGCAATCTGCTCGCTTGCGGGCTCGGTCTCCTGACCGGCCGCCGCCGCGGGTGCCAGCTCGACCGCCCCGTCGAGCGTCTGCACGACCCCCTGAGACACGAGCGCCAGGGCCAGCACCAGCGACAGGGGCAGCAGAACGTAGACCGTGCCCCGCACGAGGTCGACCCAGAAGCTGCCGATCGTCTCGGTCAATCGCCGCGTAAAGCCGCGGATCAACGCCACGAGCACCGCGAGCCCCGTCGCAGCCGAGACGAAGTTCTGCACCGTCAACGCCGCCATCTGCGTCAGGTGCGACATCGTCGTCTCGCCCCCGTAGGCCTGCCAGTTCGTGTTCGACGCGAAGCTGACCGCCGTGTTGAACGCCACCTCGGGCGGCACGCCGGGCAGCCCGGCCGGGTTCAGCGGCAGAACGCCCTGCAGACGCTGGAGGCCGTAGACGACGAGCACGCCGAAGAGGTTGAAGAGCAAGAGCGCCGAGGCGTACCGCCGCCAGGACATCTCCTCGTCCGCCCGCACGCCGGCGACGCGGTACGAGAGCCGTTCCAGCGGCCCGAGGAGGCGCCGTGCGAGGTGCGCTTCGCCGGTGAACACGCGCGCGATGTACGCCCCGAGCGGGACGGCCAGCGCGAGCAGCAGGGCGACGTATGCGGCCATCGTCGCCCACGCCTGCGCGGTCACGACAGCCGCTCCGGGAAGAGGAGCGCGTAGCCCAGGTAGGCGAGCAGCAGCGCGGCGACGAGGAGCTTGTCGCCGTAACCGATGCCGATGCGAGGGCGCTCGGGTCGAGGCGACCGCCGAGCGCGCCGGTCGCGACCGACCGAGCGCTACCCGTAGGTAGCGCGACCGAGGGAGTGAAGCCGAAAGCCGGCGGGCGGCCGAACCGGGCGACCGCAGCCGGCGGGCGTTACGGCGACATGCTCCCAGACCGCCGATCAGCAGAAGACCACTCATGATCGGGCCCTTTCGCAGAGCAGCACGAGGCCCCACGTCGAGACGGCCGACGCGGCGATGAGCAGGAGGTACAAAGCGTCCATGGAAACTCCGGGCCGCCGACGCGCTCAGCGGGTCGGGCGGGGCATGTGATGCGCGGCGAGGGCGCGGCACTCGGCCTCGCACTCGGGGAAACGGACGATCAGCTCGGCCTGCGCGCGGCAGTGTTCGGTCAGGACGGGGCCCTCGGCGGTCCGGCACGGGCCGGCCAGGGTCGCGCGCGTCCGCTCGTAGAGGGCGGCGCGCTCGGCGGCCGGGAGCGCCATGAGCTCGGGCTCGGGTGCCGAGGCGCGGCGAATGGCCACGATCACGCCGAACACGACGGCGCAGGCGGCGGCGCAGGCCAGGACGACGGGACCGAGGGTGTGCAGCGCCTTGGGCATGCCCCCGTTCTACCCGGCCCCGGATCAGGGCGGCGTCAAGGCGTCCGGCCCGCGCATCAAGAAAACGTCAAGATTGCCGCGCGCGGGGGGCGTACACTCGTCGCGCCCGAAACGGGCCCCGATCTGGAGTGAAAACGATGTCCGGTTTCCGATTCATGGAAGTCTCGATGGCCTGCACGAGCGTCGCCGCCATGGAGGACTTTTTCACCCGCATGCTCGACGGCAAGGTCATCTTTCGCGGCACCATGGCCGGCCTGCCCTTCTCGCGCATGATCGTCGCCGGCGTGACGCTGGTGTTCCGGGAGGACCCGAACCTGCCCGTGCCGCCCGGGCCCGGCGTGGAGTACCAGTACAACGAGCACCTGGGGTTCCGCGTGCAGAGCCTGGACACCGCCATCGCCGAATTGCAGGCGAAGGGCGCGCAGTTCGTCCTGACGCCGGCGCTCGTACGCGAATGGCAACAGAAGCGCGATCCGCAGACGGGGCGCTTTCTGCAGACGACGTACATCGCCCCGCCGCTCACGCGCGAGCGCATCGACGCGGGCGAGTACCGGCACGACGTGGCCATCTTCGTCGGGCCGGACAACCTGTGGATCGAGCTCAACGAGGTCTACGAGCCGGCGGATACGCAGTGGTTCCGGGAGGCGACGGCGTGAGCACGCTGACCCTCTGCCTCGTGCGCGGCGGCCTGCCCGCGCCGGAGACGGCTCCCGCCGCGCTCGACGTGGTCTCACGCACCGAGCCCCTGCCCGAGGCCGATCTGTTCGACGCCGGCGGTGGCTGGCTCACCCGCATGACCCGCCTCGCGGGCGCCCCGTTCGGGGTCGATCTCTACTTCCGCGGCCCGCCGGGCGCCGGCTGGCGCGAGGTCGACGCCTTCGCCCTCGCCACGGTGTACGGGCAGGTGCTTTGGGACGACCGCGCCTGGCAGTGGCACGCCGAGTCCGGCCGGGCGGACTCCATGCAGCGCCTGCGCGAGCTGCACGACCTCGCCCTGCGGTGTTATCGCAATCACGGCGACGGCGAACGCCTGCTGCTCGTCGGGGGGTGAACAGAGCGCGCGGGCGGGTGTTTCGGGGTCACCACAATCGCAGCCGTACGTCCTCGAACCTCAGGTCGAACCGCGCGAGGTATTTTCGCAGGCGGTCCGCGTCGTTGACGCTGCTGCGCCGCTCGCGGGAGCGGTCGAAGAGCGCGCGCCCGGCCTCGCTGACACTCGACGCCGTACGACACACCCGCAGCACGAACGCGAGCTGCACGCGGTCGAAGCGGTCGACGTCCGCGAGCGCGTCCGGACCGAGGACCCGCGCACAGATCTCGTCGGCCGCGGCGAGGGCCCCGTGCGCCCCCTGCCCCTCGGCATCCCCCGGGCCGCCCACTGGCGCGTCGCGCCACGCCTCGCGCAGGCGGTCGACCTCCTCGTCGACCTCGACCTTCGTCACGCGTCCGCCCTCCGCCAGCGTCGCCATGCGGGTGAGCGCCGCGTTGAAGTCGCGGAAGTTGCCGCGCCAGCGCCCCTCCGGCCCGGTGGCGAACTGAAGAAACCGCGCCCGCGCCTGATCGTTGAGCGATACCTTCAAGCGCATCTGACCCGACAGGCGCTCGAGTTCGTACTCGAGGTTCGGCTCGATGTCTTCCGGGCGGTCGGCAAGGCCGGGCAGGCGGAACGTCCAGAGGTCGATGCGCGCGAGCAGATCTTCGCGGAACCGCCCGCGCCGCGCGTCGATGCGCAGATCGCGGTTCGTGCCGGCGATGAGCTGAAAGTCGCTCGCGACCTCCTTGTCGCCGCCCATCGGGAAGAACCGCTTCTCCTCGATCGCGCGCAGCAGCATCGCCTGTTCGTCGGCCCCGAGCTCGCCGACCTCGTCGAGAAACAGAAGCCCGCCGTCCGCCTTGCGCAACAGACCCGCGCGGGCCTCGGCCGCCCCCGTGAAGGCACCCCGCGCGTGCCCGAACAGCGCGGACATCGCCGCGTCGCCACGCAGCGTCGCGCAGTTCACCTCGACGAACTCGCCCTTCAGTTGGTGGCGCTCGCGCTTGAGCCGGTAGATGCGCTGCGCGAGCTGACTCTTGCCCGCGCCCGTCGGCCCGAGCAGCAGCATCGGCGCCTTCGAGGCGACGGCCACCTGCTCGATGCGCTCGATCATGCGGTTGAAGGCCGCGTTGCGCGTCTCGATGCCCGCCTTGAGCAGCGTGCGGGCGTCCCGGCGCTCGCGCTCGAACCGCGCGGCGAGACGGTCGTAGCGCGACAGTTCGAGATCGATGATCGTCTGTCGCCCGACCGCGGGATCACTCGCATCGGCCTCGGGCGGCGATGTCTGCAACAGACGCGCGGGGAAGTATCGCGCCTCGGTCAACAGGAACAGACAGATCTGCGCGACGTGCGTGCCCGTCGTCATGTGAACGAGGTACTGCTCGCGGACCGGGTCGAAGCGATAGGCCCGCGCGAAGTCATGCAACAGACCGAAGACCTCCTCGAGGTCCCACGGATCGCGCCAGGCCATCGGGTGCAGCGCGACTTCGATCTGTGGCCGCGCGACGCGGATGTCCGAGGCCACCCGCTCGGCCACGTCCGGTCGCGACGCGTCGTGCAGCAACTCGATGCGGTCGACGGGCTGCGCCGCCTGCAGCGCGATGGAGACGGTCGGTCGCCAGCGTTCGTGCCGCTTCTTGTTGAAGCCCCCGTCCATGACGGTGCCGACGATGCCGAAGACGACAGTGCGCATCCCGGCGGGATAGCGCGTTCTCACGTCCTACTTCAAGGCCGCCTCGATGGCGGCGACGAGCTCGGCGGCCTCGGGCTCGACCCCCGGCTCGAAGCGCGTGACCTTCGCGCCCCCGGCCGAGACCAGGAACTTCGTGAAGTTCCAGCCCACCTCGCCGGCGCCAGCGGCCGTCGTGAGCTGCTGATAGAGGGCCGTCTTCTCCGGCCCCTTGACCTTGACCTTGGCGAACATCGGGAAGGTCACGTTGTACTTCGTCGAGCAGAACGTCTTGATCTCGGCCTCGGTGCCGGGCTCCTGCCCGCCGAAGTCGTTGGACGGAAACCCGGCGATCACCAGGCCCTGCGCCTTGTACTTCTGATACAGGGCCTCGAGGCCGGCATACTGCCGCGTGAACCCGCAGCGCGAGGCGACGTTCACGAGCAGCAGCGCCTTGCCGCCGAGGGCGCGCAGCGTCTTGGGCGCGCCGTCGATGTCGGTCAGGGGCAGGTCGAGCATTTTGGCCTCCGGGGGCATGGGCGTCGTCGGAGCAGCCGCGGCCGCGGGCGCGGCGGCGGCGGGGGTCGAGAGAGCGGTGAGGGCGAGCAGGGCCGCGAGGCCCCGCCCCAGGGCGCGGTGACGGGGAAGGCGTGTGTTCATGCGCATCTGGATGTTCGCGACCGCGCGCCGGTTGCGCCCGGTCGGCCGGAAAGGCAGCCTGCGGGTGTGCACGCGCTCGTCGCCCCCCTCGAAGCCGCGCTGACCGACGCACTCGGCGGCCCCGTGCGCGTGCGGTCCCTCGAGCCCGTGGGCGGTGGCTGCATCAATGACACCCTGCGCGCGCAGACCGACGCGGGGTCGTTTTTCGTCAAGGCGAACCCGGCCGCCCCGCCGGGCTTCTTCGCGGGCGAACGCGCGGGCCTCGAGGCCCTTGCCGCCGTGCCCGGCGGGCTCCCGGTGCCCCGGGTCGTGGCGCTGCTCGCGACCCCGGCCGCCCTCGTGCTCGAAGACCTCGGCGCCGGGCGTCCCGTTCGCGACTTCGAGGCCGCCGTCGGCGAGGGCCTCGCGCGGCAGCACCTGCACACTGCCCCCGCCTTCGGGTTCGCCGTGCCGACGTACTGCGGCCTCACGCGACAGGACAACACGCCCACCGCGACCTGGCTCGAGTTCTACCGCGACCGCCGCCTGCGCCCCCTGCTGCGCCTGCTCGCGCAGCGTGGCGCACTCGACCCGGCCGCGCGCGCGCTCTTCGACCGCCTGCTCGACCGCCTGCCGGACCACCTCGGCCCCGCCGACGAGCCCCCCGCCCTGCTGCACGGCGACCTCTGGAGCGGCAACCTGCACACCCGCGCCGACGGCCGTCCCGCGCTCGTCGACCCCGCCGCCGCCTTCGGCCACCGCGAGGCCGAGCTCGGCATGATGGTCCTGTTCGGCGGCTTCGGGCCCCGCGTCTTCGCCGCCTACGAGGGCGTCCGCCCGCTCGCCCCCGGCTGGCGCGAGCGCCTGCCGCTGTATTCGCTCTACCACGTCCTCAACCACGCCGTGCTGTTCGGCGGCGGGTATCTCGGGCACGCGGTGGGCCTCGCACGGCGGTTCGTGTCCTGACGCCGGGCGTCGTTACATCCGATGCATCGTCTGTTCGATGAGTGGGCCCGGGTTGTTGTTCGCAACGAACATGGCCCCCCCGGTGGCGCCGGCCGGCATCACACCCGCGCGTCGAGCACCCAGGCGCGCGTCGTTCGAGCGCGACTCAGAGCTTGTGAAGAATTCGGACGCCGTTGCGAGCGGACCGATGGGCCCGTCTGCCAAGGAGTGGGGGTGCACAACCGGTGGTGGCTGTACCGAGGTACTGCCCCACCGGTTGGGGGACCCACGACGCCGGCAGGCGGGATTCATCGGTTCGAGGAGTAGGCGGCCGATTCATTCACATGCTCTCAGGTGTAGATCGCGGCGACACCGACGGAGAAGAGCCACTTCGCACCCGTGCCGGTGATCGTCCCTCGGACTCGGATGTAGTTCGCGGAGACCGCCGCGGTCGTCGAAGAAGTGCTGCGGGTTCCCGTCGAGGTCACGGTAGCGGTCGTGCCCGTTTTGACCCACGTCTGGAGATCGTTGCTGGTTTCGATGAGAAACGTCCCGGTGCTCGAGGCCGTGATTCCCTGGCAGCTCACTTCGAGCGTCAGGTTGGCTGCGCGGTCCAACTTGACGGGCTGAGAGTGATCGAGGGCGTTCGCCGTCGCGTCAGTGACGTCGAGATAGAGGTTGTCCCAGACCTGTGTGTACATGGCGCGTTCTCCTGTGTCTGGAGCCCTGATGGCTCGTTGTGGCCGCCGTGGAACGGCGCTCCGTTCACGGTACGACGAATTGAATCTCGAGGGTGCGCTCGTAGAGGGGTGTGTCCG
>JAKLJY010000023.1 GCA_023150895.1 Myxococcota bacterium | reverse complement strand
ATCAAAGAGAAGGACTACGAGGCGTCGGTCCGCAAGCTCGAGATCCTGCTCATCGCCCAACCGGACGTCCTCCACGGCGCCGATTCCCGGCTCCTGCAAGGGCGCCTGCTCCTGATGCTCGGGCGTTACGACGACGCCCAGAACGCGTTCCAGCAGGTGCAGTACGAGTTCACGCCGATTCGCGAAGAGATGCTGTCCATCGAGCGTGCCGCGGGCGGCAACCTCGAGGCGCATTTCAATCGGGTCATCGGCCGCAACCTCGCGTCGTTCGACCTGTCGACGTTTCTGCCCCCGAAGGCGGCCGAGTTCGCCGGGCCCGACATGGACGCGGACCGTGCCGTGACCCTCGTCGGCGACCTCGCCCAGGAGAAGCGCGACGTCGATGAAGCCCACCGGACGGTCGAGCGTCTCGACGCGCTTCTCGACGCCCCCAACCGCGTCGAGGTCTTCCCCAACCTGCTCGAAGGCGTTCTGCAGGCAATCGAAGCGCGCGCTTCTCTCGCCGCCGCCCGGGTTGCCTTGAACGAGGCGGCTGCGCCGAGTGCCCTTGCCGCCGACGCGGAATTTGTCCGCCTGCGGGACGCCCGCAAAGGCTGGGAGGCACGGTACGCCGAGATTCCCCGGACGGCTCAGGCCCTGAAGGCCCGAGACAAGCAGGTGGACGGGCAATTGCGTGACCTCGACAAGGCGGGTTTCGCACTCAACGTGCAGATTCACGGTCTCGAGGCCCAACTCGCCGCCATCGAGAAGTTCGTCGAGGACACGATCGAGTCCCGCGGCAAGGGCGGCGGGGAGCAGGCCGTCTTCGCGCAAATCAGCCGTGAGCTCGCCGAGGCGCGGGCGCTTCGCGATGCGTATGAGCAGCTCGCCCGAACGATCGAGGTTTCGCGGCTGAAGGTCGGTGTCAACGACGAGGCCTCGACCGAGGACGAGAAGATCCGGCAGCAGCTTTCTCTGGCGCTCGATGCCGAAGAGGCCTACCTCGCGAGCCGAGGGCACGCCGTGCCGGCCAGCGAGCGTGCTCGCATTGGCGCTCTCGAAGCGCGTGCGCTCGGGTTCCTTCAGAAGACGGGCGCCGTCGTCGACGAGAAGGTCGCCGAGTTGAAACGGCAGGTCGATCGTGAACGACAAAGTCTGAAGGGGTACGACGTCGAGCTCGCCGGCTACCAGGGAGAGACCGAGTCCCTCGGCGGAAAGATCGCGGCGCGCAGTTTCCGCGCGGTGATGGAACGCGTCGACGCCGTCGTCCTCGAAGCGGACGTCGGCTCGGTCGACATCGCGTGGAAGCAGAAGCAGGACATGTCGAAGCTCATCGCGGACACGCGGGCGAAGGAACGCGAGGAACTCGAGGCGATGGACCGCGAGTTGAAAGAGGCGACCGGTGAGTGATCGGATGCCGCCCCCATCGAACCACCGCCGCCGCGCCGTGCCCGCCTGGTGTCTGGCGGCGTGTGTCGTCCTGCCGGCGACGGTCTCCGCTCAGGTCGCCGAAGAGGCACCCCCGGCGGCCGCCTCGGGACCGAGCGCCGAGATGCTCGCCATCGCCGAGGAGATGGTCAGTTTCGAGCGCGAGATCGCCGACTACCGGACGGACGTCGCCAAACTCGTCGAACAGCAGTATGCGCTCAAGAAGGCGGACGTTCAGAAACGGTACGACGCCGCGGTTGCCGGGATGGTCGAAGAGGAGCGCAAGCGCCGCGACGCCGCGATTACGCGTTTCGAAGAGTTCCTGACGCGCTACCCAGAGCACCCGCAGTACACACCCGACGCGCTGTTTCGGCTCGCCGAATTGCACTTCGAAAAGTCGTACGATGGTTATCTCGAGGCGCTCGAAACCTACGAAGTCGACCTGAAGCGTTTCGATGCCGGACAACTGACCGATGCGCCAGCGGAACCCCGCCAGGACTATCGCGAGACCATCGCTCTCTTCGACCGTCTCCTCGGGCGCTGGCCCGACAACCGCAACTCCGACGGCGCCCTCTACCTCAAGGGCTACTGCCTGAAGGAGATGGGCGAGGACAAGCCGGCCCTCGACCAGTTCATGACCCTCGTCGAGAAGTACCCCGACAGCAAGTTCGTCCCGGAGGCGTGGCTGCGCATCGGCGAGTACCACTTCGACTACAACGACCTCCCGAAGGCCATCGACGCCTACACCCGCGTCATGAACTTCAAGGGCACGCCGTTCTACGACAAGGCGCTGTACAAGCTTGCCTGGACGTACTACCGGAACGACCAGTACGACGACGCGATCAAGCGGTTCAAAGAGCTGGTCGAGTACAGCGACGCCGAGGCCGCGAAGACGGGCAGCAAAGGCTCCGACCTCCGGGTCGAGGCCATCCAGTACCTGGCCATCTCTCTCCAGGAGGAAGACTGGGACGGAGACGGGCGCCCCGACGACGATGCCGGTTTCGACCGAGCGCTGCGGTACCTGACGGGCGACAAACCCTACGAGGTCGAGGTCCTCAAAGGCATCGCGCAGATCTACTTCGACAACGCCAAGTACGAAGAGAGCATCGAAGCGACCCGGTTCCTGCTGAAGAAGTTCCCGACCAACGCCGAGAACCCCGGACTTCACCAGAACATCATCGTCGCGTACGAGCGCCTGCGTCGGTTCGACGACGCCTTTGCCGAGCGAGACACGCTCGCGCGGACGTACGGTGAAGGTTCGGCCTGGCACGAGGCCAATCGCAACAACCTCGAGGTCGTCCAGAAGGCCGAGAAGCTCGTCGAAGGGGCCCTCATCACGGCGGCCCAATACCACCACACCCGTGCGCAGGCCCTGAAGGAAGAAGCCAAGGCAGGCAAGGTCGAGGCCGAAGACGAGGCGATCAAGGAGTACAAACTCGCTGCGGTCGCCTACGACAACTATCTGCGGCGGTACCCGGCCTCCGAGAACGCCTACGAACTCGGCTTCTTCTACGCCGAGTGCCTGTTCTACTCCTTTCGGTTCGCCGAGGCGGCCGAGCAATACCAGAAAGTTCGCGACTCCAGCCTGGGCGTGAAATACCAGGAACTCGCCGGGTTCAGCGCCATCCTCGCGCGCGAGTCGACGGTCAAGCAGGACATCGAGGCGGGCAAGATCGAAGCCCGCCCGTCGTTGCTGAACCAGCCCATCGAGGCGACGGCCGCCAAGGCCACCGGGGACAAACCGGTGGGCGACGGGACGGAAGCGGTGCTCGTCATCGAGCCCGAGCCCATCCCCGCAGAGGTCATGAAGCTCGTCGAGGCGCGCATCGCGTACGTCGAGAAGGGTCTCAAAGACCCCGCGGATCCGGGCAAGTTGCCCCGCGTCGCGTACAAGGCCGGCGAAGTCTTCTACGAGTACAAGCATTACGACGAGGCGCGGAAGTGGTTCGCCTGGGTCATCGAGAACCACAAGCAGGAGAAGGTCGCCTACTACGCGGCCAACAACATCCTGCAGTCGTATCGCGTGGCGAACGACTGGGAGAACATGAAGATCTGGGCGGCCAAGCTCGGTGAGGCCAACATCGGCTCGCAGGAAGAGCGCGACGCGATGGCGGCGCAGATCAAGACCCTCGAGACCGGGGCCGCGTTCAAACAGGCCGAGAAGCTGTTCAACGACAAGAACTTCGAGGCGGCGGCGATCAAGTACGTCGAGCTCGTCGACAAGGACCCGAAGAACAAGTTCGCAGACCGTGCGTTGAACAATGCTGCGGTGGCGTTCGAGCAGGTCCGGCGTTTCGAATCGGCGACGAACACGTATCAGCGCCTCTACCAGCAGTACCCGCAGAGCGAATTCGCCAGCGAGGCGCTCTTCCGCGTGGCCGTGAACTCCGAGCGCTTCTTCGACTACGACCGCTCCATCAACAGCCATCTGCTGCTGATGGAGAAGTACCCCGAGTCCGAGCATCGGTCGCAGTCGTTGCTCCAGGCGGCCGAACTTCAGGAAGAAACCCAGCAGTACCAGCGGGCGGCCGCCAACTTCGAGAAGTACGCGGAGATGTTTCCGGCGACGCCCGAGGCCGCCGAGACCTACTACCGTGCGGCCCGCAACTACGAGAAGCTCAAGGACACCCGGAACGCGCTGCGCATCTACGATACGTTCATCAAGCGATACGGGCTCGATCGCAAGAATGCCGAGAACGTCATCGGCGGGCTCGCCCGCACGGCGGACATCTACGAGGAGCAGGGCAACGCTCGCGCCGCCCGTCAGACGTGGGACCGCATCATCAACGAGTTCAACGCCCGCGGGTTGCAGGTCGGAACCCCCATTGCCGTCCACCCGGCCAAGGCCCGTTTCAAGATCGTCGAGCTCGAATACGCTCGCTACGAGGCCCTGAAGCTGACCGGTTCCCTGCAGAATCAGGGCAAGACCATCAAGGACATGCAGACCCGCATCAAGGACTTGCAGCGTCAGTACGCCGAGGTCATCGACTACAAGGCGTTCGAGTGGACGCTCGCTTCGTTCTACCGGCTCGGGCACATGTACCAGGTCTTTGCGCAGGCGCTCTACGACGCCCCCGTGCCGCCCGGCCTCTCCGAGGAAGAGCAGGACTCCTACCGCACCCAGCTCGAGGACATCGCGCTCCCAATCGAGGACGAAGCCGTCAAACGCTACGTCACCGCATACGACAAAGCCCGGGAGTTCAAGGTCACCAACGAGTGGACGAAGCGCATTCTGCAGGCGCTCAACAAGTTCAAGCCGTCCGACTACCCGCTCTTCAAAGAAGAACGTCGTCTCGTCTCCAACGAAGACCTCACGCCCGCGCGACTGCTCGTCGCGCCGCCCCCTGCCCCGGTCATTCCGCCGACCGAGGAGGACCCGCCGGCGTCCGACGCCGCCGCGGGGGAGGGTGACAAATGAAGGTGCGTCTGATTCTCGGTGTCGGGCTGACGCTCGCGCTCGGGGCCTGCGGCGGCGCACCGGCGCCCATCGGCGGCACGACCGGTGGCCGAACCGGGCCCGCCCCGGCGGTCGACACGACGGGGGCGACGGCCATTCCGGACGCACCACAGGGGCCGGTCGTCAACCCCGAGACTGCGCGGCGCCTCGATGAAGCGCATGCGGCGGCGGCGAGCGGCGATCTCGACGGCGCGCGCCGCTTGTACGAGCGCATCGCGGCGGAGGACTCGACCGCGGCCGAACCGGTGTACAACCTCGGGGTCCTCGCCGAGCGGCAAGGGGACGACGTCGGCGCTCGCCGATACTACAAACAGGCCCTCGACGTGAGGCCCGACTTCGGTCCGGCCGTGACGGCGATCGCCAACGTGATGCTGCGCAAGGGCGATGCAAGCGGCGCCTTGGCATTCGCAGAAGGACAGCTCGCGCGGGCCCCCGAGTCGAGTGGCCTGCGCAACGCCGTCAGTCGCTTGCGCCTTCTGAGCGGCGACGTCGACGGCGCCATCCGGGATGCGACGCTGGTGTTGCGCGCCGACGAGAAGAACGTCGACGCGATGAAAGTGCTGGCCGGCGGCTACTTCCGCCAGAAGAAGTTCGAGTTGGCCGTCGCCATCCTGCGCAGCGCCGAGGCGAACGATCCGGCCGATCCCGAGATTCACGCCAAGCTGGCGCGGGCACACCTCGCGCTCGACGAAAAGCCTCGGGCACGCCTCGCGCTCGAGAAGGCGGTCGCCCTGCCCGGCGGGGGCAGTGCCGAGGTCTACAACGATCTCGGCTTGCTCTACCACGAGGCGGGCGACTACGCCGGGGCCGAGGGCATGTTCCGTCAGGCCCTCGCCCGACACCCGCAGTTCCTCGCCGCGCAGGTGAACCTGGGGAACAGCCTCAAGGGGCAGCAGAAGTACGCCGAAGCTGATGCTGCGATGAAGCGCGCGCTCGAACTCGGCCCTGGCTCCGGGGATGTCCTCTTCAACCTGGGTATTCTGTACCTCGACGGTCAGATCCCGGGCATCGAGCCCCTCGCCCGCCTGCAGCAAGCCATCGACTTCTTCAATCGCTACAAGTCGGCCGCGGGCGCGCGCCCGGCCAACGATCCGGTCGAGCAGTACATCGCCGAGGCGAACAAGCGCGTGGTCGTGGAGCAGAAGAAGGCCGAGTCGGCCCGCAAGGACCCGAAACCGGCGCCGCCCTCGGCGCCCCCGCCCGACGAAGGAGGCGAGAAATGAGCGTGCGCATCGCCACCGCGATCCTCTGCGTCCTCGCCGCCTGGCCCGCCGTCGCCCAGGAAAAGAAGCGCGACAAGGGCAAGGGCCGACTCATCCAGATCGACGCCCTGAAGGTCGAAGGTCAGATTCAGAAGCCCGAGGCCTTCTACATCCTCCAGAAGGGCGACGTGAACTTCAAAGGCCTCGAGCCCAAGAAGAGCTTCCTTCCCGAGATCATCCAGAGCGTCGAGCGCGAGCCGTTCTGAACGATCTTCGGGAACCGGCGCGGTGACGCGCTGTCCAACCGATCAAGACCCTTCTTTCGACGCCCCCGAGGGTGGAGAACGCGACGATGGCACAGAAGAACGACCGGAAGATCCTCCGCATCGGGATCATCCAGAACGGCAAGATCATCGAGGAGCGCCTGCTGCGAAAGCGCGATCCGGTCACGATCGGTCAGTCGCCGCGCAACACGTTCGTTCTGCCGACCGCCCCCTTTGCGCGCAGTCACGTCCTGTTCGAGCTCAAGGGCGGGGTCTACCATCTGGTCTTCAAGGACACGATGGAGGGGCGCGTTTCCATCGAGGACGCCGTCCTCGACTTCAAGGGGGTCATTGGACGCAAGTTGGCGGACCGCCGGGGGGACGCCTGGGCGCTGCCCCTCTCCGAGAAGAGCCGCGGCAAGGTCGTCGTCGGGGACGTGACGCTGCTTTTCCAGTTCGTTGCGCCGCCGCCGCCCCCGTCGCGGCTTCAGCTCCCGGCGAACGTGAAGGGCGGCTGGTCCCACAGCATGGACTGGCCGTTCACCGCCTCGCTGTCCGGCAGCCTGGTGCTGCAGGTCGCCTTGGTGGTCTTCACCATGACCATGGACATCCCGGAGAAGCCGGCCGGCATCGAACAGCTGCCCGACCGCATCGTCCAGATCATCACCCAGCCCAAGGCGCCGAAGGTCGAAAAGACCGACGACGCGGACAAAGAGGGCAAGGACAAGAAGGACGAGGAGAAGGTCGCCGAGAAGCCGAAGGACAAGCCGCCGCCGCGCCCGAAGGTCGACGAGCCGCCGCCCAAGCCGGAGGTCGCCAAAAACCAGGGGCCGGTCGATCCGGAGGCCCGCAAGGCCGAGGTCGCCAAGGCCGTGGCGTCGAAGACCATCCTCTCTCAGCTCGGGGCGGGGGTCGGGAGTGGCGCGTCCATCGTCGACACGCTCCGGAACGACCGCACGGACGTGGCCATCAACACCGCTTTCGAAGGCGCGACCGGGGTCGCCGTGGCGGACAACTCGAACCAGGGCCGCGACCGCCGCGCACGCAACGCCGCCACGGGCAATGTGGCCGGCATGAAGGACGACGAACTCAACGCGGCCGGCGCGACGGGCACGGTCGAATCCGGCGCGAAGGGGCAAGAGGTCCAGGTCAAGGGCTCGGTGAAGGCCGCGGAACCCTCCGAGGCCTTCGGTACGGGCACCCTCGACACCAACCGCATCGCCTCGACCGTGAAGAGCCGCATCGGCGGCGTCAAGAGCTGCTACGAGAAGGAGCTCAAGCGCAACCCGCAGCTTCAGGGCAAGATCGTCATGCAGTTCACCATCAGCGAGGCGGGCCGCGTGATCGACGTCACGGCCAAGTCCGACTCCGTCGGCGAGCCTGCCGTCGCCGAGTGCATCAAGGCCCAGATGGAGCGCTGGAAGTTCCCCGCCCCCGATGGCGGCACGGTAACGGTGGCCTTCCCGTTCATTTTTGCGCCTTCGAACTGACCCCCCCTCGATTTCGCCCTCCATTTTTCCGTAAGTACACGTTAGGTTTTTGAGCACATCGTTGACTGACGGGGGTCCATGAAGTAGTAACCCGCAGTCAGGAGGGTCTCGTGAGTCGTTTCGTCCGCATTGCGCTCGTGTCGTTCATCGTCGGCCTGACGGCCGTCGGCGGCGTTGCCGCGGCGACGACCGGCGCCCCCCCGGACGACACCTTCGCCAAGGTGAAGTCGGCGGACGAGGTGCTGGCCATTTCGCAGAGCGCCATCAGCCAGATGCAGGAGACCCTGACTCAGGGCATCGAACGCCTCGAGGCGGCGCGCGGCGAGAAGGACCTGATGCGGTACAACTGCATCAACGCCAAGCTCAAGGCCATTCGCGGCCTCGTGCAGATCGGCGAGCTGTCGGGTCAGGCCCTCAACGAGGCGATTTCTGCCCGCAACATGGAGTTGATCCGGCACAACGCCATCAAGATCGACCTGGCGCGAGCGCGTGTGGAGGCTTTCCGCGTCGAGCTCGAGGCCTGCGTGGGCGAAAATTCTCAGTACACGGGTGGCACGGAGATCGAGAGCACGATCGATCCGGACATCCGGCAGGACAACCCCACCGAGGGGGACATCCTGGCCAATGAGCCGATCGACCTCGACCGCCCCTTTCCCGCCACGCTGGCATTCTAATCCGTAGGAAGACGACGAGGCCCCGCGGAATGTCCATGCGTTCGAGAATGGCCCGTGCCTGCCTGGGCCTCGCAGTGACGTCGCTCGCGAGCGCGGCTCAGGCCGAAGGCCCGGGGATCGTCGCCGGGGACCTCGTGTTGCACCCGGAGGCCTTTGCGAACGGGTCGTTCGACAACAACGTCTTCTACGAGGACGCCTCGGAGGACCCGCAGAGTTCCTCCGTCCTTCGGGTCGGCGCCGGTCTCGGCCTCGAGAACCGCTCCCCGAACAAGGTCGCCCTCGATGCCGGTGCCAACCTCAGCTACCGGCACTACCTCGCCTCGGGCGAAGAGTTCGAGGCGCGCAACACGATCGACCGCGCCGCACTGAACGGAATGGTCGCGTTCCTGCCGCGGGCGCCCATCACGGTCGAGGTCCACGAAGACCTCGGATTCCGCGACAACCCGGCCTTCGACGACACCGAATTCGGCTTCCGGATTCTCGACAACAGCCTGGGTCTGGACGTCCGGTTCCGCCCGGGCGACAACCCCGAGAACCGCCCATTCGAGATGCGGCTCGGGTACCGCTGGCAGACGGTGAACTTCGTGGGGGACGACGCCGACGCGCTGAACGCCACCGTCGCCGAGAAAGACGCCCATCACGTTCGGTTCCTGACGAGCTGGCGCTTCTTGCCGAAGACGGCGCTCCTCGCGGAGGCCTCCTGGTCGGCGATCGACTACGCGGAACCGCTCGACATCACCCTCGTCGGCGCCGGCGGCCAGGTCTCCAGCGCCCCGGCGGACCGCGACTCCCGGCCGCTCGCCGTGACGCTCGGCGTCAAGGGTCTCGTCACCCGCCGCGTCTCGACGACGCTCAAGGTCGGTTATCGAAACACGTTCCACAACGAGGGCACGTCGTTCAGCAGCGTCATCGGCACGGCCGAGCTGACGTACGCGATCGAACCGACCATTCGGGCAACGCTCGGCTACAACCGCGACGGCCGCGACAACGCGTTCTCCAATTTCTACACCCTCAACCAGGCGTACGGCACGGCGGACTTCTACTTCCTCGGCCGGTGGAGCCTGGGGGGCCGGGTCGGCTTCGACCATTACGCGTTCTCGGAGGACGCGGGCGGCTTCGCCCGGCCGGAGGGCGAGCGGACGGACCCCGTCCTGCGCGGGAGCGTCTACGCCGGTTTCAGCCCCAGAGACTGGATGTCGGTGCGCCTCGAGCTTGCCAGTCAGCAGAACCTGTCCGACTTCGAGAACGGCGCCGCCGACAACAACGAGAACACCATTGATCCCGTCGCCTACAGCCGCCAGCAGGTCACGCTCGGCCTTCAGGTCAATTACTGATCGGGTCATGTGTTTCGCGGTCGCGCTGCTGGTCCTCGTGGCCTGCGGCAGCGCGCCGCCCGAAACGCGCTCGGCCCCCGTGGCCCTGCCTCCGACGCCCGACCGCACCGCCATTCTGCAGGGCGCGCTGCTCGGTGTCGGAGACGTCGTCGAGGTCCGGGTTTACGAAGAGAAAGAGCTGTCGGGCCTCTTTCGGGTCGCCGCCGACGGGTCGTTCCAGTACCCGCTCGTCGGGCAGGTCCCCGCGCTCGGCATGACCCCGGGTGCCTTGAGCGAGCACATCACGGAGCGTCTGAAGCAGGGGTTTCTCCGGAATCCGCAGGTCACCGTCTTCGTCAAGGAGTCGAACTCCAAGAAGGTGTTCGTGCTCGGCGAAGTCCAGAAGCCGGGCACGTTCGCGTTCGAGAACAGCATGACCGTCGTGCAGGCCATTACCCTCGCCGGGGGCTTCAAGGAGCTCGCGGACAAGAACCGGACGGTCGTCACCCGCGTCGTCGATGGCACCGAGAAGAAGTTCGTCGTGCCGGTCGAGGCCATCGGACTCGGTCGCGAGCAGAACGTTCAGCTTCAGCCCGGCGACATCGTTTTCGTGCCGGAAACCTGGCTGTAGAGCCGTCGACCGACCGTGTACGCGCCCCGCGCGAGGATGCCGCCCCGGCGACCGTCCGGCGCGAGCCAGACCTTGAGGGCCTGGAACCGCCAGGCCGGCAGGTCGAGTGCCGGCGTCGTCACGTCGGGCAAGAGCAAGGACGCGAGGCGATCGTCCCAGTCGGGCAGGGCGGGGAGCGGATCGGGGAAGATGCCCGTCGCCGCCAGGCGGCGAATCGCCAGGGCCAATGGTCGGCCGAGCCCGGCGGCGCGTGCGGCGTCGCCCACCGCCCGGTAGGGCCGGGGTCCGGGCAGGGCGCGCAGCAGCAGCGCGAGGTCGAGGTAGTCCGCGAGGTCGTCCTGAAACGAGCCCTTGCTCTGATTCGTCAGCCAGATCAGAACCCGATCCAGCGGGCTTGGTATTCGAATGGGCAGTCCGTCGAGGACGCCTGGCGAGGCGTTTTCGTAGAGGCGCTCTGCCGCAGGCCCGCCTCGGTGAAACGGCTGCAGTGCCCGGTGGACCTCGAGCGTGACGTCGCCGAACCGAAACGCCAACTCGTAGGGCGGATCGCCCGGGAAGGCCTCGAAGCGCGGCACATCGACCGCGTCGGCCACGCGCCCGAGCGCACGGGCAACGGCCTCGAACTCGGACGGCGGGACGACCAGGTCGAGATCCGACATCCGCCGCGCCCCCGGATCCCGATAGACGTGCTCGGCGAGGTCGGCCCCCTTGATGAGCAGGGGGGCAGGCGCCCCGCGCGGCCAATGGCGGGCGAGACAGTCCACACGCCGGAGGTGGGCCGCCGCCTGATTCGCCCATGTTCGGTATGCGATCTGTCGCTCTTCGTGGCCAGCACCGGCCCGCATGTGGTAGAGGGTCGCCGCCAGTCGGTGCGCCTGCGCCTGCGCCCACCCGGCCGCGTCGAGGGGGGGCAGAGCGGGTTCACCGGCCACGAAGGCGCGCAGACACTCGCAGAGGTTCCCGGTGTTCATCGGGACCAGCGTGCGTCCGCCACCTGTCGATTCGCAAGTCGTTGAAGATCGCGGTCCCCCTGAGACATACCGCGGGGCACCGGGGTCGGATGGATTCGAAGGTCTTCCATGTCACGGTTTCTCGTCACCGGCGGCGCCGGGTTCATCGGTTCTCACCTCGTTCGGGGCCTGCTCGATCGCGGCGACGACGTGACGGTCCTCGACGACTTCTCGACCGGACGACGGGAGAACCTCGAGGGGCTCGGGGGTCGCATCCGGCTCATCGAGGGCTCGATCCTCGACGCCGCGGCCGTCGGGACCGCACTGGAAGGCGTCGCGGGGGTGCTGCATGAAGCGGCCATGCCGTCGGTGCCCAAGTCCGTCGCTCTGCCGCGCCCGACCCACCAGGCCAACATCGTCGGCACCCTGACCCTCCTCGAGGGCTGTCGCCGCGCCGGCGTGAAGCGCATCGTCTATGCCGCCTCGTCCTCGGCGTACGGAGATCAGGAGGCGGACCGCAAGTCCGAAGAGCTCACCCCACGCCCGCTGTCGCCCTATGCCGTCCAGAAGCTCACGGGCGAATACTACTGCCGCGTCTTCACGCAGCTCTACGGGCTCGAGTGCATCGGCTTGCGATACTTCAATGTCTTCGGGCCGCGGCAGGATCCGAAGAGTCAGTACGCGGCGGTCATCCCGGCTTTCGTGACCCGCCTCCTCGCCGGCCTGCCACCGGTCATCTACGGCGACGGCACGCAATCCCGGGACTTCACGTTCGTCCGCAACGTGGTCGAGGCCAACTTCGCCGCGCTCGCTGCGCCGGCGTCGGCCTGCGGTGAGATCTACAATGCCGCGTGCGGCTCGCAGACGTCTCTGCTCGAGCTCTACGGCATGATCTCCTCGGCCCTCGGCCGCTCGATTCCTCCCGAGCACGCGCCGCCCCGGGCCGGCGACGTCCGCGCCTCCTGCGCCGATCCGCAGCGGGCGGCGGCGGCGCTCGGCTTCACGGCCCGCATCTCTGTCCGTGACGGACTCCAAGAAACCGTGGCCTGGTATCGCGACCGGGCCATTTGATCCCCCACCGAAGCGAGGTTCCATGAGCACCCTTCTCGAGCGCATCGCCCACCGCAAGGCCGTCGTCGGCGTCGTCGGCCTCGGTTACGTCGGTCTGCCGCTGGCCGCCGGATTCGCCGACGCCGGTTTCACGGTCATCGGGTTCGAGATCGACCCGGCCAAGGTCGCCGCCCTGACCAAGGGCGAGTCGTACATCCTCGACGTGCCGTCCGAGGACGTGGCGCGCTTGACCGCGGCTGGTCTGCTGCGCGCGACGACGGATTTCGGCGAGCTTTCGGCGTGCGACGCGATCAGCGTTTGCGTCCCGACGCCGCTGCGCAAGACGCGCGATCCGGACATCAGCTACATCGTCTCCGCGACCGAGCGCATCGTGAAACACCTGCGCGCGGGGCAGGCCATCATCCTCGAGAGCACGACGTACCCCGGGACGACCGACGAGATCGTGGCGCCGGCGCTGGAGTCGACGGGCCTCAAGGTCGGTTCGGACATCCACCTGGCGTTCAGCCCGGAGCGCATCGATCCGGGCAACCCCGTCTACAACGTCAAGAACACGCCCAAGATCGTCGGCGGCGTGACCCGGACCTGCACCGACATCGCGCAGGCGCTCTATGCCACGGTCTGCGACAAGGTCGTCGCGGTCTCGAGCCCGACCGCCGCCGAGATGGTCAAGCTCATCGAAAACACGTTCCGCGCCGTGAACATCGGCTTGGTGAACGAGGTGGCCATCATCGCCGACAAGCTCGGCCTCGACGTCTGGGAGATCATCGAGGCGGCGGCCACGAAGCCCTTCGGTTTCATGCCGTTCTATCCCGGTCCGGGTCTCGGCGGTCACTGCATCCCGATCGACCCGCACTACCTGAGCTGGAAGCTGCGCACGCTGAACTACCGCACGCGTTTCATCGAGCTCGCCGACGACATCAACTCGCACATGCCGGACTACGTCGTCGACCGCGTGTCCTTGGCGCTCAACAATGTTGGCGAAGCGCGCCCGCTTCGGGGGTCCAAGGTGCTGGTGCTCGGCGTGGCCTACAAGCGCGACATCACCGACTGGCGTGAATCCCCCGCCATCCCGGTGATCGAAGGCCTGCAGCACCGCGGTGCCACGGTGGATTATCAGGACAACTACGTCCCCGAGCTCGACCTCGCCCACGGTGGCGGCGCCCCGCGCGTCATGCAGAGCCGGCCGCTGAGCTATGCGGAGATGGCCACCTACGATGCCGTCGTGATCGTGACCGATCACAAGTACTACGACGCCGAGCAGATCCTGAAGCACGCCCGCCGGGTCGTCGACACGCGCAACCTGACCGCGGCCGCCGGGCAACGACACCCCAAGGTGGTGAAGCTGTAATGGACAACGCCTCGAATGAGGATGCCTGGCTCGGGATTGGCCACTACCTCCAGATCACCTGGAAGCACAAGCGGCTCGTCCTGATCTTCGCCGCGCTGGTGATCGCCGCAACCGTGGTCTTCACCCGCCAGCAGCCGCGCATCTACGAGGCGGTCACCCAGCTCGTCATCGACCAGTCGGCGCCGCAGTACCTGCCGGGCGCCTCCGGCCAGGAGGTCGTCGCGCTCGGCACGCAGAACACCTGGAACGTCCGCGAGTACTTCGAGACGCAGTACCGCATCCTCAAGAGCCGCATGGTCGGCACGATGGTCGTCGAGCGCACGGGACTCGCCCACGACCTGGACTTCCTGGGTATTCATCGCATCGAAGACCCCGCCGAGCGTGCGCGGGTGCTCGAGCGGGTCGACCCCGTGCAGATTCTCATCGGCCGGCTCACCATCGAGCCCGTCGAGGACAGCAACATCGTCCTGGTCAAGGTCCGGGACGAGAATCCCGAGCGCGCGGCTCGACTGGCCGATGCCGTCTGCTCCGCTTATGGCGACGCCAACCTCGACCGCAAGATCTCGTTCACGGGCGAGGCGGCGAAGTGGCTCTCGCAGCAGGTTCAGGAGGGCAAGAAGGAGCTCGAAGCCGCCGAGGACGCCCTGTTGCGCTTCAAGCAGGCGAACTCGATCATGACGGCCTCCCTCGGCGACAAACAGAATCAGCTCGGCCTTCGAGAGCAGGACGCGGATCGACAACTGCGGGAAGCCCGCGTCGAGTCCGCTCGGCTTCTGGCCGTTCTCGAGCAGGTGCGCAAGCTCGACCCTCTGCAACTGCAGACGAGCGTGGAGGAGGTCCTCACCAACTCGCTGGTGCAGCGTCTCAAGGAGCAGATCGTCGCGCTCCAGAACGAGCGCAGCGACCTTCTGAAGCGATACCTCGAGTCGCACCCGGACGTCCGCACGGCGGACGAGAAGATCGCCCGCCTGGAAGCCAACCTCAAGCAGGAGGTCAAAGGCATCCAGCAGAGCCTGGAACGCAAGTATCAGGCCGCGCAAAGCACCGAACAGAAGCTGGCCGCCGAGACGGCCGGGATCGAACGGGACATGAAAGGGCTGACCAACGTCGAGCTCGAGTACAAACGACTCGAGGCCGCCGTGGAGAGCAAACGCGAGCTGCAGGTGCAGTTGGCGCTCCGCCTCAAGGAAGCGCAGCTTCAGGCCGAGGCGCGGGCGAACAACGTCCGCATCCTCGACCGCGCGCTCGTGCCGGATCGTCCGGTCTCTCCGCGGCTGGCGTTCAACCTGACGGTGGCCATCGTGCTCGCGCTCTTCGGCGGGCTCGGGCTCGCGCTGCTCGTGGAGAGCCTGGACAGCTCCGTCAAGAGTCAGGACCAACTGGAAAAAGAGCTCGGACTGACGTTCTTGGGCATGGTCCCGATGATCAAGCCGGGCCGGGTCAAGAAGCCCAACAAGTTCGGCATCGTCGAGCCCGTCGACCCCGATCGCTACGTCCTCGACAACCCCCACAGCACGGCGGCCGAATGCGTGCGGACCGTCCGCACGAACCTGCTCTTCATGAGCCCGGGGCGCCCGCTGCGGAAGTTGCTCGTCACGAGCCCGGGACCCCGTGAAGGCAAGACGAGCACCTGCGTCAACGTCTCGGCCAGCATGGCGATGTCGGGGACGAAGGTGTTGCTCATCGACACGGATCTGCGCCGCCCCCGGATCCACAAGGTCTTCGACCTCGCCAATGATCGTGGTCTGTCGAATCTGGTGCTCGAGCCCGAGAAGCCGCTCGACCAGGTCGTTCAAGCGACGCCCATCTCGAACCTCGACATCCTTTGTTCGGGACCCATCCCGCCCAACCCGGCCGAGCTGCTGCACTCCCCGTCGTTCACCCGCATCATGGAGCGCCTCCTCGAGCGCTACGACCGCGTGATCCTCGACTCGCCGCCGGTCTGCGTCGTGACGGATGCGCTGATCCTCGGAACGCAGTGTGACGGGGCCATCCTCGTCGTCCGCGCCGGCGCGACCGGTCGCGAGATGGTCAAGAAGGCGCGCCGACTCCTCGCCGACGTGAAGATCAACATCCTCGGCGCGCTGCTCAACAACGTCGACGTCTCACGCCGCTACTACGGGCAGTACTACCACCAGTACTACCGTCAGCACGGCGGCTACTACGCCGAAGAGCCGCCCGCCGCGGAGCCGAACAAACCCGCCTGACGCGTTGCCCCGCCCGGCGGGCTGGGGCATGCTTCGTCGCCAACCCCCGAAGACCCGCCAGCGGCGGGCAGGAGTGACGACGATGGCCGGCTGGTTCGAGATTTCCCGTAGCAGTGACGGGCAGTTCCGTTTTGCGCTGAAGGCAGGCAACGCGGAGACCATCCTCACGAGCGAGCTCTACAAGAGCCGCGACGCCGCCGAGAACGGCATCGAGTCCGTGCGCAAGAACGCCGGGCTCGAGGCCCGCTACGAGAAGAAGACGGCCTCGGACGGCCGGTTCTTCTTCAACCTCGAGGCCGGCAACCATCAGACCATCGGTTCGAGTCAGATGTATACGACCGAGAAGGCGCGCGACGCCGGCATCGAGTCGGTCATGGCCAACGGCAGCGCCGAAGAGGTCAAGGACAAGACCTGACCGTCCGGGCCGCCTCGGGCGGGTTCGCGCAGGGCGCCCGCGGGGCCGTCACAGCTTGTGACGGTAGTGCACGATGCGATAGTAGGTGCGCGGTCCGGGCTGGTGCATGAGCGCCGTGCCGACCCCCAGCCCCATCACGCAGAAGAAGACGAGCAGGGTCGGCAGTCGGAAGAACAGGTCCGCCGTGCCCATGTAGCCGGCGAAACCGATGAGACCGGCGGTCGCGGCCCAGAGGTCGCGCCGGACCCCGCCGTCCGTGATGCGGCGGGTCGCTCGGACCATGAGGGCGAGACAGCTGGCCAGGAACCCGACGAAGCAGCCGAAGCCGAGCAAACCGTGCTCGGCAAGAAGGCTGAGCCAGGTGTTGTGCGTCGCGGGGACCTTCGGCGCGCGTCCTTGACGGGCCGCCCGGTGCGCGTCGTCCTTGAGGGCGTGCGCAGGGAGCGCCCGCGCGCCGACCCCGACGGCGAGGCGGAGCGGCTGGACGTGGTCGAGCACCTGCGCCTGCCGCTGGACGTCACCGCGGAGCTCGGCCGCGAGGGGGGCGAGGCCGTACCCGGCGCGTTCGGTCGTCGACAGGAGGGCGACGCCGCAGAGATAGCTCAGGAGGAGGCCCATCGCCCAGCGGCGGCGCTCCCGGAAGAGGTAGAGGAAAGCGGCGACGACGAGAAAGAAGAGGCCCGCCTTCCGGAGCGTGAGAAGCGTAGTGCCGAGGAGTACCCCGGCCGCGAGCGCGTAGGCGACCCGACGCCAGGTCACCTGCGCCTGCTGCCAGCGTGCGAGCGCGAGCGGGAGGGTGACGATGGAGAGCCCCGCCAGGACGATGGCCATGCCCCCGTGTCCCGTCGGTTGCGGCCGCGCCGCACGCTCGAGCAGCTCGTCGAGCGACAGGAGTCCCGCCAGCGTGGCACAGATCAGCAGCGTGTTGATGAGCATCGACCGGCGCTCGGTGACGAGCCGCGAGTTGAGGACGATGTAGAAGACGACGACGCCGTTGGTCAGATACCAGCCGACGCCCTTCAGCGCCTCGACCGGCACCCGGCTGAAGGGGACGATGCAGAGGCTGACCGCGAGGAAACCGACCAACCAGCGGTCGGCGGGCGTCCGCAGCGCGTAAAGGCGCGTGTCGCCGACCTCGCGGGCAAAGACGTGCCAGACCGCGATGAGGGGCGGGACGAAGTACATCAGATTGAGTGATACCGGGCCCACCTGAACCGTCAGCTCCTGCTGGAGCTCTTTCGGAAGGACCAGGGCCATGAGCAAGAGCCAGGCCAGAAGAAAGCCGGTGGTGAAGATTCGATTCATCACCCGCAGAAACGTCAGCAGGATCAGGTTCAAATCCATCAGGACGTTGCGGTTGCGGATGTAAAGGACCTCGTAGAAGAGCTTGTGGCGCGGCGAAGTGTAGTATCCACCACGCACCTGCGCCTTTCCGGTGATGCCCGGGCGCACGAAGAACCGTTTGGCGTAACCCGGCACGTTCCGTTTGTGGTCCTCGAGAAAGACCGGTCGAACGGGGCGCGGCCCGACGAGGTTCATGTCGCCGTTGAGCACGTTGAGCAACTGAGCAAGCTCATCGAGGCGGTAGCGACGCAGAAAGCGACCAATCGGCGTGAAGTGATCCTCTCCCTGTTGCACGAGGCGCTTGCCAATCTTCTGTTCTGCACCGACGTGCATCGTGCGGAACTTGAAGATGTGGAAAACCCGCTCTCGCTGTCCCACGCGGGCGCCCCGATACAAAGCCGGCCCCGTCGACGTCAGCTTGACCGCGGCGGCGATGCCGAGCAGCAACGGCGAGAGCAGAATGACCCCGATGAGCGCCCCGAGGAAATTGTAGATCCGGGTCACGACCTCGTAGACGGGCTTCTCCGGCAGGTCGGCGGTCGACGGGAAGTGGGCGCGCACGAAGCGTGCGGATCCGGCGCGGCCGTCGCTCAGGGCCGGCAGCGGGCGACTGATGGCTCGCCGGCTCATGGCGCGCGCCCCCGGCGGTGGTGGTCGTTCCAGGCGGCAAAGCACAGAAGCGCCCACAGAGTCCGGCTGTTGTCTCGTTCGCGTCGCTCGTGTGCCGTCATCAGCGCCTCCACGGCATCCGGGGACCACAACCCCATCTCTTGGACCCGTGAGCGACTCAGGGTATCCCGCAAGATGCTCCGCATGTCACCTAGAAGCCACGCGGCCATGGGTACATTGAAGCCGGCCTTCTTTCGCTCGAGCACCTCGAACGGCAGCTTTCCCCAGAGCGCGCGCCGCAGCAGGTGTTTCGTGCGCAGGCCGAGGAGTTTGTAGCGCGAGGGCAGGGCGGCCGCGTGCTCGACGAGTCGGTGGTCGAGGAAAGGGGAGCGTGCCTCGAGGCTGTGGGCCATCGTCATCCGATCGACCTTCACGAGAATGTCGTCGGGCAGGTAGATCTGGAAGTCGCTGTAGAGCACGGCCTCCAGCGCGTCCTCGAAGGGATGGGCGGCAAAGGCTTCGGTGAAGAGTCGCACCGTGGGGGCGAGCGTCGCGTCGTCGCGCCGCAGCAGCGCATGGCGCGCGGCCTCGGACAGAAAGGCCTTGTAGCCGTAGTGGGCCTCCGCGGGCGAGCCGTTCGCCGCGGCCACGAACTGCCGTGCCTTCAGATCGAAGCTCACCTTGGCGTGGCTGACCGGCAGGCGCTCGACGAGGGCGGGGGCGAGTCGCTCCCGGAGGACGGCCGGCAGTCGCTGCCAGAGCTGCGCGACCCGGAACGCCTTATGCGTTCGATACCCCGCGTAGAGCTCGTCCCCTCCGTCGCCTCCGAGGGCGACGGTCACGTGCCGACGAGCAAGCCGCGCGAGATACCAGAGGGGGATGGCAGAGCTGTCGGCGTAGGGCTCATCGAGCACCGAGACGAGGGGGGCGAGAAACGTCCCCGCTTCGGGGCGGACGGTTTCGACGTGGTGGTGCGCACCGAATCGAGCGGCCACGCGGGCGGCTTGCGCGGATTCGTCGTATCCCGCCTCCTCGAACCGAATCGTGAAGGCCTCGACCGGCCGAGCGGCGGCCTCGGCCATGCACATCAGGACGGCGCTCGAGTCGATGCCGCCGGAGAGGAACGTACCGAGCGGAACATCGGCGACCATGCGATCGCGGACGCACGTCTTCAGCAACGAGAGCGTCTCGCGCGCGGCGGTGCCTTCGCTCGGCGGCGACGGGCGTGGGGTGACCGTGCTGTAGAAGCGCTGGTCCCAATACCGCCACATCCGGGTGCGCCCCGCGCGCCAGACGAGCGCATGCGCGGCCGGGAGCTTCGAGATCGAACGGAACATCGTCCGGGGTCCCGGAACGTAGTTGAGGCTCAGATAGTCGTGGTGCGCCTGCAGATCGATGCCGTCCTCGATGCATCCGGATGCAAGAATCGCCTTGATCTCGCTTGCAAAGATCAGGTTGTTGCGCCCGTCGAACGCGTAGTGGAGGGGCTTCTTTCCCATGCGGTCGCGGGCAAGGAGAAGTTGCCGCTCACGAGCATCCCACAGGGCGATGGCGAACATCCCCTCGAGGCGCTCGACGACGTCCGGGCCACATTCTTCATAGAGATGGAGGATGACCTCCGTATCGGTCCGGGTCCGGAACGTGTGTCGTCCGGAGGCCTCGAGTGCCCGCCGCAGGGCGGCGAAGTTGTAGATCTCGCCGTTGAAGACGAGCGTCAGCGACCCATCCTCGTTGTGCATCGGCTGCGCGCCCACGGCGCGGGTGTCGATGATCGACAGCCGCCGGTGACCGAGGCCGACGGCGGTGGTGTCGTCGGCGTGCGTGTACAGGCCCGCGCCGTCCGGCCCCCGGTGGCTCATGGTGTCCCGCATGCGCTCGAGGCCGGCCCGATCGACGGGGGGCGCTGCGCCGACGTATCCGACGAGCCCACACATCGTCTCAGCGCCCCTTCGCGACGACGTCGAGGAGCATCCGCTCGTATTTCTCGACCGTCGCGGCCTGCCCGTGGTGTGCGACGACGTACCGCCGGCCGTTCTCACCCATGCGCTTGCAGGCGGCCCGGTCGTGGTAGAGACGTCGCAGCGCGTCGGCGAGCGCGGCGGGATCTTCGGGCGGAACGATGAGCCCGCAGTCGGCCGTGCGCACCATCTGATCGGTATCGCTCCCGGCGTCCACCCCGGCGACGACCGGACGCCCGGAGGCCAGGATGCCGAAGATCTTGCTCGGCACGCTGGTGCCGGCCATCCCGTGCCGCAGCGGGGCGAGACCGACGTCGGCCGCGTTGAGCAGCGCGCAGAGATCGTCGCGGCTCTGCGTCGGCAGAAGGACGGCGTTCGTCCGTCCGGCGATACCCTCGGCGATCATGTCCCGGGCCTGACCGTCGCCGACGATCATCCAGAAGAGCTCCGGGCAATCGTCGAGCATGGGCATCGCCTGCAGGAGGACCTCGAGCCCCTGGCTATAGCCCATGCGCCCGCTGAACTGCACGACGAAGCGCCCCTCGAGTCCCCACGACCGGCGAAACGGGTTGGGTGCGTCCCCGAGCGGATGAATCAACTCCGTGTCGGTGTAGTTTTCGACGACGGTGATCTTCGTGTCGGGCACGCCCTTGGACAGCAGCGTCTGCCGGAAGCCCTCGCTGATGACGCAGAGGCGCGAAGCGCGGGCGTAGACCCAGCGTTCGAGGGCCTCGAATCCGCGGATGACGCGGGGGTTCGTCAGGACGCCGAGACGGACGGCGGCTTCGGGGAAGAAGTCCTGGATGTTGTAGACGAAGGGGACGCCGCGGAACACGGAGAGGAGGTGGTCGACCACACCGAGCGTCAGCGGTGGAGAGGGGGTGAAGACGACGTCGATGTCCCGGACGGTCGCCGCCGCCGCCAGGGCCGTGGCCGTGAACGACGCGTAGTTGGCCATCTTCGCGGCCGTCCCGTGTTCACCCGCGTAGATGTAGGTGCGGAGGATGTCGACGCCGTTGTGGTGGTCCCGCTGGAAGAGGCGGCCGCGGTAGGGGGCTTCGATGCGTCCGGTCTCGTGGTGTGGGAAGGCGCAGACCACCGTGACGCGATGGCCACGCGCCACGAGACCCTCGGCAAACCCGATCAGAAGCGGCGCGTTCCCGAGCTTGTCGGGCCAGTAGTTCAGGGAGAGGAGCAGGACGTGCATGCAGGGCCGGCGGGTCAGGGGAGCGGGGCGGCCAGGGGCTGCCGCGGCTCCAGTGGATCGTCTTCGTGGGGGGTCGTCGGGGTGTCGAGCGACGGCGGCCTGGCCCCCCCGGATCCGCCCGCGTGACCGAGGACAGCGTGCGCGCGCTCCGGGCGACCGAGCCGTTCGGCGGCTTGCGTCAGGCCGCGCGCATACGCGGGGGCCGGGCGGGTCCGCCAGGCTCGCTCGTAACTTTGCGCGGCGAGCTCGGGATCACCGAGCTTCAACTCGAGGGCGCCGCGCTCCGCCAGGAAGGCCGCGGCCTGCCGGTCGTCGAGGGCGACGAGTGGCCACAGGCGGTCCAGCGTTTCACGACCGGCCGCCAGATCCCCGATGTCGCGGTAGAGGCGCGCGGCGGCGGTGAGGAAGTCGCGGTCTCGTGTGCCGAGGGCGCGCACGGCGTCCAGGTGCCCGCGCGCCTCGGCCGACTGTCCTGCGCGCAGCGCGAGTCGGGCCCGGAAGGGTGAGGCGACGAGCGGACGACCGAGGGCATCGAGGCGGTCGCTGGCCCCGGCGACGCAGGGTCGGTCATCGAGCGCGAGGCAGGCTCGGGCCGTCAACGCCCAGAGGTCAGGGTCGTCGGGGTGTTCGGCCCGCATGCGCTCGACGGCCTCCCGGGCGAGGGCGGGGGCGTCACCGGCAAGGAGCGCGTTGCCGAGCGCCTGCCGTGCGAGGGGCGTCGGCGCGATCGCCCGGGTCAGGAGTTCGGCCGTGCGAAACCGCGCGACGACCTCGCGGACGAGCCGCAGGGTCTCCCACGGCAGGGTCTCCATGGCGGCCCGGTACTCGTCGGCCGCTTGCGCCGCACGCCCCCGCCGGGACAGCGCACGGGCCGCGAGCAGGCGGATCTCGCCAGCGTTCGGCGCGAGGAAGAGCGCTCGATTCAGCCACCGCATCACGGCCGCCGGCTCGGTCTCCGGGAGGGTCTCGAGGCGTTGGGCCACCTTGAGCGCCAGGTAGGCGTCGGCGGGGTGAGCCGCCGCGAGCGGGCGGGCCGCCTCGAGCACGGAAGCGGCCTGCGGCGCGGCCTCCCCGACGGCGGCAATCGCGCGATCCGGCAGGGCGGCGAGCGCCAGGGGCCCGCGCCAGGCGACCACGCCGAGCAGCAGCGTCGCCCCCACGGCGGCGGCGAGCGCCAGGCGCGCGCCCCGGTGTGGGGATCTCGCCCGGCGCATGCGGGTCAGCGTCAGCCCGAAGACGGCCGCGACGGGCAGGGAGAGGCCGGCCGCCTCGAGGCCGAAGTCTGCCATCTGGGCGATCCCGACCGCGACCAGGCCGGCGAGGAGCCCCCAATGACGCGGGTGCGTGTCCGATCCGGGGCCACGCAACGCAGCGAGGAATCCGACCAGCCCCCCGCCGAGGCCGATGATCGCGCCGAGGACGCCCCACTCACAGAGGAGTTGCAGCACGATGTTCTCGGGGTGGGAGACCTGGCTCGGCATCGTCAACGACTGGAACATGGGGTAGGTGACCCCGAACGTGCCGCGCCCGCTGCCGACGAGGGGGAACGTCGCCGCGTAGTCCAGGGCCGCCGGCCAGGCCGCGAACTTGTTCTCGGTGGCCCACGCGTCGAAACCCGCGCGCTGCCAGTCGGGCAGCAGCAGAAGCGCCAGGCCGAACCCCACCCCGCCGGCGACGAGCGTGGCCCGAGCGAGCATCCGGCTGCGGCTGCGGCGGCTGTCCTGGGCATCGGGTCCCGGCATGTGGGCGAGGGCCGCGAACGCGACCAGGCCCGAGACGAGCGCAACCTGTCCGCCCCGGCTGCCACTGAGGAGCGTGCCGGCCGCGCACAAGGCGGCGGCGACCAGGGCGCGCCCCCGACGGCCGCCGTCATCGGTCTCGGCGGCGTGTCCGAGCCCCATCAGCGCGCCGAGCGCGAGGAACGACGCCAGGGTGTTGTTGTTGACGAACGTGCCGACGTACCCCCGAAGCGGGGCGCCGTTGACGGGCGCGTAGAAGCCCAGGATGCGGTCTGCGCCGGTGAAGAGATGGACGAAACCGACGACGGCCACGAGCGTCGCGGAGCCGAGGACCGCGAGTTCCAGCGTGCGCCGGTGTCCGCGCGGGAGTTCCGCCGCGGCCCAGGCCACGGCGAGGAACGCGAACTGATGGACGACCGCGAGGACCGTCGAGGGGGGATCGACCGAGAGCGCGTGGCCGACCGGCCCGCCGTACAGGGCGAGGTCACCCAGGCTGAACGAAAACACCTCGTGCGCGCGGGGCGAGAGCGCCTCGATCACCCCGGGTGGCAGCGGCACGAGCTGCGCCACCCCCAGAAGGCACAGCGCGGCCGGCGCGGCCAGTGGCCAGCGAAAGCGCAGTCGGTGACCGACGCGGATCCAGGCGGTCAGCGCAAAGACGGCCAGCGCCCCGAACCCGAGCAGGAGCTGGTGCGCCGGCCGGACGCCACCGACGACCAACGGGGCGACGGCCACCAGCGCCGCGAGCGCCCAGGTGGCCGCCCGCAGCGCCCCCTCGGTCGGGCGGCTGCCCGTCGCCTCTCGACCTGCGCTGTGCTCGTCCACGGGGGCGACCTGCGACTCTCTCTGCATCGACACCTCGGCGGCCGACGGGTCCTTGGATGAAGGACCCCGCCGAGCTCGGAGATGTCTCGATTTCGGTGTCGACCGACGCTCGCGGTCAGCGGGCCGCCTGCTCCACCAGGGACCAGAGCGTCAGCACGCCGTGGCCGGTGCCCCCCGCCCGGATGTGTCCGTCGTCTTTGTCGGCGAGCGCGGGGCCGGCGATGTCGAGGTGCGCCCAGCGCAGGTCACCGACGAAGTGCTGCAGGAACAACGCCCCGGTGATGGCGCCGCCGTACGGACCGCCGAGGTTCTTGATGTCCGCCCGCTGGCTTTTGATGGAGTCCGCGAGCTTCTTGTCGAGCGGGAGCCGCCAGATGAGCTCACCCGCCGCGTCGGCCGCGCGCCCGAGGTCCGCGGCGAGATCGTCATGGGCCGTGAAGAGCCCGCTGTAGTTGGGTCCGAGGCCCACCATGCACGCGCCCGTGAGCGTGGCGAGATCGACCAGCGTGCCGGGGGCGAGCTCCGAGGCGTAGTGCAGGCAGTCGGCCAGGACGAGCCGGCCCTCGGCGTCCGTGTTCAGCACTTCGACCGTCTTGCCGTTGGCCATGCGAAGGATGTCGCTCGGCCGGTAGCTGTTCCCGTCGGGCATGTTCTCGGTGGCACCGATGATGCCGTGCACCGGGACGTCCGGGCGCAGCTCGCCGACGGCCCGCATCAACCCCAGCACCGCCGCGCCGCCGGCCATGTCGATGTACATGTCCTCCATCGACTTGGCGGGTTTGATCGAGAGGCCGCCGGAATCGAACGTGAGCCCCTTGCCGACGAAGACGATGGGCTTCTTGCCGGCGCCGGCGCCGGTCGGCGTGTAGGCGAGGTGGATGAGCCGGGGGGGCTCCTGCGCACCTTGCGCGACGGCCAGGAGGCCGCCCATCTGCCGCTTCTCCATGTCGGGCCGCTCGAGAATCGTCACCGTCAGGCCGAGCTGGCGGCCGAGCTCGCCGGCGAGGGCCGCGAGCCGCCGCGGGGTGCACTCGTTCGGAGGTTCGTTGACCAGCGTGCGCGCCAGGTTGACCGCGTTTGCGAGGGCGGCGCCGCGGTCGAGGGCGGCGGCGACGTCCGCGTCGGTGAGCAGGTCGAAGCGATCGACGACCGCCGCGGGGCTTTCGGGGTCCTTGGACTTGTAGGCGTCCCACCGGTAGGCGCCGAGGAGGGCACCCGCAGAGAGCTGCACGGCGAGGGTGGCCGCGTCACCGACCGGGAGGGCGAACCCGACGCTCCGGTGCCGCGTCGCAAGGGCGTCGGCCACGGCCAGCGCGGCGAGGTCCCGGGCGGCGGCCGGCCCGAGCGGACCGTCGCCCGTCCCGACGAGCAGGATACGCGCCGCGGGCAGACGACCGTGGGTGTCGATCGCCAGCGTCTGGCGCGGGCGGCCCTTGAACAACATGCGCTCGGCGGCTGCCGAGATCGCGCGATCGAGCTTTTCGTCGAGGGCGGTCTCCAGGCTCGAAGGGGCGGCGCCGGCGGCACGGGGCACGACGAGCACGCCACCGGACCAGGCGAGGGGATTGGACTGCGACGAAAGCTGCATGGGGCTCCTCGGGAAAGGCGGGGGAGAGGGCGGGCGCCGCCTCCCATGGGAAGGGCGGAAGTCTACTCCGTGCCGCTCGGAGCGTAAACGGTCCTTCCGGGCTCGACGGCGCGCGCGCGTTGACTTCGCCCGCGTGCCGGTCTTCCATGGCATCGTGCTCGCGCTCACCTCCGATGAGATCGCCCACGTCGTCGCCGACCTCGCGCCCAGAGTCGTCGGCGCCCAGGTGCAACGCGTCTGGCAGCCCGCCGCGGAGACGCTGGTCCTCGCCGTCTACGGGTCGAGCGGGCTCGTGTTTCCCGTGCTGTGCTGCGCGCCGGCGACCGCGCGACTCGGCGAGGCCCGGGGAAAGCCGGACGCCCCCGATGGCCCGCTCGGGCTCGCGCAGTGGATCCGATCGGTCGCGCTCGGGCAGGCCATCACCGAGCTTCGCGCGTTCCCGGGCGAGCGCATCGTGCGCCTGGCGTTCCCGGGGGGCGCGGTGGTTGCCGAACTCTTCGGTCGCGGGGCGAACCTCTTCGGGCTCGACGAGGCAGGGCTGATCAAAGTGACCGCCCGGCCGGTCGACGCCAGCCGGGCGCTTCGCCCGGGCGCTCCATGGGCCGCGCCGCCACCGCGTCCCGCGCCGGGGGCGAGCGCCGGGCCGTCGTCGTCCCGATTCTCCGACGCCCGGGCCGTCGAACACGCGGCGCGGGTGCTCGAGGCGGCGGCCGCGGCGGAGGCGACGGCGTCCGAACGCGCGCGCTGGTTCCGCCTCGCCCATCGGCGGCTCGACCGGCTCGAGGCCGCGCTCTCGCGCGACGCCGCAGGCCTCCAGGACCACGAGCATCACCGGCTCTGCGGGGAGCTGCTGAGCGCCCAGCTCGCCGGTCTCCGGCTGCCGCGGGGTGCCACTCGGGCGGTCGTCGTGAACTGGTACGAGGCCGACGCCCCGACCCTCGAGATTCCACTCGATCCCGCGCTCGACGGCCCGCGCAATGTCGAGCGCCTCTTCGCGCGGTATCGCAAGGGACGGGACGGGCTTTCGACCGTGCGGGCCCGGCAGGCCGACACCGTGGCTCGCCGCGTCGCGCTCGCCTCGTTGGAGGCCGAATCGGTCGGGTTGAGCGACGACGCCGTGGCGGCCGGTCTTCGCCGGCTCGGGCTCGCCCCTCCGACCCAGGGCGGCGCGTCGACCCCCGCGGGCGCGGCGCGGCGCCCGGCGGGCCCCCCGGAGCGCTTGCCGTACCGTCTCTTCATGAGCCGGGCCGGCGAGCGCATCCTGGTCGGTCGGGGTGGCGCCGACAATCATGCGCTGACCTTCCGCATCGCCCGGGGCAACGACTTCTGGCTCCATGTGCGGGACGCGCCCGGAGCGCATGTCGTGGTGCCGTTGCCCGCCCGCGGGCGAGCCCCCCATCCCGAAACGCTGCTCGACGCCGCAGCGCTGGCTCTTCATCACAGCGATTTGCGTGGAGAGAAGCTCGGCGACATCACCGTGACCGAGCGCAAACACGTCCGGGCCGCGCCGGGAGGGCCCCCGGGTCGGGTCACCCTGGCGGCGGCGCGCACCCTGACCGTCACGGATCCGGCCGCGCGGATCGAGCGCCTGTATGCCGTTGCGGAGCGAGGCGAGGCGCCGTGATCCGGGAGCTCATCGAGTCGGGGCTGACACCCGCGACGGGCATCGCCCGGCGCCTGGGGTACGTGGACGAGGTCGTGGCGATCGGGGCGCGGGAGCGCCGCCACCGGACGGCGTGGGCGACTCACCTCGCCCGCACCGCGTCCTTCGTTGCGGAGGTGGCCACCGGTGGCGATCATCTCGTCGTCCTCGGCTCGGGTCGGCTCCTCGATCTTCCGCTCGAGCGCCTCGCGCCGCGCTACCGCCGGACGACGCTCGTCGACATGGTCCACCCCCGCGCCGCGCGCCGGCGTGCGGCCGCCCTGGCGGGGGTGGTCTGCGTCGAGGGCGACGTGACCGCCTGCGCCGCGTTGCTCGGGACCGGGCACGGTCTGCCGTCGCCTTCTTTCCCGAGGGTACTGAGTGGACACCCCCCGCCGACGACGACGATTTCGTTGAACCTGGCGTCGCAACTCGCGGTCGCCCCCTCTCAGTGGCTCGAACGGCACGGTTTCGACGACGACGTCATCGCGCGTTTCGGGGCGGCCCTGGTGGCGACGCACCTCGACTGGCTCGCGACGCTGCCCGGCCGGGTGGGGCTCGTGACCGACGTCCGCCGGCGATACACCCGGCGGGGCGTCGCGGGCGAGGTCGTCGAGTCCTCCCTCTTCGAGGTCCCGCTCCCTCCGGCCGATCAGGCGTGGACGTGGCCGGTCGCGCCGGAGGGGGAGATTGAGTCGGCCGTCACGCTGACTCTGGACGTCGAGGCCTTCGGCGATTGGACGCGGGTGCGCTCGCCGGCGTCGGCGTCGACCCCGGGCGGCGGCCCATGACGGCGGCCGCCCTGCCCCCGAATCCGCAGCCGTTCTACTGTGAAGAGAACGCTTGGCATCTCGCGCGGGCCGCGTTCGCGGCGGGCGAGCCCGGCCCGGTGGAGGTCGTGTTCGTGAGCAACCCGCGCCGGACGTGCGCGGTGTGGGCGCAGCGGGCGGCCGTGCGCGCCGATGAACCGGTGATCTGGGACTACCACGTCGTCGTCCACGTCGCCGGTGAGATCCGCGATCCCGACTGCCTCGTCGGCCACCGCCTGCCGGCCGAGCGGTGGCTGCGCGCGTCGTTTCCCCCGGGGATCGTCGTGCCCGTCGCGTACCGGCCGCAGTTCCGGCGCTGCCCGGCGGACACCTTTCTCTCGCGTTTTGCCAGTGATCGCAGTCACATGCGCGACGAAACGGGCGCGTTTCGGGCGCCCCCGCCCACCTGGCCGCCCATCGTGGCGCCCGACGGCGCGCGAAACACCCTGCCGCAGTTTCTGGACTTCGGTCCTTCGCCCCTGCCACCGTGGCTGGAGCTTCAGACCTTCAGGAAGGCGCTGGCGACGACGTCGGCGCGCTGACGCGATCGAGCATCCATGACCTTCAAGAAACCGCCGCTGACGTTGCAGACCACCACGCTCTGGGACTATCCGTCGCAGCACTACGGCGTCGGCCAGCAGGGCGATAGCCGGTACGTCGGGGCGACGCCGAGCTACGTCGTCTGGAATCTCCTGACCCGATACACCCGGGCGGGGGACCTCGTGGTGGATCCGTTCTGTGGCTCGGGCACGACGATCGACGTCGCGCGAGACCTCGGGCGGAACGTCCGGGGTTTCGACCTCTCGCCGTACCGGGCCGACATCACCGCGGCCGACGCCCGAGAGCTGCCCCAAGAGAGTGGCTCGGTCGACTTCGTTTTCATGGATCCGCCCTACTCGGACAACGTGAAGTACAGCGACGACCCGCGCTGCATCGGACGCATCAACGCGACCGACGAGGCGTACTTCGACGCCCTCGGCGCGGTGTTCCGAGAGGCCCATCGGGTGCTGAAGGACCGCCGCTACCTCGCCGTCTACATCTGCGACTACTTCAACAAGAAGAAGGGCTTCGTGCCCATCGGACTCCGATGCCTCGAAATGCTCGCGAGCGACTTCAGGCTCATCGACCACGTCTGTGTCGTACGGCACAACAAGTCGCTGAAGCTCGGCAACTGGCACAAGGCGGCCGAGGAGGACAACTTCTACCTGCGCGGGTTCAACCACCTCTTCATCGTGAAGAAGGAGCTGCCCGCGCCGTCCGCCGGTGAACGCGCCGCGCCGCGCCGCGGGGGCAAGGTCAGGCCTTCTTGAGCAGCGCGACGATCTGGCCGGCGATCCGGTCGAGGGGGACGGCCTCTTCGGCAGCCCCGTTGGCGAGGGCTTCGCGCGGCATCCCGAACACGACGCACGTCTCTTCGTTCTGGGCCGCCGTCCGTGCACCGGCCCGGCGCATCGCCAGGAGGCCCTCGGCGCCGTCCGTCCCCATGCCGGTGAGGATGACCCCGACCGCGGCGCCCTTGGCGGCGGCGGCGACGGAGTGCATCAGAACGTCGGCCGCGGGACGCTGGTGGCACACCTTCGGCCCATTGCGGAGCACCGTCCGGTAGCCGAGGCCCGCACGCTCCACGACCAGGTGGACGTCACCGGGGGCGAGCCGGACCTGGCCGGCCTCGAGTCGCTCGCCATCGACCGCCACCTTCACGGTGACCTTGGCGTTCGCATCGAGCCGGGCCGCGAACGACGCGACGAATGCGGGGTGGATGTGCTGCACGACGACGGTCGGCGGACAGTTCGAAGGCAGTCGGGCGATCACCTGCGCGAGGGCCTCCGTGCCTCCGGTGCTGGCGCCGATGGCGACGAGCTGCCCGGGCGCGAAGTGCACGTTGGGCTGCGAGGCCGGCTGCGGCGGAGCGGGCGATCGCAGCGGGCGCGGCGTCATCGGTGCGGGGGTCGCGCGGGCGTCGCCGAGCGGGTGGGGTGCCGGCCCGGCGGCCGCTTGGGCCATCCGGGGGGCGGGCGCCGGCGTGGGGGCCGAGGGGAGCCGGGGCGGTGACGGGCTCCGGGGCGCTTCGAGCGGCCACGGCGCCGTCCCCGACGGGCCACGCGCCCCGCCGAGCGCGGGCGCGGGTGTGCTTTGCGGTCGCAGGGGAGCGCCGCCGATGGCGCGCGGTCGGAAGCTGGCGCGTCCGGCCGCCCGCACCCGCTCGACGATCGTGTTCTCCAGGTCACCGACGCTGTAGGCCGTCCCCGGCTTGGCAAGGACGTCGATGGCGCCGGCGCTGAGCGCCTCGAGCGCCTTGGCACTGCCCTCCTGCGTAATCGAGCTCAGAATGATCACGGGCAGCGGCTGGTGTGCCATCACGGCCTTGAGAAACGAGATCCCGTCGAGCTTGGGCATCTCGACGTCGAGCGTCATCACGTCCGGCTTCAGCGCAATGAGCTTGTCGCGGGCGATGACGGGATCGGGGGCGACCCCGACGACCTCGATGTCACCGGCCCGCTCGAGGGCCTCACGGACGAGCTTGCGGACGATGGCCGAGTCGTCGACCACCAGGACGCGGATCGGGCGGCGGGTGGCATTGCTCGGGGCGGGGAGCCGCTGGTTCTGTCGTGCGATCATGGATCCACCGCCTTCCGGCATGGGCGACATCGGCAACGCACTGGACGCATCAGGTCTCGCCGAGCAGGTCCCGGAGCCCGGAGAGGTCCTCACGAAGCACGGCGCTGACGTCGAGCAACACCTTGACCTTGCCGCGGACCTTGGCGACGCCCGTCACGCCCCGCTCCTGCGAGCAGACGCCGGGGGTCCGATCGATCTCCTCCTGGCTCGGCTGCATGACCTCGAGAACCGAGTCGACGAGCAGCCCCAGCATCGACGTCGGCGTCGGCCGGATGACCACGATGCAGGTCCGGCGCGTGTACTCGATCGGCGGCATCCCGAGCTTCTGGCGGAGGTCGACGACCGGGACCACCTTGCCCCGGAGATTGATGACACCGACGACGTAGGGGGAGAGGTTGGGGATGCGCGTGATGGGCATCACGCCGACAATCTCCCGCACGCAGAGGACGGGGATGCCGTACTCCTCCTCGCCGAGGGCGAACGAGAGATACTTGCCATCCGCGCGGGCCGTCTGACGACGAACGCTCTCACCGACTGTCGATTCCATTTGCATCTTCCTTCTCCACGTTTCGGGGGGGGCCGGTCTCGGGCTCCGAGGGCTTGGGCGGCGTCTTCGCCGCCCCGTTCAGGGGACGGCCACTTCGTCCGTCGGCAAGGGCAGGGCCGAGCGTGCGCTGTGGGGGCTCGATCGGGGCCGCCGGTCGGCGGCCGTCCGTCGGACCGACGCCATGCCGACGGCGCCGGTCGAAGGTCGTGGACGTCGAGTCGACGCCCGCTGGCGTGTCCGTGCGGGTCCGCCATCGGGCCGCGAGCGGGCCCCGCCGTCGAGGATGGCGTCGAGGTCGGCAGACACGGTCTCGAGATCGCCCGCCTGATCAACGAGACCGGCCGACGCCGACGCGGCCTGCTCCGCCGCCGCAGCCGTCTGCTGGACGATGTGATCCATCTCGGCGACGGCGCGGTGCGTCTGGTCGATGCCGCTGGACTGCTCCTGGGACGACGTCTGAATCTCGGCGACGAGCTCGTCGGTCGCCCGCGCGCGGTCGACGATCTGCTGAAAGGCCATCGACATGCGACGGGCGAGCTCGAGGCCGACGCGGCCGTGTTCGGCCGAGGCGCGGACCCGGCTGGTGGTGTTCTGGGCCGCCTCGGCGCTCCGGCGGGCGAGCATCCGGACCTCATCGGCGACGACGGCGAACCCCATACCGGCCTCGCCGGCCCGGGCGGCCTCGACCGCCGCGTTCAGCGCGAGAATGTTGGTCTGGAACGCGATGTCGTCGATCACGGAGATGATCTCGACAATCTCCTGACCCGAACGGGCGATCTCTTCCATGGCCCGACTCAGCTCGACCATCCCGGTGCCGCCGTCTTCCGCGGCCTGGCGTGTCTGGGCAGCGAGGCCCTTCGCTTCGGTGGCGTTTTCGGCGTTCTTCCGGGTCATCGAGGCGATCTCCTCGAGCGCGGCGGAGGTCTCCTGCAGGGCGGCCGCTTGTCGGGAGGCACCCGCGGCGAGGCTGCTGCTCGCGCCGTTGACCTGCTCGGCCGTGTCTCGCAGGGACTCGACGTGCTGCCCGAGGGCATCGATGCCCGCACCCAGATATCGGGCGAAGCGACGGCTGGCGAAGAGCGCCAACGCGAGCAACCCGAGGACGGCCGAGATGGCCGCGCCGATCGTGAGCCAGCGCCCGCGAACGAAGGCGGCGTCGCCATCGGCGTCCAGCGACTCGGCGCCGGTCGCCTTCGCCGCGATCCAGGGCACGACGGCGGCGTGAACGGCCGCGATGGACGCCGAGTGGTCGGCCAGCGGCGCGGCCTCGACGGCTGCTTCGAAAGCGCTCAGCGCCGCGAGGGTCCGCGCCCGCAGCGGGGCTTCCCCTTCGTCGACGGGTCCGCCGGCCAGGGACGTCCGGCGGCTTGCCAGGGCGGCGCGAGCGGCGTCCAACGCGGCGCGCTCCGTCTCGGACCCGACCGTCCCCTGCGTCCGTGGGCTCCCGGCAGCCGCCCGTCCGACCGCCTCGACGGCCGCCGGCAGCGCCGCCAGGTCGACGAGGGGGGCGGTGTAGGCATGATAGAGACGCGTCGCGCGCTCATCGAGACCGCGCGCCGTGTGCAGCCCGACCACCCCGAGGCCGGCCGTGAGGACCCCGGCCCCTGCGGCCGCCATCATCAGTCTGCCTTGGAATCCGAGCTTCATGGGGGTCCCCGACGGATGGTCCTGCGGTGCGACGATGTTCAGGCGGCCCGCTCGCCGTCGACGGCGACGCCTTCCTGAAGGGAGAGGACGTCGCGGACGTCGAGAATGAGACCGACGCGGCCGTCACCCAGGATGGCGCCGCCGGCGACGCCCGAGATCTTGCCGAGAGACTCGCCGAGGCTCTTGATGACCACCTCCTGGCGGCCGAGGAGCTCGTCGACGACCAACCCGCGACGCTGCCCCATCCCCTCGACGAGGACGACGAGGCCCTTTTCGGCGCGACGCTGCGCACCCTCGACGCCGAAGACGTCGCCGAGTCGCACGAGCCGGACGAGCTGACCGCGCACGTTGAGCATGTCGCCTGCGCCGAACACGCTGGAGATGTCTTCGGGCTGCGGACGAATGGCCTCCCGGGCCCACTCCGTCGGCAGGATGTATCGCTCGTCACCGACCCGGACGACGAGCCCGTCGATGATGGCCAGCGTCAGTGGCAGGCGGATCCGGAACACGCTCCCGTGGCCGAGCTGCGAGTCGACCTCGACCCGTCCGCGCACCCGCTCGACGTTCGTCTTCACCACGTCCATGCCGACGCCACGACCGGAAATGTCGGTCACCTTGGCAGCCATCGAGAAGCCCGGGGCGAAGATGATCTGGAACGCCTGCTGCTCGGTGAGCTGGTCGTTCGGGCCGATGAGGCCCCGCTCGCGTGCGCGGTTGATGAGCTTCTCGGCGTTCAGCCCCTTCCCGTCGTCGCGGATCTCCACGACGATCTGGCCCCCTTCGTGCCGCGCGCTCAGCTTCACGACACCATCGTCGGGCTTGCCGGCTTCGCGGCGTCCTTCGGGGGCCTCGATGCCGTGATCGACCGCATTGCGGATCATGTGCACGAGCGGGTCGTGGAGGACCTCGACCACGGTCCGGTCGAGCTCGGTGTCGCCCCCTTCGATCAGGAGATTGACGTGCTTCCCGGTGGCCTTGCCGGCCTCGCGAGCGACGCGGTTCATCTTCTCGAAGAGCCCGCCGATGGGCACGGTGCGCATCGCCATCGCAGTCCGCTGCAGGTCCTTGGAGATCCGGACGAGCTGCGACAGATTTCGCGCGAATCCTTGTGACTGGAGTTTGGCGACCTCCGGATCGGCGACGACCATGCTCTGGACGATCAGCAGCTCGCCGACGAGGTCCACGAGGGCGTCGAGCTTCTCGGTGTCGACCTTGACCTGGGGCGCGACGACGCGGCGGGCCGTCTCCGGTCCACGCGTGGCCTCCGCGGCCGGCGCGGGCGCGGCGAAGGCCTCGGGTGGGGGCGGCGCGGGTGCGGTCGGTACGGGCTCCGCGGGAAGATCGCTCGGCGCGGGGGCGGCGGGGGCCTCGAACGGCGCGGCGCCGAGATCGGCGGCCGGGGTCTCCGGCGCCGGCGCGACGATCGTGCGCGAACCGGGTCGATAGTCGAGCGCGGCGCGGACGAGATCGGCCTGGGGCGGGCACGGGCCGGCGGCTGGTTTCGCCTGCGACAGCGGCTCGAGCCAGGCGAGCATCTGACGGATGCGGTCGATCCCACGCAGGACGATGTCGACGAAGACCTCGTCCGGGGTGAATTCGCCCTTGCGCGCCCGATCCATCAGCGACTCGATGGCGTGGGCCAGTTCGGTCACGGTCGTCAGGCGCAGGAAGCCGGCGACGCCCTTGACGGAGTGAAAGGCGCGGAAGGTACCGTCGAGGTGCTCCTTGATGTCGGCATGGTCCTCGAGCCGCAGCATCGATTGCTCGGCCGTATCCATGCTCTCGGTCGACTCGAGGATGAACTCGGAGACGAGCTGCCGGTCACCGTCATCGAACGTCGGGATGCCGTCGGCCGGGGCGTTCGTACCGGCCTGCTCGACCTCGGCGTCCGCGGGCGCGACGTCGCCGGACGCGGCCCGGGCGGCCTCGACGAGGCGCTCGACCTCGGCACGTCCGCCGGCCAGGAGGCTTCGCATGGCCGAGGTCAGATCGTCGAACGTGCGTTGTGCGGCCGCGCGGTCCGCGAGATGCGGGCAAAGCGACCACGCGGCGGCGACGAGCTGAGCCATGTCGGCCCCGATGCCGGGCAGCTCCATCGCGCGTTGGACGAGGGTGCCGAAGAGCGCGTCGAGATCGTCCAGGGAGCGGCCCAGGGCGAGGGCGGTTTCGGTTTCGGAGAGCAGTCGGTCGAAGGCGGCGGTACTCATGCACCGCGAATCGGCGTCGGGCGGCGCACCGTCAACGCGAGGGGCGCTCGCGACCCACCCCGGGCTGAGAAGACTCACCCCCCCGCACCGAACGCTCTGCGAGGCAGGCCAGGACGCTGCGCGCCGTATCCTCCGTGTCCGTGAGCGCCAGGCGGACCCCACGCGGGCTCCCGCCGACCGACTCCCGGCCGCCCCAACCGACCCCGAGCAACGGCCAGACGGCCATCAGGCCGCCCGGGCCGAAGAGCAGCTCCGCCGTCTCCTTGTCGGGGCAGCCGACCGTCACCTTGGCCTGCCGCTGGGCGTAGCTGACCACCACCGGAGCCAGGCGATACCACACGTCGAATCCCCACACCGTGCTTTGCACCACGAGCACGGCGGCCGGCGCCGCGAGGACATCCACGCCGCGGCGGACCGGGGAGAGCTCGGGGTTGCCCGGCGGCGTCTGGCGGACACCGGACCAGCCATACAGCGCGATGATCCCTTCCACCGCGCGCTTCCGACGGTTGCGGTCCGAGGCGAGGGTCCGATCGAGCTCGGCGTTCGGGACGCCGTCGGTCAGCAGATGGACCATGTCCGCGAGGGCGCGCCGGAAGCCGGCCTCCGTCGGATGGAGCTCCGGACGCTGATTGAACCACGCGAGCTCGGGGCCCCCGGAAACCTCGAAGAGGTCGAGCCCGATCGGATCGACGTCCTGTCGGTCGACGAGACGGTAGAACGTCTCCGACAGCGCCCCTTTCGACACGAGGCCGGCGAGGGCGACGATGGCGAGGACCGCGTCCGCGTCCGGGGTGCCGGTGACCACGAACCGCCGGTCCTTGCGACAGGCCCCGTACAGGTCCCGACACGCACGCAGTGCGACGCCCTCCCGGTGACTCTCCGTGCCGTGATGGTCGAGGGCGTAGCGACCGAGCACCGAACCGTGTTGCCCGAAGGCACATTCGATGGGTTCGTAGCCGTCGTCGCGCAACCGACAGGCCGTCGAGTAGTCGTTGGTATGGGCGATGACGAGGTCCGGAGGCAGGGGGGCGCGCGCGTCGTTGGGCGTCACGAAAATCCGCGGGTCGAGGCGGTCGACGCCTCGGAAATTGGTGGCTGTGGCGAAAGAACGACCGGTGGTGTGCGGGATTTTCCGCTGGCCCGGACCTTGCTAGATTCGGGGCTGATGTCCCGTTTGTCCACCGATATGCCGCGCGCCGCGTGGCGACTGCCCCTGGCGCTGACGGCGCTGTTCGCGATCGGCGCGCCGACGGCGAGTCATGCACAGGGCGCGGCCGACGCGGGCGCCGCCGTCGCCGCCGCTCGAAGCGAGGCCGAACGCGCCGCATCGGCGCTCGCCGCGCTGCGGACCTCCCGTGCGGCGCTCGCCGCGCAGAGCGAGGCCCTCGCCGACGAGATCACGCGCCGCAAGGCCTCCGCAAACCCCGGCCTGCTGCCCACGGCGGAACGTGCGGCGCTCGACGCGCGCCTGAAGCAGCACCAGGCGCTCGTCGGGCAGATTGCGCAGCTCGACCGGCAGCTCGCGGACGCGGAGCGGGTCGCGGCCGACGCCCGGATCGGCCACATCAGCCTGCTCGATGCCGAGATGGCCCGCCTGCGGGCCGGGCTCGCACAGGGAGACGCCGCGACGCGCGCGCAGCGCTTCGAGGCCCTCCGGTCGCTCGTCACCGAGCGGACGCGCCTTGGAGATGGCGCGGCGGCCAGGGCGGATCTCACGCGCACCGACCCCGTTCGGCTACCGGCCGTCGATCCGGCGCGCGTCGGGCCCGGGGAAGCCGAGGCGCTCGCCGACGAGACACGCGACCACGCCGATCACGTCCGCAAGCAACTCGAGGCCCTCGTCGAGCGGCTCGGGCAGCTCCAGACGCGCCGGCGGATGCTGCGGTCTGCGCAGGCCTTTGCGCGGGACGCAGCGCTGTTCGCCGAGGACGAGCGCGTCCGGCGTGTCGTCAGCGCGCGGGCGGACACCGCAGCGGCCGGGGACGCGCGGAGTGTCGGCGGCGCGACGGTCTCGCTCGGCGGCGAGCGCCCGACCGCCGGCGGCGGAGGGCGCTTCCAATGGCGCCGGGGCCGACTCCGATGAGTCGTTCGGGGGCGGCACCGACGACGGTGCCGGCCTCGGCACGGGGGTCACGACGGATGCCCCGCCCGGTCCCGTCGCGGAGCCACCGCCGGTGGCACTGCCGGCCGGCGTCACGTTCGAGGGCGGCGGCGCGGGCGTGCAACCGGCGCTCGTCATCCAGGATGCCCTCGATCCGCAGCTCTTGACCGCCGATGTCGGCAGCCTCAGCCCCGACGCGCTCGCCGAGCAGATTCGACGCCTCGAGGCGCGCCGGCGGGACCTCGAGAAGACGGTCCGCCAGCTCGATTCGCGGCGGGATGCGCTTGATCGTCTCGAGAAGGGAGTCCCGTCGGACGGTGACTGACGCACGCCGGCCCACTCGTGCGACCCGGGCGGCCGCGCGCCGGGCCTCGGCCCCGGTGGCGTCGCCGTGGCGCTTCTCCGGTTGGTTCGGCCGTGCGGTGGCCGTGTGGGCGCTGGCGGGGACACCGGGTCACTCGTGGGCCGTCGGGACGTCGTCGGTCCGGCTCGAGACGGGGGCCGATTACGACTCCAACGCGACGCGCGAGGAGGCCGGCGGTCCCGCCGATGCCGTCTGGCGGGGGGTCGCCGAGCTGCGCGGCGCGGTTCCGTTCGGCCGGGGGGGGCGCGTGACGGGCGGCTGGCATGGCGGGGGCAAGCTGCATGTGGACGCGACCGGGGAAGACGTCCTGCACCAGAAGGCCGACGCTTCGGTGCAGCAGGGCCTCGGCTCGGCGATGGCGCTGCGCCTCGACGCGGGGGTCCGCGACCGCACGACCCGGGCCCCCGTTCAGTCGCTCGACCACACGCGGCTGAGCGCCGGACCGGGTCTCGATGTCCGCCTCGGCGAGCTGCGGCTCGGCGCCCGGGGTCTGTACGACCGGACGATTTTCAAGGACGACCGGGACCTCGACGCCGACGCATACGGCGGTCATGCGCTCATCGGGTACGGCACGGGCCCGTGGTCGACGAGCCTCTCGGGCACGTTCCTGCGTCGCGACTTCGACGGGATCGCGCAGGTCGTGATCGGCCACGACCCCGCAGGCCTGCCCATTCTGGCCGACGATGCGTCACGGCGCCGGCGGGATCGCCACCTGCGTGCGGCGCTCGAAGGCCAGTATGGCGGGGACTTCCTGCTCTCCGGCGAGGCCGCGTGGGAGCGGACGGACTCCAACTCGGTCGGCGGCGGGTTGCGACGGGGCGTGCTCCGGCTCCAGGCGACGACGACGTTGCCGGCGCAGCTCGTGCTCACGGCGGGTGCGACGCTCCAGCACATCGCGTACGACGACGCGCAGCATGTCTCCGAGACGGCGCTCATCGAGGACGAGGGCCGACAGGCCGTCTCGCTGAGGCTCGAGCGTCCCCTCGATGACACGTGGTCGGTCCTGGTCCACGGCGGTCTCTGGTTCTCACCGGAGGCCTCGCGGGGCCAGTACGCCCGAACCGTCGCCGGCCTCGCCGTCGGTTACGGTTTCGACCGCTGAGACGGCGGCGCACGTCGCGGGCGGGGTGGTCGCGTGCGTCCCTGAAGCTGCGCGATGTTCGACCGATGGCGCACGACGATGAGCAGCGCCAGCAGAACCGCGAGACCCTGCGTTTCGGCGGGTTGCCCGTCCCAGAACGACAGACCGACGAACGCGACCGCCGCGGCGAGGCTGCCGACGGCGGGAATCCGGGTGATCACGGCGACGGCCACCCAGAGGAGGGCCGAGAGGACGGCCACCGGCCAGGTCAACGCAGCCATCGCGCCGAACGCCGTTGCGACCCCCTTGCCCCCCCGGAAACGGAGCCAGACCGGATAACAGTGCCCCAGCGTGGCCGAGAGGCCCGCCGCCGCGGCAAGCCACGTCTGCCCCTGTCCGGCCGCCCACAGCGTCGGCAGGACCCCCTTGAGGACGTCGACGAGGAGCGTGGCGGCGCCGGCCGCCTTGCCGAGGGTGCGGGTCACGTTCGTCGCGCCGATGTTGCCGCTGCCCGCGGCGCGGGGATCGCGGCCGACGAGGCGGCCGAGCAGGACGCCCGTCGGGATGGACCCGGCCAGGTAGGCGAGCCCGATGGTCGCGGCAAGCAGTGCGGGCGAGCTCACGCGCCCCCCTCCGCGGACGGAGTCGCGATCCGGCGGGGGAGCTGCGCGGCCGCCCCCGCGAGACCGATCACCACCCACAGCGTCATGCCCACCCCCTTCGTCATCGACGTCACCACGAGGTAGATCATCATCGCCTGCGCGGCCTTGACGAGCAGCGCGCTGTGCTCGAGCGCCCGGGGTGCCCCCGCCGCCACGAACTGTCGCTGCCAGCGAGCGAGACGGCGCATCACCCCGGTCAGGATGCCCAGGTAGATCAGGAGGGCCGGGAGGCCGCAGGTCGCCGCTAGCGTCAGGTAGAAGTTGTGGGCCGAGCGGCCGGCCTGTGAGGTCACTTCGACCGCGTGGTCGAGCTTGCGAAACTGCCCGTACCCGACGCCGAAGACCGGGTGGGCCCGGGTCGCGTTGAGGCCGTTGATGACGGTGGCCCAGCGGTGGGTGACGCTCTCGTCCTTCATCTCGAGACGCTCGCCGATCTCGTCGGTGTCCTTGCCCCGGACCGATGGCACCACGACGCCGAGCACGACCGTGACGGCCAGGAGCAGGGCGAGCTGGCGGCGGTTCGCGCGCACCCACCAGAGGAGCGCCAGGCCGAGGGCGATGTAGGTCCCGCGGGAGATGCTCAGCACGACCCCGAGGAGCATGACACCGAGGACCCCCAGCAGGACCGCCCGCAGCGTCCGGTTGCGGGCGACCGTCCACAGCGCAACGACCGGCACGACCGCCGTCGCGATGAAATGCGCAAAGAGATTCGGTTGATCGTACGCGCCGCCGACCCGGTAGGCCGACCCGAACTCGGGGAGCGCCAGCGCGATCTCGACCGCGCCCCCGGCCGCCATGCATCCGAAGGCGATCCAGAGCCGTCGCTCTTCGGCGAGCAGGTCCATGACGGCGAGGCACGTCGCGAGCATCTGGACCTCCCGGGCGAAGCGGCCGAGGACACCCGATGGAATGCCCGCGAGCAGGAGGCTCGCGGTCATCCAGGCCAACAACGCCGGGACGAGCCACCAGTGGGGCAGGAGGCGGGGCCGGCGACGCCCGGACATGCGGTCCAACAGCCAGATCGGCACCAGAATCAGCGTCGCCAGGTCCCCGGGATCGAGCTGGGCGGGCCCCAGCGGGAGCCAGGTGTGGTTGAAGAACATCGAGAAGCAGACGGCGTACGCGGCCCAATGCGGTCGCCCGAGCAGCACGGCGAAGACCACCGCGGCCACCACCAGGGACGTCGCGACCACCGGAGCGCCGGCCACGGCCATGCCCAGGAGGGGGGCGAGCAGGAGGCCGGCGGCGGCCGCGAGCGCGGCGGGGCGGTCGAGCGGATTCGACGGGGCGCGAAGGCGGAGAAGGGGGAGGGAGAGGCGTGCCACGGGCGTGCGACTATAGCAGACCCCGTGGCGGTGGGGATTTCGTCAGTCCGGCTGGTTCACCGCGGCGTTTCGGGGGCCGGCCGGTGGGGCTCGCGGTTCCGGGTGACCGCAGAGGCGCTCGGCTCAGTACAGCACGTCCTGGGCGGCGAAGCGCACGCGGACATCCGGGTCGCCCATGGCGTCCATCAGCACGGGCAGGCTGCGGTCGCCGCCGATCCGGCCGAGCGTCGCGACGATGTCCTTGCGCAGCTGCGGGTCGTCCTGCTCGAAGCGGCGCTTGGTGTGAAAGAGGGCCGCCAGGCCGTCGATGGCCGACTGCTCGCGAATCTGGCCGAGCGCCACGACGGCGGCCCGGGCAACCTCGCGGCTCGGGTGGTTGAGCTGCTCGACCAGCGCGGGGGCGGCCGCGGCGATGCGCTTCTGCCCGAGCGCCTCGATGGCCGCGAGCCGAACCTCGACGGCCGTGTCGGTCAGCGCCGTGACCAGCGGGGTCACCGCGGTCGCCTCGTCGCCGCAGGCGGCGACGGCTTGCACTGCGAGGCGGCGGACGATCAGGTCGGGCGCATCGGTGAGCTGCCGGGTGGCATGCTCGAGACCGAGGGGTTCGCCGTACGCCGCGAGCAGGCGGAGAATGTCGGCCTGCGCGGCGGGGATCGCCTCGTCGGCGCGGTCTAGCAGAGCCGGGAGCGCCTTGCGGCCGATGCCCCGGAGCTGCACGACGGCGGCGGCGCGGACGGGATCCGTCCCGGCGACCGTCGCCTCGATCAACGCGGCCTGTCCGGCCGGTCCCCGCTCGGCGAGACCGGCGGCCGCCGAGGCGCGGACCTCGGGGTATCGGGAGGCGAGCACCGCGACGAGCTCCTCGAGCGTCGCGTCCCGGCCGAGCAGCGCTTTGGCCGCCGCCAGGGCCGTGCCGCCGTCCGAGCCCATCACCGCCAGGCGACGCAGCCTCGGACGGGCCGATTCACCGAACGCCCCCATCGCGCTCGCGGCCGCCTGCCGAACGCTCATGCTCATGTCCGTGGTCATCAGGTCGAGGGTCTCGAGGTCCTCGGGCTGACCGAAGCGGCCGAGCGCGTAGGCCACCGCCTGCCGCTCGACGAGGTAGCGGCTGTCCCACATGGAGGCGATGGCGTCGTGGGCCGCCAGGTCGCCACGCCGTGCCAGGCCCGTGATGGCGGCGGCGCGCAGGTCGCTCTCGGCGGCACCGGAGAGGTTCGCCATCAGAATCTCGTGGGCGTCGGGCACCTGGATGCTCCCGAGGGCGCGCAGGGCCGCCGCGCGCTCCGCACGGGCACTGGACTGGAGCATCGGGGCGAGCGCGGCCACGGCGGCGGGACCGAACGCACCGAGGTGACGCTCGGCCGCCTCGCGGCGAACGGCGCTGCCGCCGACGAGCTCGGCGAGCACGACGTCGAGGGCTCGTTCGTCACCGGTGCGGACGAGCGCGTCGAACGCACGGTCGCGGGCCTGGCCGGCGGTGTGGTCGTACCAGGTGCGGATCGCGTCGTAGTGGGCCGCGCTGCGCAGCGCCCCGAGGGCCCACAGGGCGGCGTCCCGCACGTCCTTCTCGGCATGGGCCAGGTGCGCGGCCACGGGGCGGATGGCGCGCACGTCACCCAAGGCGCCGAGGACCACCAGGAGCCGAGCCGTCAGGTTCGGGTTGCGGGCATCGAGCGCGCCGATCGCCTGGTCGACGGCCGGCGGACCGATGGCGAGCAGCGCCCGCTCGCCGCCGCGGAAACGCTGGTCGTCGGCCAGCAGGGAGAGGGCCTCGTCGATGCGCTGCCGCAGGCCCGGGAAGGCGGCGAAGGGGTCCTTCGGGCCGGCGAGCTTCAGCTCGGAGAGGCAGACACCGCCCATGACCGACTTTCCGTGGACCGACTCGAACGTGATCTTCAGGGCGTCGGCGGCCACCGGCGGGGACAACTCGATGACCTGCTGCCAACGGCGGTCGGGCAGGTCGAACGTCCGGACCTCGTCACCCCCTTCGATCCGCAGGCGCCCCGGGCGGGCGCAGTGTGCGAAGGCGCCGGCGTCCCGGGCGTCGCCGGGCACGTATTCGACGCGGTCGATGTACTCGACCTTGGAGAAGCCCAGCTTCACCCACGCACCGGCGGCGTCCTCGGGGACGCTGCCCCAGGCGGACCAGTCGCGGCCATCGGCGAGGTGCGCCGCGCGGTAAAGGCCGCGGCCACCCTCGGAGGCGCCGCTCGTCGACGAGACGTCCACCCGGACGACGCGTTCGCGGTCGAGGGCAACCTGATCCGGACGCAGCGGGTTGGGGGCCTGCGCTGCAAAGGCGGGGGCCGCGCCGAGGGTCAGAGCCAGACAGGTGGCGAGCGTCTTGTGGGTGCGGGCCATGGGAACCTCCGAGCGTTGAACGTTTCAATTGCTCGAATCGGCTCCAAATCTTCCATGGCGAAGGGGGGGGTATACCCGGACCGTCTCAGCGCGGGACCACCTTGCTGCGGGCGGGGAGCCCGGCAACGGTCTCGCGTGCCAGGGCCGCGTCTTCGGACCAGGCGGCATACGTCACGGTGCCGACCGTGGCGACTTCGAAGGTGACGGCGGGTCCGCTCTTGCGGGCCGCGTGGGCGTCGCGGGCCGCGGCGGCGAACTCGGCGGCGTCCGCCGCGGCGTCCCAGGTGACGGTGGCCAGCACGACCGATCGAGCGCCGTTCACTTCGAGCGCCGTGAAGTCACCGTCCCAACCGGCCGCCGCGTTGGTGGCGCGATCCGCCGGCAGGCCGGCCAGCAGGAGCTGCTTCAGGTGCAGCTCGCCGGCGGTCCCCTCCCACGGTCGCGAGAACCCCGGTCGCGGGGCGACGCCGACCTCCGACGGGGTATCCCGGGTCGGCGCGTACCGCTCCGGGTGCAGGATCTGCTCCGTCGAGCTCGGCGGATCGGTGTAGAGCTTGCGGAAGTCGGCAAACGTCCAGCCGGCCTGCCGCAGCCCGCCGAGGAACATCAGGCCCTGCTGGTACGGGAAGATGAGCGACTGCTTGAGGTAGTCCGGCGCGGAGGACATGACCGGGTACTCGGGGCTGCTCATCTGCAGCGGGATGGTCATGGCCACCATCATGATGCTCGCCGTCGGCAGGTCCGGGGCGTTCCCGTCCGCGTCGCTCATGGCATAGAGCAGCATCACGATCGTCGCGTCGCCTTCGAGAAGGGCGGCGTGGGCCTGCACGGCGTCGTGGCTGTACTTCTTCGAGTCGATGAGCTTGCCGCCACCCCACTCCTGGTCCTGGACGGCGTGAAAGATCTCGTGCGCCAGCACGGGATCCTGCATGAACGAAGGGATCCAGTCGGCGATGTGGAGCTCCTGACGCGTGTGGTCGTAGAAGCCTGCGACCTGCTCCGTCAGCAGCTGCGTCAGGAATCCGCCGTAGTCGAGCGTGGCGGGGAGCAGCCCGACGAGTTTCAGCATCTGCCCCTCGGCGGCGACCTTGGCCGGGCCGTACTCTTCCTTCAGGCGCTCCTGGATGAATCGCGTGATCTCCGGTTTGGCCTTCACCCCCATGCGCAACGGCTTGGAGAGCTTCTGGCCGCGCAGGCTCTCGACGCGCTTCTGGATGTCGCGCGCGCGGGCGAGCAGCGCCTTGGAGTCGGCGGCGGGGGCCGCCGGCGCGGACGGTGCCTGGACGGGCGCGTCGGCGAGCACCGCGGGAGCGGCAGCGAGGGCGAGCGCGAGGCCGATGGTTTCGAGCAGCACGGTGAGCCTGTCGTCGTTGGGGCTCGCCACGCTATCCCGGAGGGCCCGCGTGACGCAACGGCCACCCGGCGCCTTGCCGCCGGCCCGGGCTCATGGTAACCGGACGCATGCTCTGGCCCACCCCCCACCTCGATGCGCTCATCGACCTGGCCCTCGCCGAGGACATCGGCCAGGGCGACGTCACCTCCGAAATCACCGTCCCCGCCGGTACGCGCGGACACGCCGTCCTCGAGGCTCGCCAACGCCTCGTGCTCTGCGGGCGTCCCGTCGTCGAGCGTCTGCTCGCGCGGTTCGGGCCGTCCGCTCCGACGGCCCGCTGGACGGCAGAAGACGGCGCGGTGGTCGAGGCGGACCGCCCGGTGGCCCACTTCGAGGGCGGCATGCGCGAGCTGCTCGTGCTCGAACGCACGATGCTGAACTTCCTCCAGCGGATGAGCGGGGTCGCGACACAGACACGCCGCTACGTGGACGCGGTCGCGGGGACGCGGGCGCGCATCGCCGACACCCGCAAGACGCTGCCCGGGTGGCGCGTCCTCGACAAGTACGCGGTCCGCATGGGCGGTGCGCACAACCACCGGGCCGCCCTCGACGGGGGGGTCCTGATCAAGGACAACCATCTCGCCGTCGGCGGCGGCATCGCCGAGACGGTCCGCCGCGCCCGGGCAAACGCCCCCCACGTGCTGCGCATCGAGGTCGAAGTCGAGGACCTCGACGGGCTCGACGTCGCGATCGCCGCCGGTGCGGAGGTCGTCCTCATCGACAACTTCACCCCCGCGCTCGCAGCAGAGGCCGTCCGGCGGGCGCAGGGGCGCGTCGTTCTGGAGGCGAGCGGCGGCATCCACCTCGCCAACGTGCGTGCCTTCGCCGAGGCGGGCGTCGACGTCATCTCCATCGGCGCCTTGACCCACTCCGTCCCCGCCGCCGACCTGGCGCTCGAGGTCGTGCGTGCAGAGACGTGAGGCCGCGCTCGCCGGCCTGATCGCCCTCGTGGCGGGGGCCGGCGTCGCACGGGCCAGCGTCTTCGACACATACGGGTTCGGCGCACGGGGCGCCGCGATGGCCAGCGCACAGGCGGCAGCCGCCGAGGACTTCTCGGCCGTCTACTACAACCCGGCGGCGTTGACGGTCCACAAGCGACCGCATGTCGGCACGGCGGTCACGATCGTCGCCCCTTCGGTCAGCGTCCAGCGTGAGGCGACGACCGCCGGGCCGGCGATCGAGCGGCCCGACCCAAATGCGGGGGTCACCGTCGGGCTCCTCTTTCCACTCGGCGGCAAGATCGAAAACCGATTTGCGCTGGCCCTCGGCGCGTATCTGCCCACGGTCCAGGTCACACGGGTCGACGCGCGCGACGAGCGAACCCCCCAGTTCTATCGGTACGAGGCGTTGCCCGACAAGATCGTGGTCGCGCCCGCGGTGGCCTTCGAGGCCCATCGGACGATCTCCTTCGGTCTCGGGCTCCAGGTCCTGGGCTCCCTGGACGGTGCCGCGGACGTCGAACTCGACCTGCTCGGACGTCGTTTCACCCGGAAGACCCTGTCCGTCGACGTCGACACGGCCACGGGGCTGACGGCCGGGCTCCTCGTCCGACCGAGCGACGGCCTGCGTCTCGGGTTGTCGTGGCGTGAGGCCCTCGCGCTCGACTACCACTTGCGGACGAGCATCGACATCAAGGACGTCGGCGCGCTCGACGCCGACATCTCCGGCACGTCGCTCTACACGCCGGGCCAGCTGACCGCTGCGGTCGCGTGGTCGCCGCGGGTCGATCTGACGCTCGCGCTCGACGTCGTCTACGCCCGTTGGTCCGAGGCCCCCGACCCCACGGCGCGGTTCGACGTCACCCTCGATGGCGCGCCGCTCGGCCAGGGAGCGCTCGAGGCCGAGAGCGTCCCGGTGGCGCTCGGCGCGGAGGACACCCTGTCACCGCGACTCGGCGTCGAATGGCGCCCCGTGCCGGTGGTCGCCCTTCGGGCCGGCTACCAGCTGTCCCCGACGCCGCTGCCGGCACAGACGGAGCGCACGAACTACATCGACAGCACCGCGCATCAGCTTGCGGTGGGCGCCGGATATGCGTTCGCCGATCCGCTGGCGATTCATGCCTCCCCGCTGACAATCGACGCGGCCGCCCAGTGGACGCACCTCTCCGCGCGTGAGCACCACAAGCGGGCGGAGGGGGACGCGATGGGTGACTTCTCGGCCGCGGGTGAGCTCTTCGCTTTCACCGTGACGCTGCGCCACGACTTCCAGTGAGGTGTGGAGCCGGGAGACTCTGGCAGGGGGGCGCGGCCTGACTCCCCCCCGGGGGCGAGGCGGACCCCCCGCAGGCCCGTATCCGGTCCCGCGCCGATGCCTCGGACGAGCGTCGCGTTCGGCGCACTCGGGGGAGACCATGACGACACAGTTTCATCGCGCCGAAGTGCTGACCCTTCTGGCCTCGTCGAGCCCCCTCGACGGGCTCGACCTCGAGGGCTGCGACCTCACCTGCCTCGACCTTTCGGGCGTCAGCCTTCGGGGAACGAACCTGCGGCAGGCGGACCTCCGGGGGGCGGACCTGACCGGGGCCGACCTGCGCGGCGCCGATCTCCGGGCGGCCAATCTGCGGATGACCCGGCTCGGACACGCCCGGCTCCTCGGCGCCCGCTTCGATGACGCCGATCTCTTCCTGGCGTCGCTCGAGGCCGCCGACGCGCGGGGGGCGAGCTTTCGGCGGTGCGCCGTCCGCGAGTGTCTCCTGACGGACGCCGTGCTCTGGGGGGCAGACTTCAGCGAAGCCGATTGTCAGCTCGCCGTTCTCGACGGTGCCGATCTGCGCGGCGCCCGATTCACCGGCGCGAATCTCACGGAGACGCAGCTCGCCGACGCCGATCTCAAGATGGCGGACCTGAGCGGTGCCGATCTCGGCGGCGCGGACTTGCGGCGCGCGGATCTCCGGCGGGCGAAGCTCGACGCCGCCCAGCTCTGTGGCACGGACCTGGCAGGCTCGCACCTGGCGTCCGCCAGCCTGCGGCATGCCGATCTGCGCGGCGCTCGGCTCAACGACGCGCACCTGCAGGGGGCCGACCTGAGCGGCGCATGTTTCCTCGCGGGGCAGGTCGCCGCGCTGCGCGCCGGGAGCCCGTTCTTCGTCGAGCCGGTCGTCGCTTTCGCCGGCGGGCGCGTCGCTTCGCCCATGTCGGCCTTCGGGCGCGTCGGCGCCTGACGGGGGCAGTCAGGCCCTGCGAGGCTCGCGAACTTGCAGGAGCACATTGGCGCTCCCGGTGCGGTATCCCTCGAGGTCGACGGAAACGAAGCGGAATCCGGCCGCACGACCCGCGGCCGTCACCGCCGCGCGCAGGTCGGCGTCGGCGAAGACCCGCTCGAGCTCGGCCGGTCCGAGTTCGAGACGGACGAGTTCCTGGTGGTAGCGGGCCCTGACCTGCAGAAGGCCGAGGCGGCGAAGGCCACCCTCACATTGCGCGACGCGGTCGAGCCCTTCGGCGGTCACCCGCGTGCCGTCGGGGAATCGGCTCGAGAGGCATGCCGAGGCCGGCTTCTCGGCGGTCGGCAACCCGTAGGCCCGCGCGACCGCGCGGATGTCCGCCTTGCTGAGACCCGCCTCGATCAGGGGCGCCCGCACGCCGTGTTCTTCTGCCGCGCGCATGCCCGGGCGATGGTCTCCGAGATCCTCGGGGATGGCCCCGTACACCAGAACTCCGAGGGCTTCGTGGGCGGCATGCGCCCCCGCGATCTCGAAGAGTTCGGTCTTGCAGTGGTAGCAGCGGTCCCCCGCGTTTTCCCGATACCCGGGCCGCTCGAGCTCCCGCGTTCGCACCTCGATGTGCCGGGCACCCATGCCGGCTGCGAGCAAGCGGGCATCGTCGAGCTCCCACGGCGCGAAGCTCTCGGAGACCGCCGTCAACGCGACGGCGCGCGAGCCGAGCGCGTCGACCGCCACCCGGAGCAACACGGTGCTGTCGATGCCGCCCGAGAAGGCGACGACGACCCGCTCGAGCCCCGCCAGGAGCGCGTGCAGGCGGCCATGAGCCGCCCGTTGGGCCGGGGACAGTCCTTCGAGAACCATGGCGCTCAGATGAAGTACATCAGGGCGGGCTCATCGCGGGACAGACCGGCCGCCTCGGCCCGAGCGACCAGATCGGCCAGCGTGAAGTCGTCGAAAACGGCTGCGATGCGCTGGCCGATCTCCGACCAGAGCGCCGCGGGCACCTCCCGGTGCGGGCGGCCCGGATGCGACGCGGAGGCCTCGAGCGGCAGGTCGTCCACCGAGAACGAAACCTCGATGGGGCCGTCCGTCGCCCGGATGACGTCGCCCACGGTGATCTGATCCGGGGTCTTGCGCAGCGAATAGCCGCCATTGCGCCCGCGACGGCCCTCCACCAGCTCTGCGCGCTTCAAGTCCTGAAAGATCTGCTCCAGAAACCGGACCGGGATGTCCTGGCGCTCGGCGATCTGACGGACCTGCGTCGCCTGACCGCGGGCGTGAAACGCGATGTCGAACAGGGCGAGCGTGGCGTAGCGACAGCGGGTCGAGAGCTTCATGGCGGCGGATTCTCGGGGTCTGGGGATGCCGCGTCAACGCACCCGACGTCGACGGCCTCCATTCGGTCTGCTACGGCACGACGACGCCGACGGCCTGCAGGGCAGGGACGAGCGCCTCACGCACCCTGCGGGCGCGCGCGGTGTACGGCCCGAGCAGCGGGTCGAGCGCGCCGGGGGCCGTCGCGGCGGCGAGCAGGAAGTCGAGGTGGGCCATCGCCGCGTCTGCGGCCTCGATCGACTCGGCCCCGTCGACCCCGATCCAGTCCGAGAGCGCTCGACGTCCCTCTCCGCGGAGAAACGGGGTCAGGGCCGCCCGGCCCCGATCGAGGGCCCGTCGGGCCGTGCGGACGGCACCGGCCTCGAGGGCGCGCGAGGGCCCCGGACCGACGGCCTCCAGCGGAACTGAACCGAGGCGGGCCGCCAGGTCGCGCTCCGCCTGGCGCCAGGCGTCGAGCGCCGTCACGACCGGCGTGAGCGGCGGCGGCAGGGGGTCGAGGCCGGGAGGCGGAGGCGTCCACCACTCCGCGTCGATGAGCGCGACGCCGAGGACGGCATCGGGGTCCTCGAGGGGGCCGCCGCCGGTCACGCGATAGGCCGCCGCGCGGTCGGTGCCGGCGGACCCCTCCGCGAGGCGTCGGATCGAGAACGGGAAGATGCGCTTTTCGAAGACGACCTTGGCCGAGACCTGAACGCGAGCGTCCTCGGCACGGGTCCCGACGGCGGCGCCGAGCGCCCGCAGCTCGGCGTCCATCGCCTCGCCGCGGCCGGCGTCGAGTCGTTGGCCGAACCCGCCGTCGTCGATGCGGACGCGGAGCCATTCGCGGCGGGTCTCCACGCCCTGCTCTTTGGCCCAGGCCGGGGCCGCGTCGATGATGGCCGCGTCCGAGAGATACCGGTACCGGCGCCCGTCCAGGAGCTCGGGCAGGGCGTTCTCGGCCGTGCGCAGCGTATATTCGGCATAGAGCCACGCGCCCCCGAGCCACAAGGCCGTGCCCAACAGGACAATGACGAGCGCGCTCGTCACGCTGCCCGTGAACTGTGAGAGTCGGAGCGCCAGCAGGCGTCGTCGGGCGGTGCGCATCAGCGGCCCTCTGCGGACGGGGCGCTCAACGGTCATCCTCGCCGGCGCGCAGCCGCCGAAGGCTCTCGTCGGCCAGGCGCCGCTCGTGGACCGCTGCTTCCCGGTCGGCGAGCGCCTTCGCGAGGGCATCGGTCAGGAGTGAAGACATCCGGCCGTGCTCTGCGGCAAGCAGTTCAAGGGCATCCGCGCGGGCGGCGTGCTCGCGCTCCGACGCTCGGGCGACGTGGAGCGCCTCTTCCGCCCGGGCGCGCGCGATGGTCTCCAGGGCGGCCTGCCGTCGAAGGGCCTCTCGGGCCCGGACTTCCTCTGCGAGGCGTCGTCGGCTGGACTCTGCGGTGCGGCGCAGGCGCGAGAGTTCCGCCTGTTCCGTCAGGCGCAGCGCCTCGACGGCACCGAGGACGGCTTCGAGCGCGTCGGCGCGTGCGTGCGCTTCCGAGCGGGGCACGGACGGCACCGGCCCCGCTTCGGGTGTGCCAATGTCGGGCGGCGAGACGGGCGGTGGTGCGGAGAGGGCGGCTTCGGCCGCAGCCCGGGCGTCGGCCAGGGCGCGCTCGAGGGCTTCGAGCCGTGCCGTCTGCTGGTCGTGTCGGGCGGTCAGGCCGCGCAGCGCGCGCAGGTATCCCTCCAGCCAGAGGCGGACCGCTTCGCCCGCGGCCGCGGGCGGTGGGCGCAATCCGCCCGACAGGCCGACCGAGGTGAGTCCGGAGAGCACGGCGTCCAGCGTTTCCTCGACGTGGCGCCTCGCCGACTCGGCAGCCTCGAGTTCGGCATGCGGCCCCTCGACGGCCGCAAGTCGGCGCTCCAGCCCGTCGATTTCAGCGAGGAACCGGCTGCGTTCGGTCTGCAGCCGCGCGGCGAGGAGGTCCGCGCGGCGGTCTCGGGCCCGACAGAGCGCGAGGGCGTCCCGGCACGCCGTCAATTCGGCTTCCCATGCGGGGACGAGCGCATCGTGCTCGGCCTTCGGCTCGGTGGGGCCGGGGGGGGCCTCCACGGGGGCTGCCAGCCGCAGAACGCGGGGAACGGGCGGTATCCGCCGGCGTCCCGCCAAATGAAACTTCGCAACCACGGTGCCCTCGACTCGGTCGGCGAAGGCGTCCCCGGGGGACGGCGCATCGCCGGGCAGCGCGAGGCCCGCCACGTGGAGGACATCGAGCGTCTGGCGCACGGGCAGCGCCGTCCAGGCCGGGCCCGTGGTGCGGGTCAGGTAGAGGCCCGACGCCGACAGGAGCCGCGTCGCCTCCTCCGGGGGCACGTACCCCTCTCCGTCGAGGATCAGCCCGATCGACCCGCGCTTCTCGCCCCAATCGGCGCGCATTCTGAACGGCGCGCCGGCCGCCGTCGTCGCATCCGGCGCGCCGGGATCGGCGTCGGGGCTCACCACGACCAGACCCTTCAACGCGGCCTGCGCCAGCAGACTCACGGCCTCTGCGGGCTCGCCGACGACGAGCACGGTGCGTCCCGCCGCGAGGGCGCGAGCGAGGTCCCAGAAGAGGGCCTGCGGTGTCGGCGGCATCGCGCGGCGTGCGCTCAGGGCGTCGCCGCGGCAGCGCGCACGGTGCGCTTCAGCGCCTCGAGGCCACCGTCCACCGGTGACGCCGGACCGGCCTCGACGGGGACGAGCGCACCGGAGGCGCCGGGTCGAACGAACGCGAGGTCGCTGGTGTCTTGCATCGCCTGAACGGCCGGCCCGCTGCGCTGCACGGCGAACTTGCCCTGCGCCATTCCGATGACATAGTGCAGGGGCTGCGCCTCGTCCTTGTCCAGGAACACGACGACCTCCTCGCCGACGGCGAACCGGGCGTTGCCGGGCACGGTCTGAACGAGCCCGTCCAGGGTGCCGCCGAGCTGGCGAATCGTCAGGGTCTCTCCGGTGCGTGCGCCGCCCTTGAGCGACTCGCCGACGAGGAGCTCCGTCAGGGTATGGATTCGCGTGCGCTCCGGGTTCCAGGTCGCCGTCTGTCCCACGACCCGGCCGAGGACGACGACGTCGGCTCGGCGGGCCATCTCGGAGACGGTGAGGCGCTTGACGATGGTCGCGTCGGCCGGGCTCGGCGTGCCGACGAAGGCGGTGGCGGTGCACAGGGCGACCGCGGCGGACAGAACACGAATGAAACGGAGGGGGGACTTCATGGCGTTCCTCGCTTCAGGCCTTCAGGCCCGAGATGATTCGGATTCGACGGCGCCGCGCCGGCGCCGGGAACGGGCCGCCAGACCGGCGAGGGCGAGCAGCAGGGCGAGTCCGCCCGGCGGACGCGGGCCCGCCGGACTCAGCGTGCATCCACCGCCCCCGCCGCCACCGCCGACCGGCGTGGCGCCGGTGAGGCCTCCGTCGGGATCCGTGATGCCGCCGTTGCCGGGGCCGACGGGCGTGCCGCCGCTCGGGGGCGGGGATGGCGTGCCGCCTTGCGGCGGGACGGCGGAGCCGCCGGTGCCGGGGTCGCCGCCGGTGGCAGGGTTGCCGCCCGTGGCGGGATCGCCGCCCGTTCCTGGATCGCCGCCGGTGCCCGGATCACCGCCCGCGCCGCCGCCGCCGCCGCCGCCGTCATCACGGAAGCAGAGGCTGTCGCCGCCTTGCGTCGCCCGACAGGCGAAACCGCGGGGGCAAGGGTTCGCGGCGCCGCAGAGTTGGCTGCACAGGCCCGCGTCTCCGTCCTGCACGCAGGCGAAGTCGGCACAGTCGAGCGGACTCTCACAGGCCGATCCGAAGGCGCCGTCGCCGGGCGAACAGGCCCCGAGGTTGCCGTCCGCCCCGTCGAGATCGAAGCAGACGTGACCCTCGCACGCGTCGGCCGCGCCGTCATCGCACGGTTCGATGCACTGACCGGTCCGTTCGTCGAGGGGCAGGCACAGCAGGCCGCCCGCGCAGTCGAGGGCGTTGGGGTCGCAGGCCGCACCGATGGCCGCCCCCTCGAGGGGCAGGCAGAACCAGTCCGCTGCGTTGTAGGGCGTGCAGCCTCGGCCGCGGCCGCAGGTGCCGAACGGATCACAGGCCGCCCGGCAGACGGGATCGGCGCCGACCCTTTCCTGGATGCACGTCAGGCCTGCGCCGCAGCGCCGGGCGGCGTCTCCGCAGGTGCCGCCCTCCGCGACGTCCCCGCCGGGGACGCAGAGGCCGGTCAGTCCCGGAACGTCGTCGATGGGCAGACATTCCGCGCCGCCCGGGCAGGCATTGCGCGCGGGATCGCAATTCTCCGAGCAGACGTTGACGTCCGCGTCGAGCGGAACACACAGGAGCGACGCGCACTCGAAGCTCGAGGCGCAGGCGTCACCAAAGGCCGCGTCGCCCGCCGGCACGCACACGCCCTGACCCGCCTCGGCGCCCAGGCAACTGCTCCCGCGCGGACAGTCGCGATCGGCGGCGCAGTCGCTCATGCAGGCGGCCGGACCGCCGGGCAGGGGAACGCACTGCGTCCCGGCCTCGCACTGGACGGCCCCCCAGCAATAGGCGCCTTCCGGCAGCGAGCCTTGCCCGCCCGCGTCGGAGCAGAACCCCTCGGTGGGTGCGCACTGCGTCCCGCCGTTTCGCAGATTGAAACACGAGGCGCTGGCGTCCACACACCCGCCGTTGCGGTCGCAGGGTTGGCCGCAGAAGGTGAGCCCGTCCTGCATCTGCAGGCAGAGACCGCCGTTGGCGCAGTCGGCATCACCTTCACATTGGTCACAGACGCCGCCCTGGGCGTTCCAGTTGCCGTACAGGAACGTCACGGCCCGCTCGTCGTCCGCGTGCAGCGAGCGCAGCTCCACGTCGCCGCCGGACCAGTACATCGTCGCGTCGCGGGTTCGGCTGTGATCGAGGCCGATCGCGTGCCCGATCTCGTGGGTGCCCACCCCCTCGACGTCGGTGGCGGCGGGGTCGCCGTCCGTGGCCCAGTCGAAGTGCTGGTCGTTGAAGCTGATCTCGGCTGCCGAGATGACGCCGTTGCGGCGCGAGGTGAGGGTCACGCCGGCGGCATCCTGGCCGAACTCGCGGGGCCACTGCGCCAGGAACTCCACCGTAATGTCGGCGCCGCGGTTGACGGCCTGAAACGAGATGTCCGCCGTCCGCACGTTCTGCCACGTCTGGAACGACCGCTGAATCGCGGTCGCGTCCGAACCGTCGGCGATGTCGCGAGACCGGTTCAGGATCTGGTACGTCGGATTGGCAGGCCAGGCCGTCCGGATGCCGTCGAGCGTCGCAAACGCGCAGACGGCGGTCGGAAAGGCGGTCGATGCGAGGACGAGCAGCCAACGTGTGCGACGGGCGGAAAGACGAGGGGGGCAGGGCATGGGGGCGCCTCCGGAAAGCCGCACACTCCTACCCGACGCCCCGGCATCGGGTCAATCGGGAGCGCGGCCTCGGCCGGGTGAGCGGCGCGCTTTGTCCGCTCGATGAGGGTTGCCCCCGGCGGGCCCCGTTTGTTACCAACCGCGCATGCAACAGCGCCCTCGTCTGCTCGCCGCGTCTTGCCGGTCGGCCCTCTTCGCCGCGGCCCTCGCCGCTCCCATCGGTGCGTGTTCGTCCACCCGGCCGGACGCGAGCTACTCCGACTCGGCCCGGGCTGCGTTCGACGAGGCGATGGAGGCGTTCGACGACGAAGACTTCCTCGAGGCCGTCAAGCGCCTGACCACGGTCAAGAACAAGTACGCGTACAGCCGATGGGCCGCGCTCGCCGAGCTTCGCATCGCCGATGCGTACTACGAGCAGGACAAGTGGATCGAGGCCATCGACGCGTACCGGACGTTCGCACAGAGCCGGCCGAACCACCCCGACGTCCCCTATGCGTTGTATCGGGTCGGTCGAAGCTACTACGAGCAGATTCCGAGCGACTTCTTCATTCTGCCCCCGGTCCACGAACGCGATCCGGCCGCCACCAAAGATACCCTGCGAGCCCTCGAGACGTTCGTCGACCGGTACCCCGAAAACGAGAACGCCGCCGATGCGCGCGATCGCATCCGCACCTGCCGGCGGCTGCTCGCCGACCAGGAAATGTACGTCGCGCGTTTCTACCTTCACCAGGAGCGGCCGGTCTCGGCGCGGGGTCGGCTCGAACGCGTCGTCGCCGAGTACCCCGACCTCGAAGATCGGTGGGCCGAGGCGGCCTTGCTGCTCGTCGGCGTCTACGCGGACGCGAGCGTCGGGCTCATGGCGGAGGCGCGGGCGATGGCGCAGCGCCTGATCCGGGAGCGCCCGACGACGCCGGAGGCTCAGGAAGCTCGGGATCTTCTGGCCCGTCTGCCCGTGCCCCCCACGCCGCCGGCGTCAGCGTCGCCAGGCGACGGCGGTCCAGAAAACGTGCCCCCGCCGGCGCCCGCCTCTGGCGGCTGAGCCAGTCCCGCAGGACGTGGCGGGCCTCGCGCCCACGGAACGCGGCCTCGAACGCCGCCCCCTCCCGCGCCCGATCGGCCTCGGTCGGCGCCTGGAACGCGATCGCGCGGGCGACGCAGTAGGTCTGCCGCACGACGACCACCGGGGTGACGGGCTGCGACGGCGTCCGCTCGAACGCGGCGTCGAAGAGCTCCGGTGCGAGGCCGACGACCGGGACGACGCCGTTGGCCGCGCGGGGAAACGCCGGGGTCCGGATGGCCTCGAGACGAATACCGACGGACTTCGGGCGCAGCGTGGCGACGACCTGCTCCGCCGCGAGGCCCGCCGAGAGGAGGCGCGCGGCTTCATCGGCGACGGCCCGGGCCTGGGGCAGCTCGTCGAACTCGCGCAGGAGCGCTGCGGCGACCTCGCGCTGGACGGTGGCCTCCGTGAACGCTCGGGTCCATCCCGGCGTCTCGGCGTCGGCCCGCGCGAAGGCGAATCCGTCCCGGTGGGGCACCACCGGCGTCAGCGCGCCGAGGGCGACGTCGAAGACGGGACCGAACTGTGAGCGGGAGAGGGGACGGGCGGGCGTAACGCGGACGCCCGGGGTCGGCGGGAGGGCGTCGAAGGGCGTGCCGGCGGCGGCGAGCGCGTGCAAACGCTCCGCCGTCGTGCGCGCCGCGGCGAGCGCCGCGGGATCCTGGCCGGTCGGCGTCACGAGCACCCGGCGGGTCGCGCGGCGCGTCGGCGTGATGAACAGCTCGGGGTGCGCGTCGTACCAGGCCTGCAGCTCGTCCTGTCTCAGCCGAACGGCCTCGTCCATCTCGCGCGGCGTGGGAACGCGACCGACGGTCACGATGTCCAGCGTGACGCGCGTCCGGCTCTCCTCGTAGGCGCGTCGAACGGTTTCGGGCGTGATCTCGGCGACGAGCGCCTCGCGCAGACGGCTGGCCTCGAGGACGTCCTGAGCGACCTCCCGGAACGCGATCTCGTCGATCAGGTAGCGAGCGGAAAACGCGGACCCCGTGAACGGGACGGGATCGCCCTCGCGGTAACGACCGGTCCCGTCGGGCGGCAATCCGGCGCGTGCGAGCTGCATGAGGGGCTCGACGGCCTCGGGGGCGGGGGTCAGGCCACGGCGGGCGACTTCCGCGCGGACGAGTCGCGTGTCGAGCGCGGCCTCGAGAAGCCCGAGTCTGACCTCGAACTGGCCGAGCGCGGACTCGGGCGGTCGGTGGCCGCTCTGCCAGATCTGGAGCGCGCGCGAGGCGGCGATGATGCCCGGCAGATCGGCCGCGGTGATCCACGTCCCGCCGGCGGCTGCGACCGCGTCGGCGGGGCGCTGCGCTGCGCTCGACGGTCCGGAGGGGGGCGGAGGCGGTGCACCGGCCGAGGTCTGCGGGCGCGGATCCACGCACGCAACGGTCGGCGCGATCGCACTCAGAAAGAGAGCGAGGGTGCGTGTTGCCCGCACGCAGAGCGGTCGGCGAGCGCGTGCCCCCCCGATGGACGCCATCGGCCCTTGCTCGGCGGCGCGTGCCGTGTTACAAGGCGCGTCCATTTTTCGGCTTGTGGTCATCCCGACCCGAAAACCCCCGCGATCAGAGAGAGCGTTATGGCGACACCCCTTCAGAGCGTCAAGAGCCAGTTCGGCTCCAAGAGTGACCTGGTCAAGAAGCTCGTCCCGATGGTCGAGCGCAACGCGGACGAGACCGACGCCGCGCTCGAAGAGCGCCTGCTTCGCGTCCCCAACAGCAAGCTGCTGCGGTTGCTCGAGCGCGAGACGACCCTGCGCAGTCGGTTCGGAACCCGCGAGGGTCTCGCCGACGCCGTCGCGAAGCTGCGCGCCGGCAGCGACGCCGTCGACGCCGCCTACCGCGCGAAGCTCCTCAAGCTCGGCACCGGCCGGCTCCTGACCCTGCACCGCTCGCTGGCCAAGGCCGCGCGCTGATCACCCATACTGGCGACTCGAATCGCCAGATCGAGACGCCCGGGCGACACCGGCGTCTCGAATCGCCAGGGGGCCGCATCGCTCCCCTGCGTTTTGCGGCGCCGTCGGCGGTGCTCGACAGTTCGCGGCCGGCGCTCACGCGCCGATGGGCGGCGGCAGGGAATGTATGCGCCGCCAGAGGCTGTTCGTTCTTCTTCGGGTGAAGCTCACCCCTGGCATGGAATCTGCTGCACGGCGCCGAGCCGTCCCGTCCCGATTCCGGGACCCCAACCGCGAGGGATGAATTTGGCAACTGCGTTCAACGTGGGCGACATGGCGGTCTACCCCGCCCAAGGTGTCACGGAGATCACCGGCATCGAGACGCTGGAGATTTCCGGGACCACCAACCGCTTCTATGTGCTGCGCTGCCTCAACTCCGAGGAGAAGATCCGCGTGCCGATCGCCAAGGTCGCGCACGTCGGACTCCGGTCGGTCGTCGACCGTGACGCGGTCGGTCGGGTCATGGAACTCCTCCAGGCGGACGCGCTCGTCGTCGAAGAGCCGAACTGGAACCGGCGCTACCGCCGCTACGTCGAGAAGATCAAGACCGGCTCGCTCCTCGAGATCGCCCAGGTTCTGCGTGATCTTCACCTGACGAAGGCCGACAAGCAGTTGTCTTACGGCGAGCGTCGCGTCTTCGAGACCGCCCGTGAACTCCTCGTCCAGGAGCTCGCCGTCGCACAGGCCACCTCCGAGGAAGAAGTCGCCGCGCGGGTCGATGCCCTCCTGACCTGAGCCGGCCCGCTTCTTGACACGACGGGAGGCCGGCGTGTAGATGGAACGGCCTTCTCCACCGGTCGGGAGTGACGTTCTGATGGACCGAAGCGGTCTTTCCCGCGCGGCGGTGCTCCTCGCGCTCAGCGCGAGCCTGTTCGCGTGCGGTCCCGTCAGCACGACGCTGGCGCTTTCCGACGCGGAGTCGGCGATCGAGTCCGCGCGGGCGGCCGACGCGCGGCGCTATGCGCTCTACGAGTTGACCAGCGCCGAGGAGTATTTCCGGAAGGCACGCGAGGAAGAGGGCTACTCGGACTTCCAGGCCGCCCTCGACCTGGCCGAGACGGCACGCGGGTTCGCTGATCGCGCGCGCGCCCGGGCGCTCGCGAGCCCGGCGCGCGGCGGGGGACCGACCGTCCCCGCCGCAGGCCACGACGAGCCGCCCGAAGACGACGACGCGCCGGTCGGGAGTCAACTGTGAAAGCGCAGGCTCTGCTCGCCACCGTTCTGCTGGCCCCCGCGTTGCTGGCGGGTTGTGCCTCCGGGCGCCTGCTCAGGGAGCGCATCGACGCCACCGAGGCTCGCCTGGCAAAGATCGACGCGGCGGCGATGCGGTGCGACGAGCGCGACCTGGCGGTTGCCCGCGCGCAACTCCACTTCGCCGGCGTCGAACTCGAGCAGGGGGCGTATTTCCGCGCGCGGGAGCATCTCGACGCCGCACTCGACGCGACGCGGGCAGCCGAGGCCGAGTCCCGGGCACCCGGGTGTCTCGTCACGCCCGATCGCGACGGCGACGGCATCGGCGACGCCGTGGACCAGTGCCCGGACGCCGCGGAAGACAAGGACGGAGATCGCGACACCGACGGCTGCCCGGATGACGGCGATCGCGACCGCGACGGGATCGTCGATAGCCGCGATCGTTGTCCGGACGAACCGGAGGACAAGGACGGCGATCAGGACGACGACGGCTGCCCGGATCTCCTGAAGGACCGGGATGGCGACGGCATCGCGGACGAGCCGGACAAGTGCCCGGACACCCCCGAGGACAAAGACGGGTTCGAGGACGAGGACGGGTGTCCCGAGCCCGACAACGACAAGGACGCCGTCCTCGACGTCGTCGACAAGTGCCCCCTCCAGGCCGAGGACATCGACACCTTCGAAGACGCCGACGGTTGCCCCGATCCCGACAACGATCAGGATCGCGTCGCCGATGCGCAGGACCAGTGTCCCAACCAGCCCGAGGACTACGACGGCGACCAGGATGCGGACGGCTGCCCGGACCTCTACAAGAACATCATCGTTCGGGACGACCGGATCGAGCTCAAGCAGACCGTCTTCTTCGCGCCCGGCAAGGACCGCATCCTCGCCAAGTCGTATCCTCTGCTGAATGAGGTCGCCCTCGCCCTGCGGGACAATCCATCGTTGAACGTCCGCATCGAAGGCCACACCGACAGCCAGGGCAGCGCGGCAGCGAATCAGCGCCTGTCCCAGAAGCGGGCGGAGTCCGTGCGGCGGTACCTGGTCGACCAGGCCATCGCGCCGGCCCGGATGGAGGCCATCGGGTACGGCGAAGATCGCCCCCTCGAAGACAACCGGACGGCGGAAGGCCGCGCGACCAACCGTCGCGTGGAATTCCACATCATCAAGAAGTGACAGGGGCGGCGTGGTGTTCTCTCGCGTTCTCGTGTGGATTGTCCTGAGCCTGCTCGCCGCCGCGCCGGCGGTCGCGCAGCGGGGTGGGTCGCGTCAGGCCGAACAGGATGTCGAGCGTCTTCTCGAAGACGCGCGGCGGGCCTACGACAACCTCGAACTCGACGAGGCGGACCGGTCGCTCGACGAGGCCGTGCGCACGGGCGAGCGGGCCGGCGTCCGCGGGCGCGTGATGGCCGAGGTTCACGTTCAACGAGGGATCATCGCCCACGTGCGGGACAAGGACAAAGACCGGGCCGTCGACGAGTTCCGGCAGGCGCTGACCATCGACCGCGGCGTCCGCATCGACTCGCTCGTGTCGACACCGAGCCTCGAGGCCCTGTTCGAGCAGGCGCGGCGTCTGGTCGGTCCGGCGGAGTCCGAGGGGGGCGCGGCCCGCCGAGATCCCGGCATCACCCACAAACCGGTCAAGCGGGCCAAGGCCAATCAGCTCGTCACCGTTCAGGCCAAGGTCTCACCCGAGCTCCGCGACCAGATGTTCCGCATGTACCTCGACTTTCGCAGCGAGTCGGTGCGGGAGTACCGGCGCGTCGAGATGCGGGATCAGGGCGACAACACCTTCGTGGCCCGCATCGGGGCGCGATTCGTCAAGGGCACCAAGCTCTCGTACTACATCCTCGTGGAGGACCGCGACGGCAACCAGGTCGCGCAGTTCAACGACCAGCGCGAACCCGTCGATGTCCCCATCGACGACATGGCGACGGGAGACTCGCTGACCGGGGAGGGGGGCGAGGAGGAACCCGAAGACGCGGAGAGCGCCGAGGACACCGCGCCTCGCGGCAAGAAGCGCCGCATCGTCACGCTCGCGCTCTCCGTCGGGACCGGCGTCGGACGCATCACGGACAAGGCGGAGGCGCAGAACCGCCCGGGCTCGACGCTTCAGCCGGGGATGGCCATCTCGCCCTTCCACACCCTCAGCGAGCTCGACTTCTGGGTGAGCCGAACACTCTCGGTGGGCATGTTCGGGCGCATTCAGGTCGCCGACTTCGCCCCCGCGGGTGGCCTGCGGGTCAAGTTCGACGTGCTTCAGGCGGGCTCGAACCACCTTCTCCTGCGTGTGGGCGGCGGCTACGGCCACATCAGCCACCAGGTGCCGCTCGACGGCTACCGCGACTACACGCTCGAGGGGCCGTACTTCTACACGCTCGGCCTGACGTGGGCCCTCGACTTCGCCAAGCGCTGGGCCTTCACGGTGACGCCCGACTTCTACCACCTGATCGGACCGTCTCCGAGCCAGCAGGTCGACCTCAGCGTCGGGTGCGCGGTCAGCTTCTAGTCGAAGACGCGCTCGCCGCGCCGGTATGAAGCCGGTCCGCACGGGGCCCGGCCACACCGGGAGTCTCACCCTTCGGGGCCGCCGGGTCGGACGGTGAGCAACACCCTCAGGGCGCGTGTCGGTCGCCGCACGGCGCTTCGTACCAGACCCGCTCCAGCGTGAGGCCGCGCCCGGGGGCCGTTGGTCCCGCGCGCCGGCGATCCCGCCCATCGAGGACCTCCGCGACGCGGTCGACGGGCCAATGCCCGCGGCCCACTTCGACGAGCGTGCCGACGATGTTGCGGACCATCTGCTTCAAGAACGCCGAGCCTTCGACGGTGACGGCGCAGACTCCCGATGGGTCGAGCGAAATCGCGATGCCGAAGAGTGTCCGGACGGTCGAGGTCTGCCCGGCATCGCTCGCGGCGAATGCCGCGAAGTCGTGCGTGCCGATCAACGACCGGGCGGCGACGGACATCGCGTCGAGGTCGAGGTCGAAGCCGAGGCGCCAGGCCTGACGGTCGATGAGCGGGCGTGGGGCGATGTCTCGATAGATCCGGTAGATGTAGGTCTTGCCGTTGGGCGCGAACCTCGGCTGGAAGTCGGCGGCGGCTTCCCACGCGCAACGAACGGCGACATCTCGCGGCAATCTCGCATTGAGCGCCTTGACGAAGCCGGTTGCGGCCACGGGGTGGGCGATGGTCGCCGCGGCGAGCTGGTCCCGGGCGTGAACGCCCGCGTCGGTCCGGCTCGCGCCGTCCACCGTCGCCTCCGGGTCGAACGTGCTCCGGAGCACGTCGATGAGCGTCCCCTGGACCGTGCGTTGGCCCGACTGAACCTGCCATCCGTGGAAGTCGGTCCCGTCGTACTCCAGCCGGAAGCCGAGCCGGCGCGGGGCGCGACCGCTCACATGTCGAAGCCGAGACCGAAAACGACGGTCTTGTCACCGAGGCGCAGCGACGTGCTCGAGCCGAAGTCGTCGATCTGGGCGTGCATGTACTCGAACGTCAGGTAGGTGCTGTTGACACCGGCGTCGCGGTCGAAGTCGGCGGCCATGCTCTGGGAGAAATAGTCGAGCAACACGTGCAGGCCGAGGGCGTAGTGCCAGCCCCACGTGCCCCCGGATGCCGACTGCCCCGGTTCGAGCTTGGCGACACCGCCCGACGTCGACCCCATCCGCCACATGTAGTAGTCAAGCCCGGCCCGAACGACGGGCACGAGGGGGACGAGGTCCTCCCAGATCGTGAGACGATAGGAGACCTCGCCCTGGACGGGGACGATCCGGAGTGACGACTCGTCGACCTCCGACGCATCCGGGCTGAGATCGGCGCTCGATGCGACGCCGCCGCCGACCGGTCGACAGGGGAGCCCGGCCTGCGCCTTGCCGGAGACGCTGAAGTACCCGATGTTGCCGCCGGCCGCGAGCGTGCCGTACTTCTGCATCAGGTGCGTCTGGAAGCCGAAAAGCAGGAGACCGTCGTCCTCGTCGCCGAAGAACCGGGAGTAGGGGCCTTGGCCCTCGCACCCGGCCGGCAGCGCGAACTGGCTGTCCATGTCCGGTTTGTACGGCGCATAACGAATCTCGATGTTGCCCGTGCGCTTCGTCCCGAGGGTTCCCTCGGCGGCCGCGGACAGGGGCAAGAGGCTCATCGCGGCGCCAAGAAGCGCCCAGGTACGCTGATTCATCGGTTTCTCCGGCGGCGGCCGACGGCCAGCGCGGACATGGCGGCGAGGCAGAGGCCGGCGAGGCCGAAGCCGGCGCTGCGCAGGCCGGGCCGCTGGATGCAGCCGCCCGTCTCCGGGCCGTGCATCTGGCGGTAGTACTCGGCGAGATCGAGGAAGTTGCGGGGGATGCCGGTCCCCAGGCCGACCTGGGAGCCGCGGTTGTCGGCGTCGTCGACGGCGGCGACGGAAAAGCGGTAGGCGCGTTCGAGCACCAGGCCGTCACCGTCGGCCGTCAGCCGGACCGACTCCGTGCCCGTGGAGACCTTGCACAGCGAGCCCGCGGCCGCGGACGCGCCGGCGTCGCTGGCCGAGCCGTCGTTCAGTCCGGACGACGCCCAGCAGACCTCGTACTTGACGATCTCGGCGTTGTCGGTCGACGGGAACGAGACCTCGATGGCCTGGTCACCGCTGAGGAGTCGAAACTCCTCGGCTGCGGGCGTCGTCGGCGGTTCGAGATCGATCTCGAGGACGAGGGGGGCTGCGGAATCCAGGGTGGAGTCGCCGGTGGCGGCGTCGGCCGCCATCGCATCGGACGTCCCCGCATCCACCGCGTCCGACGTCTGCTTGAAGGCGCCGCCTTCGGGCACCGGTGCAGGCGCGCCCCGCTTCGACGGGACGATCTTCAGGTAGTACCGATAGATGGACTCGGCGCTGCCGCTGCAGGCGGTGAGACCGCCATCGGGGAGGAGTGTCGACAGCGCGACGTTCTCGAGGGAAATCTGGGCCTTCGAGTCGATGTCCGAGCGATAAAGGCAGGTACACCCGCTGACCTCGGTGCCCTTGGACGCACAGGCCTGCTCGAGGATGTCGGGGTCGCAGGCCGAGGCCTTGTCGCGCGTGACGTAGATGTACTTCTGGCTGAGTTCACCGGGGATGTAGTTGTTCGCCCGCGCCGTGAGCGTCACGATCTTGCGGATGTCTGCGCGGCAACTCTCGATGCCGATCGGATCGAGGTCGTCGTAATCCAGGCCGTCCGGTTCAATCTCGACGAGCAGGTCGTCGGCGGCGGGCGCGGCGAGGGCCGCCACCGGTGCGGCTGCGACCACGGCCAGGAGGGCCGCGGCGAACGTCCGCCGGGGGAGCGGGGAAGAGAGTGGCGTGGACTTCATCGGGTGGACTCGATCATCGAAACGGGCCGTTCGGCGAACGTCGGTAAACAAGATTCGTACCATGCCCGAGCGGGGCACTGCGAGGCCTGCGGTGCGGCCCTTCGAGGGGGCGGGGCTGCCGAACGGGTGCCAAGCTGGCAGGTCGCCGGTGTCGTCTGGGACATTTTGTCAGCGGGGAACACGCAACCGGTCACGCGCGATGAGGGCCTCGGCGATCTGGACGGCGTTCGTGGCCGCCCCCTTGCGCAGGTTGTCGGCGACGACCCACATCGCGAGACCGTTGTCGAGCCCGTCGTCTGCACGGAGTCGCCCGACATGGACGGGATCCTGTCCGGCCGCGTCGACGGCCGTCGGGTAGGCGGACGGGTCGTCGTGGAGGACGATGCCCGGCGCGGCGGCAAGCGCGGCGCGGGCGGCCGCCACCGACACCGGCCGGTCGAACTCGGCGTGAATGGCGACCGCGTGCCCGACGAAAACGGGCACCCGCACACAGGTCACCGAAACGCGCAGCGCGGGCAGCCCCATGATCTTGCGGGACTCCTCGACCATCTTGCGCTCTTCTTTGGTGTGGCCGTCGTCCAGGAACTTGTCGATGTGCGGCAGGCAGTCGAACGCGAGCCGCCGCGGGAACTTCTCGACGGGCGGATCCCGAAAGTTGAGCAGCGCGACGGCCTGGTCCTTCAGTTCTTCCATCGCGCGGTGCCCTGCACCGGAAGCCGATTGGTAGGTGCTGTAGACGACCCGACGCAGCCCGGCGAGCGCGTGCAGGGGGGCGAGCGCGACGACGCACTGGATCGTCGAGCAGTTTGGATTGGCGATGATTCCGCGGTGGGCGTCGAGGGCGTCCGGGTTGACCTCGGGGACGACGAGGGGGACGTCGGGCCGCATCCGGAAGAAGCTGGTGTTGTCCACGACCACCGCCCCGGCAGCGACGGCGAGCGGCGCGTACCGGTCGCTCGTCGCGGCGCCGGCCGAGAACAGCGCGAGGTCGACCCCCTCGAAGCTGCGCTCTCCGAGTTCCGCGACCACGTGCGTGTCGCCGTCGTAAGAGACCTCGGTCCCCGCGGAGCGATGGGACGCGAGCGGGATGAGCCGGTCCACGGGGAAGCGGCGGTCCGCCAGGACGGAGAGCATCTCGGCGCCGACGGCACCCGTGGCCCCGACGACGGCGACTGTCAGTTTTCTGGCCATGGTCACACTCCGGCGGGGTGAACGGTCGGCGGTGAAAAAAACTGCCCTCGAATCGGATTCGGGGCCTGCGGGTAGGCTGAGGACGTCGCGGCAGGGCGGCCGGCGGTGCGAATGGGGCGTCTTTGGCCTCAACCGCGCAGCCGGGTCGCACATTCCGCGGCGCAGAGCGCGTACACCAAAGGACGTCGACCCGTCAACCGACCCCCGCAGCCCGCGGTCCGCCGGGTGCCGTGTCGCAGGCGGTCACGCAACGGTAAACAGATTGACATCCATGGGGGTCACCACTAGGTTGCCCCGAGTTTTTTCGGCCGTCCGGAGTTCACCGGGCAGGTCGACACAGCGCGGCCCGCGGGGAGTGGTGCCGTTCGGAGGAATTCGATGGTGGAGCGTTCCAAGAGCCTTTTGTTGATGCTGGCCGCCATGGCCGCGCTCGGCACGTCGGCGTGCCAGGCCGAAGAGGACGGCGGTGGCGGCGCCGAGGCGGACGCCGGCCCCGGCGGCAACGGCGGTGGCGGCAACCCCTTGCCCGGCGGCAACGGCGAGGGCGGCAACGTCATCGGTGGCACCCCGGTGCCCGGCGGCGATGAGCCGCCCCCGGGGGGCAACGGCGACGGCGGCTCGACGGGCGGCGCAGTCCAGGGCGGCGACGAGCCGCCTCCGGGCGGCAGCGGTGGTGGCGGCGCGGGCGGCGAGGAGCCCCCCGGCGGCACCATCCCCATCGGCGACGTCTGCGATCCCAACGACGACCAGTGCGTTCGCGACGCCATCTGCGCCGACATCGGCCTCGGCAAGGGCCCGCTCTGCCACGCGACGTGCGACGCCCGCGGCGAACCGACCGGCTGCGAGCCGACGGAGAACTGCCTCGAGGTCGAGGAGTGTGCGGACGACGCCGAGTCTTGCGGCGGCATCTGTATTCCCACCGACAACTGCTCGCCCTGCAACGCCGCCGAGACCTGCGGCGGCCCGGCCTCCTGCTTCGCGAACCTCGCGCCCGCGTCCCTGTGCCTCACGGCCGGCACGCAGGACGTCGGTGCGCCCTGCCTCAACGGCGAAGGCGATCCGACGCTGCCCGAGGTCAACTGCATGGAGGGCCTCGCATGCGTGGCCGGCGTCTGCCGCGCCCCCTGCGGCGGCTTGATGTGCGGCGATGGCGACAACACCTGCGGCGAGGGCGAGGTCTGTGCCGATTTCGGCTTCAAGCTCGGCGGCGCCGACTTCGACATCTGCTATGCCGGCTGCAGCCTCGGCGCGCAGACGGGCTGCGAAGAGAACCAGTTCTGCACGGTGGTCGAGAGCGCCGAGGTCGATGGCAAGGTCGTTCTTCTCAATGCCTGCTTCGACGGCGAGAACGGCACCAAGCTGCACGGCGAGGGCTGCACGCCCGACGACGCGACCTACTTCGGCGACTGCACCGCCGGCAACCTCTGCACCGACGTCTACGGCGGCCGTGATCCGATCTGCAACGGCCTCTGCGACGCCGGCGACCAGTCCGCCTGCGGTGGCCCCTCGGGCTGCCTCTTCGGCTTCTTCCAGCTCGAGGGTCTCGGCCTCTGCTTCGGCGAGTGCGATCCCTTCGGCGCGGCCGATCAGTGCGGCGATGGCAAGAAGTGCGAGCCGCTCTTCTACTACGGCCTGAACGGCGGCCAGGAGCGCATCCTCGGTCTGTGCCAGGACGCCATCTCGGAGACGGTCGTCAACACCGCCGAGGATTGCACCCAGGACGAGGAGACGGGCGCCACGGACTGCGGCCCCGGCCATCACTGCGTCGCCCTCGAGCAGAACGCCCCCCCGGTCTGTCTGCCCATCTGCGACAACGCCCCCGAGAGCGAGCACACCTGCCCCGCGGGCTTCACCTGCATGACCGGCACGTTCCTCGGCACCCTCGGCGGCGAGCGGGACAGCACGCAGCTCGGCCTCTGCGTCCCGATGTGACGTGAACGCCCGCCGGTCCGCGCGCCGCGGGCCGTTCCGGACGACGTGAATCGATTGAAGGCGGCGACCCTCATGCAGGGCGCCGCCATTTTCATTTCTCAACCCCGAAATCCGGAGGACCCATGCTTCGAGTCATGCGCGTGATCGCGGGGGTCGCCCTCGCGGCGTCGGCCGTGGGGTGCGCCGCCGAGGAGAGCGATCCAAACTGTCAGCTCGGTGACCTCGTCGGTACGTGTTGCGAGCCGCTGAATGCGGCAGGGCAGCCGATGACCAACAACGCCGGGGCAGCTCTTCAGGGGGTCTGCAACGGCAACAACCTGTGCCAGTTCGGTGCGGCGGCCAGCCAGGTCGCCCGCGCGCTCGCGTGCGGCAATCCCGTCGGCGGTGGCGCTCAGGACATGGGCCCGAGCATCACCCTGCCGGATCTCGGCGGCGGGGGCGGCAGCCCCGTGCCCGGCGGCAGCGGCGGCGAGCCGGTCGGCGGCGATACCGGCGGTGCATTGCCGGGCGGCGACGGTGGAGCCGGCGGTGGCGCCGGCGGGTCGACGGGTGGGGATGGGGGCGGGCCCGGTGATCCGTGCGCCGACGTTCGCTGTCCCGAGGGCGCGGCCTGTGATCCGGCCACGGGGCGTTGCCTTCCCATCGGTGGTGGTGGGGTCCACACGGGGCCGTGTGAGACGGCCGAGGACTGCCCCCCCGGTGACGAGTGCGTCTCCGAAGAAGCCACCGACGGGCGCGTCCCTGGGGGCTTCTGCCTCTTCAACTGCCGCAGCGACAACGACTGCGGCGACGGGCAGCGTTGCCTCGCGTCGGGGCAGACGAACATCTGCTTCGCCGTCTGCAACGGCGCGGGGGACTGCCGCGACGGCTGGATGTGCGTCGATCCCGGAGACGCCTCGGGGGACATCTGCCAGCCCGACTGCCGGGTCGGCGGCTGCGGCGCGGGCGAGGTCTGCAACGCCGAGACGGGCCTCTGCGACGTCGGCTGCCCGTACGCATGCGCCGCCGGCGAGTCGTGCGAGGGCGGCCACTGCGTTCGACTGAACGGCAGCTGCGCCACGGACTACCACTGCCCGGTCGACACGCACCAATGCTTCGAGGGCAGCTGCGTGCCCGTCCAGGGAACGGACTGTTTCGAGGACCCGGCCACCTGCGGTGCGTCCCAACTCTGCTTCGAGAACGGCCCCGCCCAGAGCCTCTGTCTGTTCGGGTGTGGCGTCGATGAGGACTGCCCTTTCAACGAGGTCTGTTACCCGGACATCAACGTTTGCTGGTTCCGCTTCTGCGGCAACCCGGAGCAGCCCAACGGCGAGGTGCTCGGGACGTGCGCGACGGGGTCCCAGAATCAATGGGAGGGCACGTGTTTCCCCCTGGCGGTGGGTGACCCCGCCGGCGGCAGCGAGCCCGGCATGTGCCTCGAGGCCGGGCAGGCCAGCGAGGGACAGCCGTGCAACGCCCAGGCCGAAGGTCGTGACGCCAACAGCCGCGCCGTGCAGTGCGCGCCCGGCTTCTTCTGCTTCGGCGATCCGGACGATCCGCTCGATCCGGCGCTCGACTTCGCCAGCACCGGGGAGTGCGCCGGCCTCTGCAACCCCCAGTCGCCTCGTTGCTCGGCCGGGCGAACCTGCGTCGACTTCAGCAACCCGGATGATCCGAACACCCCGGACTTCGACGAGACGCGGGTGCTCGGCATGTGCCTCGAGGTCGACTGCACCCTCGGCACCGGCGGGGCCTCGGGGTGCGGCGCCGGCCAGGTCTGCCGACCCCTGTCGCTCTTCGCCGACGAGGGCCAGTGCGAGCCGGCAGGCAATGTGGCGCCCGGTGGCCCCTGCGTCTCGCAGGACGACTGCGCCGAGGAGTCGTTCTGTGGCGACCCGGGCTCCGGCTCGGTCTGCATTCCGACCTGCAACGTGGGGAGCCCGAGCTGCCCGGAAGGCACGATGTGCGTCAACAACGGCTGGGGCTTCGCGCTCTGCCTCTGAGCGCACGACGCACCGCCGTGTGAGCGAAAGAAAAGGGCCGGCGCTGCGAAGCGTCCGGCCCGTGCCGCATCTGGACCTCGGGTGACGACTCAGTCGCTGTTGAGGTCGATCTTGATGCCACCGCCCGCCGGTTTCGCGGGCTTGTCGCCCCCGGCGGCGGGCTTCTCACCGCCGCCCGGCTTCGGGCGCGGACGGGGCTTGGGCTTGCCGCTCTCGGCAACGACCTCGCTCGCGGGGGCCGGCGGCTCCGTCGCCGCCGCCGAGGCGATGGCCGGCGCGGTCGGCGAGGCCGTGATGACCGCCGCCGGCTGCTGGACGTTGACGACCACCGGCTCGTTCGAGACGGGCTGAAGCGTGGTCTCCTTCTGCGTGACGATGACCGCGATGGCGATCGCCGTGATGCAGACGACCGGCAGGCCGACGACCGTGAGGTAGAAGGCCGTGCTGCGGCCCTGCGGCTGCACGGGCGCGAGCACCTGCGGGACAACGGGGGCCGGCGCGTGCGTGACGTGGACGACCGGCTCCGGCGCCGCGACGGGCTCTTCGATGATCTCACCACGGGCCCGCCGCTCGTCGATGTCGATCTGGCGGGCGCGGGCGATCCGCTCGTCCTCGGCGGCGCGCCGTCGCGCTTGCTCCGCGGCGATGCGGGCGTCGATTTCGGCCCGCTGCAGGGTCGCCGTCTCATGCTTGCGCCGCTCTTCGGCCTCCCGCTGCGCGCGGCGCTCGGCCTCGATGCGGGCGGCCTCGGCTTCGGCGTCGGCGGCGACCGACGAGCGAAGGTCCGCGAGCAGATCATCCTTGTCGTCGATGAAGGACTGCCGACGGGTCGACGCCGATGACGGCGCGGGCGCCGCCTTCTGGCGAACCGGCTGTTCCGGCTCGTCGGCGGTGATGTCTTTCAGCTCCTTCAAGCTGAAGAGGACGGAGTTTTCCTTGCGTTCACCGGCCATGCGCGTCTCGCCACGTCCAATCGGTTCGAGGTCTACTGCGGTATCGCAGCTCAATCGCGAAAGTCTAGGTCACCCCCCGGGGGTGGTCAAGCCGCGCGGCCCCTCGTCGAGCCCCGGTTGCGTCTCCGGCGAGGGTCGGCGATGCTTCCGGCCATGCAAAGCCTGCCGCCTCCGTCGAAGATCGTCTGCATCGGGCGCAACTACCGGGAACACGCAGCTGAATTGGGAAACGCCGTGCCCGCCGCGCCGATCTTTTTTTTGAAGCCGCCGAGCGCGCTCATCGGACCGGGGGAGGCGATTCGCCTGCCACCCCAGAGCGCCGAGGTCCACTACGAGGCCGAACTGGCCATCGTGATCGGGCAACGTGCCACGGATCTCGACGAGAACGCCGCGTGGGGGGCCATCGGGGCGTTCACCGTTCTCAACGACGTGACGGCGCGCGATCTCCAGCGGGCCGACGGCCGTTTCACCCGGGCCAAGGGATTCGACACGTTCTGTCCGGTCTCCGACCTCCGCCTGCCCGCAGAGCGCTGGTCAACGGACATTGCGCCCGGCCGCATCCAGTGTTTCGTGGACGGAGCTTGCCGGCAGGACGGCGCCATCGGCGACATGGTCTTCGGACCCGCCGCGCTCGTCGCCTACGTCAGCCGGCACATGACCCTGATGCCGGGGGATTTGCTTGCCACGGGCACGCCCGCCGGGGTCGGCCCGCTGGTCGCGGGGCAGGTGGTCGAGGTTCGGCTCGTCGGGACCGGCGGCCAGCACCTCGTTTCCCTCGTCAACCCCGTGCGTCGACGGTTCGAAGAGGAGAGCGCGGCGACCGCCTGAGCGGCGCGCGGGCGTCGCAGGGACGGGTCGTCGTCCGGCTCGGCCGCTCCGGTTGCCATGTGCGACGCGCGGGCGTCGACGACCCTGGTCACTCGCGATCCGGACGCATGAGCCCCCGTCTTGCGGGGTGCAACGCCAGGAGCGTTCGAGCGGGCCGGTCGTCGGCGGCGGGCGCACACTCACCGGGGCGGAACCTCACCGGCATGGGCACGTCGGGGGTCGACGGGCTCGCCGTGCGGGGCGCCGCGCTCGCACCGACGATTCCACGAACGCCGACCCGTGTCAACGCGCGGTGCGCCTCATCGAAATCGATAGCCCAGGGAGAATGATCCCCCGACGGGACGCCCGAGATCGGTCGTGTCGAGCTGGTAGAAGTACTCGGCGGCGTTGACCTGCAACGCGAGGTAGAGGTCGTCGACGAGGTCGAGAGAGGCCCCGGCGGTCAAGCCGGCCCCGACGAGGACGGTGCGGTCGGTCGTCGAGATGGCGTCTTGAGGACAGAACGCTGCGAAGATCGTGCGCTCGTCCGGTGGGACGTGTTTGCAGTACACATTGTCCGTCGTCGTGATGCGGCCGGGGGAGGCGACCTCGACGCCGAGGTGGGCGTCGAAGCGCCATGGGCCGACGCGTGACTCGTAACCCGGGCCGAGGAACGCCCGATAGGTCAGGATGTCCGCGCGAAGGTCTTCCTCGCTGTCCCGGCCGCTGTTGGCCACGAGGAACGCGATCTGCAGGCCGATGTTTCGCGCAAAGCCCCAGAAGAAGGACGACTGTGCCCCGACGTTGTTGAAGACGCCCGTGCCGAGGCCGTCCTCCGCGAAGAGGAACCAGGCGAACCCGGCGTCGAGTCGCACCTCACCCCCCGACTTCTTGTCCTTGACGGCGCGGCCGAAGGGCAGGCTCGCCCACAAGCGGCCGGCGAGTCGACTGGCAGCGTCCGGCGTGGCGAGCGCTTGTACGTCCGGGATGACCGCTCCGCCCGAGCCGACGACGTAGATCTCGAGGCGCTCGGGGCGGTCGGCGACCGCAGGCAGCAGGCGAGATCGCACGAGGTAGACGTCGGGCGACACGGGTTCGTCCGTCGGCCAACGGATCAGCTCCGTGGGCGCGGGGGGCGTGTCGACGGCGGCACGACGGGCGCGCTCGAAGGCCTCGATGCATTCGGGGCGGTCATAGTTCGGGCGCAGACGCAAGCGCGGATCGGCAGCGAGCGCACGCCCGAAGGCGATGCTCGCGTCGATGCCATCGCCCTTTTCGAGGAGCGCCTGTCCGCGGACGAGCTCAGCACGGGCGACGGTCCGCGGATCGACGTAGATGTACTCGAGCTTCGAGAACAGCGCCGCCGCCTCGGCCAGGTGGTCGACCGCTGCGTCGAGGCGGACCTGCTTGTAGTCGTCCTGCCCCTCGTCGGCCTTTCCGCGCGCCACGACCTCGACTTCGGCGAACCCCTTGCGGGCGCGCAAGCGCTGCAGCGTCTGTCCCGGCCGAACGACGTTGAGGTTCTCGTGGCGCGCGAGCTCGGCGACGAAGGCGTCGAATACGCTCGTTTCGGCACTGGTGGCCGCGGGCGTCGCGGCGGCGAGGGGTCGCGCGTCGAGCACCGGGTAGATCACGACCGTCGGGCGACGGAAACCCGGCGGCAGACCGTCGCGCAGCCGCTCTGCGTCGGACAGTGGCGGCGCGGCGAGCGCGCACGTCGCGAAGACGAGGCCTGCGAGGCAGAGGGCGAGCGTGCGCAGGCGGGTCACGGGGGGGTGTCGCCGGTCGATGGCAGGTTGGGGCAATGGTCGGCGGAAAGGCAGGTGCGGCGCGTCTTGCCGCGCGCCGGGACGAACCGGCGCGTGACGTCCGCCGCGGCGTCGTCGCACGTCAGGCGACCATCGAGGGCGTCTTCATCGCCGGAAAGATCGAATCTCAGCGTGTTGCACGGGGGGGCCGAGAGCGCCGTGCGGCAGGTCTCGGAGGCGAACGGGTGCTCGGGCGCGGGGCAGCCCGGACCATCACCGGGGGCGGCCGGATCGGCCTCGAGTTTGATGTGGAGGGTGACCGAGGTATCCGTTGCGCGTCCGCCCTGCATCACGTAGCAGCCGCACTCCGTGCGCGGGTCGAAGGGGGCCCCCTCGTTGACGTACCGCACGACGAGCCCCGTGACGTCGTCGCCGTAACGGCCGACGTGCAGCATGTAGACGAAGGGTTCGTCGCCGCATCGGCCCTCGGCCGAATCGCAGTCCTGCTGCCACGCGCCACTCAACGCGTGCTCTGGACCGCAACCTGCGAGGAGGAGGGGGCAAAGTCGGACGAGGGGTCGAAGGGCCCGGACGATGGAGACGACCGGCTGGGAGCGAGGTTTGGCCACGGCGCGCGAAGGGTCGCACGATGGCCGGCACGCATCAAGGGCGTCGACCCGAGGCTGCTCAGCCCGAGGAACCGTCGTCGTCGCCGTCGGCGGCGCCCCGGAGGTTGAGCTTCTTGAGCGTGTACTCGGCGCTCTTGCGGTGGACGCCGGCGATGCGCGCCGCCGCGCTGATGTTTCCGCGCGTGCGGTCGAGCAGGCGAGCCCAGTAGGTCCTCTCGAAGGTGTCGATCAACCGAGCTTTGGCGTCCTTGAAGGGGAGGGAGTCGTCGAACTCGGCGACGGCCTTGCCCTCGAGCGCGGCCGCGGGAGCGACCGCCGGTTCGTCCGCCGCGGAAGCCTCGGCGCCCGAGCGCGTATCGCCGAAGCTCGGCGGGACGAGATACTTCGTCTCGAGCCGATTGCCCGTCGCCAGCATCGCCGCGCGTTCGACGAAGTTGCGGAGCTCGCGGACGTTGCCCGGCCACTTGTGCTTCTGCAGTTTGACGATCGTCTCGTAACTCACCTGGACGGGTTGTCCGTCCGGCGTCTGCAGTTCTTTCAGGAAATGGCCGACGAGCAGCGGGATGTCGTCGACGCGCCGGCGGAGCGGCGGGAGAACGACCCGAATGACCGCGAGCCGATAGTAGAGATCCTCCCGGAAGTTGCCGGCCTCGACCTCCTTCTGGAGGTTGCGGTTGGTCGCCGCGACGATCCGGGTGTTGAGTTTCACCGCCCGGTCGGCGCCGACGGGCTTGAACTCGCGTTGTTCGAGGGCGCGCAGCAACTTTGGCTGTAGATCGAGCGGAAGTTCGCCCATCTCGTCGAGGAAGAGCGTGCCCCCCTGCGCGCGCTCGAAGGCGCCCGCCCGCGCGACGACGGCCCCGGTGAACGCGCCCTTGACGTGTCCGAAGAGTTCGCTCTCGATGAGATTCGGCGCGACGGCTGAACAATCGAACACGACGAGCGGGCCGTCCTTGCGCTTCGAGTGCTGGTGGACCGCCTCGGCGACGAGCTCCTTGCCCGTGCCGCTCTCGCCTTCGACCAGGATGGTCATGTCCGTCGGGCCGACACGTTCCAGGATCGCGAAGATCTCCCGCATGGCGGCCGATTGACCGATGATCCGGCCAAACCGCGTCGCCCGGGAGAGTTCGATTTCGACGGCTTCGCTGCCCGGCTGGTATCGGAATGTATTGCCCCCGATGCGGATGAGCGCGCCCGGGTTCAGGTAGACGTCGCGAATCCGGACGTCGCCGAGGAACGTGCCGTTCTTGCTGTCGTTGTCCGTCAGCCGGTGCCCGAAGAGGTCCGCTTCGATGCGGGCGTGGAAGCGGCTCGTGGTGCCGTCGTCGACCTCGAACTCGTTCTCGGGGCTGGTGCCGAGCCGGATGACCCGGCCGCGCGTGCGCAGGGACTTGCCCTTGTCGGGACCGTCGACGACCTCGAGCGTGTACTCGTGCGTGCGCAGGCGTTCGATTCCGACACCCATCTGTGTGCGGGTGACCTCGGAGGGGGCGTGGGCTTCGCTCATGGCTGGGGCACTCCGTCGGCGGCGCGGTCTTCGGGGGCGGTCAGATCGATCGCGGGGAGCTCGAGCGTCTTGCCCGGCTCGATTTCAATCTGCCGGACGGGCGACGGCCGGTCGAGAAAGCGGGCCTGCAAGGTGTGGGTTCCGGCGGGGATGGCAAACGCCCGCAGGACGTTCTTGCCGGTGTCGCGCCCGTCGAGCAGGAGGGTGCCCGCTGCGGGTTCGACGCGTACGCTGAGGTAACCCGGGGCATTCTGCACCAGTTCGACGCGCGGCGGGCTGCCGGCGCCGGGTTCGAGGCGCAGGGTCGCCTCGGCGTGTCCGGGTGCGCGAAGACGGACGGTCTGGACCGAACGGGGCGCTGCGAGCTCGAGCGGCGTCCGCCCCAGGACCTTGCCGTCGACGATCACCTCGGCCCCTTCCGGCGCGCTCTGGATCAGCACCGGGCGCGGTTTCGAGGTCGACGGCTCGCCCGGGCGCGAGGGGCCCGTCGGCGGCGCCGGCGCTTCGGTGGGCGGGGCTGCGGTTGAAGGAACGGCGGCGTCCGGATCCGGTTCGAGACGCTCACGAAGCCTTCGCTCGGCGAGCGCGAAGAGATCGTACTTCTTCTCCAGCGTGCGGTACCCGGGGGCCTGCCACACCACCGTCACGGCGTCGCCGAGCACGACGTTCTGCGACGTCCCCTGCGGGAAGGGCTCCTTGATCCCCTCGACCACCACGGTCGTCGCCGGCGGCTCGGCCTCGAACCGGAACAGCACCATCCGCGGCTGGAGTTCGATGGAGACCGGATTCGCGCCGGCGCGCAGCACGATGGGACCGCGGCATCGACGCTCGTAGTCTCGCGCCTCGGCGCAAATCTCGACCTGGTCTCCCACGCTGCCGGTATGGACCCCCTCGAGGTCGACCCCGTCGATGCGGACCTCGAGGCCGGGGGCGCCCGGCGGGACCGTCGTGACCGTCAGCGTCGCAGGCACCGGCCGATTGAGATAGGCGACGAGCCCGAACGTGCCGAGCACGAGGACGATGAGGCCCGCCAGCACCCGGCGCCCGATGAGCGGTCGCGGGGCGACGGGGACGGGGGGCACGGTGATCGAGACGGCCGGTTGGGCGCCGCTCACCGAGCCGGACGGCGGACTGGAGAGCAGCGATGGTCCGGTCAGCGGAGCGACGGGTCCGGTCGACGGCGGGGGGCTGCGTGGCGGTCCCGGCGGCGCCGAGGGGGCATCGTCCGTCGAGAACGTCGAGGGCTTGCGCGCGAGCCCCGAGGGCCCGGTGGCCGTGCGGGTGCTGCCCATCGAGTCGACACTCGGCGTCAGGGCACCGAGCTGCAACTTGAGCGCGTCGTCCATCGAGAGCGGCCCGGCGTCGGCCGTTTGCGGCACCACGCCCTCCGGAAAGACCTCGGCCAGGAACCGGTGCAGCATCGAGGCGTCGGCGGCGCTGTGCAGCGATGCGAGCACGACCGCCATCTCGCGCCGCATGGCCGCGGCCGTGACGTGGCGCGCCTCGGGCGCGGGGGCGAGTGCCCTGAGGACGAGCGCGTCGACCTCCGGCGGGATGTCGGCCCGGAGCGTCGAGGGCGGGGCGACCCGGGCCTGCCGGACCCGGCGCAGCGTCTCCGTCTCGCTGTCGCCTTCGAGCGGGCGGGCGCCCGTCAGCATTTCGTAAAGCACCAGCCCGGTCGAGAAGATGTCGCTGCGGGCGTCCACATGGAGACCTTCGGCCTGCTCCGGGCTCATGTACGCGAACTTGCCCTGCAAGGTCCCGGAAATGCTCTGGTGAAGACTGCCTCTCGCGCGGGCGATGCCGAAGTCGACGAGCTTCACCTCGCCGGCGGCGCCGAGCATGACGTTGGACGGGCTGACGTCCCGATGGACGATGTGCAGGGGGTGCCCGTCGGTCCCGGTCCGACGATGCGCGTAGTCGAGTCCGTCGCAGATCTCGCCGGCGACGAAGAGCGCCAGGTCGACGGGGAAGGCGCGCCGCTGCGCCTTGAGTCGGTGAAGGACGGCTTTCAGATCCCGACCCGGCAGATACTCCATGACGATGAAGAGTTCACCGCCCTCGTCCGCGAGCTCGAGCACCGGCACGATGTTGCCGTGGTGCAGCTGCACCATGACGTTGGCCTCGTCGATGAACTTGGCGACGAAGGCCTCGTTCGCGGCCAGGTGCGGCAGGATGCGCTTGATGGCGACCTGCTTGGTGAAGTTCGCGGCGCCCTGGACCTCGCCCAGATAGACCTCACCCATGCCGCCGGCGGCCAGCCGGCGTTTCAGGGCGTATCGGCCGAGGGTGCGCAGGGGCTCGCTCATCTCTTCTCACTCGACATGGGTGCCGAGCCGGTCCGCGCTACCGCCGACGGGCGAAGCCGCCGCGCGCGCGCGGGTGGGGCATGCGCGGTGGCTGCGCGATCTTCGGCAGCTCGAGCCCGAACTGGTACCAGAGCTCGCCGTAAGGGCGCATGTTCATCTTCTTGCGGTTCTGCAACGCCGTCAGGTTCTCGGCAAGCGGTGCGTCGTCCGGCAGGGCCTCTTTCGCGCGGGCCAGCACGGCGATGGCGGCGTCGATCTCGTCTTCCTGAACGAGCACGAAGGCGTAGATCTGCCAGAACAGGGGCTCCTTGCGGACGTGGGCGAGGCATGCATCGAAGACGCCTCGGACGCGCGTCAGGTTCTTCTTGTCCTGCTTGTAGTAAGCGATGCCGAGCATGGCCCATGCCGGCCACAGGTTCGACATGAGCTGGGCTTTGCGGCCCTTGACCAGGGCCTTTTCGAGGTACGGGATGCACTCCCCGACGGGGGCGTCCGGCATGAGCTGGGGCTTCGAGAACAGCAACATGCCGATGCGGGCGTTGAGCATCGTGCCCACGCCGAACTGCCACTTCTCGAGGAAGAAGCCGCGCCGGAAGATCGCGACGGCCGCGTCGAGGCGTTGCACGAGCAGCGTCGGGTTGCGCATGTTGGGCCGCTGCGCCATCTGCTGGCCGAGCTGCTGGAGCGCCTGAAGCTCGCGGTCCGCGGCCTGGTTGAGCGCCTCGAACCGTCGGGAGATGCGCCGCGACAGCCAGACGAATGCGGCGACGCCGATGGCGAAGGCCGGCAGGACCGTCCATTTGGGCGACCAGTCGAGAACCCACGCGGGCAGGACCACGCAGGCGACGGAAATCATCAATGAAATCAGGATCGTATACATGGGAGGGGCGTTCTGGGGGGCCTTGAGAAGCTGCCCGTGATACCACGTCGGACCGACTGCCGCAACGAGGGTCGGCCGTTGACGCTGCGGTGAGCCGCGGCTTAGAGTGCCCGCGGCCCGCCCCGAGCGCGGCGCCGAATGGGAAACGACGGCATGAACGAGGTCCTGATCCACCTGCGGCAGGCGGCACATCGCGGCGAAATCGACGCTGCGATGTTCCTGCGGCTCTGCGAGGTCCTCCTGGCCCAGGGCCAGACGGCGCCCGTCCTGGCGGTCCTCCAGGAGCGCGGCATGTTGCCGCACCTCGTCTCGACGGCGGGCAGCTCGGTCGAACTCCACTCCGTCGCGGGCCTCGACTCGTCGCGCTCCGGGAGCTGGATCAACGCCGAGCTTTCGTCCGTGGGCCAGCCGCAGCCCGTCGACGACGTGCTCGCCCGGGTCGAGCAGCTCCGGGCCCTCAAGATTGCCGAGTCGCGTCCGCCGGACAAGTACGAGATCGTCCGCGAGCTCGCGCGCGGCGGCGTCGGCTGCATTCACGTCGCCCGCGACCGCGACCTGATGCGCACGCTGGTCATGAAGACGCTCATCGAAGGCCACAAGGTCTCCGACTACGTCCTCAAGAAGTTCGTGGAAGAGGCGCAGATCACCGGGCAGCTCGAGCACCCCAACATCGTGCCGGTTCACGACTTCGGCTACTTCAGCGGTGGCGAGGTCTTCTTCACCATGAAGCTGGTGAAGGGCCGCACCCTGAAGGACATCATCAAGCGGCTGCGCAAGCCCGAAGAGGCGGAGCCGGACCCCTTCGGCGGCGAGGTCTTCACGCGGACGCGCCTGCTGCAGATCTTCCAGCAGGTCTGCATGGCGATCGGGTTCGCGCACAGCCGGCGCGTGGTGCACCGCGACATCAAGCCGAGCAACGTGATGCTCGGCGACTTCGGCGAGACGCTGGTGCTCGACTGGGGCGTCGCCAAGGTCCTCGGCCGCAAACCGGACCCGTCGGAGCTCGCAGGGCCCAACCCGCTGACCCTCGACGACGAGCAGGTCAGCACGATGCGCAGCCAGGCGCACGACGAAACCATGATGGGGGTCGTCACCGGGACGCCGGCCTACATGGCGCCGGAACAGGCCGCCGGCAAGATCGACGAGGTCGACGCCCGGTCGGACATCTACGCGCTCGGCGCGCTGCTCTACGAGATCCTGTGTTACGTGCCGCCGTTTCGCGGCAAGAACTTCCGGCAGACGCTGCTCGCGGTCATCACCCAGCCGGTCATTCCGCCGAGCGAGCGTGCCCCGCAGAACGAAATTCCGCGCGCGCTCGAGGAGATCTGTCTTCGCTGTCTCCACAAGCGCCGCGAAGACCGGTACCAAAGCTGCCGGGAGATCGTCGCCGATCTCGAGAAGTACCTGGCGGGGGTCGAGGATCTCGACCGCCGAGCGCGCCTGTCCCGAGAGAAGGTCGAGGAGGGGCGCGGCCTCGTCGAGGAGTTCAAGGTCGCCCGTGCCCGCGCCGAAGGATTGCGCGCCGAGGTCTCCGAGCTCGAGTGGCAGGTGCAGGGGTTCGAGCCCATCGAGGTCAAGCGACCCTTGTGGTCCCGCCAGGCGGCCCTGGCCGAGGCCGAGACGGAGGCCCACCGGCTCTTCGGAGCGTCTGCGCAGGCGTTCATGGCGGCCATCGGTTTCGACCCCGCGAACGACGACGCGTGCAACGAGCTGGCGCGCCTCTACTGGATCCGGCTGCGCGAGGCCGAGCGTCAGAACGACGAGGCCAACGTCATCTACTATCGGGGCCTCGTGACCGCGTACAATCGCGGCCTCTTCGACGAGCAGCTCCGGGGCGAGGGGCGGCTCATCCTTCGCTCCGATCCGCCGGGTGCGCAGGTCGATGCGGCGCCGTTCGTCGAGGTGGACCTCCAGCTGACGACGCTGATGGAGGAGCGACTGCCCCCGACGCCCCTGAACAACGATCCCCTGGCGCAGGGCAACTGGTTGCTGACGTTGTCGCTTGCCGGTTATCGCGACGTTCGCTGCCCCGTGCAGATCGACCGGGGCGAAGTGACCGACGTGGCGGTCCGGTTCTTCCGGGACGACGAGATCGGCGATCACTACCTCTACGTGCCGGCGGGCGCCTTCACGATGGGTGGCGACGAGGCCTGCGCGACGGCCCGCAACCGGCGCGTCGTGGCGGTCGCGGATGTGTTCGTCGCCCGGTATCCGGTGACCTGTGCCGAGTACCTGGCGTTCCTCAACGACCTCGGTTTCACCGCGCCCGACGAGGCCCTGGCACGTGTCCCGCGTCTCAAGGCGCGCGAGGGCTACCTGTGGGGCGTCGGGGCCGACGGGCGGTTTGCGCTCCCGACGGTCGACGGCGAGGGGTTCCGCTGGGAGCCCTACTGGCCGGTCTTCGGCATCAGCTTCGAGGACGCCCAGGCCTATTGCGACTGGCATACGAGCCGCGTCGGTGTCGCCGTGCGGCTTCCGCGGGAAGAAGAGTGGGAGAAGGCCGCGCGGGGACCCGACGGGCGACTCTACCCCTGGGGCAACCGCTTCGACGCCACGTTCTGCAAGATGGCGGCCTCGCGCCCGGGTCGACCATCGCCCGAGAGCGTCGGCAGCTTCCCGGCGGACTGCTCACCCTACGGCATCTTCGATCTCGCCGGCCTCATCAGCGAGTACTGCGACAGTCCCTTCGGGGCCGATCCGGCGCTGCGGGTCAGTCGCGGAGGGCACTACGCGACCCCCAACGAGATGGCCTGCCGGGTGACCCACCGGGCGCCGGTCCCGATGGCCGAGCCGTCGCTGACCTGCGGCTTCCGGCTCGTCCGCGATCCCCCGGTCGCCCAGGTCGTGACGCAGCGGCGCCTGATTCGGCCGCAGTTCCTTTGACGGGGTCGTTCGCGACCGCCGTCAGAAGAGACGGGTCGAGTCGAGCAGCAGGGTGACGGGCCCGTCGTTGTGCAGCCGAACGTCCATCATGGCGCCGAAGATGCCCGTCTCGCAGCGTAGTCCGAGCGCGCGCGTGGCGTCGACGTAGCGGTCGTACATCGCCCGCCCGTGTTCGGGGCCGGCGGCGGCCTGGAAAGAGGGTCGTCGGCCCTTGCGGCAGTCGCCGAACAGCGTGAACTGCGACACGGCCAGCACGGCGCCCCCCACCTGCCTCAGGTCGAGATTCATCTTGCCGTCCGGATCCGCGAAGATCCGCAGGCCGACGATCTTTTCGGCAAAGGCGTCCACCTCGGACGGCGTGTCCGTCGGGGCTGCGCCGACGAGGACGAGGAGCCCCGTTTCGATGGCGCCCGTCACGCGGCCGTCGACGACGACCCGTGCCTCTCTGACTCGTTGTACGACCGCTCGCATGCTTCCGCCTTTTTCCCCGCATTGGCCGGTCACGGCCCGCGCGCGACGTTTACGCGCTTGGACGCTTGTGCTAAAGGGTCTCGGAATTTCGATTCGATGCCGGCCCACGGGGCCCCTGTCCGTTCGACGTGAGGAAGCCGATCCATGTCCGACCAGAACCGGAAGACGCTGCGCAGTTTCTACTGTCGCGACTACCTCTGGGAGCTCTTCGAGGTCATGACCCGGGATCTCGGGTGCTCGATGGACTACCTCATCAACGAGGCCATGCGGCATTACGCCCGCAGCCGGAACTACAGCCTCGCGGCGCCCCGTCAGGAGTCCGCCGGCGCCCCGGCGGCCCCGTTCAACACGCCTGCGCCGGTCGC
>JAKLJY010000239.1 GCA_023150895.1 Myxococcota bacterium | reverse complement strand
GCTGCCACCGCTGCCGCCAACCGGCCCAGGCTCGCCGCCGCTGCCACCGCCGCCGCCCACCGGGCCAGGCTCACCGCCGCTGCCGCCGCTGCCGCCCACCGGGCCAGGCTCACCGCCGCTGCCGCCGCTGCCGCCGCCGGGACCCGAATCCGCATCACACGCGCCGCCCGAGCAGGTCTCGCCCGCGCTGATCGCGTCGTTCGTGCCCGTGCACCCGGCTGCGCCCATGACGAGCGGCGCGACCGCGCGCACCCACCTGGATCGTGCCCACTTCATGGCTCCCCCCATTCCGTCGTGTCGATCGTGTTCCGGACCTACGGCCGGCCCGCGCTCCGGGATCGGAGGCGGACTCGACGGCGCCGCGCATCCGACGCATGATGCCGCGCGGAGGTCCACCCATGCGAGATTCCGAGCGAGTTTTGCCCCTTTGCGGACGGTCCCTGGCGTTTCTGGCCGCGCTGACGGCCTGCCAGCCTGCAGACGACGACCCGGCGAGCGGCAGCACGGTGACCGACGTCGGGCCGGCTGCGGGCGGGACGGGCGGGGCGGGCGGCCAAGGGCCCGCTGGAGGAGATGGTGGCGCAGTGGCCCCGGACCAGGGCCTCGGCGGCGACGCGGACCCTGCCCGCGACCTCGGCCCCGTCGGGGGCGGCGGCGCGCTCGGCGATGCCGGGCCCGGGCCGATCCCGGACGCGGCCCCGGACGATGATGCCGGCATGCCGGCGACGGACGCGGGCGCCAGTCCAGACGCCGGGCTCGCCTGTCCGGAGCGCGCGCTGCCGGCCATCGACGGCCCGCGCGTCGTGCTCGTCGGTCACCCGTTCGCCGACGCGATGGGCGGCCGCGGCACGGACATTCACGGCCTCACCCTCACGCCGGAGGGCGAGCTCGTCGACGACGGCGTTCGGTTCGACGTGGGCTTCCGGGTGGCGCGCATCGCGTTCGCCCCGCACGGGCAGCACGCCTTCGTCCTCGGCGGGGACGGCGAGCTCGCGTCGGTCTCGGTCGGCGCCGCCGACGCGCTCGCGCTCATCGACGTCGTCGCGCTGCCCGGGGCGGACTACGGCGACGTCGAGGTCTCCGCCGACGCGTCGACGCTCTGGATCACCGGCAGCAATGTGAACGAGACCTCGGGGATCTCGACGGTCCGTGTCGACTGCGACGGCGGTCTGACGGTCGACGAGGCGGCGTTCTTCAACCTGCGCCTCTCCGACTCGACGGCGTTCCTGCCCGGGCAGCAGCGGGCGCTCGTGCTCGGCGGGCAGGCGGTCTTCGACCCCATCGACGACCGCGACGTGCGTCTGCTCGAGCGCGTCGGGGACGCCGCGGGCGAGGGCTTCCGCGAGGTCGGCGCGTTCGATCTCTACCACGACTTCGTCGGCGCCGGCCGCATCGCCGTGTCGCCCGACGCCCGACTCGGGGCCATCCCCAACAACTCGGCCTTCTCCGAAGAAGGCGGTCAGGTCATGATCGTCGCCATCGAGGGCGACGTCGTGACCGAGGTCGAGCGCGTGACCGAGGTCGAAGACCCGGGCGAGGCGCTCTTCTCGCTCGACGGGCAGACGCTGATCGTCTCGCAGGTGGAGCCGGGTTTGCTCACCGTGCTGCGCATCGAGGGCGGCCGGGTCGCCGACCGCGGAGCCGTGCGCGGCATCGGTCTCGCCGATCAGATGGCCCGCGTCGAACGCGGTCCCCTCGCCGACACGCTCCTCATTCCGAGCATCGACCCCAACGGCGGCCCGAACATCTCCATGGTCCGCGTCACCGGGCCGGGCATGGTGGTCGACCTCGGCGAGACCCCGCTCGGCGACGGCATCGAACAGATCGTGACCCCCATCGCCGTCCAGCCCTGAGAGAAACCCCGACTCAGACCGCCCGGTACTCGCCGACCGCGTCACCGACGACGTTGCGGACGCGCAGCAGCTCCCAGTCGGCGGGCGCGACGAAGGCACCGGGGGCCGCGGCCGCGAGGGTCGCCGCCACCGCGGCGGGCAACGCCTCCCCGACGCCGGAATGCACCTTCACGGCCAGCCCGAGACGGCGCGTCGGCAGGGCCATGCAGAACACACCCTGTGCGCCGATCTTGACGGCCATGGGCTCCGCAGCACCGCGCACGACCTGCAGATCGAGACGCCCCGTGCCCGACGTGAGCTCGGGGTGACGCGCCATCGCCCAGCCGATCGCGTGCAAGCGCTGGTTCACGTTCTCGTCGGCCATCGCGTGCGCGAGTGCCGCCCACGCCCGCGCGAGTCCGCTGATCGGGAAGCCGAACGTCGGCACGCCGCAGCCATCGGTGGCCAGGACGGCCTCGCCCCCGCACAGGACCTCCAGCCGACGCCGATTGCGCACCTGCAGCGGGTGCGTCGGCGGTCTGTATTCGAGGTCCCAGCCGCGGGCGGCGCACGCGGCGAGCATGAACGTGTGTTTGCCCGAGCAGTTGTTATGGACCGCCGAGTAGTGTCCGCCGGCCCGGAGAATGGCCGTCGCCGACGGTTCGTGAACCGGTGGGTGTGCGCCGCAGCGCAAGTGTTCCGCGGTCAGGCCGAAGCGCACCAGCAGCGCCTCGACCCGGGCGACGTGAGGCACCTCGGCGCTGTGTGACGCCGCGCCGATGGCGAGGTCCTCCGGGGCGACGGCGGGGTCGAAGGCCGCCTCCAGGCTCGTCTCGAGCTGAAACGGCTTCGACGCAGACCGCCACGTCGTCGCGAGATCGGGCCCCGTCGCGAAGACCACCCGGCCCTGCGCGTCGACGCCGAAGGCAGAGTAGGGGTGAACGGACTCGACGACGGACCCGCGGCGTTGTTCGATGCACGACATGGCGCCAGCATGACCGATGCCCTTCGCCCGAGGAAGCCACCTGCACAGCGCGTGACAGCAGGCGGCCGATTCGGGCACAGTGGCCCCATGAAACGGCCCATGCTCGTCCGAAGGACCCCATCGTCGCGCCGCGCGCAGCTCCTGGCTGCCGTGCTCCTCGTCGCCTGCAGCGACGCACTCGATGTCGCGGCCGACGCCCGCCCGGGCACCGGCACGACCGACCTCGGGCCCGGCGGTGCCGTGCCGCCGGGCGACGCGATGACGGGCCTCTCGCAAGACGCCGGCGGCGGCGGCCGCTCGGACGCGGTCTCGAACGTCGCCGACGCCGCCGTCCCCGCGGTCGACGCCTTCGATCCGTTTGCGCTGGACACCGGGGCCGACCCGACCGACGGCGGTCCCTCGCTCGTCGACGCGGCCCCGGTTTTCATCGACGGTGGCCTCCCGTGCCCGGATGGCAGTCCGCAGCGCCGGTACTTCCCCGACGCCGACGGCGACGGCTACGGTGACGTCATCGATCTCTCCGGCCGCAACCCCGTCGGCTGCGAGGCACCGGCCGGATACGTCGGCAACGATCAGGACTGCGACGACGGCCGCGCCGAGACCAACCCGAGCGCCTCGGAACGCTGCAACGGCTTCGACGACGACTGCAACGGCAGCGTCGACGACGATGCCGCGGGCGAGTCGCCCTTCTACCGCGACGTCGACGGCGATGGTTTCGGGGACTTCTATGGTGACGTCGTCTTCGCCTGCGCCGCACCGCAGGGCTACGCGGACAACTACGACGACTGCAACGATGGCGCCGTGAACATCACACGCTGTCCCGCGGGGGACATCTGTTCCGTGGCCCAGGTCTGTCTGCCCGAGGGTGAGTGTCGGGGGGCGCTGGACTGCGGGCGCGGCCTCGTCTGCGCGGAGGCCGGTGTGTGCGAACCCGGCAGCCCGTGCGGCGGCGAGAGCTATTCCGCGGCCCGCGTGCTGCCCAACCTGCTCATCGTCCTCGACCGCTCGTGCAGCATGCGCACCCGCGTCGACGGCGTGCGCAAGTGGCAAGCCGCCGTCGATGCCATCACCGCACTGACGCGGCAGTACGAAGGGCAGATCCGGTTCGGGCTCTCCCTGTTTCCGGATCTGCAGAATCCGGCCTGCGGGCAGGGCGAGGTCACCGTGCCGGTCGCCGACGGCGCCGAGGGTCCGATCCGCGATCTGTTGACGGCCGCCCTCGACAGCGGCGATCGCTTCTGGCCGGACGGCCCCTGTGTCACGAACATCGACACCGCGATGGAGCAGGCATCGGGCGAGCCGCGTCTCAACGCGGCCGGCGAGCGCGGCTTCGCGATGCTCGTCACGGACGGCCAGCAGGCCGGCTGCAACTCGGCGGGGGGCGACGCCGGCACGACGCGCATCATCACGGACATGAACGCCCGCGGTGTGTCGACGTTCGTGGTCGGCTTCGGCGGCGAGGTCGACGCGCGGCAACTCGGTGTGTTCGCCACTGCAGGCGGCGTGCCCCGCCCCGTCGCCCCGAGCTACTATCAGGCCGACGACGCCCCCGCGCTGCTCGCCGCCCTGCAGGACATCGGGCAGCAGCTCGTCACCTGCGAGTTCGCGCTCGAGCAGGCGCCCCCCAACATCTTCAACGTGCACGTCTTCTTCGACCGTCAGGAAGAGGTCCCGCGCGACGTGGACCACCGCGATGGCTGGGATTACGACGAGGCCACGCAGACGGTGACCTTCTACGGACCGAGCTGCGACCGGCTCACGAGCCGCGAAGTCACGGACGTCGACGTCGTTTTCGGGTGCCCGTCCGGTGAGGCGGGTGGAGGAGAGGCCCCTTGAAAAGCCGCATTGCCCGCCGGGTGCTCGTCGCCCTGCCCTTCGTCCTGGCCTGCGAGAGCGCGGGCGGGCTCGTCGAGGCCGACGCCGCCCGGCAGCCCCGCGATGCCAACGTCGGCGCCGGCGGTGATCCCGGCCCCACGGGCGGCATTTCGCTCGACATCCCCGACGCCGCGTCCGTGCCGAGCGGTGGTGCACCGGGGCCGACGGGCGGGGCGGAAACCGTCGATGCGGCCTTCGCAGGCGGCGCGGGCGGTGCCTTCGTCAAGCCCGATGGCGGTGCCCCGGAGCCCGACGCCGCCCTGTCACCCGCGGACGCGGCGACCCCCGCTGACGATGCGGCGAGGCCGCCCGAGCCCGACGCCGCTCCCATGGGCTGTCGCCCGTCGGCCGAGGTGTGCAACGGCCTCGACGACGACTGCGATGGTGAGATCGACGAGATGTTCCTCGGCACGGGCGAGGCCTGCGACACGGGCCGACCGGGGCTGTGTGCGCGCGGCGTACGCCGCTGTGAGGGCGGCGCGCTGACGTGCGAGGGTCTCGAACCCGGGGTCGAGGTCTGTGACAATCAAGACAACGACTGCAACGGCCAGACGGACGAAAGCGACGGCGCCGGCGGTCAGTGTCATTGCCAGGGCGGCGTGCCGCTCGTCGCGCTGCAGCAGGTCTGCGACGGCGGCGGCAACGGCTCGAGCCATGTCGCGGCGTGCGCCGACGGGGCGGAGCTGCACATCTTCTCGGCCTACGAGTCCGCCGGGCGCAACGGCTTCGTCGACGTGACGATCACCCGCACCGGCGCGCCGCTCGTGCTGGTCTTCTCGAGCTACGAGCCCGCGACGTGGCGCGTCGCGCTCGGTGACGGTGTCATCGTGCAACAGGTCATCCTCAACGGATACAATCAGCAGCTCGTCGAGGGCCTGCCCGCCGATACGCCCGTGACGGATCGCAGCGGCGTGGGCAACTACCTCTCGGCGTGCGCCTATGTCTGGCCCGCGGACGACGGCGGCTGCGACACACCGGCGCTCGTGATGGGGGCCGAGAACCTCGCCGGCACGACCCTGACGACGTTCCAGGCGTGTTACGGCGCGCAGAGCTTCCTGCTCGGAAATCAGTGATGCGCACGCTGCTCGCGATGACACCCGTCCGCCGCGCGTCCTGCGGGCTCATGGCCGTCGTCGGCGTCGTCGGCCTCGCCGCGTGCGGGGGCGACGGCACTGCGGGCTCGGTGCGCCGCAGCGGTCCGGACGCCCTTGATGTCGACGTCGCGCCCGGCACATCCGATGCCGCGACGCCACTGGACGCCGCGGCGATCATCCCACCGGACGCACGTCCGCCGGCGGACGCTTACTTCGAGGTCGATCCGGCAGCCCCCTGCCGTGCCCCCCTGCCCGCCCCCGTCGACGGCCCGTTCTTCGAAGAGATGCCCCTCGCCCCCGAGATCGCTTCGGCCAGCGTCGGTTTCGGGCGCGTGATGGTGGTCGACTTCGACGGCGACGGTTTCGACGACCTCGTCGCCACGCCGGCCCACGACGGCGCGCACCCCGAGCCGCCGGCGGACTTCGCCAAGCTCGTGCTGCGCAGCCACGGGGACGGCACGCTGACGGATGTCACGGCCGAGAGCGGCCTCGCCGAGGCGGGCGTAGGGCTCCTGTTGTTCGGCGACGTCGACGACGACGGCGATCCGGACGCGTTTGCGGGGGTGATCACGCAGGCCGGCCTCGACGACCGCGGCCTGTGGCGCAACGACGGTCGCGGCCGTTTCACGTTCGAGGGCGAGGCGGGCACCGATCTGTACGCCCTCGACTGCGGCGCCGAGACGTGTCGCCCGCAGGAGATCACGGGCACGCTGGCGGACTTCGACGGCGACGGCCGCCTCGACCTCTACCTCGGCGGCTGGTTCTGGAGCGACGGTGTCTCGGACACACGCTACTCCCCGCCCCCGCGGGACCGTCTGTTTCGCAATACGGGCGGCGGTGTGTTCGCGGACGCCACGGACGGGCTCGGCCTGCAGATCGAACCACGCACGGGCGACAACCCGAACCTCGGCCGCGCGGCCATGGGCGTCGCCGCGGGTGACTACGACGACGACGGCGATCTCGACGTCTTCGTCGGCAACTACGGCGCCGGCCGCCCCCGCGGGCCATTCGCCGACCGCGTGTTGTGCGAGCCGCCGCGCTATTGGGATCAGGACCTTCTCTGGCGCAACGACGGCGGGCTGCGCTTCACCAACGTCGCCGAGGCTGCGGGCGTGAACGCGACGCCCCGCGGACCCGATGGCATTCTGGACGAGCCGCCGCTCGTCATCGGCGACGAGTGCCCGGAAGAGGTCCGCGGCACCTACCCCGGCCCGATCAGCGGCAACAGTTTCACGCCGCAGTTCGGGGACTTCGACAACGACGGCGACCTGGATCTCATCGTCGGGGCCATCTCTCACCCGGACTACGAACAGACGGATCCCACGGTGCTGTTCGTCAATCAGGGCGGCCCGGCGTTTCAGTTCACCGAGGAGGCCGCCGCGCGCGGCCTGCAGTACCGCGAGGACGAGAAACACGTCCACTTCGTCGACCTCGACCTCGATGGTCGCCTCGACGTCGTCGCGACGGGGTTCCGCGATCCGGCGACCAACGGCCTGCGGGTGTATCATCAGTCGGCCGCGGGCGGGCAGTTCACCCTGCTGAGCCCCGAACAGAGCGGCGTCGACGATGCGCATCAGGAGAGCGTGGCGTTCCTCGACATCGACGGCGACGGCGATCTCGACCTCTACATCGCCGAGGACGACGGGCCGGCGCGTCTGTTTCGCAACGTGGCCGGCGACGCCCGCCAGGGCGTGACGCTGCGCCTGCGGGCGACCGCCCCGCGAGACGCGACGGGCGCGCGCGTGACGACGGAGACACAGGCGGGCATCGTGCGCCGGGACGTGCAGGGTCCGCAGGGGCACTACAACGTGCAACCGAGCCGCCACGTCACACTCGGACTCGGGGCCGACCGCTGCGCGCCGGACGTCACGATCCGCTGGCCGGACGGGCAGGTGCAGGTCATCGGCGACCTCTCCCGCGGGGCCGACGTCTTCG
>JAKLJY010000238.1 GCA_023150895.1 Myxococcota bacterium | reverse complement strand
GTCCCCGGGGGCAGGGCCTCGAAGGCGGCATCGGTGGGGGCGAAGACGGTGAAGGGGCCCTCACCCGAGAGCGTCTCGACGAGGCCGGCGGCGGTCACGGCGGCGACGAGCGTCTCGAAGTCCTCGTTGCCGGCGGCGATCTCGACGATCGTCTGCAGCTCGGGCTCCGGGTCGGCCGGGGGGATCATGACCGCATCGATGACGTGGATGATGCCGTTGCTGGCCTGAATGTCGGTGGCGATGATCTGCGCGCCGTCGATGTACCAGTTGCCGTCTTGCGAGGTGATCTCGGCGCTGTCGCCGTTGACCATGGTGAGCATCTCCATCGCGGTGACGGCCGCCGCGTCGAGCTCACCGGCGTACACGTGATAGGTCAGGATGTCCGTCAGGGCCGGGATGTCGGCGAGCAGCGTTTCGATCGTCCCCGGGGGCAGGGCCTCGAAGGCGGCATCGGTGGGGGCGAAGACGGTGAAGGGGCCCTCACCCGAGAGCGTCTCGACGAGGCCGGCGGCGGTCACGGCGGCGACGAGCGTCTCGAAGTCCTCGTTGCCGGCGGCAATCTCGACGATGGTCTGGAGTTCTGGCTCGGCGGGCGGCATCAGAACCTGGTCGATGACGTGAATGACGCCGTTGCGCGCCCGGATGTCGGCTTCGATCACGGTCGCATTGCCGACCATGACCGTGTCGCCCTCGACGGTGACCGGCAGTTCACCGCCCTGGAGCGTGGTCAGGCTGTCCGCGGCGACGACATCCGCCGCGAGATAGACCCCGGCGACGGCGTGGTAGGTCAGGACGGCCGTGAGCGCTTCGGCATCGGCGAGCAGCGCCTCGAGCGCGGCCGGGGGAACGAGCGCGAAGGCATCGTCGGTCGGCGCGAACACCGTCAGCTCCTGATCGCCGCTGAGCGCCTCGACGAGGCCGGCGGCCGTGGCGGCTTGCACCAACGTTTCGAAGCGATCATCGGACGCGGCGATCTCCGCGATGCTCGGCAGGGGCTGCTCACCACCCGCGCCGCCGGTCTCACCGCCCGCGCCGCCGGTCTCACCGCCCGCGCCGCCGGTCTCACCGCCCGCGCCGCCGGTCTCACCGCCCGCGCCGCCGGTCTGACCGCCCGCGCCCGCGTCGACGCCGGACGCGCCGGTGTCGTCGTCGTCACTGCCGCACGCAGCCGTGAGGAGCGCCACGAAAGCGAGGCTCGCGCGCAGCGAGGTCCCGCAGGTCATCTTGAGAGTCTGAGTCATCGTTCTCCCCTTTTCAGGTGATGGGGCCGTTGGGCCGCCAAAAACTGCGGGTTCACCCCGCAACGGGAGAAATGATGAACAACGTTTGGGTAAGGTTTCCGAAAATCGTGAGCGCTGGCGGAATGGTGTCTTATGTTTGTTTAATGTTATGGGGCGTCGTCATCGGCGATGGTCGAGCGCTGTGACCACCTCGCGTACTCTGGCCACGAGCGATGGCGAAGGCGCCTCGACGGCGGCGTGCGTCCGCGCGAGCAGGGCCCGGGCGTCGGCCGCGACGGCGGCGTGGCGCCGACTCTGCGAGCCGTCGCCCATGGACGCCGTGAAACGCGCGAGCGACTCCTGCGCCTGCGCGACGAGCCCGGGAAAACCGGCCTCCTCCGCCTCCTCCGCCGCGAGGCGAAGCCGCTCGAGGGCCTCTTCGAGCTCGCCGTGGCGGGGCAACTGCTCGGCCACGAGCAGGGCCTGCCGGACGCACTGATAGTGCCGGCCGAGCGCCCGCAGACGGTGGTCGCTCTCGGCGTACAGGGCCACCGCGGCCCGCCAGTCGCCCATCGCCAGCTCGAGGCCGCCGCGCCCGGCCCAGAGGAGGGCCTCCACGTAGGACCAGCCGCGGCCCCGACACAGCCGCTCGGCCCGGTCGTAGGCGCGTCGCGCCTCCGTGAACTGCGCCGTGCGCGTGAGCGCGCCTCCGAGGTTGACCAGGCAGTGGGCGGTCGCCCGTTCGTCGCCGAGCGCCTCGAAGATGCCGAGCGCCTGAACGGTCAGCGTCTCGTACGAAACGGCGTCGTCGTCCTCGCCGTGCGTGTAGGCCAGATTGACGAGCAGTCGGGCCTCGGTGGCCCGCGCCCCGAGCCGGCGGGCGAGTCGCAGCCCGCGCCCGGCGGTCAGTCGCGCCTCTGCGCGATCGCCGGTCATCACCCACGCATTGACGAGGAACGAGAGCGCCGACAGAAGCCCGTCATCGTCCCCGACGCTGCCGAGTCCCTCCGTCGCGCGGGCGAGCTCGGTCAGGGCCGGGATGACCTCCGTCCGGGCGACGGCGCACGCACCGAGGACCAGGTGGGCCCAACTCGTCGCCCGGACGTCGCCGGCCGCCGAGGCTGCGTCGAGCAGCGTCGCGGCCCGCGCCATGGTCGCGTCTGGATCATTGGCGTGTGAAACCTGCAGCGCGCGAAGTTCCGCAACGATCTCGTCCGTCGAATTCATGCCATGCCCCCTTCTGCGTCCCCATCCGGCGCGCCCGATCGCAAAGAACCCGCCGCCCCCGGGGACCAGGCCGCGGCCTCGAACACCAGGCCGCCGAGCTCGAAACGGCACGGCGACAGGGTCAGACGCGTTGCCATCGGCAGCCGGGCGACGGCCTCCTCCGAGACGAGCACGACCCCGGGACCGGCCAGATCCTCACCGAGCTTTGCGGCCGTATTGACGCAGTCCCCGAAGTAGTCGCGGCCGTCGATCAGAACCAAGGAACCGTAAGCGATGCCCATCGAGACCCGGATCCGGTCCTCGGCATCGGCGACGACCTCCGATGCGAGCGCCTCGAGGATGGCCGAGGCCGCCTCGAGCGCCTCGGGCACGTCCCCGAACAGCGCGTACAGGTTGTCGGCTTCGAACTTCACGATGCGCCCCGACGAGCGTGCCACGATGGGCGCGGTGAGACGCTGCATGCGCCGGACCATGGCCAGGTACGCGACGATGCCGCGTCGGCGCACCGTTCGCGAAAAGCCCGACATATCGAGGACGAGCGGCGCGCCGGTCAGGCCGAAGTCCCCCCAGATTTCGCGCTCGACGAGCGCCCGCGTCCGGGCGTTCCCGGCGGCGTACGCGTCGAGGAGTCGCAACAGGGCCTCGTGGCCGGGGCCAGACGTCGGCGCGGGCGGTTCTTCGGCATCCATGGGCGCGAAACCTCATTCATTTCGAGGCGCCGCGCCAGACCTTCGACACCCGATCGTCACACGCCGAGGGCGTTGCCCCGCGCGGCGCCCGATGGTACCGGGAAACCATGCGCCGTCCACACTGCTCGTCCCGCGTGCGGCCCGGTTTCGCCGTGGCGCTGATCCTGTCGGTCCGGATCGGGACCGCACACGGCGAGGGCACACGCGAAGTCGAGACGCCTCTCCCCCCCACGGGCGCCATCGGACGCCCCGCCGCCGGGTGCCTCGTCGGCGGCGAACGCCTGCCCCGTCGGGGAGAGGGCTTCGAGCAGCTCCGCCCGCGCTCGGGGCGTGACACCGGCCACCCCACACTGGTCGCCGTGCTCACCGATCTCGGCCGGGCGGTGGCCGCCGAGAACCTCGGCCGTCTGCGCGTCGGCGACCTCGGCCTGCCACAAGGCGGCCCCCTGCCCCGCGGGCACGCCAGCCATCAGAACGGCCTCGACGCCGACGTCGCGTTCGCGCTCACCCCGCGCCGCGGCGGCCCCGCGCTCGTGGCCATGGTCGACCACCGCCGCGCCCGGCCGCGCAAGGTCTTCGGCGCCGCTCAGCGGCGTGTTCTCGAACGCGCCGCGCGCGATCCCCGCGTCGCGCGCATTTTCATCCATCCGGTGCTCAAGCGCGCGCTCTGCGCCGAGATCGGAACCGAGGCTGATCGGACATGGCACCGCAAGCTCCGCCCGTGGTGGGGCCACGAGCGCCATTTCCACCTGCGGCTCGCCTGCCCGGCCGACAGCCCGCTCTGCGAGGATCAATCGCCCCTGCCCGACGGCGACGGCTGCGCGGGACTCGACTGGTGGTTCGAGCCCCACAGCCGCGCCGACCGCGACAAGGCGGCCGGTGAGTATCAGAAGAAGGTCGGCGCCCGACCGACCCTCCCCGAGGCCTGCCGGGCCGTGCTCGGCGAAAAGCGATAGCCCGAAACGCAAAAAGCCCGGCGAATCTCTCCGCCGGGCCTCTTAACAGGTGTCCTCGTCCAGGGCACCCTATTCTGACGTTTGGTAGCGGGGGCAGGATTCGAACCTGCGGCCTTCGGGTTATGAGCCACCGACGATTTCCATGCTGAAATAGGTTGTCCTTGCAGAACGCGATGTGTTACGCGATTGCTGGGCTTGGTGAACAGCGGGAATCTTCGGGGGCTTGCGGGGCATGTGGCCCGAGGGTGGCCCGAGGGCGGCGTGGCTTCCGGTGACGACTGGCGAGCGATGGACGTCCGCCGGCGCGGGGATGTCGCTGCGGTCGTCGTCGTGGCCCGGGGGCAATCGTGATAGCGGTCCGTGGCCGCTCCACGTGGTCGAGCCAGGCGATGCGGGGCCTCTCGACGACGCCTCCCGCCAGGCGCGCTCCCCCTCAAGTGATCTTCCCTCAACTCGGGCGTGGATTGTCTCAGAATCGTTGATACGTTCCGGAGGGGAGCCCGCAGTTAGGTGGCGCAGGCCGCATCTCGAAGTCTGTGGACGTGCGCTCGACCCCGAAAGAAAGAAACTCTCGAATGCACAAGATGGACCGACTCAAGATCGACCCGGTATCGCGAAGCGGCATCCTGGATCGCTACTTGACGGGCAACCAGATCCGATATTTCACCCGGGCGTTCATGCCGTGGAACGTAGGCGTCTCGATGAGGGGCCTTGGGCCAAGGATCGACGAGGCTTGGAGGTGCAAGGCAAGGGAACTCGGCGCAGGGCTGGAATCGATGGAATTCGACGAGGTCCTGCAGAGCGTCGGAAGCGTGATTCGAGACGAGTTGAAGACGCCTGCGGCGGGAGTCGACCCCGCTCGTTGGCGGCGGTGGGTCGATGACATGGTTTGGAGACTGCCGTATGTCGAACACGCGGTGAACGCGCGCTTCATCTGGGCGCTTGCGGCGCTCTCTCCCGAGCAGATTGCAGCCGTCTGGTCCGCGGCCCTCGGAATCGACATGGGAGCGAGTCTGAGGCCCCAGGGCGAGGCCGGCATTGCTCACGACATGCAGGTTGATGGCCTCTTCATCGGGCCTTCAGCCGCGGTCTGTCTCGAGATAAAGGTGCGTGGCGTGGGGCGAGAATCGACGAAGCTCGAGCCGAGCCAACTCGCCAAGTATGAGGAGCTCGCGCGGCTGCTGCGAAGCAAGGAGCCCCGGGCGAAGCCTCACCTTGCGTTCCTGATTCCGGAGTCCGCAGCCTCCTCCATTGTCACAGCGGGAACCACCAGCGCCCTGGATTCGAGTGCAGCGCCAGTTCGGCTCACCGAGGCTGCAATCCGCGGTCTCGGATCCAAGGCCACCGCGAGGTCGCACATTGCCTGCCCGTCGGGCCAGCCTTCGGCGTTCGACTCGATCCACATGCTCACGTTCGCCGACTTCGTGGCGACTGCCCTCTTGCTGACCAATCAGAGCGTCGCGGCCACCGGGGAGCCCGACGTCCTGGCGACGCTTAGAGGGGAACTGGTGCGTGTTGCCCGATACGCCGACGGACCAACGACGGGTGAGCGTGACGCGCACGCGCGCCCGGCCGAATCCGGGGGCGTCCTCGTAACCGGCGTGAACCCCCATCGCCCGGTATCCCGGTGATGCCCGACGTTTTCGCCCACGACGTGCCTGGCAGAGGAGTGCGCGGGAGAGCGCGGCCTCGGAGTTGTTCTGGCGCCGCGGATGCGCGACAGTCTCGTGTCCATCCGTGTGCCGAAAGGTGAGACACTATGTCGTTAGGCGCCCCGAATGCAAATGGTCCAGGCATCACTTGGGCCCCCGAGATGTTCGCGGCTGTAGGGGATGACTTCGGGCTCGGGGGCCTCCAGTGGCAGTCCGCCGCACCTCGCGACTACCCGAGCAATTCCGGGGACAACCGCGTCCAGGAGGAGTGTGTTGAGACGCTGCTGGCCCTGCACTTCGCTGCCCTATTCGGCGCTCGACCGCGCTGTGTCCTTCGTTCTCGGGCCATGCACTCGGTGCCCAGCGTCAACTACATTTACCCATCGGCGACAATTACACTTCCCCATGGTCTTCCCCCAGGACCCCGGGCGGGGAGCGTGGCTTGTCCGCGCTGTCCGCCCGGGGTTCCGGCTCGCGCTGAGGGGCTCGGCCCCCCCACGGCGGTCAGCGCGCGAGGCGGAGCCTGAGATCACGTTGGGGTTCCCTTCGGTGCGTTCGGCAACTCGCGGCCGCCGCGCTTCGAGGTCGCGTCTTCTGTGAGCGGTCCGCGGTTCGTTTCGCCCACCATCTCCACGATCACGGCGTTGTGGACGACCCGGTCGATGGCGGCGGCTGTGGTCATCGGATCCTTGAAGATCCGGTCCCAGGCCGAGAAGACCAGATTGCTGGTGATCATCACGCTGCGCCGCTCGTACCTCTCCGCCAGGAACGTGAACAGGACGTCCATCTCGTCGCGCGTCTGCTGGACGTACCCGATGTCGTCGAGGATCACGACGTCGTAGCGATCGAGGGTCTCGACTTCGCGCTCGAGGCGCAGGTCGCGCTTGGCCGCGAGCAGGCGCTGGACGAGGGCGTAGGCCGGGGTGAAGTACACGCGCAGTCCCTGGCGGACTAGCTCGTGACCGATGGCACAGAACAGATGCGTCTTGCCCCTTCCGGGCAGGCCGAAGGCGAGCGCGTTGCGCCCCTGACGGACGAAGTCGCCGCTGAGCAGCACGGCCAGCTGGCGCTGGACCTTGGGGCCGAGCCTGGCCCTGTCCAGCGTCGCCAGGGTCTTCTCCCGAGGCAGGTCCGACTCGTCCAGGAAGCGGTCGAGCCGCCGCCGGTGCCGCTCCTGGACCTCGGCCTCGGCCAGGTTGTGCAGGTACTGGCCGAAGGTCCAGCCCTCGCGGATGGCCGTCCCCGCCCATTCCTCGTACTGCCGCGCGATGGTCGGCAGCTTCAGTGTCCGCAGCAGGACGTCGAGCGACGCCTTGCGATCCTGCGACTCCACGCTCATGGGGTCATCTCCTCCAACAGTTGGTCGTAGTCTTTCAGGTCCACTTCGCCCACTTCGATGGCGGGCACGGGGGCCGGCTCGGCATGCCGCGTCAGTTCGCGCACCGCGTCGGCCGTGGGCCGCTCGCCGCGGGTGAGCAGCGTCTCAAGGGCGGCGCCCACCTCGACCTCGAGCGTGCTCGCGGCCAGGTGCAGCACCCGCAGGTACTCCAGATCGACCTGCACGCCGTGGCCGGCCGCGGTCAACGCGTCGTAGGCGCGGCGGAACACAACGCTCGGGAACATCTCCTCCCGGTACACGTACCGCTGGAACGCGCCCGGCCTGCGCACCAGCGACCAGATGACGTGGCGGTAGTCGATCCGGCGCAGGTTGCGGCCCCGCAGCCGCTCGCAGGCGAGCTGGACGGCGCCGCCGAAGCGCACCTCCAGCCGCTCCTCGAAGAGCTGGACCTCGACCCACTCGCCGATGAGCCGGGACGGCACGGAGTAGGCGCAGTGCTTGATCCGAACCGTGCTCCAGTCGCTGACGCGGACGCGGGGCAGCCGCTCGAATTCGGGGAGCCGTGCGGCCCGCAGCGGCTCCATCGCGGCGAGCTCCTCGGCGAGCCGAGTCTCGCAGCGCCGGTTGTGCTTCAGTGCGCTTGTCAACCGCCTTCCATCCGAGAATTTCCGGACGGTCTGCCTGAGCCGCTCCGCGGTTGGTGGATGACAAGCCGGGTTGCTCAACCGCCGTTAGCGGCCAACCTGCGAATGTCGTTGTGCGTGGGGGAAGCGTGGCGTCAGGCTGTCAGCGACAGCCTCGGCTCGGCGGCT
>JAKLJY010000237.1 GCA_023150895.1 Myxococcota bacterium | reverse complement strand
CTCTGAAACAGGATGAGCCCGCCGAACGCCCCGGGGACGAGGACGACGGTCGAACCGACCGACGGACGTCTCATCGGTATTGACGCGCACCCCCAAAGATCCCGTCTGCCGACTTCTCGCCCCGGCTGCTTGATGGGCTGACGCCTCCAACCTGCGCCTCGCCCATCACGCAGCCAGCCCGTTTCTGTGCCGCGGCGCGACTCCGGTGTACGTCTCTCGTGCTCCAAGAGGAGGGGGACATCGGCGTGTCGCCGGCAGAAAGAAGTGGCGCGGAGGTGGTAACGACACATCCGCGCCGTGCCCCGGGGCCGATTGAGGAGTCAGACCCGGAGCGCTACCCGAATCGTTCATTCCGACGTCGACGTCAAGCGCTGGCTGGCCCAGGCGCCGCCCATCGAGGCGGTGCGCCCCCCGCACTGCCCATGCTGCGGCGCCGCGAGTCGCCCCTCCGGCGAGGCGTTGGTGCTGCACGGCCACGGCCTCCGAGAGCGCGTGCTCCTCGGCCCGGAGGTCGCGGGCGGCAAGCCGGTCCAGCGGATCGCGATGTGCCGGCGCTTCCGCTGCACGGCCTGCGAGGCGGTCCTGCTGGTGGTGCCGCGACCCGTGCTGCCCCGGCGGCGCTTCACGGCGTGCGCGATTGCGCTTGCTCTGGCGCTGTGGGGCCACGAGGGGCTGACGGCCGAGAGCGTCCGCAAGCGCGTGTCCCCGGACGCGTTCGACGAGGGCGGCTGGCGCAGTCTCCGCCGCTGGGCCCGAGCCGTGGCAGCCGGCGCGCTCTTCCCGGGCTACTTCGTGGGCGGGGTCACGGTGGCCGGCAGACGGCTCCGCGAGGTGGCCGGCGAGGTGGCCTCCTGGCTCGCCGGCCACGCCCCGCCGAGGCCCGTCGACGAGCCCCTCTGGCACCTGGCCTTCTCCGGCGGCGAGCACGCCGGATGAGGGCGAGACGTGCGCAAAGCCGCGCCATTCGAGGCCCACCAGACCTGACCGAATCGGGCGGCCCTCCGCCCGGCGCAGCCTCCGCGATGCCGCAATGGAGCGGTTTTCGGAGGTGTCGTCATGGATGTTCTTCGTCCCAAAGACCGGGCCGAGCAGGTCGCGGTGTTCCGCAGTCAGGTCATCGGTACGCTCGTCTGCCGGATGCTCGCCCGGGGTGAGCTGCGCGCCGAGCTGTGCCGGCTGTCGACCGTGTCGTTCCGCCCGCCGGGTGCAGAGCGGACCCGGACCTTCTCGGTCCCGACCCTGGAGCGCTGGTACTACGCGTGGCGCGAGGGTGGCCTCGAAGCGTTGCGCCCCGACAAGCGCAGCGACGCCGGCCACGCCCAGGAACTGACCTGTGAGCAGCGCACGCTGCTGCTCGACATCCGGCGGGAGTACCCCGGCGCCTCCGCGGATCTCATCCTGACGACGCTCGTCGACGACGGCCGCCTCGAAAAGGACGCCGTCAGCCCGGCCACCGTGCGGCGCCTGTTCGTCGACAACGACCTGCCCCGCATCACCGCCCGCCAGGCGGCAAAGGGCAAGGGTCACGGCAAGGCCAAGCGCGCCCGCCTGCGCTGGCAGATGGCCGAGCCCAACATGCTCTGGCACGGCGACGTCTGCCACGCCGCGCCGCTCGTTCTGGCGGGCGGCGGTTGCCGTCCCGTGCGCGTGCACGCGCTGCTCGACGACGCCTCGCGCTACGTCGTGGCCATCGGCGCCTGGCACACCGAGCGCGAAGTCGACCTCATCGACCTGCTCGTGCCCGCGCTGCGGCGCCACGGGCGGCCCGACTCGCTCTACTTCGACAACGGCTCGACCTACTCGGGCGAGCTTCTGGCCACTGCCTGCCCGCGCCTCGGCATGACCCTGCTGCACGCCCGGCCCTACGATCCGGAGGCCCGCGGCCGCATGGAGCGATTCTGGCGGACACTGCGCGAGGGCGCGCTCGACTTCATGGGCGGCTGCACCTCGCTGCATGACGTCAACGTCCGACTCTGGGCCTTCGTCGACCGGCACTATCACCAGGCCCCCCACGCCGGGCTGATGGGCAGAAGCCCCGCCTCGGCGTTCGCCCGGCGGCAGCGCGCCGACGTCCGCCTCACCGAGGAGCAGCTCGCGACGGGCTTGACCATGCGCAGCCGCCGCAACGTCGCCCGCGACTCGACCCTCTCCGTCCGTGGGCGGCTCTATGAAACCGACGCCGGCTTCCTCGCCGGCAAGACCGTCACCGTCGCCTCCTGTCATCTCGACCGCACGCGCGCACCCTGGATCGAGCATGAGGGGAAGTGTTTCGTCCTGCGCCCGGTGGACGCCGTGGCCAACGCCCGCCGGCACCGGGAGCCGCTGCCTGCAAAAGAGCCCACCCGCCACGTCGAGTTCGATCCGCCCGGTGTGATGCTCGACGGCCTCCTCGGCCGCAAGCCGCGCCATGGGGCAGACGAGGAGGGCGAGAAATGACCTGGCTCGCCCACTTCGGGCTCACCTGCGCCCCGTTCTCCAAGGAGCTGCCGGACTCGGATCTCTGGCTCCCGCCGTCGAAACAAGCTGTCGTCGAACAGATCTGCGAGGCCGCCTCGGCCCACGACCAGATCTTGCTGACCGGCGACGATGGCACGGGCAAAACCACCGTGCTGCGGGCCGTTCGGAAGCGTCTCAGCGAGAGCTTCCGCCTGACCTACACCGCCAACTCGACGCTCGGGAAGCGGGACTTCTACCGCCAGCTCTGCGTCGCGCTGGGGCTGTCACCCAAGGCCACCGCGGCCGCCGTCTTCTACGCTGTCAGCGGGCACGTCCAGGAGCTGCGCGGCGAGCACGTCCACCCCGTCTTCCTCGTGGACGAGGCTCACCTGCTGCACCAAGACACTCTCGACCACCTGCACATCCTGTTGAACTACGAGTGGGACAGTCGGGCGCTCCTCTCGCTCGTCCTCGTTGGCCTGCCCGAGCTTCAGGACCGCCTCGCCCTGCGCCGCAATCGCTCGCTCTACTCGCGCATCCACTGGCGCCTGCAGGTCGACGCGCTCGCCCCTGCCGACACCGCGGCCTATCTCCGGCACCGTCTCGCTGCTGCCGGCTGTGAGCGCGAGCTGTTCACCGGCGACGCCGCCGCCATGCTCCACGAGGCCACCCACGGCGCCATGCGCGACGTCGACCGCGTCGCCCACGCCGCCCTCCGCGCGACCGCCGCCGCCGGCCACAAGTTCGTCGAGCGCAGCGCCGTCATCGCCGCCCTCGGCTCGGGAGGTGGCAGATGAGCAACGCCGCTGCGGGCTCCACCGTCGTCCTCGTCCCGGGCGTGCTCGGCGGCCTGAAGCTGTTCCAGAGGGCGCCGCATGGCGGGCCACTCCGCCATCTCTGCACCGTCGTCGAGCCGCTCGAACTCTCGTCGTGTGTCCATCAGCTCGACGCACCCCGGAGTGTCGTCCTGTGTGACGCGCGATACCGCGACGTCGTCGCCGCAGCCGTCCTCCGGATCGCCGACCTCTATGTCGTCCCCGCCCTCTGGTTGCGAGACATCGAGCAATGGGACACCGAGCAACGCGCCGAGCGCGCCGCCGCGCTCGTCACCGCCCATCGCAAACGCCCCATCGAGCACGTGATCGGTGGTCGGCAGCTCGAGATGCTCCTCCCGTTCTGACCCCCCTCGCGACCATCACCCTGCCTGTTCGAACCGCGGCTCGGCGTTCTCGCCATGGGCACCGAAGTCGTCGCGAGGCCGCTGCGGCGGGCCGCGCAATTCCGCGTCCCATTTCGCCACGGGTACGATGGACATCGCGGAGCCGGGTCGGAACACCATCAGATAACTTGCGCGGCAACATCGATCCGCTACGGCGAACGCGTCGCCGCGGCCGGCATCGAGGGCTCCGTCGACCGTGAGGGGGGCGGCGACTGCGGCGACAACGTCCTCGCCGCGTCGGTGATAGGCCTCAATACAAGACCGAGGTCATCCGGCGAAGCGGCCCTTGGAAGGGCCTCGGAGCCGTCGCGTTGGCGACCCTCGACTCGGTCCAATGGTCCAAACGACAGCCGCCTGGTCGAACCCATCGGATCTGTTCCGCCGGCGGCACTCGAACAGGCATACTACCAAGGTCACCCCACCCCAAGGATGGGTCGCGTGACTCGAGCAAACGAGTCTCCGATGACGTCGGAGCGGTTCAAGGCGGTCGCGTGAAGACGATTCGGCTGGATCGGTTCCTGGTGGAGGTCGGCGTCGGGTCGCGCACCGAGGTTTCCAAGTGCGTTCGCCGTGGTCGGGTGGTTGTCGATGGCGCAGTGGTCTTGCGTCCGGAGCAACACATTCCAGTTGGGGCGACGGTGACGGTCGATGGGGAAGCCGTCGAGGTGACACCGCTGGTGCTCGTCTACCACAAGCCCGTCGGGGTGCTCGTCACGATGGACGATCCCTGGGGCCGCGCGACCGTTGCGACACTCCTCGGACCCTCACTGGCTGCCGGGATGCATCCTGTCGGCCGCCTCGATGCCGACTCGACGGGGCTGCTTCTCTTCTCGTCCGACGGGGTGCTGTCGCAACGTCTCCTCCACCCCCGCCGCCGGGTTGAGAAGGAGTACGTGGCGACCGTAGAGGGCACACCAACGGCGGATCTTGCCCAGCGCTTGCGAGCGGGTGTGGCGACGGAAGAGGGGGTTCACTGCGCAGAGCTCGTGGCAGCGTCGGGATCTTGTCTGACGGTGGTCGTGACGGAGGGGAAGCACCGGATGGTCCGACGGATGCTCGCGAACGTGGGTCTCCCCGTGCTGGATCTGCAGCGGGTCCGTTTCGGCGCCATTCGGCTCGGCGATCTTCCCGTGGGGGAACTCCGGGCACCGACCGCGGACGAGCTCCAGTGGCTCGAAGACCTGCGCGGTGGTCGCGTCTGATCGCTTGTCGCCGTAAGCGATGCCGACGCGAGGGCGCTCGGATCGAGGCGACCGCCGAGCGCGCCCTGACCGACCGACCGAGCCGTCGCTGTGCGACGCCGACCGAGGCCTGGCTGCCCCTGCTCGGGGGGGGCCATGTCGCCGAAAGCCGCCGGGCGTTCCGGCGACATGCGCCTGTCGTCCTGTCCCAGAACTTCGGTCACACGGTCGCGTTCCAGGTGAACGGCCCTGGCTGGCGCGCGGCCAGTGGCCCCACCTCGGCCTGCAGCCGCCACGTGCTCCGGTGCGAGGAGCACCGCACCCTACGCCGCAGCGAAGCGCGGAGCTCGCCGGGCCGCTTGCAGGCCGCGGCCAGGATTCGCTCCTCGTGTTTCGCCGTGAACGTCGTCGCGACCGCTTTGCCTTCACTTCGGTCGCGGGGAGGTCATGACCCCGGACGTCACGACGCTCGCCATCGTCGACACCCGTCTCGCCGAGCAGGTTCGCTGCACTGATCTCCTGGGGATCGCTGTCTCTCGCATGTTGGCACAGCGGGGCACACCCCTGCTGGCGTGCCGATCGATGGCGCCGCCCGTTCGCCGCAGAGGTGGGCCCTTTGCGCGGTCGGGCATCGCACCGTCAACGCGGGGAACGGGCGGGGCACGACGCAACGCGGCGGCGTGGCGGCTCGGGTGTCGTGCGTCCGGTCAGTTCAGGGCCGTCGGCAGCGCGAGGGTAAACGGCGCGATGCGCGCCTCGAACGCGTCGCCAGCGTCGGTCACCATCTGGTAGGTGCCGTACATCGAGCCGACGGGCGTCGGCAGCGGGCAGGCGCTCGTGTATTCGAACGCTTCGCCGGGCGCGAGCCGAGGCTGCTGCCCCACGACGCCCGCGCCCTTGACCTCGTGGACCTGTCCGGCACCGTCGGTGATGATCCAGTGCCGGGAAACGAGCTTCGCCGGTCGAGCGCCCTCGTTCGTGATCGTCACATGGTAGGCAAAGTAGTAGCGCTCTTCGTCGGGTTCGGAGTGCTCAGGCACGAATTGCGCCCGCACCCGAACCCGAATGCCCCGCGTGACGGCGTCGGACATGCGTCTCAGGTGGCGGGCTGGTACTTGACCGAAAGCACCTCGAGCACGTTCTGCGCGAAGCGATCGTCGATCTCGAGCACGCGCTGCATGGCCTCGAGCATGGCGTCTTCGTCTTCCTCGACGTCGCCGCTGGCCATGGCGATGTCCGCGGCGAGCACGTAGGCCTTCTTCTTCATGGCGGGCGTCGAGAGCTCGCCGAGGGCCTTCACGGAGTCCTTCAGCGAGGGGTAGCGGCGGAGGATCTTGACGGCGTCGTCGTAGACGTCGCTGAACTCCTTGCTGCGGAACTCGGGGAGCTGGGCGAAGTAGGCCTCGACCGTCTCCATCTCGGCCTGCTCGAAGTTTCCGTCAGCACCACACATGAGCATCATGCCGTGCATCAGGAGCGCGTCGTCGGACGCCTTGCGCTGGGGGGTGACTTTGGCGGTGAGGCGAGAGAGCAGACCCATGGAGTCCTCCACTGTCGGGGTTGAGAGTTGCGGGCACGGGCGTAACCCAGGTCCGCGCGGACGTCAATCCGGATCTCGATCGGGGTCGACCCGATGGGGCGAAACCCGGGCGCCGTCGGACGGCTTCCACGGCCGTGCGGGCGGCGGGACGGTCATCGCCGGGTCGCGACGCGGGGCCGGCCCCCCGGGCCGACGGGGCGGAAACGCGACACGATGAGCGCGGCGGGAACGCGGTCGGAGAGTCGCAGGGGGGAAGCACAACGGAGCGCTCCCGTCCGCCTTGGTCGCGCGCTCGCCCGTGAGGTCTGCGGGCGAGCCCGCGGTGGCGCAGCGTCGGTCCGCGAGCGCAATCCGCGTTCGAACGGGGCGGCGTGGGGGGAATCGTTGCCCGAGCGCTCGCCGGAGTGTCTCGAGGGACGGTTCTGGTCAGCACGCTCATTGGTGTCCCCGACCGGGCCGTGTGGCTGCGTCAAGTCTCGCCGGTCGGCTCGCGCAGGGTGCGGCTGCGTCCATGGCGCCCCTCGCCGGCGGCGAACGCGACCGCACCTCGACGTGCTTCGGCAAGAAGGCCCTCGGCACCCGCGATTTCGCGAGCGAACGCTTCGGCGGGCGTGGCGCCGAGGTTTCCGTAGACGGCGGTCCGATCGGCGCGCAGGCAAGCCTGCGGGAGTGCAGCGAGCTGATGGGCGAGGGCAACCGCCGTGTCGACGGCCTGCCCCGCGGGCACGACACGGTTCGCCAGGCCGATCGCGAGGGCTTCCGCCGCGTCCACGGCGCGTCCCGTCAGCACCATGTCGAGGGCCCGCCCGAGCCCGACGACCTGCGGGAGCCGCCAGGTGCCGCCGTCAATCAGGGGAACGCCCCAGCGCCGGCAGAAGACACCGAAGATGGCCGTTTCGTCACAAATGCGGAGGTCGCACATCAACGCGAGTTCGAGACCGCCGGCAACGGCATGGCCCGCGACCGCGGCGAGGACCGGCTTGCGCAGGGCCATGCGGGTCGGTCCGAGCGGGCCCGGGCCCTCAGGAGCGATGTGGAACGCCGCGCCGTTCGCATAAGCCGTCAGATCGGCCCCGGCGCAGAATGAACCGCCCGCCCCGGTCAGAACGGCGACGGCGGCGTCGGGATCTTGATCGAACGCCTCGAAGGCGCTGCGGAGCGCATCGGCCGTCGCCGGGTCGACCGCGTTTCGTACCTCGGGGCGGTTCAGCGCGATGAGGACCACCGGACCGTCGCGGGTGATCCGAAGGCCCTGGACCGTCTTCACAGGGTCAGCGGCAGGTTGAACCGGACCGGATCACCCGAGAACTTCGGGAAGCGGAGCCCGCGGACCTTCTGCTCGACACAGGTACCGACGGGCGTGCCGCGGAACTTCGAGGTGGTCACCGCGGCGGCCGAAACACTGCCGTCGCGTTCGATCGTCGTCGCGACGGCAAGGATGCCTTTGAGGTCGGGCTGCGCCGCGCCACAGGCCTGGATGGCCGCCGTGTTCGCGCTGACGACGCCCATGATCTCGTTGCGGCTCAGCGTCTTCAGGCCCCCGGCATCGGGCGGGGGCGCTGCGGTCGGCGCGGGCCGCGGGGCGGCCGTGGCGGCGGCCGGCGGTCGG
>JAKLJY010000236.1 GCA_023150895.1 Myxococcota bacterium | reverse complement strand
GGTCGGGCGGCAGGGCGGCGTCCGGCGTCGGCGGGGTCGCCATGTCCGGCATCGGGGGCAGCGCGGCATCGGGGTCCGGCGGAAGCGCCACGTCGGGCTCGGGCGGAGTCGCCATGTCCGGCGTCGGGGGCTGCGCGGCGTCGGGGGTCGGCGGGGTCGCCATGTCGGGCTCGGGCGGGGTCGCCATGTCGGGGGTCGGGGGCGATGCCCCGTCGGGCGTCGGCGGGCGCGCGTCCCCCGGCTGTGCCGCGGCGTCCGGGGCGCGGGCGTCTGGGGCGCGGGCGTCCGGCGGCCCGGCCTCGTCGCCGCCATCGACCGGGGGGCGTGCGTCGGCCGGACGCGCGCCGTCGATCGCACCAATCACCGCGTCCATCGTCACCGCGTCCATCGTCGTCGCGTCCGGCGCGGGAGACTCGGCGTCCTCGCGGGGGGCATCACCGGTCTCGCAGACCCCCTCGCGGCAGAGCTGCCCGGTGGGACAAGGCTCGTCCGGGCCGCACGGGGGCGCCGCGGGGATCTCGAAACACGCGCCGAGCGCGAGGCCAGCGACGACCAGCAGACGTGAGCCGCGCATCAGAATCGACCTCCAAAGGTGAAGCCGTCGAAGGACAGCGCGGCCGCGCCCGGCCCCGTCGGCGACTCGGGCCAGAGAAACAGCGCGAGACCCGCGCCGAGGAACGCCGCCCCGAGGCCGAAACCGAGCCCCATGCCGAGTCGGGCGGCGTCCAGATCCTCCCGCAGGCGGGCCTGCCGGGCGGCGTCGCCCGCCCCCGGATCGGCCCCCTGGTTCGCGGCGTCGGCGGCCGTGATGGTCTGATGCACGCCGAAACCCAGGGCCACGGCGCCGAGCCCCACCGCGCTCCAGGCCAGGATGCGCCGGGTGTCCGGCTCGGTGCTCGGCTGTGGCGCGGGCGGGGCCTGCGTCGACGCGGACGGTGCCGATGCCGGCGTGGGCTCGAGTGTCAGCCGGAACTTCCGCGGACCCTCCGGGGCAAGCTCGATACGCTGCCGGGCGGCTGCGTACCCGGGGGCGGACGCGACGACGTCGTGTGCGCCGATGGGGAGCCGCACTTTCACGGGGGTCATCCCGATTTCGGCGCCGTCGACGAGCAGACTCGCGCCGGGCGGCTCGGTCTCGATGTCGGTGAACGGTTTGACGCGGTCGAGTGTGGACTGGATCGACTGGACGACGGTCTGCACCTCGGCGCGGTCCTCGGCGAGCGGGGCAAGCTCGAGGTACCGGGTATAGGCCGACAGCGCGGCCTCCCACTGCTGCGCGCGCTCCTCGGCCTTGCCGAGGTTGTAGGCGAGGATGGCCGAGCCGGGCATCGCCGAGAGCGCGATGCGGAACTCGGACGCGGCCCCGGCGTAGTCCCCGGCGCGATAGCGCGCGATACCCGCTTCGTATCGCGTCGTCGCCAGGGCGGGGGCGCCCGGGCCCAGAGAGCGATCCTGCGCGACGGCTTCAGGGGCCCAGGCCCACGCGCCGAGCAGGACGGCGGTCATGGCGAGACCGGTGATGGGTCGATACGTCAACAAGGCTCCCTCCAGGAAGTCGGACGGCGGTAGACCTGAAACTCGATTGTGCACGAGTTTGTGCGGATGCAGATACCTAAAGCCCCTGATCGCACGGGGCGCGCGGCCGGGAGTGTTCGGCGGTAGACTCCGTGGCGATGCCGCTCGACACGAATCAGACCCGTCGTACTGCCCCGACTTCGCTCGCCCTCACGGCCTTCGTCGTGACGCTCGGCGCCTGCCGGGGCGCCGATTCGACACCCGCCGACACGTTGGACGCCGGGTCGGATGCGACCGGTGACGTCGGCCCCTCGACCGGGTCCGACGCCGGCCCGTTCGCCGAGCCCGACGCCGGCCCCGATGCCGGGCCTCCCCCGCCGCGTCTGAACTGGACGCGCGACGTCGAGCACGTCGACCTGAACCTCGACTTCGAGGCGATGCATGGCGAGGCGACAATCACCCTCGGGCCGTCGCCCGACGACGGGGCGGCCTTCGAGGCGGGCGATCTCGACGTCACCGAGGTCGTCGACGCCGACACGGGCGCGTCGCTGGCGTACCGGGTCAAGGACGCGACGCTGGCGATCGGCGTGCCCGCGGCCGACACGCCGCATCGAGTGACGGTGTCCTATGGTTTCCGGTCGCAGACGGAGGTCGGTGGCTGGCTCGGCGGCGACGGGGTGACGTTCCTGTGGCCGACCTACTGCGGCTATCTGTTCCCGTGCCGCTCGGCGCCGTCCGAAGGGGCCACGTTCTCGCTGCGGGTCGAGGGCGTACCCGCCGACGCGGTGGCCATCTACCCCCCGGAGATTCCCACCGAGGCCCCGACCTACATGCCGGCGGTGGCCATCGGCGCCTTCGAGCGCATCGACCTCGGCGAGACGAGCGCGGGCACCCGCCTCGCGGTCTGGCACGGCCCGGGCGAGGCCGACGACGCCCGCGCGGGCACGGCGCGGCTCGTGCCGGCGTTCGACTTCCTGGAGCGTACCTACGGGCCCTACGCCTACGGCGCCGAGGCCGGCACCGTCTCGGCGCCCTGGGCGGAGGACGCGACGGGGGGCATGGAGCACCACCCGTTCTGGCACGTCGGCCGCGACGACCTCGGCAACGAGGAGGTCAACATTCACGAGGCGGCACACGGCTGGTTCGGCAACGGCGTGCGCATCGCCTGCTGGGAGGACTTCGTGCTCAGCGAGGGCACGACGACCTACATCGCCGGCCGGGCCGCCGAGAGCGCCGGGCTCGATCTGTGGCCCGAGTACGCCTGTTTCCTGTCGTTCGACTGTGATCCGGCGAATGACACCAACACGATCGCGCTGCTCGACACCTGCGATGTCATCGAGCTCGAGACACATCCCCTGTGGTCCACGGTGCCCTACATGAAGGGCGCCTTCTTCTACCGCGAGGTCGCGGAGGTCCTCGGGGTCGCGATGCTCGACGAGGTCATCGCCGCGTTCTATGCGACCCACGTGGGGCGCGCCGCCCACATGGAGGACATGCTGACCGCCCTGCGGGCCGCCGCGGGCGATCGCGCCGCCGAGATCGACGCCCTCGCCGACGCCTGGCTGCGCTCGCTCGAGTGCCCGCGGGATTATGCGGAGCTGTGCGACGCGGGGTGAGGGGGGGTCGCCTTCTCCGGCCGCCGGCGGGCACTTGCATCGCGCGCCGCACCCGCGCAGCATCGCCCGACGATGTCCAACACGCCCGTCATCGAACTCCTCCCTGCTCTCGTGTCGCGTGTCCCTCACGGCGCTCAGCCCTTCGAATTCGCCGTCTCCGGCTGCATGCTCGTCGGCGTCGCGAACGTCGACCCCGAGCGCGCGCGAGGCTGGATGTTCGCCGGCGGACACCTGCAAGATGCCGACGCGACGCCGGGTGCGTTCCTGGCGGGTCTTCGCATCCGCACCACGGAGGAGGCCGTCATCGTCATGACCCGGCCCGGGGGCCGATTCAGTTTTCTGGAGAAGCTGACCTCGCTCTACGACGACCCGCTGCCGGCCGCGCGTGCCGCGCTCGCCGAGGCGCTGCGGCGGTGGGACGCTGGAGAGAGCGTGTCGTACGTGCACGGGTTCCAACCCGCGGGCCGAGCGGGTTGAAGAACGGCGCGGCGGGTTGCCGATGGCGACCGGACCGGAGTATCGTCGCGACGTGAGCACCGCAATCTCCCTGCAGACCATCACGGCGCCCGGTGTCGGGCTGGTCGAGTCCGTTGCGGCGGCCTTCCGCTCGATCACAGAGAGCCTTCGGACACTCGGGGACGATGAGCGGCGCGCAGCCGTTCGTGGGGCGGTCGAGGCCCTGGCCGACCTTCTCGCGCCAGCGATCGCGGAGGCCCGTGACGAGGACGCCGTCAGTGATGCACTCGGTGAGGCGCTGGACGATCCCCATGCGACCCTCGCCCTGCTTCGGGTCGTCCAGGCACTGGTCGCGTTTGCGCCATCGGAGCTTCCGAACGAGCCACCGACGCGCGACACGCTCCGTCGTCTCTTCGGAGAGGGGCCGGAACTCGGCCGAACGCTCCTGTTCGAGCGTGTCCGATATCGTGTTACGCAGCGTCTGCCGGAAGAAGCGCGCGACCCGAAGCTGATGCCGTTCGCCTCGAAGGTCGAGTTGCCGGCCGGATTGGAGACGACGGGATTCCTCGCCGGGCTCGCGACGCCCGGCCTGTCGCCGCGTGCCGCTCGTTTGCAGTATCAGATGGCCGTCGGCAACGTCGCTCTTCTCGTGGCGGCGTGTCTGGTCGCCTCGGGGCGACCGTTGCCTGAAGAACGCCTCCTCGATCTGGGCTCGCTGTACCACCGTGGTCTTTACGCGTGGCTCCGCTGGTACACGGCGTTCTTCCCGGACGATATCCCCGAGAGCGTCGTGCCGGGGCCGGATCGCCTCGACAAGCGCACCGAAGATGCACGGGCCGCCGCTCGCGAGGGGGCGATTCGCGAGGCGGCTGCCGAGGCAGTCCGTACCGGGCAAGCGACCATCGTGTTTCCCGAGGGGGGCTGCGGGCATGGTGGTCGCGCGCGACCGCGTTGAGATCGATGTCATCGATCATCGAAAGCCCGAGGTCTCGCTTCCACATCCCGGCGTGGTCCTCCGCGTCGAGGTCGGTGTCGCGCTCGTCGCTGCCCGCCCAACGTCTACATCGAGTTGATCGCGCTGGCCGACGCCGAGCCCTGACGATCGGGCTGGCGTGCGCGCGTCAGACCTCGCCGCGCTCGAGCGCGGCCCGGCGCTGCTCGATCTGGGGCACGAGCGAGCGGAGTTGCTGCGCCGCCATCTGGGCGGCCGTCAGCGCGGACTGAAGCTGCGGCACCCGCAGCGCCCGCGAGCGGGCTGCATCGGCCTGCTCGGCCTCGGCCCGGGCGACCTCACGCCGGAGGTCGGTGTCCGCCCACTGCTCGAAGCGGCGGAACTCGGCGCTGCGGTGACGATCGATCTGAATGAGCGCCTCGCGCTTCATGCGGTCGATGAGATCCCGAGCGTCGCGCCGCAGACGCTCGCGGAGGTTGACCTCCGCGCGCTTGGGCAGGCGTTCGCGCAGCCGCGCTCGCTCCTTCCGTACGGCGACGATCGCCAGCGGCACGGCGGCCAGGCCGAGTGCGGCGCCGATGGGTCCCCGCACGCCCGCCTGCTCGGGGATGACGAACTGCGCGAGGCCCGCGAGGAGCAACGTCACGCTGCTCGCGCGCATCATCATGCCGCCGAAGGACTTGAGCGTGGCTTCGGCGAGCCCCGGCCAGGGGATGCGCTCCTCGGGCAGGGCGGGTGGGACCACCCCGAGCGCGACCTCCAGCGGCCGCAGGTCGGGCGCAGGGCAGCGGGGCGCCAGCTCGGTCGCGAGTTGGAGCGCCGGCGCCAGCAGCTTGGGCTCGCGGCTCGGGAAGAGCTGCCGCAGGTGGCCCGCGTAGCCCTCGATCCAGTCGGCGAAGGCGGCGTCGAGGCGCTGCCCGGACGCGGCGTCCGGGGCGACGATGAGCTCGTCGTCCTGCGTGTACGTCTCGAAAGACGTCTGGGCCAGGAGCTTGTCGAGGTCGAGCGCGAACACATCGGCTTGCTTGCCGAGGCGCTCGTTCCAGGCGGATTTCGAGTCGCTGACCCACCGGCGCAGGGCCTCGAACACGCCCTCGACACTGCGCTTCGGCCCGAGGCCCGCGAGCGCGGCGGTGGGTTGTAGCCGGTCGAGCTCGGTCCGGGAGACGGCGACCTCGGCCTCGGCGCTCGCGAGCGCGCGGCGGCCCAACTCCGCGGCTTCGCCGTACAGGGCCACCCAGCCGGGCGTGTCGTCCCGGGGCAACGCGGCCACGCGGGACTGCAGATTGGCCGCCTCGGCGCGTTCGGGTCGGCCGGCGAGCGCGGAGAGCAGGGTCGCGAGGGGCGGGGAGGGCTCCATGCGCGGAATGCGCAGGGCCGGGGTCGGTGGACGGAGAGGTTCAGCCACGGCGGCGGTTGCCATCCTCGCCGAGGAAGACGTCTCCCACCTCGTCGCCGACGCGATCCGCGACGACGCCACCGCCGGGGAAGACGCGGATGATGGTCGCGACGCCTTCTTCGATGAGCGTCCGCAGCCAGGAGCGCCCCTCGTCGGCCGCGCCTTGGAGCGCGCCGACCGCTGTGCCGAGCTCGCGTCCGAGGGTGTCGAGTGCGCTCTGTCCGACCGTGGACAAGTGTTCGGTGAGCGACGTGCCGTGCTGCGTCAGCGTCTCGAGGCCGAGTTGCGCCTGCTGCCGCAGCGTTTCGAGGTGAGAGAGGGCGTGACTCTGGAGTTCCGACGCGAGGTGCTGGGCGGCCTCCGAAAGATCCATCCGATGGCGTCCCGCCTCGGCGACGAGTATGTGGAGCTGCGCGTTCAGAAGTTCCCGCAGCGCGCCCTCGGCATCGGCTCGGGCGGCCTCGACGGCCTCGATGGCCGCGCGTCCCGCGTCGTTCAGCTCCGAAAGCAGCGTTCGGGTGGTCTCCTCGAGCGTCCGCACGGCGGCGTCGCGGTGGGCGTCGACGCTCTCGGCCGCCGCCTGACCGGCCCGATGGACACCGCCCGTGGTCTCGGCGCCGGCGGCTTCGACCCGGTCCGTGGCTTTGTCACACGCAGCCTCGACCCGATCGGCGGCCCGCTCGCCCGTGACGTCGACCTTGTCGACCGCCCGGTCGCCCGCCGCGTCGACCTTGTCCACCACCCGGTCGCCGGCGGCTTCGAGGTCGTGCCGCGCCTGCCCGAGGAGCCGCGCAGACTCGGCGTGGAGCGCGTCGCGGACGGCCGCCTCGCTCTCGGCCGCCTGCGCTTCCAGCCGCGCGAGCGCCTCTTGAAGGGCGCGCTCGGCGGCCTCTCGCAGGCGCTCGGCCTCGTGCGAGGCGACCGATTGCAGCCTCGCCTCCTCGGCGGCGGCCGTCGCGACCCCGCCCGGCCCGGCCTGCAACCACTGCATGATGGCCCGCGCGTACCCGAGCACGGCCTCCGCCGTGACGGGCCCGGCGGGGGGCTCCGGAATTCGGACGTACTCGCTCACGGGCACTCCCTCGTCGTCTCGTCCTCGATGCGACGCCGATGCTGCGCCGGTGCCGCGCGGTTGGCAAGGTTGCAGTCGACACGGCACGGTGCGAATCTGCCCGCCGAGCGTTGATGGGTCGAACGGTCGACGGGAGGGTGTCGGTGAGCGAGCAGATCCGCGAGTACGAGATTCTGGGCCTGCTGGGCCGGGGGGGGATGGGGGCCGTCTACCGCGTGCGCCACACCATGAAGGGCCGCGAGTACGCGCTGAAGGTCATCCGACCCGAGCTGGCGGCCGATCCCGAGGTCCGGCGTCGGTTCGTGCAGGAGGCGCAGATCCAAGGCGACCTGGATCACCCGGGCATCCTGGCGTTGCACGATGTCTTCGACGAGGGCGGCAAACTCTGCATGATCCTCGAGCTGCTCTCGGGCAGCACCCTCGAGGAACGCCTCGCCCGGGGCGGGCTCGACACCGACACGGCCTGCCGGTGGATCCGCGAGATGGGGGAAGCCGTGGCATTCGCCCACGAGCGCACGCCGTCGGTGATTCACCGGGACCTCAAGCCGGCGAACCTGTTCGTGACGACCGCCGACCAGGTGAAGGTGCTCGATTTCGGCCTCGCCAAGGCCGTCGGCTCGGGGCGAGCGACCTCGACGGGTCAGATCCTCGGCACGCCGCTCTACTTGCCGCCCGAGGTGCTCAAGGGCGAGGTCAAACCCTCGGACCTCGGCCCGCGCGCCGACGTCTTCGCGCTGGGCATGGTGGCCTATCGGCTGCTTTCGGGGCGCTTGCCGTTCGACGACGCGCAGGGCCTGACCGAGGACACCGAGGCCAGCCAGCTCTGGGGGCAGCTCGCGGGGTACTACTGGCGCGGCATGCCCTTCGTGCCGTTGTCGGCGCGGGCGCCCCGCCTGGCGTCGAGTTGGTCGGACGCGGTCATGCGCGCGCTCTCGCAGCAGGTGGCCGAGCGCCCGGTGGACGCGCGGGCGTGGCTGGGGCTGCTCCCGCGTTCGTCCCTCGCGGACCTGGAGTCGGTGTTCCATCGCCCCACCGACGCCGCCCACGCGCCGGCCGCGCCCGCGCCGGCCGCTCCGCGCCC
>JAKLJY010000235.1 GCA_023150895.1 Myxococcota bacterium | reverse complement strand
GAAGCCGGAGGCAGGCTGAGCGCGCAGGAGGTCGAGGGTCCCCTGTTGCACGACCTCACCGTGCTCGATGACCGCGATGCGATCGCCGAGTGAGGCCGCCTCGCGCAAGTCGTGGGTGACGTAGACGACCGTGCTCTTGCGCTCCTTGAACAGCTCGCGGAACGTACCAAGGAGATCTCGCTTGAGCGAGACGTCGAGGTTCGAGAGGGGCTCGTCGAGGAGGATCGCCCGTGGCTCCATGACGAGCGCCCGCGCGATGGCCACGCGCTGTCGCTCGCCGCCCGAGAGCTCACCGGGGTAGTGCTTCTCCTTCCCGGCGAGCCCGACCCGCGCCAGAAGCTCCCGGATCCGGGCTTCGTGCTCGCCTCGCCGCTTCCCGGGGCCGAGCCCGAACGCGAGGTTCGCGTGGACCGTCAGGTGCGGCCAGAGTGCGAGGTCCTGAAAGACGACCGCGAGGTGCCGATCCTCGGGCGGAACGAGAGTCTTCCCATCCTTGCTCACGATCTCGTCGCCGAGATGGACCGAGCCTCTGGCCGGCACCGCGAAGCCGAGGACGAGCCGAAGTACGGTCGACTTGCCGGAGCCGGAGGGACCGAGGAGCGCCACCACCTCGCCGGGCGCGACGGAGAGCGCGAAGCCCGAGAGGATGTCTCGCGCGCCGTAACGGAAGCTCACTTCGGCGAGGGCGATCGCGGCCGTCATGGGGCTCGCCTCCAGAGGAAAGCGAACGCGCCGAGCCCGAGCACGGCGAGGGTCATCCCGACCTGGAGGAGCGCGAGGCCCGCTACAACCGACTCCGGGCCGTTCGCCTCGAGAGTAAAGATGCGAACCGTGAGCGGCTCGCCCCCGGGCGGGTAGAAGAGCACGGCGGTCTCGAGGTCTCGCATGCAGAAGACGGCCGCGAGCAGCCACGCGAACATGACGCCCCGGGCGTGGAGCGGCAGCACGATCCGGAAGAGGCGCCGCGCGAAGTGGGCGCCGTGCGCGGCGGCGGCCTCCTCGAGGTGCACGGGGCTTTGGCTCACGCTGCTGGCGACGACGCGGACGCCGACCGCGACGTAGCGGGCCATGTAGCCGACCACGAGGATGGCCAGCGTCCCGTAGATCATCTGCGTCGCGGCACGGTTCCACACGGCGATGAGCCCCACCCCGAGCACCGAGGCCGGCGTCACGAACGCGAGGACCGAGAGCGCGTCGAGCACGGACGCGCCACGCTCGCGTCGAGCCGCAGCGTGACCCACGATGAGGCCGATGGCGGAGATCCCGCTTGCCGCGGCGGCCGCCGCCAGGACACCGTTCAACGGCGCCCGACGGGACCAGTCGAGGATCGTCGCCACGCCGCCCGAGCCGCGGCTGGCGCGGATGGCGAGCGCAGCGATGGGCGCCACGGAGACGATGCTGGCGATGGTCGCAGCGGCCGTGAGCGGGGCGCGGAGCCGCCGGAGCGGAAGCGGCGCACGGGCCCCGCTCCGCAGGCCGAGCACGGCATAGGAGTGGCGGCCGACGAACCTGCGTTCGAGGATGAGGAGGCAGGCGGCGACCGGGACGAGTGGCAGCGCGAGCGCGAACGCCTCCCCCGGGGCATAGTCGACGCCGCCCAGGCGCGCGAACACGGCGGCCGGGAACACGTCGACACGCAGGAACATGGGCACGCCGAGCTCGGACAAGGCGAGCGCGAAGACGACGATCGCCGCGAGCGCGATGGCCGGGCTCGCCGCCGGCAAGAGGATGTGGGTCGCGACGCGCCACGGACGCGCGACGAGCCGAGCGGCCTCCTCGAGGGAGGCGTCGACGCCCATCACGCCCACGGCGACGAGGGAGGTGACGATGGGGGCGAGCGTGACGCCGAGGACGAACACGAGCCCGACCTCGCTGAAGAGGAGCGCCGCAGTGCTCTCGCCGCCGAGCAGGCCCTGCCGTCCGAGCAGGTGGAACCATCCCAGCGCCAGGAGGAAGGGCGGCAGGAACATGGGGAAGGCGTGAGCCACCCAAAGTGCGCGCCGAAGCGGCACGTCCATCCTTCCGAAGAGGACACCGAGTGGCAGCCCGATGAGGAGCGCGAGCGCCGTGACCGCGCTCGACAACAGGAGGGACCGAAGGAGCAGCATCCAAACGCGAGATGACGCGAGGAGCGCGAGGCTGTTCTCGCGAGCCGCCGCGATCTCGCCGAGGGGCTGGAGCCACGGCGCGATCGAGAAAAGGACCAGTATCGCGGCTGCCCCGGCGAGGAAGAGGGTCTGCTCGTGCCGGTGGAGCCTCTGGTTCAAAGTCCGCTCCACTGCCTGAGCCACGGCTGGATCCTCTCCATCTCCGACGCGACGCGCGCGTAGTCGACCTCCATCGTCCGGATGTCGCTTACGCTCCGGACGTTCGCCGGGGTGGGCACGCCGGCGCGCAGCGGCATGTGCGCCGCCGACTCGGCCATCATCCGCTCCGCCTCGGGACCCACGAGGTAGTCAACGAGCTTCTTTCCGGCCTCTCCGTGCGGACCGCGGCGCAAGAGGACGGCGGTCGTCGGCATCACGAGCGCGCCCATGCCGTCCTGGTCGGGATAGATGACCTCCACCGGAGCCCCCTCCCCGAGCGCCTCGTGGGCATCGTCCGTGTCCGTGAGCCCGAAGGCGACCTCTCCGGCGGCGACGAGCCGCTTGACCTCCCCGTTCGAGCTGGCGACGCGCACGTCGTTGGCCTTGATGTCGTTCATGAACGCGCGAGCCCGCTCCTCCCCCCACGCCGCGAACAGCGCCGCCACGTGCATCGTGGTCGTACCGAAGAGCGGGTTCGCGATGCTCGTCTGACCGCGCCATCGCGGATCCGCCAGATCGCGGATGGACCGCGGCGTCTCGCCCGAGGGGACCTTGCCGCGGTTGACCAGGAGCACGCGCGCCCGCGCGGCGAAGCCCGTCCATGTGCCGTCCGCGGCGCGCATGCCCGCCGGCAGCCCCGACACCGCCGGCGACAGGTACGGCTCGACGAGGCCGCGCTTGATGAGCAGGAACGGCCGCACCGGATCACCCGACCAGAAGACGTCGGCTTGTGGGTGGTCCGACTCGGCGATGAGACGGTTCAGGACGCCGGTGCTCTTCGTCTCTTCGGTGTCGAAGACGGCGCGGACCTCGATGCCCGCCTCGCGCTCGAACGCGCGGAAGACAGGCTCCGAGAACACCTGGTCGACGGAGGTGTAGACCACGACCTCGTTCTTGCGCTTCGTGCAGGACAACATGCTCACGAAGAGGAGGGCGAGCGCGAGGCCGATCCAGTGGGTCAAGTAGGGGCGTACAGGGCCAGGCATCGTCAGGTCTCCTTCCGTTTCATCGGGACATCAGCGGCGCGAGGGGCACGACGAGGAGCCGGAAGGAGCGAGAGCGAACCGAGCGCGAGGTACGTCGCGCCCGACGCCCTGAGGGCCGGCGGACCGGCCCATCGCATGGTCAGCCTCCGACCTTACGCGCGGCGCAGCGCCCTACGACCAGCCGCTTCGGTTGCCGCCCGACCTGTACCGTCGAGAGAACCCGCCGGCTCGGGATGTCCACGATCGAGACGGAGTCGTCGTCGGTCGTGCTCACCACCGCGAAGCGCCCGTCGGGTGTCACTTCGACCCAGTTCGGGTTCCGGCCGACGCCGATCTGGTCGATGACCGCGAGGGTTTCCGCATCGACGAACGTGAGCTGGTCGGTCATCTGCGTCGTGAGCAGGACGACGCGATCATCCGGCGTTAGCGCGATGCCGTGCGCATCCTTGCCCTCGGGCGCGAAGCGCGGCTCGCCGAGGGCGACTCGGTCCTGGGGGCCGCCCGACTGAAGATCGACCAGGAGGGCGCCGTTGAGCCAGCGAATGGTCAAGAAGGCGGCGTCTCCCGACCTCGTCGTCGCGAGGACGCGGGGGAAGCCGTAGACCGGGACGCGCGACACGCGCTCGAACGTGGAGAGGTCGAAGAGATCGAGCGCACCGTCGCCCTCGGACGTGATGACCGCGACGTTGCGTGCGGCGTTCGTGACGATGATGTGTGGCGCCCGCCCGACCGCCAGGGTCTGGACGACAGCGTGGGTCGCGGTGTCGATGATGGTCACCGTCGAGTCCGCATTGTTCGTGACCCACAACCGATCGCCAGCGGGTGAGAGCGCGACCTGATTGGGCATGTGGCCCACGGGGATCTCTGCGATCACCCGGAAGCTCGAGGCATCCACCACCGTCAGCGTGTCCGAGCCCTCGTTCGAGACGTAGACGCGCGAGCCGTCCGGGGAGACCGCCACGCCATGCGGCTTGCTCCCCGTGCGCACGCACCCGAGGGCACGTCCGTCGGGTACATGCACGCCACACACGTCCTCGCCGCCCCAGCTCGTGACGTAGGCGCAAGCTGCCTCGAACGGTGGCGCCGAGGTGGCGGGAGCGTTGCCGGGCGATGGCCGCGGATCCGGGGATGCAGCGCAGGCCGCGACGATCATGCCCGCCGCTACTACGAGGCAGCACGAGATCGCGTATTGCGTGGTGCTCATCGGGTTCGGTCCTTTCCCTTCATTTCTTCGAGAATCGGCGGTGGCGCGGCGCTGGGATCACGGTGAACGGGTCGCAGGGCAGGAACGTCGGGAGCGCGGCGCCGCCCACGGGGAGCGCCGTCACCGCTTCGCGCCGTGTGGGCGCCGGATCGCGTTCGGCGGTCACTGCAGGGGCTCCACGCGGAGGTCGTCGAACCAGGTGACCGAGTCGGCCTTGGTCCACAGACCGACGCGGCCCGCGTCCCCGAAGGTCGAGTCGTGACGGTCGAGGACGTTCGTGCCGTCCCACGAGACTCGGATGTGGTCTCCGCGCACCTCGACGACGTACTCGTGCCACGCGCCGGTGGTGACGATCCCGCTCCAGCTCGCGAGCTGCCGCCGCTTCCCGCCCTTCACGGTGTAGAGGCGGATGTTGTTCTCGAGCGGGTTGGCACGCGTGACGTAGTAGTTGTCCTCGTCGCGGTAGCGGAAGACGAGGCCGCACGCCTGGTCGACGAGCCCGGACACCGGCTTGCAGCGGACCGAGAGCCGCAGGTCGCGCGGCGACGGAGCGTCCGCCACCGCGACCGGGAAGCGGACGTCCGTATCGTCCGCGTCGAGCTGAGCGAGGACTTTCGGGCGTGACGGCGCGTCGGCCACGGCGAGCACCGTCCAGCGGCCGGTGCTGCCGCTGCCGGTGCGGCCGAAGGAGAAGCCCGTGGGCGCCGCGTCCGCGGGATCGGAGTCGAAGTCGAAGGTCCGACTCGCGCCGGCGTCCGCAGCGGAGTCCGCGGGGGGTGGAGTGGCAGGCGCGAGGGGCGCCTCCGACCTTTCCCCACCGGGCGGGTTCGGCATCGCCGCCGGCACCTGCTCGGGATCCGGAGGAGGTTGCGGCTGCCGGGTTTCGCGGCAGGCCCCCAGGGAAAGCGAGGCACATGCCAGTGCGATGAACGTGATCGTCTTCATTTCGTCTCCCTGGAGGGATCTGGTGGATGAGCAGCAGCCAGCACGGGACTTGGGGCTCGGCCTTGCGCCGCCTCGCAACTGCATCTCGTACCGGCCATGCCGTAGCCCAACGAGGTCTGAGCTTGCGGTCGCTGGACTTGAGCATCCGCTTCATCGAGCGGGCGTAGGACTTGGACTTCACACTCGGCGAGACCCGTGATCGGCATCGTCCACCTCCTCCCCGGCTCATCCGGCCCGGGCGGTCGTGAGCACCATCCCCACCACCCCCGCGGCCACGATGATCAGCGGTTCGGGAGCCTTCTTTACCCTCGTCAGGACGAGGAGGGTGGCTGCGAACAGCATCACCGTCGCGACGTCGAACACCGCGCGCCGCCCGAGGACGAAGGCCGCCCCGGCGATGGCTCCCGCCGCCGCCGCCGTCACGCCGTCGACGAACGCTTTCACCTGGGGGTTCCGGGCGAACCTGCGGAAGTGGGGCGCGGGGAGCACCGTCAGCAGGAAGCAGGGCAGGAACACCCCCAGGGCCGCCAGCAGGGCCCCGGCGGGCCCGCCCGCGAGGTAGCCGATGAAGGCCACCGTGATGACCACCGGGCCGGGAGTGATCATCGCCACCGCCACCGCGTCCAGGAACTGCTGCTCGGTGAGCCAGTGGAACTCGTTCACCACCCCCCCGTGGAGGAAGGGAACGATGGCGAGCCCGCTTCCGAAGACGAAGGCCCCCGCCTCGGCGAAGTACCAGGTGATCGTCCACAGGGTCTCGCTCGACGCCGCCCCGTGCAGCCCGGTCATTGCCCAGTCCGACCACGGCACGAAGGCGAGCGCCGGAGGAGCCCGACGGAGGCGAGGAGGCGCCCTCACCAGCAGCGCAAGGACGCCCGACCCGACGAAGAGCCAGACGATCTCCGACTCGGTCCAGGCGGTGACGAGGGCGCTGGCGATCAGGATCCCGAGGAGCAGGCGGTCCTTGCCGCCGCTCATCTTCACCAGCTTCCAGGCGCTGCGGGCGATGATCGCGATCACCGCCGCTCCGATGCCGTAGAACGCCCCCTGCATCCAGGGCAGGCCGCCGTAGCGCAGGTAGAGCCACGACAAGGCGAGGACCATGACGAGCGACGGTCCGATGAACGCCGCGCTCACCAGCGTCGCTCCGAGGAGACCCGCCCGTACCCAGCCCAGGTACATCGCGAGCTGGGCGGCCAGTGGCCCTGGGGCGAGCTGGGCCAGCGCCAGGCCCTCCTTGTAATCGGTCTCGGTGAACCAGCGGCGCCGCTCTACCAGGTCCCGCTGCATGTAGCCGGCGAGGGCGATGGGGCCGCCGAACCCGAAGGTCCCAAGCCACAGGAAGTATCCGAGGAGCCGGCCCAGGGACGACCTAAAGACCTCGGACTCCCGAGGCATGGGATGGGACGCCTCGATCATGCCGATCTCTTCCTAAACGCTTCGTACAGGTCATCGAAGAGGGCCGAGGCGCGGGCAAGGCGGGCCTCGTCGTCGGCGTGGGCGGCGGCGATCCCGGCGACCAGGGCGTTCACCCCCGCGGTCTCCGGCCGCCCGAACTTCCCGTCCTTGAGGTCGATGTCGTGGACCACCTCGGCGAGCGCCACGAGCGCGGGGTCTTCGATCCCGGCCCGGGCCAGCAGGACCTCGAAGGTGCAGCGATCCCCTTCGTGGGTGAACTCCGCCTCGAACATGTCGAAGCGCAGCTCCCCGGCCTCGGGATGGAACCCCTGGGCGTCGACGAAGCGGAACCGCGCCTCGGGGTCGATGAACCGCCGGATCAGCCAGGCGCTCGCCATCCGGTCGACCTTGATCCCCCGCCGCGTCACCCAGGTGCGTCTTCGTAGGTCCACCCGTACCTCCTCGGGGCTGGCGCCCTCGACCACGCTCGGCGGCGGCCTCAGGCGCCGCTCCAGGGACTGGAGGAGTCCCTCGACCGCGTCCCGTCCCGCGGCGCCGAAGAAATCGAGCGCCGCGACTTCGGCCAGGCGCCTCCTCAGACGCCGGACGTCGGCCCCAAGAGGCCCCTGCCGCTCCGCATCCACCGCGGTCGCCGCGGCGAAGTCCCCTTCGATCCGCTTCGCCTCCTCGGCGATCTGGCCGTAGTCGGCGTCGCGGGCCGCGCGGAACAGGTCCTCGACCTGCGCGTCGGAGAGTCCTCCGACGAACCGGGCCTCCACCAGCGAGGCGTCGCCGCCCCCCTCCTCGACCTCCCGAAGCACCCAGGTGAAGTCCTCGCGGGCCTGCTCCGAGGCGGGCAGGACATAGACCGAGTTCTTCACCGCCACCGCCCCCAGCCGCTGAAGGCGACGCCACACCTTCACGCGCAGGTAGGGCGGCTTCGGCGGGATCTGGTGGATGAGGAGGAGCCAGTGGCTCCCCACGGACTCGTCCATCGGCGGCCTCGACACGCAGAGTCGAGCCCGAAACTATACGCAGATGTTACTCAGGTCAAGGCTCTAAACATAGCAACCGTATCATCGACGCCCTGCGCGGTACCTCCGGTGATTGCCGGGCACGAGACGGCCGTGGCGATTCCGCCCGATTTCGGCACGTTGCCCGGCGGGGTCCCCGACCCGCGCCGTTGCTGGGTCCGTCGGGGCCTCTCCGAGGGGGGATTCCGACACAGGCCCCGGGGAACCCGTCCCTGGGGCTTGAGCGAAGCTCGCCGGGGGCAGGGGCAGG
>JAKLJY010000234.1 GCA_023150895.1 Myxococcota bacterium | reverse complement strand
CCCCCTGCGTCGATGCGGACGGGGACGCCTCGACGACGTGCGGCGGCGACTGCAACGACGCCGATCCGAGCATCGGCCGGGGATTCCAGGAAGACTGCGACGGGCTCGACAACGACTGCGACGGCGAGATCGACGAGGACTTCGACCTGCTGACGGACGGTTTGCACTGCGGCGCGTGCAATGCCGCCTGCCCGGACGGCGCCGGCTGTCGCAACGGTCGCTGCGAGGACCGCAACACGCTCATGCGGTGCGGTCAGCCACAGCGGGACGTGCGCGACTTCCTGCGCGGGCCCGCGGCGCACCTCCAGTTCCGGGCGGGCTGTCAGCCGGGTCCGGACACGGCCGCGCTGCTCGTCCACCGCTCCGGCGCGCTGATCATCACGAACAATCCGGAGCCAATCCGCCTCTGGCTCGAGGAGGGCGGCACGCTCATCACCGAGTACCGCACGTCGGCGGGGGTGGCGGCGGCCCTGCTCGGCCTCGACGGGCTGCCGGACCTCGGTCGGGTGGGCAATTGCATGGGCGAGATCGCGCCGCTGCAGGTCATGCACCCCGAGGACCCCTTCTGGCGGGACTCCGGCCTCGGCGAGGTGCCGCCGAACGCCGCGGGCGGCTGCGGTTACGCCCTGCCCTACGCCCACATCCCGGGCTTCGTGCCCCTCGGCGGGCCGCGGCGGACGCAGGTCCTGCTCGGGTACGTCGACATCGGGCGCGGACGCCTCTGGCTCGTCGAGTCCGAGTGGGGGGACGACGTCGGCATCAGCGCGCGCTCGCTGGACCTCATGGCCTGGATGATCGCCGGCTGGCAGGCGCCGGGGTTCACCGCCTGCGAGGACGGCTTCGACAACGACGGAGATGGTCTGACCGACCTCTGGGACACGGGCTGCAGCGGCCCGGCGGATCCGAACGAGGGCGCCGGTGGCCGCGCGCAATGCGCCAACGGCCGCGACGACGACGGCAACGGCGAGGCGGACTTCCCCTTCGACCCGGGGTGTGACGCCGCGGGGGACAACCGCGAGCTCGTCGAAGGCCCGGCGCCGGCGTGCGCCAACGGGCTCGACGACGACGGCGACGGCGCGACGGACTTCCCGGCCGACACGGGCTGTGCCGGCAGCGCCGACGACGACGAGACGTTCACGGCCCGCGCCCTCGCGTGCTCGGACGGGCTCGACAACGACGACGACGGTTTCTACGACTACCCGCGCGAAGCGCAGTGCGAGCACGGCCTCGACGAGACGGAGGGCCGCGCGCCGGTGCCGGTCGACTTCGAGGGCGTCATGGAGAACGTGCCCGCCGAGGCGCTCGCCGACTGGACGCTCTGCCACCTGGACACCTACGCGGACGATCTCGTCGGCCTCGACGACCTGCGTGCGGCCTGCGGGGGCGCCGAGATCCTGCTCGGGTGCCGCCCGACGGGGCAGCCGAACCTGACCATCGCGGCGGCCGGACCCCGGGCGGACGTCTTCTTCGAGACCGGCCCCGGGCGGGGCGACACGCGTCTCGTCAACGGGACGCAGTTCTACTTCGATGGAAACAGCAGCCTGGGCTTTGCGCCCGAGGGCGTCCCCGTGGATCGCACGCCCTGTGACGTCCGCGAGCTGCCCGACGGCCCCGGCGGGGATCCCGATCTCGGCACGGGTCATTTGCGCGTGTGCTGGGCAACGCGGGACGACCACCTGGACGTCGGCGCCCGCTGTGGCCTCGCCCCGGTGTTCGACGCGGACTACGAACGGGTCGTCTTCACGCGCTGAGGCCGCCGGCCGATTCGTCGGCGCGTTGCCCACCGTTCCGGTACGGTGAGCCGCCATGCTCACCCGACAGCGACGTCCGCCCCGAGGCGCCGATCCCGAAACCCACGTCGTCCCGCCGTTGACCGCGGCGATGCTCGAGCGCACCGCGCTCTGGCACCTGGGTCGGCGGGCCATGACCACCGGCGAGCTGCGTGCGGCGCTGCAGAAGAAGGCCGCGCGGCACCCGCCCCACGCGGAGGCCGGGGTGTGGATCGACGCGCTCGTCGCGCGCTTCACGGACGGCGCGGTGCTCGACGACGCCCGCGTGGCCCGCGACCGGATTTCGACGGGGCGCGGGCGTGGCTGGTCGCGGCGGCGCATCGAGCAGAAGCTGCGCGGGGTGGCCGCCGAGGTGCGCGCCGAAGCGTTCGAGACGGTCGACGCGGAGGCGACGATCGGGCCGCCTGCCGAGTGCGTCGAAAGCGCCGAATTGCAGGCCGCGCGCATCTTCGTGGCCCGCAAGCGCCTGCACGAGAAGCCCCCGGAGAAAGCCCTCGCGGCCCTGGCCCGGCAGGGATTCTCGTATGGCATCGCCCGCGTGGCGCTGACGCCGCGCTGACGCCGTTCAGTTCGCGACGGGCGACGCCGGGATGACGAAGCGGACGTTCGCCGGGGCGAGCGTCAGCGGCACGGTGGCGCTGACGAACCCGCGGGGCAGGGCCTCCGCCGGGAGGGTGAACGTCAGCGTCTGGCGAGGCCGCACGGTGAGCCGCTTCTCGCCGTCGGCGGCCGTGGTGCCGGTCCCGTCAGCGACGAACGACGCGGACACGGGCGCGTCGACCTCCGTGCCGTTGTTCAGGCGGGTGTAGAAGCGACCGACGAGGGTGAACGTCGCGCCGGTGTAGGTGAAGCGTCCGTTGCGCCCGAGCGTCGGCGCCCGGTCGGCCGTGAGGACGCCGCCGTAGAACCCGCCATACGGCCGCTGGGTGGTGCCGCGGCTCGTCGTGAACGTCGCCCGCAGGGTGTGCGGCGCATTCTGCATCCAGGAAGCCTGGTACGCCCCCGCGGGCAAGGCCGGCGGCACCTCGGGTGCGCGGCAGGCGATGCCGGCGACGATGCGGTTGGCGATCTCCTCCGTCGAGCCCGTGCTCGGCAGCGGGGCGGCGGCGGTGAACGAACGCGCCCCGGCGCTCGTCAGCGCGGTCACCGTCACGGGGTACGGCGCGGCGAAGTAGCGCGCCCGCAGGGCCGGATCGGCGCCGAGCGTGAGGCCCGCGCGCCACGACAGCGTCGCATCCCGGCCTTCGGGCGTGACGGTGAAGACGCCGAGCGGATCGTGCGCGACGCTGAGTGCGCAGAGCGCCCCCTGCCCGCGCAGGGCGAGGCCGCCGACGTAGTCCTGCGTCTGCGCGCCACACGCGCCGACCGTCTGGAAGACCGGCGTCTCGACGACCCCTTCGAGGCGTTCGAGCCAGGGCCCGAAGGCTTCGAGACCGCCGCTGAAGAGCAAACCGGCGGCGTCGAACGTGACCGACGCAGGTGCGAAGGCCAAAAAGGCCCGGGCGTCGTCCCCCAGGAAGATCTCGCCCGCCACGGGCAGAAGCTCGCAGCTCAGGCCGGTGGCCGCGGCGCCGGGCACGCAGCCGTCGGCGACGGCAAGGGCATCAGGCAGGCCGCCGAGGGCGGCGAGGCGGTGGGCGAACGCGACGTGCGCCGCGCCCGTCGTCGTCGAGAGGCGTGCGAGGGCAGCCGCTGCGCTCGCCCCGCACCGGGCCTCGTCGAAGGCGGCGAGCGCGACCTCGTGACGGCCGTCGAAGCGCAGGCCGGCGCCGAGGGCCCCGAGGACGGACGTGGCGGCGGCGCGACCGTCGACGGTGCAGAGACCCGCGGGGAAGTCCACGCGGGTGGTGGCCTCGGTCGAGGCGCCGTCGGGCGGCGTGGCACGGTAGGCGGCCTCCACGGGCACGGCCGGGGGCAGGCCGCCCTCGGTCAGGGCGCTCTCCAGGCTGCGGGCGGCGGCCGCGTCGAGGAGCGCCGCGTCGACGAACGTGGAGAAGGGCGCGCCGTCGTCGGGGGCCAGGCGGCCAGCGAGGAACTCGGCCCAGTCGGCCCCCGCGGAGCGCACGCCGGTGTCGAGGTGGAAACGCAGCGCGAGGCGCGTGGCATCCGGGTCGAGCGACGCCGCGGACCCGGCGAGGCGGGCGCCGTCGGCCAGCAGGTCGAGGGCGTTGGCGCCGGGGACGGCGCCGCAGAGGCGACCGAGCTGCCCGTAGAGGGCGTCGGCCAGCGCCGCGGGGGGCGCCTCGCGCTCGATGCCGGCGAGCGTCAGGCAGACCTCTTCGCCGGCGGTCGCGACGTCGAAGACGAGGTCGTAGTCGTGCAGCTCGGCGTGCGCGTCGTCGGCGCAGGCCGGATCGGCCACGCAGGCCGGTGACTTGAACCCGGCGGTCAGGCCGAGCACGACCTGCGGGACCTGCGCCCGGTAGGTCTGTCCGTCACCCGGCGTCACGGGCGTCAGCTCGCGCGCGGGCCGCAGGTACGTCGCCGCGCCGAAGTCGAGGGCGTCGACGAGGCACTCGCCCTCGGTGCAGGGCACGGTGATGGGGCAGAACGGGGTGGCCGTCGCCCGGAACATCGCCAACCGGGCGACCTCGGTGGCGTCGAGGCGAACCTCGACGACGTGATCGAACGCGGCGGCGACACCCGGGCCTGCGAGCACCCCGGCGAGCAGGGTCGCGGCGAACGGAGAGCGGGGGATTCGGCGGTTCATGTCGTGGGTCTCCGTTCTCAGAGGGCCGTGCTGTCGAAGCTCGGTTCGGGCTCCGGCCAGGGCTCGGGGCCGGGCCGGCAGGTCATGCCGTCGGAGACGTTCACCGGCGGGGGCATGTACGGGGCGTTCTTGGTAAGCGGGTACTCGTTGGTGAACGGGTTGAACCCGCGAATGCCGATGCCCTTCGTCATGCGCAGCTTGGGATCGCCCACGCGGCTCGGCGTGGCGGCCAGGGCGGGCGCGTTCAGGACGGGGTCCTTCACCTTGTCGGCCGTGTAGACCGCGATCTCGTAGTGGTTCTTCTGCGTGATGCCGCCGCCGCAGACGGTGACGTTGTCCTGGCAGAGTTTGTCGCCGCGGTTGTCGACCGTGCAGCGCATCGAGTTGGCCGGGATCTCGAACGAAACCTCGCTGTTGGCCTTCGCGAACTTGATCCCCTTCACCAACGTGCCGTCCATCCGGCGCACGACGACGGAGAGATCGGTCGTGGTGTACTGACCGGGCTCTTTTTTGATCGTGACCTTCATCTCCGAGGCCGCCGAGTACCCGCCCTTCGCCGCGGCGTAGTAGCGGCCCACCGGCTTGGGCGGCGGGTTGTAGACATAGAGCGCCAACGCGGCGCCGGACCACAGGACGCCGGCCGCGAACGCGACGAGCGCCGAGCGGCGGGCCAGGGCGGGCACGGGGAGAGCGTGCTTCACGGGTAGACTCCTGACGTAAGATGACGGACAGTCGGTCGGACGGGGTCGTGAACGGGGACGCCGAGCATTCTGGCGTCTCCCGCAGTGAGGGGAAATGCCGAAGCTGTCGCGGCTTCTCCCGGTCGGCGACGTCCCCCGGGCCGTCACGACGGGCCCGTCGTCAAACCAGAATCATTCCTACAAACCCAGGCCCCACCGCGCGATCAGCTCGTTCATGATCTCCGTCGTGCCGCCGCCGATGGGCAGAAGGCGTGCGTCGCGGCTCAGGCGCTCGACGCGGGACTCGCGCATGTACCCCATGCCCCCCAGGATCTGCACGGCGTCGTAACAGACCTCGTTGGCGACCCGGGCAGCGAAGTTCTTGGCCATGCTGACGTGAGAAACGTCGACGTCGCCCCGCTCACAGCGCAGGGCCGTCTGGTAGTTCAGCGCGCGGGCCGCCTGCACCTTGGTCGCCATGTCCGCGAGCGTGTGGCGGATCGTCTGGAACTTGCCGATGGGTTTGCCGAAGGCCTGCCGCTCCCGGGCGTAGGCGAGCGCGTCGTGCAAGGCCACCTCGGCCGTCGCGTGGCCCATGAAGGCGAGCGCGAGGCGTTCGTTCTGGAAGTTCTGCATCAACGCGATGAACCCGGAGCCTTCGTCCCCGATGCGATGCGAGACGGGCACGCGGACGTCGGCGAACGAGAGTTCGGCAGTATCGCTCGCCCGCCAACCGGTCTTCTTCAGGCTGCGCGAGACCGTGAAGCCGGGCGTGCCGCGCTCGACGACGAAGAACGTCAGGCCCCCGTGGGCGTCCGCGCCCGTGCGCGTCAGGACCGTCACGAAGTCGGCCCGGCAGCCGCTCGTGATGAACATCTTGGCGCCGTTGATGACGTAGGTGTCCCCGTCACGCACCGCGCGGGTGCGGATGCCCGCCACGTCACTGCCCGTGCCCGGCTCGGTGATGGCCAGCGCGGCGATCTGCTCGCCGCGCAGCACGGGGGGCACCCAACGCTGCTTCTGCGCGTCGTCGCCGAGGTTCACGATGGGGGGCAGGGCGATGCCGTGCGAGGACACGCCGGCGACGACTCCCGTCGAGCCGCCCCAGATCATCTGCTCCAGGGCCAGCAGCGGCAGCAGCGTGCTCTTGCCCGTGCCCCCGAGGTCCTCGGGGAACCCGGCGGCCAGGATGCCCGCCTCGGCCGCGCGGGCGTAGAGCGTGCGGGGGAAGAGTTCGGCCTCTTCCCACTCCGCGGCGAAGGGCTCGATCTGCTCCCGCGTGAAGCGCCGGCAGGTCTGCTCGAAGGCTCGGGCGACGTCGTCTTTGGCATGCATGGGGCTAGGAGCGTGTTCTGGTAACCCGGACCGAGGCCGAGAAGTGGGTGTCGGCCGAGCCCAAGGCGCGAAACCGCGCCAATACTTGGAAGTATTGCAAGGTTGAGCAACGCCGGGATCGGCCGGCAGACACGAAACGGGCGACGGGAGTGGTTACCAAGACACGCTCCTTGCATGCGCTCAGCCGGGCGGCACGCTCAAGCGGGGGCGTAGTACGGGTTCTCGCCGGCGGCGTGATCGGTGAGGTCGACCACCTGCTTCACGCGCGGGAAGTGCGCGAAGATGCTCTCCTCGACCCCCTGCCGCAGCGTCGCTTTGGCCGAGCCGCAGCCCTGGCAGCCGCCCGTCATGCGGACGAAGGCGATGCCGTTGGCGTAATCGACCAGCTCGATGTGCCCGCCGTGGCTGGCGACCATCGGGTTGACCTTCTCGTCGAGGAGTTCCTGGAGTTTCTTGCGCATGGGGGTCCGGGTTCGGAGTTCTTACGACGCGCGGACCCTCGCAGAGGTTTCACCCCACCGCAAGCGTCACCAATCGCCGCCCCGCGCGCACGGACTCGTCGAGCCACGCGCGCACGAGGTCGAAATCCCCCGCCCCCCACAGCGCCGTGCCGACGTAGAACAAGAGCCCGAGCCCGGCGACCGCCAGGAACGCCGGCACCCGCCCGCCCGTCTTCAGGTCCGGCTGGTGGGGGCGAATTTCGGCGAACGCCGTGGCGACGTGGTAGCCCCAGGTCACGCCGGCGGCGACGCGCAGCGCCTGCTGGTGCGGCTCGGCGACGATGGGCGTCAGCCCGAGCGCGACGAGCGTGAACGTCGGCAGCACATACGGCGCCAGGCGGATCAGGAACGCGCTGTCGCCCGTATAGGTGACCTCGCCGCCGTCCTTGCCCGCGTTCAGCGAGAGGGGCAGGCGCAGGTGCAGGAGAGCCACCAGCATGTGCGTCAGCTCGTGCTCGAGCACGGCCAGAAACGGCGCCTTGCGCAGCACGACGACCGTCACCAGGGCGCCCCCCGCCGCCCCCGCCGCGAAGGTGCGCAGGTGGTCCGCCTCGGCGAAGGCCGGCCAGACACGGGGCAGCGCCAGCGCCAGGGGGACCGCCAGCACGCCGAACAGGAGTCCGAAGATCCAGGTCATCATGCCAAACGCATAGCACACGAACCCACATCGCGCGAATTTACACACACCGCTTCGAAGTCGCGCGGAATGAAGCGCCGGAGCGGTCGCCTGCGCTACGCTCGTCCGGTTCACGCCGACGACGAATCAAAAGACGAAACGAGTCCGCAACGATGCAGAAGCGAACGACGGTCATGCGCTTGTACGCCCTCATTCTCGCCGGGTCCGCGGCCGGGTTCGTCGCGGGGTGTGGCGGGTCCGGTGGCGCCGGGGACGGCGCCGGTGCCAACGCCGACGCGACGGCGCCGCGACCGGACGCGGCGGGTGGCGCGGGCGGCGACCCGACGGGCGGCGACCCGACGGGCGGCAATACCGGCGGCAGCGCGGGCGGCTCCGGTGGCAGTACCGGCGGCGCGGGTGGGTCAGCCGGCGGCAGCACGGGTGGGTCGACCGGCGGCAGCACCGGCGGCGCGGGCGGGTCGACCGGCGGCAGCACCGGCGGCTCTGGCGGCGGAGGCGGCACCCCACCGCCCCCACCCCCCGCGAGCGTCGTGCTCAACGAGATCGACAGCCACGGCCGCGCCTGG
>JAKLJY010000233.1 GCA_023150895.1 Myxococcota bacterium | reverse complement strand
AATGCGCTGCCGCCGTCGGACATGGCCTTCTCTGGCCGGCCGTGCCGGGTGATGGACGCCTCGAACGTCTCGATGACGGCCCCTACGCGCTCGCCCTCCCAGAGCGCCGCCCCCACGATGAACCGCGAGTAGTCGTCGATGAGCAGGAGCACGTAGACCTTCTGCGTGTGGACGTACCGGTGCAGGAAGTCCAGGTGCCACAAGGCATTGGGTCGCGTCGCCTCGTAGCCGTTGTCCGCATCGGTGCTCTGTCGGCGGACCGTCGGCGTGACGTAGCCGTGCTTCTCCATCACCACCCGGACCGAGTGCACGCTGACCTTGTAGCCCGCCCGCCGCAGCTGGTTGCGCACCTGGCTCGGCCCCAGCCCGGGGTGGGCGCGCCACTCATGCAGGACGCGGCGCTCGCGCTCGTCGGCGGGGTTCGTGTCCGGCCCGGTCGTCGGGGCTGGCGTCGTGCCACCCGCCGCGGCGGCGACCGTCTTGCGCTTCCAGTCACGGATCGAGAAACGGGACACCCCGAACTTCTTCTCCGTCGCCGTCGGGCCGTGCTTCGCTGCGTGCTCCAGGATCTCCGCGCGTTGCGACGGCGTGTAGACCTTGGCCACGTGCGCCCGGGGCGCGACGGCGGCCGTGGGCGTAGCCGCGCTCTGCGCCGGGGGCGGCCCCTGCGGCTGCTCGCGCTCGGCCACCGCCTCCTCCGGCGCCGCGGCCCGCTGCTTCGCCAGGAACATCCAGTACGAGAGCGTCCCCGTCGGAATCCCCAGCCGCTTCGCCGCCGCCGCCGACCCCACCCGGCCAGCCTCCTCGACCGCCTCACGCCGCTGCTCCGCCGTGTACCGGCGCGCTTCTCTCACACCCATGTCGTGACCTCCCCGCAGGTCACGCCACCCGGACACAACGTCCGGCGTCAGGCCGCCCGCTTCGGATGGTCAGGGTGTGATAACGGCAGATATCGCCAGAGGTCGGGGGCGAGCCAAGGGAGCCGCTCGAGACCGCCCGCCATCACCCACACGAACGCGCGCACGCCCGGTCGAAAACACGTGTCCCGCGCCAGGTTCAGGGCCCGCGCCGTTTCGTCGAACCCATCGCCGTCCAGCCCCGCGATGCGTACGACCGCGTCCGAAAGGTCGAGCGAGCCCCCCAGGAAGTCCCCCCAGCCGGGCGCCCCGGGCTCTATGGCCTGGATCCGCCTTTCCGGAAGGAGGCCCAGCGCGAGCACCAATTCGAGGGCCGGTCGGCTGGCGGGCAGACACTCCGCGAAGAGGAGTGCCTGCCGGGCTGACCGGAGCCGATGCACCATCCGAGCGAAGACCGGGCGGTCCGCCGGGTTCAGGAAGGCCAGACCGGCCGCCCCGATCAGCTCCTCGGTCGGGTTCACTGGCTCTCGATCTCCAGGAGCGTCTCCAGCACGTAGTCGATGAAGACAGGGTTCACCATGTGCCACGGCGCAGCATTGACCTGCTGCAGCACGGCCATGACCGGCAGATACTCCAAGTCTCCGGCCGAGACTTCGATGCGGTGCTGCTGGTGTACCCGGGCGAGACGTCGAACGTGGTCCCAGCTTCCGCAGAGCAAAACGAAGTCCGCCCGGATCTCCTTTACCGCGGCATCGAGATGTACGTCGGTCGCCTGGGCGAGCGCCTGATAGTCGGCGCTGTCTGCGGCATTGGCCAGGAGCCGCAGGATCTGTTCGAAAGAGCCCCCTGAGAGCGAAATCGCGCGTTCGATCACGCCCGGCGCGAAGAGCCCTGCGTCCACTCGACGGGAGACCAACTCGCGCATGAAGGCCCAGCCCGGCTCGAACGGCGTCCGATCGCGCGGACCCTGCCAGAGCTTGATGTAACCGAGCGTGTAGCGGAACCTCTGCTGATGCAGGGCCGCGAAGCCAGGATCGTAGTGGACGTTGATGGGCACCGTGTAGACGACGATGCATTCCGGGGCGAGCAGGAGCGACAGATCCTCGTTGAAGAGACTGGCCTTTGCGTCCGAACTGTCGGCGATGCGCAGATGGTCCAGCCCATCCACGATGACGACAATCGGACGCGAAAGCAGGCTGGCGAGGGCCTGCAGTGCGCGACGACCGGTCATGCACGGATGCGGAGATTCGCCGCGTGCTCGACACCTGGAAGGCGGGCCCGGCGGAGCAGACGGTGCTCGTGGACGTGGACTCGCGGGCCGCGGATGAAGACAGCGTGCCGCAGTTCGCCAGGGACGGGCCGTCGCGGCCCCTCGCCGTCCAGCGCCTCGCGGGCCTGCTCCGTGCCATTCCGGCGGCCGCGCGCATCCTGCCGATCGAGGCCGAGTCCACCGACGACTGGGCGGGGATTCCGTGGCCGCCTTGTGCGCTGCGCGCCGTGGGGCTGGGCATCCTGGCCGGCTTCGAGGAGGCCATCCTTCAAGACGGTCCCCGGGAAGTCATGGCGGGGGAGGTCGCGCGGAGACTCGCGGGGTGTCAGACGCACCGAAGACCCCCGTCCCTGACCCGCGCTTGCGACTCGCCGGCTGTCCACCCTGTTGCGTTTGTTTCGAATAGACCCTACGTTGTGGTCCAGGAGTCACGTATGAACGCGCAGACCCTCAACCTGCCGACCGACCGCGATGCGCTGGCCGCGCAGGGTGCCGTCGACGCGCTGCGGGGCATGTCCATCGCCAGCGAGACGACCGTCCGTTTTCGCCCGGACGCGGCGCACGAGGTCGAAGTCGTCGTGCCCGCCGAGGCCGTCCACCTGCTGGTTCGCATCCTCGGTCACCTGGCCTGCGGGCGCGCCGTTGCTGTCGTCCCCGTTGAAGCCGAGTTGACGACACAGCAGGCCGCAGACCTGCTCGGGGTCTCCCGACCCCACCTCGTCCGGCTCCTCGACGACGGCCGGATCCCGTTCGTCAAGGTCGGGACACATCGCCGGATGCGTACCGCGGACGTGCTGGCCTACCAGGCAGAACGACAAGCGAAGAGTCGACGACTGCTCGACGAGTTGACCGCGGAAGCCCAGGACCTCGGCCTAGGGTACTGAGGTCGTGGCCTCCATCATCGTCTTCGATGCCTGTGTCCTGCATCCGGCGCCGGTGCGCGACCTGCTCCTGCGCATCGCAGAGGCGGGGCTGATCCAGGCGAAGTTCAGCGACGACATCCTCGACGAGACATTCGCGAGCATCCTCGCCCGGCGCCCGGATTTGTCGCCGGAGCGCCTGGCCCGCACGCGCCAGATGATGTGTGACGCCCTCGATGACTGCCTCGTGACCGGTTACGCCGGACTCGCAGACCACATCGAACTGCCCGACGAGGGTGATCGCCACGTCGTCGCGGCTGCGATCCGATGCGGCGCACAGGCCATTGTCACGACCAACGTGCGCGACTTCCCGGCGCGCGCGTTGCGCCCCCTCGAGTTGGTCGCGATTCACCCCGACACGTTCGTCCTGGACCTCCTCGACCGCGCGGCGGAGAAGGTGATGGCAGTCGTCCAGGCGCAGACGGCCGCCCTGAAGAACCCGCCGCGCGCCCGCACGGACGTATTGGACATGCTGACGCAGTGCGGGCTGATTCAAACGAGCATTGAGCTTCGGCGCCTGTACGGTCTGGGGGGATGAGGCGCGCGCTTTGCGCGGCGAACTCAGGTATGGTCTCAAGGTTCAAGGGTCGGTGGCCCCCAGGGCCGGGCCGCAGACACAGCGGAAACCGACGCCAGCGCTGCGGAGCGCAGGGTCGTATCCTACGCGGAGCGCGACCCGCAGCCTCGGCGGAGTGACGCAGCGCCAAGCCCCCCCCCGCGTAGAACACGCCAACGATTTTGCGTCTTTCTGCGCCGATCCAACTCGTCCCAGACCCAGCCCGTCAGCTCTGGCAATCCCTTTCTGGAATTGATGGACGGGTGCACGTCCTCTGCCCGAAGGTAAGCCGCGCATCGTACCAGTCGGCGGTCCACTCCCAGACATTGCCGCAGGCGTCCCAGACCCCGCAATCAGGCGAGTGGCCCGCGGGAAAAACGCCCACCGGGGCGACGCGGCCGAGGTTGCCCATGCCCACATCGGCGTTGGCCATGGCCGAGTCCCACGTGTCGCCCCAGGGGTATCGTCGCCGGTCGGCAGCGCCGCGCGCGGCTCGCTCCCACTCGGCCTCGGTCGGAACTCGGACGACCTGACCCGCCGGCAGCCGCGGCCCCCAAACCCGCTGGCGCCAACGGCAGTAGGCGTCGGCCTCGATGAACGCGCGGTACTCGGCCACGGTGACGGTCCAGCGTTGGATCCAGAACGCGTTCATTCGGGTGTCGCGGCCAGGCCTCTCTGAATCCATCGCGTCTTTGTCGTCTTCGTCCGCCCCCATGAAGAACGTGCCCGCCGGAATCGCCACCCACCGACGCTCCCAGGTCAGCCGCGGGTCGTGCGTGCGCCCGAAGCCCTCGGCGATCTGAACGCGCGTGTCCCGCGGCGTGTTGGGGTCGTCGAGCAGCGGCAGCAGCGCTGCCAGGGCCCTCTCCACGGGCGCGAAGGCTTCCTCGACGACGCCCGCGCCTTCCAGGTCGTCCCGGGCCGCGGCCAGGGTGCCCAGCCGAGCGGCGTGGGGCGGCACCTCGGCCTCGTGCGCCGGCTTCGTCCCCGCGAGCTTCGTCAATACCTGCGCCAGCGCCTCGGGCCCGCGCTCCTTGGCGTACAAGCCCAGGCTCAGGCCCACGACCTCTTTCCAGGCGGTCTCGCCCAGGTGCGGGCCGAGGGCCGCGGCGATGTCGTCGCGCGAGAAGTACGTGGCCGCCAGGAACTCCAGGAACGTGCGATGCGCAAACCCGTAGCCGCCCTCCCCCGTGCGGAGCAGGCCCGTCAGCACCTCGACAAGATGCAGTGCCTCCCGGGCGGCGTCCCGGGCGTGCGCCTCCCCGTGGAACTCCGCCTCGATCACGTCCACGGCTTCGGCCGGGTGGAGTCGCTCGCGGCCGCTTTCCATGAGCTTGACTGCCAGTCGCACCAGCATACGCCGCGTGCGATCCGCCCCGCCGGGCAGCTCCGCCTGCCGTGCCTCCAGCAAGCGATCCACGCAGCGCCCGTAGAGCGTGGCCCGGTGCGCCGGCAGCCGGCCGTCGTTCACGTAGAGCTGTGCCAGCATGGTCAGCATCTGCGGGTTGCCGGCCATCTCTCGCACCCGCGGCTGGGACTCGATGTCCGAGAGCATGCGGCCGCCGAGCTCCCGCGCCCGCGGCGGGTCCCCTTCGAAACAGGCCCCGCACCAGCCGTCCAGGAACCGCGCGATCTCGGCGCTGCCCAGCGGCAGAAGCTGCGCCTCGTCGAACGCCGCGAACCCGGCGTCCTGACCGCGTCCTTCCTCCCAGGCGCGGGTCCGACAGGTTACCGCCACGCGGTTCTTCCCGTCGTTGGCGCCTGCCAGGCCCGCGATTCGTCGGGCAAGGGCCGCACGGCGATGCGCGCCCGGCACCTCGTCGAGCCCGTCGAAAAGCAGCAGGAGCCCCCCGCCGCGGAGCACGTCGTCGCCCGTTCGCGTTCCGAGCGTCACCCCCGCCGTCGTCAGCAGACGCGCGACGAGCGCGCCGAACGCGCCCCTCTCGGCGTCGAGGACGTTGACCGGATCCTTGAAGTCCACGTAGACCGGCCGCGGCGGCGTCGCGAAGATCGCCACGAGCGCGCCCGATCCGCCTTCGTCCAGCCAGTGCCGCGCGAGCTGCAAGGTGACGAATCGCAGGAGCGTCGTCTTCCCGCTCCCCGGTGCCCCCGTCAGGGCCAGCGTCTCATGCCGAAAGGCCTGCTCCAGGCTGTCGGTCGCCGCCTCCCCCGCACCGAGGCCTTTGCCCGCCTCCGAAGCCCGCGCTGACGACCGAACGCGCACGCGAAAGAACGCCCGCTCCATGTCCAGCGCGCCCGGCGCCTTGCCGCCGGCGCCGAGCATCAGGAGCTTGCCGTGGGCCGTGGCCAGCGAGCGCAGATACGGCCCGAATGCGACGGGCTCGGGCTCGGGGGTGGCCGCGGTCGCCAGGGTTGCGGGCGGCGCGATCCGCCTGCGCAACCACGCGGCGACGTGCCCGCGCATCTTGTCGCGCAGGTCATCGACCGTCGTGTACTCCCAATACAGCGCCGTTTTGCCCAGGGCCTCCTTGAGCTCCAGGACCTCGAGCTGCGCCCTGCCCTCGGCGACGCTCTTCGCCGGCGCCATCTGCCCGAAGTAGACCATCACCTGCGCTGCGCCGTCGCGCTGCCACCGCTCGATCGCCCGCGTCAGCTCCACGCGCGTGCCCGCCCCGATGCGCCCCCGCAGGAGCACCACGACCAAATCCGCCGCGTCCAGCTCGGGGTTGATCAGCGCCTGCGGGCCGTCGAGCGAGAGCCCGGGCACCGCCTCGTCCTCCCAACGCCACAGGTCGAGCACGAAGCCCGCGTCCCGGGCGATCAGCCGATCGAGCTCGTCGAACAGACCCGGCAAGCGAGCGCGTTCCGGCGCCAGGTCCCCGGGGGACGCGAGAAAGACCCGCAACGGCGTGAGTGTCGGCTTACCCATGACCGCCACGATGCCGAGCCCGGCCCCGCCTCGCAACCCCCGGCAACGACACCCCGTGCGTCACACGCCGGTCGGTGACACGCCGGGTGACGTCACAAGGCGCGCCAGCGCGGGCATCGAACGGCGCTTCTCGTTGCAGGACAACGCCCCGAGGCCCATGGGGTGCGCTGGCACGGTCGTTGAAAAGGAGACATGCCGGCACCCGAAAACACCCCAACCCGAAGGAGATTGCCATGAACCGCTTTGCCCACCGCACCGTCGCCCTGACCGTCACCACCCTGTCCGCGCTCGCGCTCGGCGCCCCCGCCGCGCTCGCCCAGGACGCCACTGCCTTTGCTCGCGCGGGGACGGTGAGCGTCGCGGGGGGGCTCTCGATGTCGACGACCTCGCTCGAAACGGGGCTCGACGACGGGAACCCGTCAACGGACGACGCCGACACGACGACGGAGGGCTCGGTCGACCGCTACCAGATCGCGCCCGCGGTCGGCTTCTTCGTTCTCGACGTTCTTCAGCTCAAGGCCGGGTTCGCCTACGAACTCGAGGAGGAGAACTTCGACGACTCGCCCGTCCGCTCGCAGGTCTCGGTGACCTCATTGCTCGTCGGCGCCGAGGTCGACGTGCCGGTCGACGCCAGACGGCACGTGTTCGTGACGGGTGTCTTCGACTACGCCCACGGCGTGTCCGGCGAGTGGGAAAGCGAGGACGACCGCAACGAGACCACCGGCGACATCGAGCAGCGCAGCGCCAGGCTCGGCGCCGGCCTGACGCTGGCCTTCGGCGGCGAGTCCGGCGGTTTCGTGTCGATCCTGGTCTCGAAGCGCTGGGTCGAACGCGAGATCACGAACATCGAGACCAGGGACCGGCGCTCGTCGAGCGGCGGCTACGACTACGACTACGACTACGACTACGGTGGGAGCGACGACGACGAAGAGGCCCCGAAGATCAAGGCGTGGCCGCACCGTTTCGGCCTCGACGCCACGCTCGGGCTCTACTTCTGAATGCCCCTCGGGGCTCGACGACTCAAGCGGTGGGGGTCGATCCGTCGATAGCGTCATCCATGGGGTCCCGGCCGACACATGAAGTACGCGTCATCGTCGTAGACGACGACCCGATGGTGGGCCGCAGCCTCGGGCACATGCTCAAGGCGTTCGGCTGTCCGTTCGAGGTCCATACGCACCCCTCGGCGGCGCTGCAACGCCTGCTCGTGGCGCCCTTCGACGTGGCGCTCGTCGACCTCATGATGCCGGGGATCGACGGCCTGCAGTTCATCCGCGAGGTCGGCGCGCTGGAGTCGAAGGTCCCGATCATCCTCATGTCCGGCCGGGCCCGACCCCGGGACATCGTCGAGGCGCACCGGCTCGGCGCCGTGGACTGCCTGCTCAAGCCGTTCGACGCGGCGGAGCTCGAGGCCGCCCTCGCGCGGGCGGTCTTCCACGAGGTCGCCGACGGTGGTCCGGCGCCCGCCTCGCCGGCCAGGTAACCCCAGACCCCGATCCCCCGCCGCCCCCCGGTGGTTCGCCGCCGGATCCGCCGCCGCCCGCCGCCGAAGGCCTCTCCGAGTTCTCGGTCTTCGCATCCTCGACGGGGTCGTCGGCCCCGGATCTGGCGGCGCCCGTCCTCGAGCGCGTGCACCCGGTGCCCTTCGCGCTGCCCGTTCCCCCGGCGTTGCTCGGTCGGATGGCCCACCTCGACCGGAGCGTAACGGCCACCGAGGAGGAGGTCATCGCGATGATCGACTCGTCGGCAATCCTCTCGGCGGAGGTCATGCGCGCGGCGGCCCGCGCAGACCGGCGCCCACCTCTCGGTCCGTCAGACGCTGCTGCGCACACCCCCACGGCGGCCGAGCGCGCTCCCCTCCCGGGGCTGGACGCGACGCTCATCCGGCAGGCCGCCCGCTTCGCCCTCCGCGAGGTCAAGGGCACGCTCGGGCTCTACACCGGCGGGGGGCTGACAGCGGTTCCGTTTTCCGTGGATCCCGGCGCGTGGGCGTGATCAAATCGTAGCGAGGTGAATCTATGCCAAAGCCA
>JAKLJY010000232.1 GCA_023150895.1 Myxococcota bacterium | reverse complement strand
GGGGCCGCGGGCTTCGGGCGCCACTGGCGGCCGCAGGGCGGGCTGCGATCGTCCGCGCGACGGCGGGGGCCGAGGTGGACCCGACGGCGGGTGCGGGCTCCGAAGGGGCGACCGGGTCAGGCGCAGCGGGACGAGCGACCGTTGGCGGGGAAAGGACCACGGTAGCCGGGGCCGGCTGGGCGACCGCCACGGTGGGGGGCGAAACGTCCGTCGCGGCCGGGCGCGGCGACGGCGTGCGCGTGAAGGCGAAGAACGCCGCCGCGGAGGCTGCGACCACCGCCGCAACGACGAGGGGCGCGCGCCTGCGTCGGCCGGGCGGCTCGGCCGGGCGGGCGGCGGCGGGCTCCGGGCCGGGCGGCGGATCGCCGACCTCCGAGGACACCGCGGGTCCCGAAAAGGTCGGCCAGGAGACGACCGAGACCTCGCGCGTGGCCCGGCGTGCCATCGAGAGCGCGGCCCCGAGCGCCCGGGCGTCCGCCGGGCGGTCTTCGGGCGTCTTCGACAGACAGCGATGCACCAGCGCGGCGAGGGCCGGCGACACATCCGGTGCGAGCGTGTCGACGGCGGCGGGTTCCGTGCGCATGACGGCGAGGCAAACCGCGAGCGGCGTCTCGGCCTGAAACGGCGTCTGCCCCGTCAGGATTTCGTAGAGAATCACACCCAGCGACCAGACATCGGAGGCCGGCGTGCACTGCCGGGGAGAGACGGCCTGCTCGGGGCTCATGTAGGCCGGCGAACCCATCGTGAGGCCCGTGCGGGTCGCCCGCTCGTCGTCCGGATCGGCGGCGATGCCGAAGTCGAGCACCTTGACCTGCGTCCCGCCGCCGGGCAGCGCGGCGACGAACAGATTCTCGGGTTTCAGGTCTCGATGAATCACCCCGCGGTCGTGCGCCGTCGCCAGCGGCGGGAGCACCGCGGCCACCAGATCGAGCGCCGCATCGAGGTGCTCCGGCCCCGCGTGTGCGCGCAGCCACTCGCGGAAGTTCAGACCGGAGAGGCACTCCATCACGAAGTACGGCCGACCGTCCGTCGTTTCGCCGTCGTCGAAGACGCGACACATCGCCGGGTGGTCGATGGAGCGCAGCACCCGGATCTCGCGCGAGAACCGCGCCCGCGCCTCGGGGGTGTGCAGCAGGTGGGCGTGCAGCACCTTGAGCGCGCGGGTCGGCGCGGCGTCGTCGGCGCCCGCCGCCCGCACCTCGAAGACCTCGCCCATGGCGCCCGCGCCGAGGCGACGGAGGGGCAACCACTCGGCGGAGAGCGTGGGGAGGGGAGCGGCGGGGAAGGGCATTGCGCAAACCTTATACAAACTCGTTCGGTTTGGCAAGGCGGGGGGCGTCAGGGAGGGACGGCGATGCTCGGGCGGAAGTTGCGATTCTTGCCGACGGCGTATCGGACCGTCTCGAACCGAAGAGACACGCCGCGGGCCGCGAGCGTTGCGCGGGAGGCCTCGTCGGGGAGCTGAGAGAGCAGCACGCCGACCTCGTCGAGGGTGAGCGCGTCGGTCCAGAGCGGGTACCGCAAGCGGACGCCGCGCGGGCCGCCGAAGCCGATGGTCGCCGCGGTTCGACCTTCGGGCACGCACGGAAACGCCACCAGCGCCTCGATGGCGAGCCGGTTGGCCCCTCGCTCCGTGCGGATCACGTCCGTCGACGGGTCGACCGCCCGCAGCGCGTAGCGGCGGTCGTCGATGGGGTCCCAGCGGAGCGACGGTCGGTCGTCGGCGTAGGTGAAGGGCGCCGTCAGGCTGCGCTTCACGTCGGCGCCGGTCGTGAGGCCGATCAGGTCGCGCATGAACTTCAGGAAGTGCTGGTGACCCGCCCCCTGCATCGTCCGGAACGCCGTGTCGCCGACGAGTCCCTTATCGTCGTCGACGACGGCGTCCGTGGAGAGCGCCGTCAGGAGCGCGAGCGGGGCCGGACGCGACGGCTCGATCGCCGTGAGTGCTTCCGCCGCCGTTCGAAACACCTCGGGTTGGACCGCCGGGTTGTCTGCATGCATCAGCGCAGGCAGCAGAGAGACCGGATGCTCGGGCGACCGGCTCAGCTCGACGGCCCGCGACAGGGCGGCCAGGACATCGTCGGCCGACGCGGCGTCGTCCCAGTCGAGGCGTGCCACGTTCGAACCCGGCTGCCACGAGAGCGTCGGAGCGGCGTTGCCCTCCACGGACGCAAGTCGGTCGAGCAGGGAGAGCGCGCCGAGGGCGGCCAGATACCCGAGCAGATTCTCCGGGCGACAGCCGATGAGATCGAGGCCAGCCATCAGTTCCCCCCTTCCGGTCGGGGCCCGGGCGATTCCGACTCGGCCGCGCTCTGGGCGAAGTCCGCCCAACGCACGAGACCTTCGAGGAACGCCAGCCCCCACCAGCCGAAACGGCGCTGCAGGGTCACAAAGCGACGGGACACACCCGAGCCCGCCGAGGTCAGGTGGTGGTCTGCGGGGGTCGAGACGCGGTCGCCCTCGAGATCGACCGTCACCGTCGGGCCCGCGTCGCCGGGTTCGGCCACGGGCGCATACGGGCGGCACCACCCGTGGTGGGCGCCGACCAGGTGCAGGACGAGATCGGCGTCGGACTCTTCACTGAGCTTCGTCCAGCCCGAGAGCAACGCGACGGAGAGCAGCTCGTGGCGCGTCCCCGCGGGATAGCCGGCCTGCGCTTGCGCCTCGCGCATCGTGCGTGCGGACGCGCGTCGGGAATCGGACTTGGCGAGCAGCGTGCCCGGGCGCGGGCGGTCATGGGACATCGCGCGCAGAAGCCGCTGAAAACGCGGATCGGCCTTGCCGACATCGTGATGGCGGGCCGCACGCACGACCGCCGACCCCAAAGCGGCCCCTCCCAACAGATGCTCGACGAGCGACGCGGCCCGCTCGCCGACGCCCTGCCCATGCGACTCGAGGGTGATCCAGGCCGTCGAACGGGAGGCGTCGTCGCCTCCGCGATCGGCGGAGACTTCGAGCGCGCGGCGATCGGCCCCGCCGACCGTCTCGGGAACGACGACCAGTGTATCGCCGCGCCAACGTGACCGCGTGGTACGAAAGCCGGCCTCGAGAAGCGCTCGGGCGGCCTCGCCGACGGCGCCGCCTCGCTCGGCCAGGTGCGCCAGGGCCGCCGCAACGTCGTCCTTGGCCGGGGCGAGCCAGCGGTCCGTCTGTTCATCGGCCACGAATCGGGGCCACTCCGCCCCGGTCGGGGGGGCGTGCACGTGGGCGTCCAGCCGGACCGACGGCCAGCGACGGGCGGCGTACAGCGCGGCGTCGCCCAGATCGGCCACCGGCTCCTTGCTTTCTGGTGCCCAACCGAAACGGTCGCACCCGCCCGCCGTCGCCGGCAAGACCAGGGTGTCGCCGGGTCGGATACGCTCGGGCGCCCCGACGACCGGCTCCTCGCCGCGCCAGATCCAGAACGCCCGCTGCCCGAGGGTGTCTTCACCTGTGTTGGCGGCGGCGTCATCACCGGGGGCGGCTTCGACGTCGGTGACGTCGGCCAACCGACGCCGGCGTGCGAGCCAGGCCCGCGCGGTGTGAATCGGAAGAGACAGCGCTTCGAGGCTCGACGGCGGGTGACTGTCGAGGGCGAACCCGATCGCCTCGGGGGGCATGTCCTCCGACAGATCCGCGCGCCACACGAGCTGTACGTCGCCCGGTCCGCGGTCGAGACCGTGGAGAAACGGTGCCGGATCGGGGTCGATGGCGGGGGCCGGGCGGGTCTGGGCCCACAGGTCGAGGTAACCGGGCAGAAGTGTCGGCGCCGCGCCCCGGCGGGTCGCCAGCCCGTCGCGCACGGCCTCGTCCGTTTCCTGAAGGCGAACGCGGAGGGCCTCGGAGCAGAGGTCCTGCACCTCACCGCCGTCCGAGAGCCAGCGCCATGTGGCGGCGATGGCATCGCCGTAAACCGGATCGGCGGCTTTCGACAGCTCGTCGTCGGCCCCGACGATGACACACTCGGCGTCCCCCCGGAGTCCCAGACGGTCGAGTCGGCCGAGCCGCTGACGGAGCGCATCGAGGGGCGCACATTCGGTGAACAGGGCGTCGAAGTCGAGATCGGCGCCCGCCTCGATACACTGTGTGGCCACGACCACCAGGGCGCGTCCCCCGACGGTGGGCGTGCGACCGGCGAGCATGCGACCCTTTTCGGCCGAGACCACCGCGTCGCGCTCGAAGGGCCGCGAACGGCCCGTCAGCAGGACGACGTCCGCCGGCAACCGCGCCTTGCGGATGACTTCCTCGACGGCCTCCAGTGTGTCGCGCGCAGTCTGAACCCGGTGAACCACCACGCCCAGGCATGGGGTGCGTTCCATGGGCGCGGCGAGGCGTTCGGCCACGAGCTGAGCCATCCGGCGCGGCAGCTCCCGTCTACTCTTGACCTGAAGACACCGAGAGGGTTTGGGGGTCGACAGACGGCGCCAGAGCGTCGGCGAACCCTCGGGGTCGCGGTCCACGGCGTCCAGCGTGAAGTCGGCCGCGCGACTGGGCGTCGCGCTCATCGAGACGACGGCGAACGGCCCGCCGACGCCCTCCCGGAACCGGGCAGCCCGCAAACGCTCGACCGTGCGGAGTGTCGACTCGAAGACATGAGACAGGTGCGCCTCGTCGAGCACGATGAGCGCGTCGTTGCCGACGATGGCGGCGTTCAGCGGCCGCGCGCCGGCCGACACACCGTACCCGCGAAACAGCAACCGGGAGCCGAGCTGGTCGACCGTCGTCGAGACGACGAGCGGCACGAGGGGATCATGCGCCCACGACGGATCGCGGAACGTGGCGCCCCGCAACCGTGCCGTGGCGAGCGGAGCGTGTCCGCCGAGCCGGCGCAGCGCCGCCGCGACCTCGGCGACGATTGGGGACGACGGCGTGTCGAGCGCTCGGGCGAGGCGCTCGGCCCGCTCATGGGTCTGGTCGACCACCACCCGGCGATCGACCACGAAAAAGATGCGCCGCCCGCTGAATCGCTCGGCCGGCGGGCGGTCGGCCGTGGCAGCGAGCACGAAAACGGCCGCGTCGATCACGGCCGTCTTGCCGGCGGCCGTCGGCAGGTCGAGATCACGCGGCCAGCGACGCTCGGTCAACAAAGTGTCGACCAGACGCTGCTGCCACGGAAACGGCGGAACACCGTGAATGGCCTCGAAAAAGGATGCGAAATCGCCCGATTGAAGTGTCATGGCCGACCTCCCGACGCGTGGAGCGGCCGACAGAGGCCCATTCCCAGATGACGGCCAGCGCCCACCAGCACGGGACCCGCAACGGGCTTTGCGAACTCGAAGCGCGCGTGGATGTGAAACATCGCCGGGCCCCCGCGCCCGCGGGTGTAAGGCAGAACGTCGCCCGCGTGGAGCGCACCGTGGACGACCGGCGTGTGAGAAAGGCGGACGTCGACCGGAGGGGGCAGACCCGAGCGCACGACGGACTCGACGAGGGTGGCGATGGCCTCCCGCTGCGCCCGCTCGGCTTTGGCCGCGTTCGGCGACCGGAGGTCACCGGGGAAGCGGCCCAGGACGACGGGCGTGACCGTGGCCCATCGGGTCGAGGGACCGAGCCACGTACGCGGATCGGTGGACGCGGTGGTGGCATCCGCGGGGCGGTCGGCGAATCGGGCCTCACCGGCCGCGCCGAGATACAGGCGAAGCGTGATCGCCGGCTCGCCGGGCGGCCCGGCGGTCGCGGTCTGCCAGGCCAGGGCGTCCACCGCGTCGAGCAATTGCGCGCGGTCGACCGTCGACAGATCGGCGGGCGGCACGATGGCCACCCCGAGAATGCCCCCGTGGGCGTGTTCGTGGTCGACGAACGGCAGCGGGACGAACGCGAGGTGGTGCCCGGGTGCCGGCGCCCCCTGGGCATCGTGCCCGCACAACGACGCCGGCCAGGTCGTATCGGCTGCCCGCAGTAGCGCCGCTCGCAGCGCACGCATGAGCGGGACGGTGTGTCGCAGCGAGAAACGCTCTCCGCTGCGGCGCTCGAACACAATCCAGTTTTCGGGCCGCGCGCTGAAGACGGAGCGGGGGGCGGTCGTGGCGGGCTCGGGCGGGCCGTAGACCGTGGGGACGGCCGGCAGCACGCCGGAACGGACGCCGGCCGACGCGAGGCGCGCATGGTTTGCTTCGAGGGCGGGCACCTGGCCCGAGCCGACCCAGCGGAGCACCGTGTCGCCGTCCGCCCGGGGTACCCAGGTCGGGGCGGTGGCCGATGCGTCCGCGGTCGACAATCGACAGGAGACCAGCGACGCGCTGTGGCCCAGGCGCGTGACCCGGCGACACAGGCTGACCAGCGGCTCGAACAGCGCCGGGGGCAGTGTGACGTCCGGCCACGAGAACGTGACGAGCGGATCGGCCGGGACGACCGTCGGATAGGTGCGCGCCTGCTTGCCGCGGTGGACCGGCAGGACCGCCAGCACCGAGGCGGTGGATTTCGCCACCGCGGGGGCCGCAATCTCGCGCTCCACCGCCTTGTCGAGGGCGTCGCGCAGTTTCGCCAGCGCCTTGTTTCCCCTCGGGGTGTCATCGACCGGCGACGCATCCAGCGCGGCCCAGGCGGCTTCGATTCGCGTCCAGCCGTGGGCCGATGTGTCATTGACTGGAACGAAGTGTTCCACCGGGTAGATGACACCGCGGCGCGAGGGCGCACCCCGAATCGAGATTTCGGAGAGCGGGCTGGCGGTGATCGTGGGCGGGGGTTGAGACTCGAGCCAGAGCAGCACCTCGCGAGCCGGCGCATCGAGGGCGGTCGCGTCCGGCGGGCCGTCATCGAGGGGGTGGGCGGCTGCGGCGACGAGCGCCGAGAACAGGCGCGCCGGGTGCGGCGGCCACTCGGGGGCGTCGCGATCAGCGAAGTGGCTCGCCCGGTAGGCTCCCGTCAGGAGCTCCACGGCGATCGCGAACATCACTCGCCTCCGCCCGTGTCTTCCTGAGCGGCCTCGCGGCTCTTGACGAGCAGCGTGACGAACTTCGGCGAGGGGCGCAGTACGAGCGGCTGCGGCTCGAGGACGAAGCCCGCCTGCCGGGCCCGCGTCGTCGCCTCGCCGAGGAGTTTGCGGGCCGTCGCCACATCGGCCACGAACGGACGGGCCGCGCCCGAGTCGGCGTCGATGAGTTCGAGAGAAGTAGGCCCTTCGGGCACGAGCGCGCAGCGCGAGCGGAAGTCGAAGCCATCGCGCCGGGCGAGGGCGACCGCGGCGACCGCCAGCGCCGCCAGCCAGGTGCGCGCCGCGACCTGGGCCTCGGGCGGGTGACCGGCGGCCGTGCGGAACTCGAGACGTCGCAGGGCCGGCAGAGACAACACGGCCGTCTGGAGGGCGTAGTCGAACGTGACGCCGCCGTGCGCGGCGACATCCGGCGTCACGTTGCCGTGGTTGATCTCCGACGGTTTGCCCTCCTTTTTGTTCAGGACGGGCTTGCCCTTCGGGTCCTTGAGAGCGGTGCCCGGGTCCATCGTCCAGCCCTCTTCGCGGTCGGGGTGCTGGAAGATGCGGTCGGCGTCCTTCAGTTTCTGGATGCCGAGGGGATCGATGCGGCTGCCGACCGAGACGCCGGTGCGGGCACCCACGGCCACGACCTCGGAGACCAGCGCGCGGGCGAACTTGGCCCCCAGACCCCCGCGGGGTCCGGTCGAGTCCCACGCACCGAAAACGAGCGCCGAGGGACACAGCTCGAGAAGAGACGTCGCATTGCGGCTCGAAGCGGCGTTGAGATCGGCCGCCTGTGCCGAGTACCGGAAGGGGCGACCATCCGCCGCGAGACTGTCGCGCAGGATGGCATCGAACACACGGTGGGGCGCTTCGAGGACACTGACGATGCCGAGATCGGACAGCTCAACCGCCTCGGGAAACGCCACGTCGATGGTCGGCAGCTCGATTTCACCCGCCCGCAGGGCCCGCAGCAACGCCAGCTCCATGCGATTGGCCTGTGACGCGACCGAGTCGAGCAGCACGCACTCCTCGTCACGACCCTCGATGCGCCTGCGTTCCTCCGCATACTTCGCGTCTTTGTAGGTGGGCGGAAACACCTTGTCACCGGCGCCCCCGGCCGGTTGCAGGCGCGTGCGCCAGCGCAGCGCTGCACCCTCACCCCGGACGGCGGATTCGAGGACTTCGTAGGACAACGACTCGGCGACGGGGGAACCCATGGAAGCTCCTGTTTGTAAGCAGCGGAGAACGACAAACGGTCGAAACCGGGGGGGCTCTCGGCCGGTGCCCACACTGCGCCGCCCGAGCGTGGCGACCCTAATGCCGACCCGTGCCGGCGATCAACCGCAAACCGGCGAGCGTCCGCGCGACCCGCTCGACAGGTCGCCCGGGGCGGGACGGGTGTTCAGTGAATCGCAGGGGGGGAGGGGGCGGCGGTGGTGGGCGTGGGGGGGGGCGTACGAGCTTGGCGAATGGCGATGGGCCGCAGGGGTGAACCTGGGGAGATCTGGGCAGCCACTTGGCCGACGACGGCCTCACGGGCGGGCTTCAATGGGGCCGCAGGGGTGAACCTGCGGAAATTCATCGACATCTCCCACCTTCGCGAACTCAAGGCTTGCGCTTCAATGGGGCCGCAGGGGTGAACCTGCGGAAATGTCGCCCGGGAATCCTGGATCTCGGAGGTCGTGGAGCTTCAATGGGGCCGCAGGGGTGAACCTGGGGAAATTTTTTCCCGTGGAGCAACCACACGGCGGACGTGCGGCCGCTTCAATGGGGCCGCAGGGGTGAACCTGCGGAAATCTGCGATGCTCCCAGAGAAGCAAAACCCGACATGGTGCTTCAATGGGTCCGCAGGGGTGAACCTGCGGAAATGCAGACTACGGCGTCACCCTTCTGTGGGTCGCGCCCAAGCTTC
>JAKLJY010000231.1 GCA_023150895.1 Myxococcota bacterium | reverse complement strand
TTGTCATCCACCAACCGCGGAGCGGCTCAGGCAGACCGTCCGGAAATTCTCGGATGGAAGGCGGTTGACAAGCGCACATAGTGCTTCACGGGCTTGGCCATGCCGGCATGCTCCAGAAGCATGGCCGTCGGTTCACCGCCAAAGCCGGCCCATCCGGTTTGGCGGCGAGGCGCCCGAAGAGCCGCGTGGCCCGAGCGTGGCCCGAAAATGAAAAAAGCCCGGTCACTTTCGCGACCGAGCCTTCTTCCAAGTGTCCGTTTCCCGGGCACTTTTTCTTTGTAGCGGGGGCAGGATTCGAACCTGCGGCCTTCGGGTTATGAGCCCGACGAGCTACCTGGCTGCTCCACCCCGCATCAAGGTGTGCGGACAATAGGCCCCGAGCGGCGGCACGTCAATCTTTTTTTGCGTGAATCGTGCGGGTCGGGCGAACGGTGCGGTTCTTCCGGGCACGGGTGGCGGCGGCTCGAAGTCGCGCGAGCTCGTCTTTGCGTAGATTGCGCCACTTGCCGGGCTTGAGGTCGCCCAAGGCCTCGAGGTCGAGGGGCCCGAAGCGCGTGCGGCGGACGGAGAGCGGCGGCAGGCCGACGGCGTCGAGCAGGCGCTTGACGAGCTGATTGTGGCTCGCGGTGACGGTGAGCTCGATGAACGCCGCCCCGCGGATCTGCCCGGGGTGATCACCCGCGTGGACTCGGACCGAGGTCGCCTGAACGAGGCCTTCTTCGAGCTCGACGCCGACCTTGAGTTTCTCGACGGCCTCCCGATTGGGGTAACCCTTGACCTTGCACCGGAAGGTCTTCTCGACGGCGGCCTGCGAGTGGGTCAGCGCCGCGGCGAGGTCGCCATCGTCGGTGAGCAGCATGACCCCTTCCGTGTCGTAGTCGAGCTGCCCGACGGCGAAGAGTCGCGCCTCCGTTCGTACGAGGTCGAAGACCGTCCGGCGGTTGAGCTCGTCCGCCGCCGACGTCACCACGCCGGTCGGCTTCCACAGGACGACGTAGGTCGGCGTACGGGGCAGCTCGAGGCGACGCCCGTCGACTTCAATCTTGTCCCGACCCGGATCCGCCTTACGGCCGAGCTCGGTGATGACCTCGTCGTTGACGCGGACGCGGCCGGCGGTGATGAGCTCTTCGGCTTTGCGGCGGGCGGCGAGACCCGCTCGAGCGATGATCTTCTGGAGACGTTCGTAGGCCATGCGTCAGAGCGCCAGTTCCCGGTCGATGACGACCTCTTGCCCACCCGGGCGGACCCACCGCGTCAGCACCGGGCCGTCGCCGACCCGGCGACCGCGTTCGTCGAGCCGGTGGATGCGCACGAGGACGCGGCGCTCCTCGAGGGTGTCGATGAAGCCGTCGTACGAGATCGAGAAGTGGCGCTCGTTCCAGACCCAGTCGCCCTCGATGTCGAACATCTGGCGGTAGTACTCGTGCAGCTTCCAGATGAGGTCGGAGAGGGTGTCGTCGGGTCGGACGACCCGCAGCCCGAGGCGCTTCTCGCAGTCCCGACGCGTGAGCGGGCTGGAGGGCAGCAGGTCGCCGTCGCACAGGTGCGTCAGGACGCTGGCGATGGTCTCGGCGTGGACCTGGGCGTCGAGGTGCGTCTCGAGCGTGCGGCGGACGAGGCTGGAAAGCGTGGCGTAGGCACGCTCGACGGCGCCGACGTCCCGCGGATCGAGGCGCGCGAGCGCGGCGTCCCGGCCACCGGGGCCGAGGGCCCGCAGCTCACCACGCAGACGCTGGAGCTCCGGGCTGAGGCTCCAGGGCTCGAGCGGCGAGAGGCTGGCGACGTCCGTCATCAGCAGCTCGTCCGCCCCGAGCGCGAGCATCGTCGCCCCAGGCGATGCGGCGAACGGCACGACGGCGGTGAGCTTCTCGAAGTGCTCTCGCAGCGCGGAAACCACGCGCCAGCCCTCGGGACTGGTGGGCCCCTGTCCATCGACGTAGAGGTCGAGGGCGCTGCTCCCGCGGAGGCTGCGCAGGATCCCGACGAGCGGGTCGATGGCGGCCCGGTCGAGCAGCGCACGCGGCGCCAGCACGATGGCGAGCATGCGGCGCTGTCGCAGCGTCGTGAGGTCCTGCAGGAGGAGCCGGTTGCTGGTCAAGGGGAAGTGACCTTCCAGGACCTCTGCCAGGCTCTGACCTTTGGGTGCGGCGTTCGTCTCCACGGGGGTCCCCTCTCGCTGTGCGTCGTCTCGAGCGCGATCGCGCCGCACGTTGGCCCAACGCGCGTCCGGTGTCAACGCGGCCGGCGGCTCCGGCGCGCGTCCGCCTTGCCCCGCCGGGCGCCCCGTGCTAAGGCACTCCCATGGCTGACGTGTTCCAGACGACGATCGCGCAATTGGTGGACGATGTGCCCGGCGTGACCGGGGCGGCGTTCACCGACCTCGACGGCGAGGAGATCGCCATCCACCCCAAGGCCCGCCGCGAGGAACTCCGGCTGTGCGCGGCGTATCAGGGCATCGCGATCCGGCGGCTGGCCGGCGTGGAGCAGAAGGCCGGTCGGGGCGCCCTCCGGAGCCTCACGGTCAACGGCACGGACGGTCTGGTCGTCACGCTCAAGGTCGGCGATCAGTACCAGCTCATCGTGCAGGCGCGGAAGGCGACGGTGGCTGCGCGGGTCCTCTCCGCGGCCCGGCGCGCCGCCGACGTCCTGGAGAAGAACATCTGAACCTGCTCGCGCTGGCGTTGCCGGTCTGGCCGGCGCCGGCCGTCGAGGTCCCGCCGCCCCGCTACACGGGTGCGTTCTATGCGATCGAGGCTGCCGGCGGGCTCGTTCGATTCGAGGGCGACAACGCCCCGGGCGTCGACGTCGGCGTGCGCGCGTCGTCGGTCCTGCAGATGGCCGATCTCGCTGCACGTTACGAGCTTTCGACCGCCGCGGACGAGGCGCAGCATCGGCTGATGGCGAGCGCGCAATTGCACCCGTTCTTCGTTTTCATGCTCGGCTCGGATCGGCTCTTCACCACGCTCGCCTCGGTTTATCTTCGACTCGGCCTCGGCGGTGGCTGGCTGACGGGCGGCGCCGGAGGGGCCGTCCTTTGGGATTGGGGCGCGGGATTGGACACGCCGCTGACGGAGCCGGACGCCGGGCAAAGTCTCTGGCTCGGCTTCGAGTATCGTCGGACATCCACGCTCGACGACGAGACGATTGGGGCGCCGCCGCTGCAGACTTTCGTGCTTCGCCTGGGGTACCGCTTCAATGCTTTCTAAAGCTTACGTGCTGTTTCTTCTGGTGTCGCTTCAACTCTTGGCAGCGCCGGCCCCGGCGTTTGCCGGGCGGCCCGCCCCCTTCGACCATGGGCCGTGGGATGCGCTCCTGAAGGACGCCGTGCGGCCGGCCGACGGCCGGGTCGATTATGGTCGAATGAAGGCCGATCCCCGCCTCGCCGCCTATGTCGCAGCCTTGGCCGCCTTCGACCCCGAGGGGCTGACCGGCCGCGAGCAGAAGCTGGCCTTCTGGCTCAACGCGTACAATGCGCTGGCCGTCTCGGGGGTCGCGAAACGGTGGCCGGGGCTGAAGAGTGTTGCCGACGCGGCGCCGAACTTCGGCTTCTTCAAAGAGGTCGCCTACACCGTCGGCGGCCGCGCCTTGTCCCTCGACGCGATCGAGCACGAGATCATCCGCAAGCAGTTCGCCGAGCCGCGCATCCATGCGGCGCTCAACTGCGCGAGCGTCTCTTGCCCGCCGTTGCGGGCCGAGGCCTACGTCGGGTCGAAGCTCGAGACGCAGCTCGAAGCGCAGTTCCGGGCGTTCGTCCTCGACGCGGGGCGAAATCGGATCGACCCCGCGACCGGGACGGTCGCGGTCTCGGCCCTGTTCGACTGGTTCAAGGGCGACTTCGGGGGCGTGGCGGCGAGGCTTTCCCGGTACCTGCCACCCGCTCAGGCTGCCGCGGTCGCCGCCGCCGAGAAGGCCGGCACGCTGACCTATCTGCCCTACGACTGGGCGCTCAACGCCCAATGAAGCCGATTGGGCCGCGCTTCAGGCGGCGCGGCCGGCGGCGACCTTGGCCCGGGTGCTGATCAGCCGTTTCAGGACCGTGTCGATCTCGACAATCAGCGACTCTTCCTCCGGGCTCATCTTCGGGCGTCCGGTGTTGCCGACGATGAACCGCTCGGGCGGTTTCTGCCCGATCAACGGCTCGGCGCGGCGCATGACCTCGAGGAGCTGTTGCGCGCGGAACACCATCAACTCGTAGCCGGGGACCTCGTCCGCGCTCATTTCGGCGCGAGCCGCCCGGACCGGGCCCTCGATGTGTTGCTCGAGGGCCGCCGTAAGGCGGTGGTAGATGCCACGCTTGGCGGTGCCCAGGAAGTCCTCGCCGTTCTGTCCGAGCGTGCACGACGATTCCAGGAGCTCGCCCGGGCGGAGATCCCGCGTGTACACGAACACCTTGGCGACGTCGTAGAAGAGCTTCATCAACCCGAGTCGGTCGTGGAACCTGACCTCGGGATCGAGCGCCGGCTCCCCGCTCGGGGGGACGACGGGGGACGCCGCAGGGGCGACGGCTGGCTCGGGGGTTGGGGGGGGCGGCGCCGGTTGCGCGGGGGGGGCCGACTCCACCGGGGCCGGTGGCGCGACCTCGACCGGGGCCGCTGGCCGCGGTGCCACCGAGGCCAGCGCAGGGGCAACGGGACGCGGTGCCACCGAGCCCTCGCGCGTCTCCGTTGCGTCCCGCAGCGCCGCGGGCAGCGGTGGTGGGGTCGGTCGGGTGCCGCCGAGGGCGGCGGCGGGCAGCGGCGGCGGCTTGGCAGCCCCGGCAGGCCGTGGGGCGGCGGGATCGGCCGGGCGCGGCACGCCTGCGGTGTCCGAGGGGACGACCTTGGCGGCGCCGGAGGCAGAGTCGGCCGCCTCCGGGCGGACGACCGGCAGACCGGACGAGGACGTACCGGGGCGGCTCGATGCGATGCCGGTCGGCCGGGCGACGGGCGTCGGAGCCTGCCCGAGACGTGCTTGCTCCGCCGTCGGGGACGGCCCTGGCGTGCTCCGCGGGACGCCGCCCGGTGACGTGCTCGGGCGCTCGCCGAACGGCGACATCGGAACTTCTCCCGGCGCGATCGGCTCGGTGACCGAGCGCCGGCCAGCCGCCTGGGGCGCGGTGGGCGCCTCGGCGGGGTCGGTCGTCCGTGCTTCACTCGGGCGCGCACTGGCGGTCGGGCCATCGGCCGTCGGTGGCGTCGTGGGGGCGAGTCGCGGGGCGGCGCCGGGCCGCGCCATGCCGACGGGCGTCGTGCTCGGCGCAAACGGACCGGGAGCGGGCGGCACGGCGGGCGCCGGGCGGCCGAGGCTCTCACCGGACATGGGCGCCGTCGGCGTGCGAGGCAGACCGCCGGCGTCCGGGACGGGCTCGGGGGCGGGCGTCGCGGGGCGCAGCGGCGTCACCGGCCGAGCGACGGGGAGACCGACGGGCGTGGTCACGGGACGCGGTCCGCCATTCAGCGTCGTCAACCCCGGGCCGCCGGTCGGCACTTGCTCGCCGGACCGATCCGGTTCGATGGGCTGGGCGACCCGACTCACGGGAATGGGCGCGCTGTGACGCGCGGCTTCGCGCTCCGCATCGAGTCGGCGGCGCTCGGCTTCGAGCCGCTCCGCTTCCGCTCGCCGTCGCTCGGTCTCGAGCTGCTCGGCAGCCTGTCGTTTGCGTTCGGTCTCGAGGCGCTCGGTCTCGACCCGCTCGGCGGCCTGGCGGGTGCGCTCCGCCTCTTCTCGGGCGTGCTCCGCGGCCTGCCGGGCACGCTCGGCCTCTTCTCGGGCGCGTTCGGCCTCCTGCCGGGCGCGGTCGTGTTCGCGCAACGCAGCCGCGTCGACGAGGGCGTGGGCCCCGGACTTGCGGATGATCGCCGCGCCGGGGGCGCCATTGGCGCGACCGGACTGCGACGACTCCGGATCATCGGCGCGGTTGACCGGCACGGCCTCCCGCTGCCCGCCGAACAGGCCGCCGGCGGGGTGCTGCCAACTGCTCTGGGCATCCTTCGCAGGGCCCGCTGGCGCGATCGCCGGCTGCGGTGCGGACGCTCCGGGCTGCTCGGCGGTCACGCCGCCGAGGTCACCCGTCGCCCCGCCGTCGAGGGGCGCGCCCGGGCTGGCCGAAGGGGTCGCAGGGGCGGTGGGTTTCGCCGGGGCCGGCCGCAGCATGTCCACGCGAATCGCCTGCATGTCCATGACCGTCTTGGCCATCGAGTCGGCCGATTCGACGGGACGCGAAGGATCGACCTTCGTCTCGGCTGCGGGCGCGGCGGCGGGCCGTGCGGGCTCGCCGGTGGCCGGGCGCGGTGCGGGGGCCGGTTGAAAGCCGGCGGTCGGCTCGAGCTGCGTCCGGACCTCGGCCGACGCCATCGGATCGGCCGACGCGGGCAAGAACGGCGGAGAATGTTTGATGTGGGGGGGGAATCGGCTGACGAGCTGCGGCGAATCGCCGGCCTGGAACCACTTCCCGTAGGACGGGTGGAAGATGTAGTCGTCCGGGTCGATGATGCCGTCCGCGGCCCACTGGAGAATGACCTCGAGGCTCTCCGCCGAGTAGTTCTGATCCCCCTTGCGCAGCCAGAAGCATTGGGCGACCGCCTGGGCGACCACCGGTGGGGCGCCGGTGTCGGGGCTCGGCAGGACGTCGCGCAGGCCACGGAGGTCGCTGGCGCGGTACCAGGACTGATAGACCGGCGAGTAGACCATGTCGCCGGGCAACACCCGGCCGGCTTGCGCCCAGGCGCGCAGGGTGTCGAGGTCCGGCGCCTGGTAGTCGTGGCCGTCTCGCCGCAGAATGTACGGTGCGCTCATGGGCTGTCGCAGGCCGGGATCGAGGGGGCGAATCTAACACAACCCCCACGCGGCGCAAGGAGGTGGTGGCCGCCCATGCGACCTTGAAAGGCGGGCACGGGCCGGTCGAGCACATCGAGTCGCGGGCCGGCCGCGCGGCGGCCGAAACGCGGTCAGTAATCGACGCCGGGCCGCACCGTGTGATCGAGCGCGAGCGGGAGCGTGGCCACCGCGTCGTCGAGGGCAACGCCTTCATGCACGAGCTGAAAGATCATGTGAAAACTGACTAATTTCTTTACGTAATCTCGAGTTTCCCTGAACGGGATGTTCTCGACGAAGAGGTCCGTCTCCGCCGTCCGCCGGCCCCGGAACCAGCTCGAGACGCTGGGGGGGCCGGCGTTGTAGGCGGCCGCGATCAGCGGCAACTGCCCGCCGAACCGCCGCGAGAGCGCTGCGAGATACCACCCGCCGAGGGCGATGTTCTCGGCGGGCTCGAAGAGGTCCGGCACCGGTCGATCTTCCTCGCCTCGATCCGCGAGGATGTTGCGGGCGGTATAGTCCATGAGCTGCATGAGGCCCATGGCATGTGCGGGACTGACGGCGTCCGGATCGAACGCGCTCTCCTTCAGGATGAACGCCGCCAGATGTGAGGGTCGCAGACCGTCGCCGGCGGCGGCGGTGGCGGCTTCCGAGAGTGGGGCGCGCCAACCGAGCGGGTAGGCGTCGCGCCAGATCGCGGCATCGGCTGCCCGCGGGGGGGCATCGAGCGCCGTCCGGTGGCGCGCCTGGGCGCCGCGATAGAGTCGGCCGAAGTCCTCCGCGGTCCGGGCGAGGTCCGCCTGGAGTGCCCAGAGGCCGGCCGCGCGCAGGGACGGCCAGGCGTCGGCGAGGACCCTCCGCGCGATGTCGTGCAGGCCGGCGGCGGCAAGGGCGCGGACGAGGTCGGCCGTGTGACGATGAGCCCGCGGAGCGGACACGGGGGCAGCGGCCGCGGCGAGGCGGGGGAGCGGACGCACGGGGGGAAGCGCGCCGGGCATCGCGCGCCGGATGAGGAGGCCGTACCAGTCTAGCGGCGCCTCGGTCGCCAGGGTGAGCAACAGTTTCCGACCGCGGGCGGGCTCGATCCGCGAGAGCGCACGGGCTGCCCAGTACCGGGCCCGGCGCGCCCCCGCGACGTTCTTCTCGCGCCCCTCGGCGGCGGCGAGGGTCTCCAGCGCCGCCGCGGCCCCGGGGGCTCCGTCGAGGTAGAGGGAGAACGCGTGATACCACCGCGCGGCCGCCGCCCATGGGCCCGGCCCGCCGAGGGCTTCGAAGCCCGTTGCGGCGACCCCGTAGCGTCCGGCCTCGTAGTCGAGAAACACGCGGAAGAACCGTGCGTCGTGCGCTTGGGGGGCCGCCGGGTGCCGTTCGAGGAAACGATCGTAGGCCGCGGCCGCCGCGGCGAGGTCCCCTGCCCGTCCAAGCGCTCTCGCTTGCAGGTAGGCGGCTTCCACGGCGAACGGGGACGTCCCGGCGGCCACCTGAGCGAAGGCGCGCTCGGCGACCGTGAAGTCGTCGCGCATGCGCTCGAGGTGAAGTTTGCCGATGCGCAGCCGGGCCTCGTCCGCGCGAGGGCCGTCGAGGAGCGTCTCGTAGACCTGTGCCGCGGCCGGATAGGCCCGCGCCTGCTCCAGGGCCGCGGCCTGCTTCAGCCGGTCCTCCGGGGTCAACGACAGGCCGGTGGCGGCCTCGCGGCCGAGCCGGGACTCGGGCCACTCGATGGCGAGGCGGCGGCGCGTCTCGTCCGCCGTGGCGTGCCCGCAGGCCGCTTCGGCGCGCCAGCGCAGGCCGAGGGCTTCGTCGGCCGGCACGAATCTCGGCGTCGGCGGCGCCTTGTCGAGGAAGCCGAGCGCGGCGACGCAGTCCGGCGGGCGGACCGCCATCGCCGCCCGGGCCGCGATCAAGTGAGCGCGCGGCGACACGGCGGGCATCGCGCGGGCCGCGCGAAGCGCGAGGACTCGGGCCTTGTCGGCGGCGCCTGCGCCGAGCTGCGCCTCGGCCTGCAAGAGGTCGAGCGCGGGTGCCACGAGGGGGTGGGCC
>JAKLJY010000230.1 GCA_023150895.1 Myxococcota bacterium | reverse complement strand
GCGTCGGCGGCCAGGGCGCGGTCCCCGGCGGCGTCGGCGGCGGCGAGGGCCCTCGAGAGCGTCGTTTCGGCGTCGGGATGGGCGAGCTGCGCCTGCGCTCGCCCGAGCCCGAGCAAGGCCGCGGGGCCCGGCGCCGGGCCGTCGGCGGCGAGTTCGGCCCACGCCGCGGCCGCAGCGGGCCAGTCGCCCTTTGTTTCGGCGCGTCGCGCACGCTCGCCGGGCGGGTCGTCGCAGCCGGCGACGACGAGACCGCACAGCGCGGCCGCGAGCCCGACCCGGAGGCGCGTCTTCACCGCGCGACGTGGCGGATCTCGGCGCCGCGCGCGATCGAGTAGTGTCCGGCGCCGAGGGCTTCGTCGAGCACGGAGGCGAGCTGACGGTAGCGCTCGGCGCGGCCGGTGGCGGGCACGGCGTTGATCTCGGCGAGCGCCGCCGCGACGTCGGTCCACGGGGTCCGGGCGATGACGGAGAGGATCTCCTCGGTGCCGGGCTGGTCGTCGAGCTCCCAGCGCTGGCGCAAGGGCGTGCGCTGCACGTTCACGCCCTCGCCGCCGGTCACCGGTAGCCCCCAGCGGTCGCGCGAGTCGAGCACGAGCAGCGTCACGTAGGCGCCGGGCTCGGACGTCACCACCGCCTCGATGACGTCGCCCTCGGCCAGTGTGAGGACCCCCGGGGTCGGCGCGCTGCCCCGGACGCCGTTGACGGGCGCCTGCCGGCCGAGCAGGACGATGGCCCCGTGCGGCGGCACCGGCCCCAGCAGCATGGGTCCGAGCGCGAGCAGCACGACCGCCGCGGCGAGCAGCGCGCCGATCAGCACGGCTCGGCGCGCGGCGGCCTTCGGGGCGACCCAGCGCAGATCGGACCCCGCGACGGGCAGCGGGCGGTTCAGTACGTCGCGCAGCCCGGCGTCGAGGTAGAGCCCCGGGCTCGTCTGCCGCGCCAGGACGGCGGCGGCGAGATCGGGCGCGACGCCGAGCACACCGCGCCCGTTCACCGCACCGGCCGCGATGGCCACGGCGACGCGTGCCGGGGGCGGGCACGCGACGACGAGGCGGTCGAGAATCTCCGTCACCTCGCGCCCGGCGGGGGACACGAGGTCGAACGCCAGCGCGGTGTGACCGGCGGTGTCGCCCTCGAACACGGCGGCCTCGGGAAAGGCCGAACGCGCGGGCGGCTGACCGGCGACGAGACAGACGAGCACCTGCCCTTCGAGGGCGGCGAAGAGGCTTGCGGGCACGCCCCCGGTGCGGGGCGCCTCGAGCGCGTCGATCAGCGCGGCACCTACGGAGGCGTCGAGAACGGGCTCGCCGGGGTCGTCGGTCATCGTGGTTCCATGCGCTCGACGGAGCGCCTGTGATTTCAGTGGCGGCGAAGTTTGCGGTTCTTACCGCAATTCGTCCCGCAGCCGCGTCCAGATGGCGGCCGCCTCGCGGAGGATGCGGTTCTTCCACTGGTAGACGTTGTTGGGGTTCGTCTGTTCGCGGCGACAAATCTCCGCGAGATCGAGTTCGTCGACGAAGAGGTGCTGGTAGTACTCGCGTCCCTTCTCGGAGAGGCGCCCGAGCAGCTCGCCGCGCAGGGCGGCGCGGGTCTCGGCCTGCTCCAGCGCCGCCTCGAGGCCCGGGGGCGCGTCGAGCGCGCCGTCGGCCTGCGCCGCCAGGACCAGCGCGTCGAGGGCGGCCTCGAACGTAGCCTCTTCCGAGCGCTCGGCGTCGGCCCCGCCTCCGAAGAAGACCGGCCGGAAGCGCGCGCGCCGCGTGGCGAGCGCCCCGAAGTGTTGCCCGGCCACCCGCTCGGCCACCCGTCCCAGGTAGGTGCGCAGGCGGGCCTGCCCGCGCCACCGCCGCAGCACATGGGCGTCCCGGGCGAACAGCACCAGAAACGCCTGCTGGACCGCGTCGTCGATGTCGCCTTCGTTGGGCAGGTCGCCGAAGGCGCGCGCGGCGAACTGCACGGCCTGGCGCACGCCCGCGTGGTGCCGCTCGACGAGCGTCCGCCGCGCCGCCGCGTCGCCCTCGAGGCAGCGCGCGACGAGGGCCCGCTCGGCCTCGAGCGCGGGGCCCCCGGGCGCAACGGCGCCGACGTTCGGGCGCGGCGAGTCAACGGGCGAACTCATCGCCCCGAACGGTCGTCCACTTTCGCCCCCGCGTCGAGAATGTTGCCTCGACACAGGATGCCCGCCGGATCCAGCGCGTGTTTGATCGCCCGCATCGTCGCCAGCGCGTCCGGGGTCGTCGTCTCGGCCAGCATGGGCCGTTTGGCCTTGCCGATGCCGTGCTCACCGCTGATGGCGCCGCCCGCGGCCGCGCAGAGCCGCGAGAGGTGGTCGTAGACGATCTTGCCGGCCGCCATCTCGACGGCGTCGGCGGGCAGCAGATTGACGTGCAGGTGGCTGTCGCCCACGTGGCCGAACGTCGCCGCGTCCAGCGTCCGCGGAAACGGCCGGCCGTGCGCGATCTCGAACGCGTCGCAGACGGCGGGCCCCACGGCCGCCGGTAGATCGGCCAGCACCTCGTGGTAGAGCGCCGCCATGCGGTGCAGCATCGGCCGCGGCCATGCGAGGTCGGTGCCGAGCTTGCGCAGGCCCCGCTGGCGGGCGAGCGCGTTGACGGACTCCGGCACGGCATGCCGAAAGTCGCGCAGGGCCTCGTGCTGCGCGTGGTTCGTCGGGACGCGCAGGTACGCCTCGGCCTCGGGCACGCCCGCCTCGAGGAGCGCACCGTACCAGCGCTCCATGACCGCGTCGGCCGCGCCCGGGGCGTGGGCCTCTTCGACCAGGAGGCCGGCCACCGCGTCGTCGGGTACGCCGAGTCGGGGATGCCGGGCCGCGGCGAGCGAGAGGGCCCGGCGGTCGAACCACTCCACGCTCATGGGTTCGACGCCGTGCGGGGGAGCGGCGCTCTGGAGCGCGGCGACGAGGTCGAGGGCCGCGGCCTCGCTCCGGAAGAGCGCGAGCGCGGCGAAGACCTCGACGCCCGGCAGCAGCCGCACCGTGACGTCGGCGATGTACCCGAGCGTGCCCTCCGAGCCGATGAAGAGGTCGATGGCGTCCGGCGGGTCGAACGTGGCGTACCCGAGCGCATTCTTGATGCCCGCCCGCCGCGGCCCGGGCACCGGCACGCGCAGCTCGCCCGACGCGAGGCGCAGCACGAAGTGCCCGTCGACCGGGGGGTGCGCCCCGCGCGTCATGTGGAGCACGTCCCCCGTCGCGAGGGCCACCGTCAGGCCCTCGACGAAGGCCCCCGTCGGGCCGTACCGGAAGCTGCGGGCACCGCTCGCGTTGCAGGCGACCGCGCCGCCGAGGCTGCACGTCTTGCGACTGGTGGGGTCCGGCGGGAAGAACAGGCCCGCTCGCTCCGCGGCGTCCGCGACGTCGGCCATGAAGACCGAGGCCGGGGCCGTCGCCCGTTCGCGCGCGGCGTCGACGGAAACGTGCTCGGGGCCCGCGAGGGCCGGCAGCCCGATGACGAGACCGCCCTCGGGGACGGCGGCGCCGGTCAGGCTCGTGCGGCGCGCGCTGAACGTCACCGGGCGGCCGGCCGCCGTGCAATCCCGCAACAGGGCGGCCACGGCGGCGGCGTCGCGGGCGTCCTCGACCACGGCGACGGCCTCCGCGTGCCCGGTGAACGACGACTCGTCGCGGAGATAGGGTTCGACCGCATCGGCCTCGGTGAGAATTCGGATGTCGTGCATTTGCGCTCTCGAAGGGGGGGGATGAGAATGGCCGGCCGGAGGTCGCGTTGTCCACGGGAGCCGATGTCTGCCCGTATTGCCTGCGGTTCGAGGGCTTCGTCGCGGCGCGCACGGCGGGGACGCGGTTCTGTCCGTCCTGCGGCACGGACTGGCAGGCCGCCGAGGCGCCGCCCGAGTCCCAGCCGCACTGGCGCGAGGACTCGGTCGTGCTGCCGCTGCCCGCGGATCTCTCCGGCGTGGCGGCCTCGACCGCGGGCGAGACGGGCCCGGTGCCGGCCCTCAGCAGCCCCGAGGTCCGGCGCGCCGCGGTGCCGCTGCGCCTGACACCGCCCCCCGATGCGCCGCCCGCGCCCTGGGACGTGGCCCCCGAGGTCGACATCGCCGCCCCCGACGAGGTCGCCCCGGAGTTGGGCCTCGCCCCGGAGCCGACCGATCCCGTGGGCCCGCCCCCGCCACCGGAGGGCTCGCCCTGGCTCTTGATCGCCGGCGCCGCGGCCGCCCTGGTCATGGTCGTCCTGGGCCTCGACATGCTCTCGCGCGTCGGTTTCGGGCCCCCGGCCGGGACGTCGGAGCCGGAGGCCGTCGCCGTGCCCCTCCGGACGACCGCGCCCCCAGCGCCCGAGACGACCGCCCCGACCACCGCCGCGCCGCCGAGCCTGCCCGCCCTGCCGACGCCCCGCAGCTCGCCGGAGCGCCGCGCCGCCGCCGTCAAGGAGCACATCGAGCAGGCCCTCGACGGCCAGCCGCCCGCGACCCAGGCCGAGGTCGGGGTCCGCGTCGACGACGGTGTGGCCTACCTGGTCGGCACCGTCGACAGCGCCGAAACGCTCGCGCTCGTGGCCGCCGCCGCCGGGCGCACCTTCGGGGTCAAGGCCGTGGACAGCCGGGCGCTGCGGATCGAAAAGCGCGCCCCGCCGGTCCACGTCGTGCTGCCCGGCGAGACGCTCTCCGGCGTGGCCCGCCGCCTGTATGGCAGCGGGGGCCACTGGCGGCGCATCTACGAGGTCAACCCCGGCATCGACCCGAACCTCATCCGGGTGGGGCAGCCGCTGAGCCTGCCGCCGGGGCCGTCGAGCGGGCCCTGATCAGGCGATCGTGACGCCCTTCTCGAGGTAGACGTCCTGCGCGGCGTTCAGGAGCTCGATGCCCTGCTTCACCGGCTTCTGGAAGGCCTTGCGGCCGAGAATGAGGCCCATGCCGCCGGCGCGCTTGTTGATGACGGCCGTCTTCACGGCGTCCTGGAAGTCGTTGTCGCCGCTGGCGCCGCCCGAGTTGATGAGCCCCTGGCGGCCCATGTAGCAGTTGACGACCTGGTAGCGGCACAGGTCGATGGGGTGGTCGCTCGAGAGCTGCGAATAGACCTTGTTGTGCGTCTTGCCGTGCTTGGTGTGCAGGTAGCCGCCGTTGTTCTCGGGCATCTTCTGCTTGATGATGTCCGCCTTGATGGTCACGCCGAGGTGGTTGGCCTGACCGGTCAGATCGGCCGAGAGGTGGTAGTCCTTGTCGGCGGCCTTGAAGCCCGGGTTGCGCAGGTAGCACCACAGGATGGTGAACAGGCCGAGTTCGTGGGCGCGGGCGAAGGCCTGGGAGACCTCCTGGATTTGCCGCGTGCTCTCCTCGCTGCCGAAGTAGATCGTCGCGCCGACACCGACCGCGCCCATGTCGAAGGCCTGGTCGACCTGGGCGAACATGATCTGGTCGTAGCGGTTGGGGTACGACAGGAACTCGTTGTGGTTCAGCTTCACCACGTACGGGATCTTGTGGGCGTACTTGCGCGCCGTGGCGGCGAGGACGCCGAGCGTCGAGGTGACCGCGTTGCAGCCGCCCTCGAGGCCGAGTTTCACGATGGCCTCGGGGTCGAAGTAGATGGGGTTGGGGGCGAAGGACGCGCCGCCCGAGTGTTCGATGCCCTGATCGACGGGCAGGATCGAGAGGTAGCCCGTCCCGGCGAGGCGGCCGGTGTTGTACATGAGCGCCAGGTTGCGCAGCACGTTGACCGGGCGGTCGCTGATGCTCGTGACGCGGTCGATGAAGTCCGGCCCGGGCAGGTGCAGGAGGTCCGCCGGGACGGTCTGGCAGCGGTGGTTGAGGAGGCCTTCGGCCTCGCCGCCCAGGGTCTGTGCAATCCGGTCGAGCATGTTGAAAACCCTTTGTGATTTCTGCGACATCGGGCGCCCGTTCGTGGCCGATGTGACCCCGTCCGACGCCCGGAAAAGGCGGCGGAAACCTACCAAGCGGCGCCCGGTTGCGCAAGGCGGCGGGCGTGCGTATGGTCCCCCGACTTTTTCGAGATCAAGCGAGAGCCCCCATGTTTCAAGGCAGCCTCCCGGCTTCGACCGGCAAGAAGCACGTCTACGAAGCCAACGAGCAGAACTTCCAGCAGCGGGTGATGGAGCGCAGCCTCGAGGTCCCGGTCGTGGTGGACTTCTGGGCCGAGTGGTGCGGCCCCTGCAAGACGCTCGGGCCGGTGCTCGAGAAGCTCGCGGAGGAGTATGGCGGCGCTTTCGAACTCGTGAAGGTGGACGTCGACAAGAACCCGCGCATCGCGCAGGCCTTCCGGGTGCAGTCCATCCCCCTGGTCTACGCCTTCGCGGGCGGGCAGCCCGTCGACGGCTTCCAGGGCGCCATCCCCCCGGCCGAGGTCAAGAAGTTCATCGAGCGCCTGGTGCCCGCCCCCGAGAAGGGCGCGCTCGAGGTCGCGCGTGAGGCCGTCGAGGCCGGCGATCTCGTCACGGCCAAGGCCGCCTTCGAGGCCGTGCTCCGCGACAAGCCCGAGCCCGCCGCCGCCGGCGAGGCGCACCTGGGTCTGGCACGCATCGCCCTCGCGGGGCGCGACGCCGCCGGCGCCACCCGCCACCTCGACCAGATCGGCGAGGCCGACGCCCAGTACGCGCAGGCGCAGCGCCTCAAGGGGGTGCTGGCCTTCAATGCCGACGCCGGCGAGGAGCCGGCCCTGCGCGCGACGCTCGCCGCCGAGCCCAAGAACGCCGAGGCCTGGTACCGCCTCGGGGCGACGCTGGCCACCCAGTTGCGCTACGAGGACGCCCTCGAGGCCTTCCTGAAGGTCGTCACGCTCGACCGTGGTTACCGCGAGGACGCCGGCCGCAAGGCCATGCTCAGCCTCTTCGACCTCCTCGGCGCCGAGAACGAGACGTCGATCAAGTACCGCCGCCGCCTGGCGGCCCTCCTGTTCTGAGACCCGCCTCGGTGTTATGACGACGCCGTGGCGGTCGTCCTCTTCACCGACTTCGGACCCACGAGCCTCTATGTGGGGCAGGTCGAGCTCGCCGTCGAGCTCGTCACCCCGGGGCTGCGCGTCGTGCATCTCTTCCACGAGGCGCCGAGCTACGAGGTCGAGGCCAGCGCGCATCTGCTCGACGCGCTCGTCACTCGCCTGCCGCGCCGGCACGTCGTCGTCGCGGTGGTCGATCCCGGGGTGGGCGGCCCGCGGCGCGGCTGTGTCGTTCAGGCGGGCGGCACCTGCCTCGTCGGGCCCGACAACGGCCTGCTCTCGCTGACGGCGCAGCGGTACGGCGCCTACGAGGTCTGGCACTTGCCCGAGCCCGGGCCGGAGGTCGCCCCGACGTTCCACGGCCGGGACGTCTTCGCGCCTGCGGCGGCCCACATCGCCGCCGGGCGGGGGGACATGCTGGGCCTGATCGAGTCGGACGCGCTCGATGTCGCGCTTTCGCCTTCCGACCTGGCGCAGATCATCCACGTCGACCCCTATGGCAACGCCTTCACGGGCCTGCGCGCGCGGCACTTTCCGGCGGGCGCCGGCCTCGAGGTGGGTGGGCGGCGCCTGACCCGCGCACGCATTTTCGCCGACCGCCCGCCCGGTGAGGCGTTCTTCTACGAGAACAGCCTCGGCCTCATCGAGGTCGCCGTCGCCCGCGGGCATGCGGCGGAGCGCCTCGGCCTCCGCGTCGGCAGCCCGGTGCGGATCGTGCCGTGAGCACCCCGCCGCCGGACGAGACGATCGACCGCGCCGCCGGCGCCCCGGCGCTCGAGACCACGGACCCCCTGATCGGGCGGGTCCTCGACGACCGATTCCACCTGCGCGCACGGCTCGGGCAGGGGGGCATGGGGGCGGTCTACGTGGCCGACCAGCCCTCGGTGGGGCGCGAGGTCGCCGTCAAGGTCATCCAGGGGGCGCGCCTCGGGGCCGATCTCGCCGAGGCGCGCAGTCGATTCATCCGCGAAGGCCGCCTGACGGCCCGCCTCTCGTCGCCCCACATCGTCACGGTCATCGACGCCGGCCACACGCCCGATGGCCTGTTGTACCTCGTCATGGAGCGCCTCCACGGGCGCGGGCTCGACCGGGTGATCGCCGAGGAGGCCCCGCTCCCGCCGGCCCGGGTCGTGCACCTCTGCGCGCAGATCGCGTTCGCCCTCGCCGCGGCGCATCGGGCCGGCGTCATTCACCGCGATCTGAAGCCGTCGAACGTGATGCTGCTCGCCGAGCCGGCCGTTCGCGACCACCTCAAGGTGCTCGACTTCGGCATTGCGCGCTCGCTGGCGGGCGACCACACCACCCTCACCCCCCAAGGCGACCTCTTCGGCACGCCGGCCTACGTCTCGCCGGAGATGGCCCGGGGCGCCCTTTGCGGGCCGCGTTCCGACCTCTACTCCCTCGGTCTCGTCGCGTACGAGCTGCTCGCGGGGCGGCGGCCGTTTCCCCCGGCGGCCACCGCGCTCGCCGCGGCGCTGCAGCACCTGACCGAGACGCCGGCGCCCCTGCCCGAGACCGTGCCCCCCGCCCTCGCGCGGGTCGTGATGCGCCTGCTCGCCCGCGAGCCGGAGGACCGGTTGCCGAGCGCGGAGGCCGCCCAGTCGGCGCTCACCGCCGCCTTGGAGGCCGATCTTCCGCGGGCGGTCGAGGGCCGGGCCGAAGCCGGGGCCGAGGCGAGCGCCGCGTCACCCGGCTGGACCGGAAACCGACGGGTTGCGCTGTTCCTCGGGGGGGCCGCCGTCGTCGTCCTGTCGATCGCCGCGGGTCTGACGGCCTCCCGGTCGTCCGGTGCGGCCCCCGACGCCACGACCACCGCCGTTCCCGCCGCTCGGCCGGCCCCCGAAACGGCCGCGGCCACGCTTGCGCCGGCCGCTTCGACCCCGCCCCCCGTGCCCCCGACGGTGGCCCCGAGCGGGCCCCGGCCGGACGCCGTGCACCCGTCTGCGACGCCGCCCACCGAGCCGCCGCGGTCCCCCCCCCGGCGCGGTCCTCG
>JAKLJY010000022.1:46176-83369 GCA_023150895.1 Myxococcota bacterium | reverse complement strand
ACCCCGGGTACAGCACCCAGATGTCGTGCACCCCCACTCCTTGCCTGTCGGGCCCATCGTGCTGCTCGCTTCGGCGTTCAATTCGCGCCGACCCTCTGCGACACCCATCACGACGGGGGGGACGGGGTCTGCCGGGCCCCCGGCGTGTGTTCGCCCGGCTTCGAACCGGGCCCGGACGGCCAGTGCGGGCCGTTCGAGGCGGCCCGCGGGGTGGACATCTTCGTGGACAACTTCTGCAACATGGAGGTCCGGCCCGCCTCGCTGCACGTGCCCCCCGGCTCGGCGCTTCAGATCACCTGGTACAACCGGAGCGTCGACTACCCCGTCGACGTCTGGTTGTCCTACGGGGGCGGGTTCCTGGACCTGGCGCCCGGCACCCACTGGGCCGACCGGTTCGAGTTCTGCCGGGGCGGCGCGCGGCCATACCAGGCTTACGCCGACATCAGCACGGCCTGCTCCGAGCATCGCTTCCTCATCTGGTGCGACTGATGGTCGCGCGTCCGGCGACCCGCCCCGTTGTCGGCCTGACGGTCGCGCTCGCCGGTCTGGGCGCGCTGTACCTGGCGACGCGCGCCGATGCGGCCGATGGCCCCCTGCGGCCCCGGTACGATGGCGCGGATGCGGGGCGTTCCCGGATTCCGATCCGGCTCGTGCGCGCGGTCGACGGGCTCGAGCGCCCGGTGGACGTCGCGGTCGTGCCCGGACGACCGGAGCACCTGCTCATCGTCGAACAGCCCGGCCGCCTGACCTGGTTTCGTCGGGACACGGGCGCTCGGGGGGTCGTCCCGCTGAAGGTCGACGCGCTGGCGACCGGGGGTGGCGAGCAAGGCCTGCTGGGCCTCGCGATCCACCCCGCCTTCGAGCGCAACCGACTCTTCTACCTGAACACCACGGAGCGACATGGACGCCGGACGCTGACCCGCGTGACGGCGTACCAGGCGGCCGAAGGACCGGACTGGCCGAGCCGACCGGTCGAGCGCCTTCGCGTCCTGCTCGAGGTCGAGCAGCCCTACAGCAATCACAACGGCGGCGGCCTCGTTTTCGGGCCCGACGGCGGCCTCTACGTCGGCCTCGGGGACGGTGGCTCGGCCGGGGATCCGCAGGACGCCGGCCAGCGCGACGACACGCGCCTCGGCAAGATGCTGCGCCTCGACGTCGACGCACCGGGCCCCGGGCCGGCCCCGTACACCGTCTTCGCGAAGGGGCTGCGCAACCCGTGGCGGTACAGTTTCGATCCCGCAGGGCGCCTCGTCGTCGGCGACGTCGGACAGAATCGATACGAAGAGATCGACCTCGTCCCACGGGGGGCCAACCTCGGGTGGCGGCTCCGCGAGGCCGAACAGTGTCACGCCCCGACCGAGGGATGTCCCTCGGAGGGCCTGCTCGGGCCGATCTGGAGCTACGGTCGAGAAGAGGGCATCTCGGTGACCGGCGGCGTGGTGTACACCGGCCGGGCGGTGCCGGCCCTCGTCGGGCAGTATGTCTTCGCCGACTACGGCAGCGGTCGGCTGTGGGCGCTGACACTGCCGGCGGCGCCCGGCCTGCGGGTCGATGGGGTGCGAACGCTCGGTCGTTTCGGCATTTCCGTGAGCTGTCTCGCCCGCGCGCCGGACGGCGAGCTGCTGATCTGCGGACACGGCGACGGTGCGCTCTGGCAGGTCGTCGCCGACCGGTGAGCCGTGCGATGGCGCGGCGGCTCACTCGGGCGTCGGGGCATCCAACGACACGGGGCGGAACGGCTCGGGCTCGAAGACCGGCAACAGCAGCGGCAGGCTCTCCAGGGCCGTGACGCCGCCCGCAACGGAGGCGCCCGGCGGCGCGGCGGGCACGGGGGCGGCCGGCGGCGGACGCAACTGGAAGTGGCCGCGGACGGCAATGGTCTCATCGAGCAAGCGATCCCGCTCCTCCGCCGGCCGCGGATCGAGGCCGAGGCGAACCGCCTGGCGACCGACCCAGACGACGACGTATCCGGGCGCATGTGTCGGATCGCCGAAGTGGACGTCGAGGTTCAGGGCGCCGTAGCGGCCCACCAGGCAGATCTCGCGCCCGTCGACCCCGGAAAGCTGCGACTCCCGGACGACCGGCGGTGGCGCGCCGTCACTCCGGGCGGGGGCTGCGCCACCGCAGGCGCCGATGAAGAGACCGGTAACGAGGACGGCGAATGAGCATCGGACGGGCGACTTCGGCATGAGATCCTCCACCGGCATGACCGCGGCGTCTTCATCGAAGATGCGCACCGTTGCGCGGCGAACAACGGCGCCGCGTGTCGGATTGAGGCCGGTCACGTCGGCGGGCGGCCCCGCAGGCGGGTGAGGAGCGCGTCGATGCGGCGCTGATAGACGTTCCAGTCCTCGCCCCGGAAGCCGCCGAGCCGGAACAGCAACAGCGCGCCCGGCCCGCCCCCCGTCTCCCGGAGGAAGACCGCCGCAATGACCAGCGCCTCGAGGCCATACGAGACGAGGCTCGCGACGGCCGCCCCCTCGATGCCATATCGGGGCATGAGCGCGAAGTTCAATCCGACGTTCACGACGAGCGCGGCGAGCTGCGTCGCGATGTTCAGGCGCTGGCGTCCCCGAGAGATGAAGTAACGGGCCACGACGCGGTAGATCGTCAGGAGGCCCATCGCCGGCAGCAGAATGTAGAAGGCCGGGAGCGCGGCCGCGTAGGCCTCGCCGTAGAGAAGCGGGACCAGGAAAGGGACGACCGCACCGAGGCCCAGACTGAACAACACCACCCAGAGCATGCTGTGCCGGCAGACTTTGTAGGTGAAGGCCACGGCCGCGGCGTCCTCCGAGCCCGTGAGCTTCGGGAAGAGTGCGAGTCCGATGGCGTCGGGCACGATGCGCAGCTGCTGAATGAGACCGGCTGCGATGGAGTAGAGGGCGATCTGGGCGGGGGCCACGTTCAGAGGACCCATCAGCAGAATGTCCACTTGCTGGTGCAGCTCGCCGGCGAGGGTCTGGGCGGTCGTCTCGAGCCCGAAGCCCAGCGACTCCCGGATTTCGCGCCGATTGACGCGTCGGGAGAAGCCCGTCTGTCGCAGCACCGCCACGCCGGACGCCAGCGCGACCGCGGCCGCCGCGCCGAGGTTGATCCACAGGCACGCCGCGAGGTCGCCGGGATAGAGCCACCACGAGATGGCCAGGCCGCCCGTCCGCAACCCGACCGCGGCGAACGTGGCCCAGTTCCGGATGTCGAAGCGGTCAATCCCCTTGGCCGCGTAGGTGAACAGCCGGACCAGGAGCTGAAACGGGACGGTGGCGAGCCCCAGCCAGAGAATCTCGGCGGGCACGGCGCCAAAGTCCCCGAAGCCCGCCATCTGCAGGCCCCAGCCCAGGAAGAGCACGGCGGCGGCCAGCACCATCATCGCGGTGACGCTCGCGGTCATCACCTCCGCGGGATCGGACTTGAGCCGCTTGAGACGGTAGATCGTGGCCAGCGGCCAGCCCAGATTCGAAAACAGGACCAGCGTGCCGGCCAGCACCGTCACCACGGCGAACTGTCCGCGCTCCGTGGTGTCGAGGTTCCGCGTGACGACGACGTTCGCCAGGACGCTCAACGGCACGGTGGCGACGGAGGTCGCCAGCACGGAGGCGGCCTGTCGAAAGAAGCTCACTGGATGTCGATCACCACGTCGGTCTCGCCGCCCGCATTGAAGCTGTCGGCGAAGAGGTAGTAGACGCCGGCCGCCGGGGCGGCGAACGTGATGCTCGACGCCAGCGCGCCCCCCGAGTCGTCGTCGCAGGCGAGCTCCGAGGCGTCGTCGTCGCAGCTGCTGCGCGCGTGCAGGACCGTGTCCATCCCGTTGTTCACCGTCCGCGCGGTGACCGTGGCCGGCGCGTCGAGCACGAGCGCGATGACCTGTTCCGGGCCTCGCCCGCCACAGCGGCCGGTGTAGTTCGCGCCTTGGGCCGAGGTGTTGACGTGGACGACCCCCACGTCGGCCGCGACCACCATGATGTCGGCCGCCAAGGCGCAGCTCGCCTCGGCCTCCCGCGGGCCCCCGGCGGCCGAACAGGTCGGATCGGCGGGGTAGTCGGTCTGCCCGTCGCCGTCGTTGTCGAGCCCGTCGCCGCATTCGGGCGGGGTCGGCGGATCGGCCTCGTCCTCGTCCGCCGGATCGACGCACCCGGGATCCAGCAGGTCGACGCGGCCGTCCTGATCGTTGTCACGGGTATCGCTGCACCGGGGCGCCTCGACGGTCAGGACCCCGAGGCGGAAGGCCCCGGAGCGGTCGGCCTGGCTCGTGTCGACGACGACGTAGTACGTGCCCTCGGCCGGGCGCTCGAGCCGGACGTGGGTCCCCGGGGCGTCGGCCGAGCCTCGGTTGCAGCCGACGTCGCGGGGATCGGTGCAGACGGGACGGACGTAGAGCACCGTCGGCGCGGTCGTTTCGGGATACTCGGTCGTGAACTCGATGGCGCCGACGACGCCGGTGACGCGGTAGCGGTAGACGAGCTCCGGGCCTGCGTTGCCGCCGCACGTCCCCACGAACCCGGGCGTGCCGGAGGCGGTGTCGCCGTCGACGAACTCTCCGCCCGCCCCGAGGGCGCGGTTCAGATCGACGATGCGATGGGCCTCGCCGCACTCACCGGCGATGCCCTCCGTCGGGCCGGCGGCGGCGGCGCAGTCCGGGTCCTCCGGGTAGTCGGTCGCGCCGTCCTCGTCGTCGTCGACGCCGTTCGCGCAGGCCGGGACGGTCGCGAGGGGCGCCTCGGCGGCGGTGCCGCGGCCCGGGCAGCCGGGATCCTCCGGGTAGTCCGTCCGCCCGTTGCCGTCGTTGTCGACGCCGTCCGAACATTCGGGCGCCGCCGCCGGATCCGTCTCGTCTCCGTCGCCGACGGCGAGGCAGCCGGGGTCGTCCGGGAAGTCGACCGCCCCGTCGGCGTCGTCGTCCTCTCCGTTGCCGCACCCGGTCGGGGGGCGATCGCCCTGCTCGGTGGGATCGGCCGCGCTCGAACAGTCCCCGTCGAAGGCGTCGACGAGCCCGTCCGCGTCGTCGTCGATTCCGTTGCTGCATTGGGTGACGACCGGCGGTGGGGTGGCCGCGTCGTCGCGTCCGCCCACGGGCAGCCCGGCGTCCGGCCCGGCGTCGCCGGCGGGCATCGCGCCCCCGGTCGGTGTGCCGCCGCCGCCCGCCCCGGACGGGCTGCCACTGCCGCCGGCCGAGGCCTGCGCGTCGATGTCGAGCTCGAGGGTCGGCGGGCTGGTGTTGGCGTCGCGCGCCACGCCGGCGCCCGGTGCCGGCGCGGGACCGCCGGTCCCGTCATCGGCCGCGCAGGCCGACAGGGCGAAGAGGCAGGCGGCGGCCACGGGCATCGGGGCGCGGGACCAGAGGCGCTCGGGGGCGGGAGTTCGATGCATCCGGACAGTGCAAACCCGCGGGGGGGGGCAGGTCAAGAACTCCCCGCGTCAGCGGACATGGGGGTCGCCGTGGGGGTCCCCGTGCGGTGTCCGACCACGCGGGCGGCGCTCCGGCATGCTCACGCGGTCCCGCCGAACGACGACGCGCTCGGGTTCGCCGGCGCCGCCGCGTCGCACCACGAGGGTCACGTCCGTCCCCAGCTCGCCCCGAATGGCGTTGGCGACGTCGCCCAAGGGCAACCCCGCGGTGGCTTTGCCGTCCACGCTGACGATGACGTCGCCGGCCGAGAGCCGACTGGCGGCCGGCCCCCCCTCGACGATCTGGCTGATCGCGACGCCGTCGGCCTGCGGGGCGAGCACGGCCCCGATGCCCGTGAGCTCCGTGGTCGGGGCCTGCCCGGCGGCCTGTGGCGTCAGCGCGAAGTCCCGCGTCACGGACTGACCCGGGGGCACGAGGACGCCGCCGCCGAGCAAGGCGTGATAGCCGTCGGCCGAGACCGTGAGACTGCTGCGCTTGCCCGGCAGTGCGCGGAGGCGATACCGGCCCTCCGCGTCCGTCAGCGCGCCCACCGACTCGGCGAGATCGCCGTTGTTCCACTCGGCAGGCACGATGAGCGCCCCTTCGATCGGCCGGCGCGTCGCGGCATCCGTGACGCGTCCGACCAGGGTGCCCGATGCCTTCATGACCAAGACCACCCCGCTACGGACCTGGCCGGCCTCGACCTCGACCTCGACGGGTTCACCCGGCTGGAAGCCCTCGGCGGCGGCGCGCAGCGCGTACTTTCCGGCCGCCAGCGGACCGAGCCGGAAGGCCCCGTCCCCCGCGTCGAACGATTGGGCGACGGGGCGGGCCATCATCCGCCGCGCGCGTGGCTCGGCGCTGACGGCGAAGACCTGCACCGGATCGCGGTCCGCGTCGACGACGTTGCCCTCGACGTACCCGCCCCCGGGCAGCTCGACGACGTACTCCCCCGGGTGGTCGACCGTCACGGAGGCTTCTCCCTGCGACGGGTGGCGGGCTTTGAGGGTGTAGGGGCCCTCGCCGTCGGGGAGGCCCAGGGCAAACCGCCCGCCGTCGTCGGACTGCGCGACCGTCGTGACGGCGCGTCCGCCGGCCAGCCAGAGCCCGAGGACGGCCCCGGCGACCGGACCTTCCGGACCGCGCACGATGCCGTGGATGCCGGCGTCGCTCTCGAGGGTGGCGTCGAGACGGGCGACGGGGGCGCCGGTCAGGGCGGGTCGCGCGAGCGTCTTCGTCGTAAATCCCTCGGCGGAGAAGACGACCTCGACGACGTCGCCGCGGACGTCGTCGACGCGGTAGCGACCGAGGGCGTCCGTGCGCGCCGACAACGCGCGGGGGCGCGGTGCCCCGGACCCCGAGACGGTCACGCGGACGCGGGCCCCGGGGATGGGGGCGTCGTCGGTGTCCTCGACCGTGCCCTCGAGGCGGGTGCGCTCGGGCGGGGGGGCGCTCGCGGCGCGCTCGTCGAGGCGGCCGTCGGCCTCGCCGGCCGCGGCCGGTGCTTCCGAGTCGTCCGTCGGCGAATCTGCGCCGCGTTCGGCGCGAGCACCGGTGACGGTCGGCGGCCGCGGGGCCTCGACCGCGACCGGGGTCATGCCCAGCCAGACGAGCAGGCCGAGGAGGACCAGGCCGAGCAGCCCGGCCAGGGCCAGGGGAAGGGGGAGGCGAGGTTTCATCGCGCGCACGGTACCACGTCAACCGCGGGCCCCGCGCTCGCGATTCCCCGTACGCTCAGGGCGCGGTCGTCGCCGGCGCCGTGCTCGTGGAGCCGGCCGTCGGCGCGGCCGTCGGCGCGGCCGAGGGCTCGACGGGGGCCGGCGCCGAAGACGCCGCGGTGGGTGGGAACAGGGCCGGATCGAGCCCGCGCTGCGCCGCCTTCTGGTAAAGGGGCTGACTCTGCATGTACATGTACCAGCCGCCGAGGCCGGCCACGGCCAGGGCACCGATGCCCACGATGATGTTGATCGGCTTCATCTCCGTCCGTCTCCCGCTCACGAATGATTCCGGCCCGTCCGGGCGGTTCGTTTCATGGCAGAGGCGGCGGCGCGCGGCCACCGTTTTCTCGACCTCCGAACCACTCGACGAAGGGACCCTACGATGCCGCCGTACGAGCGACACCTTTTTTCGTGCCTGAACACCCGAACCGCCGACGATCCGCGGGGGAGCTGCACGCATCGCGGCGGAGAGGCGCTCGCCGAGGCCGCCCGCGAGGAGGTTCACCGCCTCGGCCTGAAGAACCGGGTGCGGGCGAACAAAGCGGGCTGCCTCGACGCGTGCGCGCTCGGGCCCGTCTGCGTCGTCTATCCGGACGCCGTCTGGTACGCACCGAGAACGGCGGACGACATGCGGGAGATCGTCGCGTCCCACCTGCGCGATGGCGTCCCGGTGGAGCGGCTCGTGGTCAGTGACTTCGGCAAGAAGCCGGGGTGACGCGCCGTGGTCGAGCGTCCCCACGTCCCGGGTCGGCGACCGTCGCCGGTCGGAGCGACGCTCAGGCGGCCTTGGTGTCCCCGAAGATCGCGTGCAGTTTCTCGCCGAACGTCGTGGGCGTGAACGGCTTGACGATGTAGTTGCTGACGCCGGCCTGAATCGCCTCGACGATGTTCTCGCGCTTCGCTTCGGCGGTGACCATCAGGAACGGGGTGGCCTTCAGGGCGGCGTCGGACCGCACCGCGCGCAGCAGCTCGATACCCGTCATGCCCGGCATGTTCCAGTCGCAGACGATGAGATCGAAGTGCTCCGCCCGCAGCTTCTGGAGCGCCGACGCGCCGTCCTCGGCCTCCTCGACGTTGTTGTAGTTCAGCGACTTCAGGGCGTTGCGGACGATGCGACGCATGGTCGAGAAGTCATCGACGACCAGGATCTTGGCATTGGGGTCGAGCATGACACGTCACTCCTTGGGGGACCTGATTCGGGCTTCGTTCCACGGCCCAGGACGATGGGTACGATGCGACGGCGACGGCGACGGCGACGAGCCGAGCGAACCCGGCTCCGGAGACGGCTACTTCGGGATCTGATGCAGACAGGCCTCGACGTAGAAGGGACCGTAGTCCGTCTCGAACGGGATCTGCACGATGGGGAAGCGCGTGATGACCGCGATGGAGTGACCCCGCCGGGTGATGACCGACGGAATGGCCATGCGGAACGAGTACCCCTTCGTCTCGAGTTCCGCCCGGGCGGCGCCGGAGATCATGTTGGTCAACTCTCCGACCGCGTCCTCGATCTCGTTGTTGAGGTCGGTGATCTCCTCGCCGAGCATGTTGGAGACGACGCGGAGGATGCAGGCCTCGGCGAAACTGATGGCCATCGTGCCCTCGACGCCCTCGCCGAGGAGGCCGATGATGCCGGTGACGTCTGCGTACGTGCGCAGGTCCGGCTTGATGCGCGGACGCCCGGGCTGCGGCTGAATGGAGGCCATCGTGGCGATCACCCGCACGGTCGACGTGATGAACGGATTGATGAAGTCCGCCCGCATCGCCGGGAACTGCGCCCGCGCGGCATCGGACTGTGGGGTGGCTGTCTGTTGCATGGGTTGATCCCCGTGGCGTGACCGGTTCGAGAGTTCGCAGAACGCCGCGCGGCCTCAGCTCCGGCTGAGGAGCGCGACGTCGAATCGCTGCCCATCGCGTTCGAAGCTGACGAGGCAGTGGGCGGGCGATCCGGCGGCGGCTGCGGCTTCGAGGCGCTCGGCGTCGGCGGGATCGGCACTTCCTGACATCTTCTTCGGCAGAGAAAGATGACATCCTTGAGGCAAAAGCGACTTGAGATTGCCGCCGATCTGATTGGCCAGCTCGGCGAGCACTTCACCGACCATTTCGCGGTCGACGCGCTCGGGGGCGACCTCGTAGACGAGGGCGGCCGCTTCGCTCGCGAGCAGGGGCGAGCATCCGAGGACCACCCGACCCCGGAACGGGCCGTCGATGTCGATGCTCGCGCCGCAGTCCGTCGAGCGCGTGAAGGCCTCGTCGTTCGGCACCGGGCCCTCCACCTCGAGCCCGACGAAGGCCCGCCACACGTCCTGCGTGATGGACGCGATCTCGTAGTCGGTCACGGTCATGTCAGTGGCTCCGGGAACGCAGGCGATAGGCCACGCCGCGGCCAATCGTCACCCGCTCGAAGGTGTCGTCGATGTTGAGCGCCGTCTCTGCGCCCCCGAGGATGAGGTAACCATCCGGGGCGAGCACCTTGCGCAGGCGGAGGAAGATGGATTTGCGGGTCTCGACGTCGAAGTAGATCAGGACGTTGCGCAGGAAGACGACGTCCATGACGCCGAGCGCGGGCCAGGGCTCGACGAGGTTCATCGACCGGAAGTCGATGACCTTGCGCAGGTCGTCGCTGACCCGCCACTGCAAGCCGTCGCGCTTGAAGTACCGCGTCATCAACGGCGCCGGCAGACCCCGGTTGATCTCGAGCTGGCTGTAAGCGCCCTCTTTCGACTTCGCGATCATCTCCGTCGAGAGGTCCGTGGCCAGGATGCGGACGGACCAGGGCAGCAATTGGGGGAAGTACTCGCGCAGGACCATGGCGATGCTATACGGCTCCTGCCCGCTCGAGCACGCCATCGACCAGATGTTCAGCTTCCGGGTGCCGGCGCGGCTCCGGATCATTTCGGGCACGATGTGGTGCCGCAGACCCTCGAAGGGGTGAACGTCGCGCATCCACGAGGTCTCGTTGGTGGTCATCGCCTCGACGACGCGCCGGGAGACCGCCGAATCGCGCCGTGCCCGGGCGACGAGATCGCCGACCGAAGCGTACCGCTCGGAGTGGGCGAGCCGCTGAAGCCGGGTCTCGATGAGATAGTCCTTCGTCTCGTCGAGGACGATGGCGGACCGCTCCCGGACGAGGCCGCGGATGTAGTCGTAGTCGGCTGCCTGAAGCATCTTGGCCTCTATCTCAGCGGAGCTCGGCCCCGTTCGGTACGCGTGGTTCGAGGTGTCGCGGCGGACCCGGTCAGAACCCGAGGACGGCCAGCTTCTCGGCGAGAATCTCGCGCGTGAAGGGCTTCATCAGGTACTCGTCGGCGCCCGCGGAGAGCGCAGTTTCGACGCGCTCGCCCTCGGTCTCCGAGGTCACCATCATGACCCGGACGTCGGACCAGCGGGGCTCCCGACGCATGGCCTGAACGAGCTCGAGCCCGTTCATCTGCGGCATGTTCCAATCGACGAGCGCGAGGTCGGGGCCCTCGGCCTGTGCCTCGAGCTTGACGAGGGCTTCGCGACCGTCCCCGGCCTCCGTGACGTCGTAGCCGAGCTCCTTGAGGTAGCGCCCCATCACGAGGCGCATCGCCCGAGAGTCGTCTACGATCAGTGCTGTGCGCTTCATCGTTGATCTCCGTGGCAGTCGACGGTGACGCCCCGTGGGTGTCCCGAAGTGCTTCTGGCGCCAGGCGCTCGGCCATCGGGCCCGGTGTGGTCTGTATTCTGACATCGGGTCGGCGTTGCCCCGGCTGTCGACCGGGGTTCTCCCGGACCCCGGGGGGGTCAGCCGGGTCCCGCCCCCGATTCGCCCCCTGCGCGCGCGGGGATCAGCTCGGCGAGCAGGCGGCCGATGCGAATGCCGTCGAAGGGTTTGTCGACGCAGTGGTTCGGGACGGCGCGCAGAAACGCCCGCGCCTCGCCCGTGAAGGCCCCGCCCGTCAGGTAGACCGTCCGCGCGGCGAGCGTGGCGTCGAAGCCGCAGAGCGCCTCGTGAAACTGCATCCCCGTCATGTCGGGCATGTGCAGATCGCAGAAGATCACGTCCCAGCGCTCACCGGCCTCGAGGCGGCGCAAGGCGTCTCGCGCAGAGGTGAAGGTCGTGACCGTATGCACGTCGTCGACGACGTGCCGGAACGCGCTCGCGATGGAGGGTTCGTCGTCGATGAGCAACAGCCGGCCCGGCCGGCAGGGCGCCGAGAGCGGCTGCGTCGTGCGCGGCGGACGGTCGGCCTCGCCCGCGGCGGGGAGCACGACCCGGGTCGTCGTCCCGAAGTCCGGGGCGGACGAAACGGTCAGTGTTCCGCCGGCGGCTTCGACGATCTGTCGGCTGATGGTCAGCCCGAGGCCGGCCGCTTCGCCGGTCGGCCGGGTCGTGAAGAAGGGCTCGAACGCACGGGTCGCCACCTCGGGCGCCATGCCGCAGCCCGAATCGGCGACCTCGACATGCACCCGATCGCCATCGGCGTACATCGTGATCCGGATCTCGTTGGCCTCGATGGCGCCCTCCGGAATGGAGAGCGCGGCATTCATCAGGAGATGGACGAAGACCTGTGTCAGGCGCGCTTCGCTGCCGAAGACCGCCGGGGCGGCCATGTACTGTCTCTCGAGCCGGGCGCGGTGCCGGATCTCGTTCCAGACGACGGCCACCGCCGCGTCGATGACGGCCTCGAGCTTGAGGCGGCGCCCGATCGCGTCGTCTTCCCGCCGGGCCATGCTCCTCAGCGAGGCTACGGTCGTGCGAACCCGGACGGCGCCTTCCTGGGCCTCGTCGAGCGCACGCGCGACCTCGTCGAGACGCAGCGCGAGGTCGTCGAGGGGGGCGCCCTCCGAGGCGCCCGTCCGGAGCTGGGTCGCGAGTCGGCGGATCTCGTGGCGGGCAAACTGCGTATTGCCGAGAATGTACGTCAGCGGATTGTTGATCTCATGGCCGGCGGCGGCCGCGAGGTTGCCGACCGAGATGGCCCGATCCATCTCGTACATGCGAGCGGCGAGCCGGTGACGTTCGGTCACGTCGCGCGCGACGAGGACGATGGCCGGCTCGGCGTCGAAGTCGAGCGCGAATTCGCGGGTCTCGGTGACGACCTCCGCGTCGCCGCGGACGAACCGGACCTCGCGAGGCGCGCTGCCGTGCTCGAGCCGATGGGCCCAGGCCGCGGCGTCCTCGGCGCTCGGGAAAAGCACGCGCCGGTCACCCGGGGCGAGGAAGTCGGCCACGGGACGCCCGATGAGCGAGCGCAGATCGGGCACTGCCAGCAGGCGGAGAAACCCCGGGTTGGCATAGACGATCGTCGCCCCCCGGTAGACGAGGATGGCATCCGGAGACCCCTCGATCAGCGCGCGGAAGTTGGCCTCCGAACGCCGCAGCGCGTGTTCGGAGTGGACCCGCTCGCTGACGTCGCGCACGGCGGCGCAACACACCGGCTCGCCGTCGAGCGTGCCCACCTGGAACGTCACCTCGACGGGCACCGTCGCGCCGTCGGCGCGCAGACCGGTCATCTGCACCGGTGCCCGTGCGTTCGAGCGGCGGCTGCCCGGGCTGCCCCGGCCGCCGTCTTCGAAGAGCTGGCGTCGACCGCGCGCCTCTTCGTCGCGGTTGGCCTCGTGGAGCAGCTCGGCGAACGGCTTGCCCTGGACCTCCGTGCGCTCTGCGCCGAAGATCCGCTCGGCGGCGGCGTTGAACTGCAGAATACGGCCCCCGGCGTCGGTCAGCACGATGCCGTCCGGGACGCTCTCGAGCACGGTGCGCGCAAACTGTCGCAGGCCGGTCATGGCCTCGCGGTCGAGGTGCGCCCGGGTGTGCAGCAGCATCCCGATGTCGAGAAAGGCGACCTTCAGAAGCGCCGTGATGCCCAGCGTGAAGGACTCGACATCGTCGCCCAGGGCTGCACGAACGGCGGGCACGAGCTCGCCGAACGCGATGGCCCAGGCCGAGGCCAGCCAGTCCGGGGGGACGCCCGCCTCGGCCGACTGGAGGCCGATGCGGATGCCCTCTGCCAGCCAGGACTCGTCATAGGCGCCCGACGTCACGTCGCGGGCGTGGCCGAGAAGCTCGGCGCGCAGCTCCACCCGGGCGGCGTCCGCGGAGAGCAGCGTCGCCAGCTCGGGCTGGCGGCCCGCGCGGTCGAGCACCGCCTGCACCGCTTTGCTCCAACCGGAAGCCAGCAGCGGGTGAAGTCGACGCAAAACGGCGACGTCGGCTTCCGTCAGATCGACGAACGCCTGCCGTCGCCCCGGTCCCAGGGGATCCTGGCTGAGAATGTCGAGCACCAATTCGGTCACGTCGACCAGGGAACGATCACTCATCGCACGGCCCCCTCGCCCCCGAGCGGCGGGCGTCGGCCCCTGCCTCGGGGCCTCGTCTCAACTCGCCGGTTCGCCGCATCGTTCTGGCGTGCAAACACGCACTCTGCGGCGATCGGCAACGGCCGGACCGGGCGCAGGGGATCGGATCGAGTGGGCAAAGGGCGCATCCGCCCCCGGAATTCGGCAGTCGGGGCGTCGACCTTTACCGCGAGGTGCGTGCGCCCGCGCGGCCGCGTCGCAGGACGTGCGTGTCGAGCAGGGCGCACGTCGCGCAGCCGAGCGCGTACATGAGCAGGTCCTCGACGCTGAACGTCGCGCCGAGGACGGTATGCCAGAGACCGCCGGGCCTCAGTCCGAGGGCGTCGGCGAGACCGAGCCCCTGCGTGATTTCGACGCCGGCGGCGAACACGAAGACGCCGGCTGCCAGGCGTCGCGGCGCCACGTCACGCACGACCAGGACGCCGAAGTACACGATGAAGACGACCAGGTAGTCGCCGAGGCTGGCCCGGACCCAGCGCCAATGGGCGAGCCGGGTCGCGATGACGACTTCGACGAGAAGGACCAGGAGCGCCCAGCGGGCCGCGCGCGCACGCCACGGAAGGGTCGCGCGCGGGCGCGACGGCGGGTCGGCGGGCTCGGGCCGCTCGGCGGTGGGCATCGCGGGATGGCTTTCCGACGCAGAGGGAACTTATGCTGCGGAAATACCACAAGTTCCGGGGGAAACCGTGAGCGACCGTCGATGGTGTCGAGGGCTGGTCCTGGGGGGCGTCGTGCTCGGTGCCCTGGCCTGCAGCGCCGAGCCCGACTCGGCGGCAGCGACCGACGCGGCGGTGCCCGTCGACGCCGCGAGGCTCACCGACGCGTCGCTGGCCGGGGACACCGCGGTGATCGTCGGCGACCCGGACGCCGCGCAGCCCCCGGACGCGGCCCGGCCTGCGGCCTGCGCGAACGGCGAAGACGACGACGCCGACGGGTTCACCGATCTCGACGATCCGGGGTGCAGCGGCCCCCTCGACCCGGAAGAGGGCGATGATCCGGCGACGCCGCAGTGCGACGACGGCGCGGACAACGACGCGGACGGGTACACCGACTTCCCCGCCGATCCGGGGTGTGGCTCCGCGCTCGACGGCGACGAAACCAACACCTCCGCCGTCCTGCCGGAGTGCGCCGACGGCGAGGACAACGACCGCGACGGGGCCGCGGATCTTCAGGATCCCGGGTGCTCGAGCGCGGCGGACCCGCGCGAGCAGGACCCCGACATGCCGCCGCAATGCGCCGACCGCCTCGACAACGACGCGGACGGTGAGGTCGACTTCCCGCTCGACCCCGGGTGTCAGGCGGCCGGCGACGACGAAGAACTCGACTCGGGCTCGCCCGCCTGCGCCAACGGCGCGGACGACGACGAGGACGGTCGGGTCGACTACCCGGACGACCCCGGGTGTGCCGGGCGAGGGGATCGGGACGAGGCGGATCCGCCGGTGCCACCGGCCTGCGGCGACACCCTCGACAACGACCGGGACGGACTCGTCGACTACCCCGACGATCCCGGCTGTGAGAGCGCCGGCGATGGCAGCGAGGCCGGCAGCTGCGGCGACGCCTACGCGCCGATCGAGCTGCAAGCCGGCGTCGACGTCGTCGGCGACACGACCCGGGGCGCTTTTCTCTCCGAGGGGACCTGCGGTGGTCGGGGCGCGGCCGAGCTCGTGTACACCTATCGTGTCGCGCAACCCCTCGAGCGGTTGCGGATCCGCACGGATCTGCCGGGCACCGTCGCCGAGACGGCCCTGTACGTGCGAACCACCTGCCTCGAGGCGCAGACCGAGGTCGCGTGCGCTCGCGAGGTCGTCGGCGACGGGGTCTCCGGCGGCGTCCTCGAGCTCGTCGATCCCCCCGCGGGGACGTATTTCGTGTTCGTCGACGGTGCGGCCGGGCGCGGTGGGCCGGTGACCCTTCGGGTCGAGGAGGTCGAGATGGCCGCCTGCCGCAACCGCCTCGACGACGACGGCGACGGCCGGGCGGACTTCCCCACGGATCCGGGCTGCGAGGCGCTCACGGACCGCGACGAGGCCGATCCCGACCCCCTCCCGGCCTGTGGCAACGACCTCGACGACGACGCGGACGGACTGATCGACTACCCGCTCGACCGGGGGTGCCAGGCGGCGTCCGATGCGGACGAGACGGATGCCTGCGGCAATGGGGTCCCCGTGACCGACTATCCCGTCGGTGAACCCTTCGTGCTCGCCGATCAGAACGTCGACGGCAGCAACGACTTCGGCGGCACCTGCGGCGGGACGCGGATGCCCGAGAAGATCTTCCGGTACGTCAACGCCTTCAACGCGCGCCTGACCTTCAGCGTCGATCACGAGGAGACGCCGCAGAACACGGTTCTCTACGTCCGCCGGGATTGCCTCGGCGCCGAGCTGCCGAATGCGTGCAGTGCGGGCGCGGCCCCGAATCAGCGCGGGCGGGTGCGCATCGATCAGGCCCCGCCCGGCGAGTTCTTCGTCTTCGTCGACCGGCAGGCGGGCCCGGCGGCGCCGTTCAAGCTCTCGGTCGACGTCGAGCGCCTGCCGGCCGGGTGCGCCGACGGGCGGGACAACGACGAAGATGGGGCCATCGACGCCGAAGACCTCGGATGCGCCGGGGCGGACGACGAGGACGAGCGGGATCCCGTCGGCGTCGAAACGCCGATCTGCGGGAACGGAATCGACGACGACCGGGACGGGTTCATCGACCACCCCTTCGACCCGGGGTGCGTCGCGCGCGGCGACGAGGACGAAGCCGATCCGGCCCAGGTGCCGGCGTGCGCGAACCGCCTCGACGACGACGGCGATGGGCTCGTCGACTTCCCCGTCGAGCCCGGGTGCAGCGGCCGCGGGGACGACGACGAGGCCAACCCCCGCAACGGCGCGCAGTGCAGCAACCGGCTCGACGATGATCAGGACGGGGCGCAGGACTACCCCAACGACCCCGGCTGCACCTCGGCCGGCGATCCGCGGGAGGTCGACCCCGACGAGGACCCGGTCTGCGCCAACGGCCAGGACGACGACCGCGATGGCCTCGGCGACTTCCCGTTCGACTCCGGCTGCGAGGCGGCCGCGGATCCGGACGAGTCGAATCCGGCCGATCCCGCCGACCGTGCGGCGTGCGACAACGATCGGGACGACGATGGCGACGGTCGGGTGGACTTCCCCCGGGACCCGGGCTGCGCGTTTGCGGCGGACGACGACGAGGCCGACGGCGGCGCCGCGCCGCAGTGCGCGAACGGCCGCGACGACGACGGCGACGGCCGGACGGACTTCCCGGACGATCCGGGGTGCCGGTTCGCCGCGGACGGCTCGGAGCTCAACGTCGGGGCGCCGCCGCCGCGCTGTGCGGACGGCATCGACAACGACGACGACGGGCAGGCGGACGCGGCCGACGTGGGCTGCACGGACCTGCGCGACAACGACGAGGCGGATCCGGTCGAGCCGCCGTTCTGCGCGGACGGGCGCGACAACGACGGCGACGGGGCCATCGATTGGCCGGCGGACGACGGGTGTGCCGCCCAAGGCGACGCGTGCGAAGAGGCCGGTTACGGGCTCTGCGACGGGCGCTGCCAGGACCTTCTGGCCAACCCGGTCCATTGCGGGCGCTGCGGCCGGGCCTGCGCGGACGGCGTGGAGTGCATCGACGGGCGCTGCGGGGCATTGCGCCGCCGCGTGCTCGCCTGCGGCAACCCCAGCCGGCCGGTCGACGAGTTCATCCGGGGGCCGCTGATCGAGGCCGAACTGCGCGTCGAGCCCGGCTGCGTGCCCGACGACGACACGCAGGCCATCGTCATGGGCCGGGGCGGCGTCGGCGAGGTCGTCAACAACATCGCGGCCATCCGGACCTGGATCGAGGGCGGCGGTCAGTTGCTGACCGAGTGGAACACGACGGACGAGATCTACAACGCGCTCTTCAACGCGGCGGTACAACCCGGTCCGTGGAACGGCGCCTGCCAGGACAACGTCCAGCCGGCGTTCCAGTTCTCGCCCGACGATCAGTTCTGGACCGACAACGCGTTCGAGGTCGTCCCGAACGGCGCGACGGCGTGCGGGTACGGCATCCCCGCCGCGCAGATGCCGGGGTTCGTGCCGCTCGGCGGATGGGACGCCAACAACGTCATGTTCGGCTATCTCGAGCTCGATGCCGGCCGCGTCTGGCTCATCGAAGCCGACTGGCAAGACCGCGAAGGCGCGTTCACCGACGCGAGCCGCGACCTGATGGCCTACATGATCGGGGGCGGGGCGGTGACCATCCGCTGAGGTCCCAGACGGGTCTCGGCACGACGATCAGGGCGGCACCCCGACGCAGGCGAGCGAGCCCGCGCCGTCGGGCCCACGCAGGTGTCCACACACGAGGCCGCCGTCGCGTCGCCAGGCCACCGCGCCGGGGACGAACCCGTCGGGCAACGCGAACGCGAACCCTTCGGGAAAGAGGTCCACATCGACCCGCAGAACGCGAGCCGCGTGCCGGTTCCCGGCGGGCCCGAGGACGAGGCCGAGCCCGCCGGCCGGTCGGAGTGCCACGTGCAACGCCGCCGTCGCGCTCGTCTTTGCGAGCAGCCGGAATGGCCCCGGAGACTCGTCCGCACCGCCGAGACGACGCGCCTCGACGCGGGCACCCTCGCCCGCCTTGCCGCGCCGCACGATTTCGATGAGGCCGTATCCGTCCGCCAGGAGCCGCACCGTCTCGGCGTCGCCGTCCAGCCCCCGGACCGTCCCCGCGTCGGTGTCGATCAGCCACGGGCGCCCGCCGCAGCGCGCGGCGAGCCACAACGCCTCACCCGTGAAGGCGAGATCGAGGCCTTCGGCGCCGAGGCAGGTCAGTTGCCCGACGGCCTGCGGGGCCTCCGGTGCGGGCGCGAGCGCGTGTCGGTCGAGCCGGATGGCGTCCGGCGCGGCCGGGTGTGTCGAGGCCACGACGAACCCGTCCGGCTGCCGCGCGAGGGCGGGCGGGTCGCCGGATCCGCCCGGGGGCGACAGCGGGGTCACGGGCGCCGCGAGGCCGCCGGCTTCATCCGTTTGGGCGAGCGCGCGCCCGCCCTCGTCCGTCACGGCCAGCAGGACGCGTCCGGCGCGCCAGTGCCGCACGGCCGAGAGGGCGACGACCGGGCGCCCGTGGCGCATGACGGGCACGGCCCCGCCGCGGGGGCTCCCGTCGGGTGAAAGTCGGATGGCGAAGGTCTCGACGAGCCCCGATGCGTCGGCCCGGCTCGTGAACAACAGGGCCCCCTCGGTGGTGGTCACGAGCGCCAGCGGGGTGGGGTCCGCCGCCGCGTCGAGGCGTTGCGGCGGGCCGACCAACGGCAGTTCGTCCGGGGCGGGCGTCGGTGAGGTCGGCGGATCGTCATCGCGGCCCAGGCTTTCGGCGCCGGCGTCCCAGTCCGCGGGCGCGAGGATTGCCGGTGCTGAACGCGTCCCGGCATCGGGTGGTGCTTCGGGAGACAGGCGCTCGGGTGCCTCGACGGGCGCGCAGGCGAGCGCCAACGCCGTGATGAGCAGGGTCGAGCGCGCGCGGACGTGCGCGGCGACGGCGACGCGGATGGAGTCGGGAAATGAGCGGAACATGGACGACCTCCGGAAGAGCGCGCGGACGGCGCGCGAGAAGTGGGCGGGGCGGCGGCGACGCGGACGCGATCACTCGCCCCTGAAGATCCATTCGGCCAGGTCCGGCGCGTGTCGCGCAGAGGCCGCATTTTTTTCGTCCGACCCCGATCGCCGTTGGCAACGGATGTCGGACCGGGCGTAAACCGGCGTTCACACACGCGTCGTCGAGGGCCGGCGACGGACCTGACGACGATGTGGCCCGGTTCTTGCTGTTTCCCCGGTTAGAGCCGAAGGAGTTCCCCATGAAGACGATTGGACGACGATTCGCCCTCATCGGCGCCGCGGGCCTCTGTCTGTCGGCCTGTGGCGCCGCGGACGCCGCAGGCGCGGGCGAGGCCGGCGACGAAGGCGAGGCGCCCGGTGGGGCCTACGACGACGCCGGCGCCTCGGGCCCGGAAGGGCAGCCCGGACCGGAGGACGAGACCGAAGGATTGCGGTTCGGTGACCCGGCCGTCGGCCTCGATCACGTCTGGGTGACGAGCCGCGAGAACGACCTCGTCCTGCGCATCGACGCCCGGACGCGCGCCGTGGACGCCGTGACCGTGGGCGACGAGCCGACCGTCGTGGCGACCCTGCCGGGCGTGGAAGCCGGGGTGGTGCTCAACCGGGGCAGCGACGAGCTCGCGTTCGTCGACGCCCGGGGCGGCGCGGCGGCAGACGTCGAGTTCGTGCGCCTCGAACGGCACTTCAACGCGCTCGCGCTGTCCCCGGAAGGCCGCTTCGGGGTGGCCTGGTTCGATCTCGGCCGCGCCGAAGTCGGCGAGGACGCCACCGCCCTCCAGGACGCCGCCGTGATCGACGTCGACGCGCGCACCGCGCGGTCGATCTCGACGGGCTTTCGACCCCGGGCGCCGTTCTTCACCGAAGACGGGCGGCGCTGCCTCCTCGTGACCGAGGACGGCGTCTCCGTGATCGAACTGAACGACACGAACGCCCCCCCACGGCTGCTACCCACGGCCACCGATCCGTTCCTCCAGAGCGGACGCGAGGTGGCCATCTCCCCGGACGGGGCGTACGTCGTCAGCCGGGCGGGCGCCGGGGGCGAGCGATCGCTGACCGTCCTCGACGTGGCCGATGAAGCGCTGCGGACGATCGAACTGCCGGGCGAACCGACGGATCTCGACCTCTTCGACGGCGGCCGTCGGGCGCTCGTCATGCTGCGCGACGCTCGACTCGCGGTTGTCGTCGACGTGCCGAGCGGCGAGCGCCAAGCGACGATCGAGCTCCCCGACGCGCTCGGCTCGGCCGCCGTCGCCGACGATGGGCGTCGGGCGCTGGTCTACACGACGCTGCCCGCGGGGCAACTCGGACCGCGGTTCGCCGTCCTGGACCTGAGCGAACCGGTGCCGACGCTCAGCCTGCGCCCGGCGCGCAAGGAGATCGCCGGGGCCGTTCTCGACCCGTCGGGACGGGTCGCCTGGGTCCTGCATCGCAAGGCCGACGGGACGCCCGATCCCACCTTGCCCGAGTCGGAGTTCCTGGCCCGCAGCCACGGATACTCCCTGATCGACCTCGAGACTCTCTTCGTCCGCCTCGTGACGACGCCGGCCGCCCCCGCCGGCGTTCTGTTCAGCGCCGATCTGCCCCGCGCCTGGGTGCCCCTCAGTGCCCCCGAGTCGCAGACGCACCTCTTGCAGATTCTCGACCTCGACGGCCTCTCGCTGCGCGCGGTCGCTCTGCCGTCCGCGCCGGAGGCGGTGGGCGAGGTCGCCGCGGCCGACCGGCTCTTCGTGACGCAGAGCCACCCCGAAGGTCGCATCAGCTTCCTCGACCGGGACAGCGCTGCCCCCGCGACCGACGCCCTCGAGACCCTGAGCGGCTACCTGTTGAACCGGAGGATCCGATGAACGCGCTCGTTCGCCCGTCGTCGTTCGTCATGGCCCTGACCGCGGCGCTTCTGGCGCTGGTGGCGTGCGGCCGGGCCGACCGTTTCGACCGCCCGCTGGCCGTCGGCGAGGCCGTTGCGCTCGATCAGGTGGTCGCGTGGCCGCTGGCCGGTCCGCCGGCGCTCGCGGTCCACGCGCCGGCGCGGGATGCGACGGCGTTCTTCGAGCTCGAGGCACCGGCAGTCACGGTGCGAGCGACGCACGCGGGCGACGCGTTGCTTGCCGTCGACGAGGCCGGCCGGGCGACGATCCTGCGTTTCGACGCGGAGGGCGCACCGACGGAGCGACAGGACGTCGACCTGGGGGCGGCCTTCACCCGCATCGAGCTCACGCCCGACGACCGCTACGCGGTCTTCATGCACGGTCCCGGCGGCGGCAGCGGGGCGGTCGTCCGAAACGCCAACGAACTCGCCGTGCTCGACCTCGACCGTCCGATCGGCGCCGACAACCCGCGGCGCCGGACCCTGAAGTCCTTCGGCTCCGGCGTGCGTGCGCTCGCGCTCCCGGCGGCGGGCGCGGTGGCCGACGGCGATCGACCGCTCGCCTTCGCCCTCTCTGATCGCTACCTCGCCCTCTTCGACCTCTCATTGCCCGAGGCCGATGAGGTGGTCGTCTACTTCACCCTCGAGGGGGAGGCGCGCGATGTCGTGCCGGTGTCGGTCGAGCCCGTGCCGGGGGACGCCACGCATCCCCCCGGGGCACTCGTCCGTGCCGAGGGCAGCGACGACCTCTACCTCCTTTCGTTTCCGAACGATGCGCCGACCGACGTCGTCCCGCGACCGACGCTGAACGTGCTGCCGGGGTCGCCGGCCCTCGTCGATGCGCTCCCGCACCGGACGCCGGACGGGCTGCGGGTCTTCTCCCTCGAGGGGCGTACGCTGGCGGTCATTCATCCCGAGACGGGTGCGCGGCGGGGCGTCACCCTCGGCTTCGAAGGCGCCGCGCTTCTGCCCTATGCAGGTGCCGAGGGCGAGCCGTCGGCCCTCGTCTGGGGCCGCGGCGCCGAGCAGGTCGCCTACGTTCGCCTCGACGACCTCGAGGCGTCCGGGAGCCGGGCCGTCCGCACGCTGACGCTGGAAGGCGGTCTGTCGGACCTCCTGCCGATCCCCGGGCGCGCGGCGGCCGTGGGGATCCTGTCGGCGCGCCTCGTCGTGCTCGATTTCCGTGGCGAGTCGGCCACGCCCTTCGACCTGGGCGGGGTGCTCGTCGGTGCCGAGTCGAGCGTGTATTGGGACGACCCGAGCCCCGGGGCGGGGTCCGGGGTGGTGACGGACGGCGCCTCGGTCTTTGCCGTGATGCGGGCCGCGGTCGATGGTCGGCATCACCTGATTCACGTCGATCTCGGTGACGACGGGCGCGCGGGCGGGGCCCGGGCGCTGCCGCTCGCGAACGGCGGCAAACCTCTCCTCGTTCCGGGGGCCGGCCGGCTGGTCGTCGACCACGGCACTACGGCCGGGACGATCTCGGTCGTGGCCACGGACGCCGGTCCCGACGCACGGGCCGACCTGCGCCGCTCGCTCTTTCTGACGGAGGTCCTCGGCCGATGAAACCGACAATCGCTGCCCAGCTCTCCCGAGGTCGCGTCGGCGCACGCCCGGCCGCCGTCACCGGGCTCGTGCTCAGCCTCGGCCTCAGCCTCGCCTCCACGCCCGCCGCCGCGTTCGAGCGACCGACACTTCGCCTCACGCTCCGCGGAAGCCTGGGGATGATCGAGGACGAGCAGATCGACGTGCTCTCGGACGACGCGCTCGTCTCGGGCGGCAGCCTCGGCGTCGACGCCTTCTTCGGCGACCGCCTCCTCGTGGGCCTCGACTGGACGACCCGCGGGGTGTCCGGCGAGGTCTTCGAGGCCTTCGACACCGCGCTCGAGGGGCAGTCGGTCCGCCTCTCCGCGGGCTGGCGCTGGCGGCCTCTGGCGGCCGTCCAGCTCTATGCCCGAGGGGGGGTCGGGGCGTGGTGGTGGGCCCTCGAGTTCGATGAGCGGTACGGTCCCGACCACCTCGAAGCCTCGGCCTTCCGGCCCGGATTCCACATCGGAGCCGGTGCGGACGTGTGGCTCTGGCAGATTCCCGTCGGCGAGGGAGACGGGGCTGCCGCCGCCGAGCCGGTCGGCATCGGTCTGAGTGCCGAGCTGACCTACGACCGCTCCCTGCCCGTCGCCTTCGAATCCGACGGGCGGTCCATCGGGACCCTCGATCCTTCCGGTCCCGGCGGCCTGATCGGGTTGACGTTGCAGTTCTGACCGACTCGTCCGATGGTTGGGGGCAGACCGCTTGCATTGCGGTCGGTCAGTCAGTCAGTCAGTCACTCCGTCAGCCCGACAGCCAGGTAGACGCTCCCGTATGGACTCGCCCGCCGCCCTCCGCCCCCGGATCTCCGCCGACCCCCGCCGTGCGAAGCGCGGGCGCGCCACCCTCGCACTGGCATTTGTCGTTTCCGCCTGTGGTGGCTCCGGCAGCGAGGCCCAGACCGGGGAGCTGAACGGGGCGTGCTGTGGCGCCGATCTCACCTGCGAGATCACCGCGGTGAGCGCGTGCGAGGCCGACGGCCGTCTCTTCACCGGTGCGGCGACCTGCGACGAGAACACCTGCGTGGTCGGCGTTCGCGGCGCCTGCTGCCTGCGCGACGCGGAGAACCCGTGCGAGATTCGGGAGCAGAGCGCCTGTTTCACCGACGGGGGCGACTTCGCCGGGCCCGGCACCGAATGCAGCGCCGATCGCTGCCCGCAGGCCACCGTCGGCGCCTGCTGCAGCGACCTCTCCGAGTGTACGCAGGTCACCGCCCGGGAGTGCGGGCGCACCCGCGGCTTCTACCAGGGCGATGGTGCGACCTGCGACCCCAATCCGTGCCCCTCCCTCGTCATCGGGGCCTGCTGTCAGAGCAACGGCACGTGCCAGGTCGACGACGAGCGGCGGTGCGATGCGAGCTTCCAGGGGGCCGGCACGACCTGCAGCCCCAACCCGTGCGCGCAACCCGTGCCGGGCTCGTGCTGCCGCGGGGACAACCAGTGCATCAACGCGACGAACGTCACGTGTGACGGCCGGTTCCTCGGGCGGGACAGCCGGTGCGATCCGGACGACATCTGCGTGCGGACGGCCCCGGGCGCCTGTTGTGGCGCCGAGGGCATGTGCTCGATGACGGCCCCGGACGGCTGCGACGGCATGTTCGCCGGACCGGGGACGTCCTGCGACGGTGATCCGTGCGCGGCTGCGCCGGACATGGGCGCGCCGCCGCCCGCGGATCAGGGGGTCGTCCCGGTCGATGCGGCACCGCCCCCGCCGCCGCCCGACGCCGCCGCGCCGCCGACCGCCGCCCCCGATGCCGCGGGACGCTGAGGACCCGGGCGGCGGGTGACGGGCCGCACGGTGCCGGCCCGCACGAGCGCTCGGGCGGCCCGGCGAATGCGCCCCGACTGGACCTCGTCGAAGTGCATCCGCTCGGGATCCGAACGGGCATAGCTCATGACGTTGTCGACGACGTCCGTGTGTCCGTTTCCGAAATAGTGACCGAGTTCGTGGGCGAGGACCGTCGGCGTGGCGGTCTTCGAGAGGATGACGTAGCGCCGTTGGCGGTCGCGGCGCAGGCGCCAGTGGACCCCCATCCGCGCTCGTCCCGGCTCGTCCACGTCCTCGAGGTGGTCGACGATGAAGACATCGATCGTGCCCCGGCGGCGCAGGCGGGCGAGCGCGTCCCGATCGGCGCGCGTCATGAGCCGGGCGTGCCGCGCGGGGAGGGGCCGGGTGGAGGTGACCTCGACGGCGACGCCGGCGGGCGCCATCAGGCGGTTGGCCCACGCCACCTGGGCCGCGAGCCACTCGGGCGCCGCCCCCGGTTCGGCCATGTGGACCGTCAACGAGAGCGGCGCGGGTTCGCGGGCACGGGCAGGGCCTCCCGGACCGACGACGAGCGCGAGGGCGAGCGTCCAGGAGAGGTTCGAGGGCCGCATGGCGGCAGATGATGCCTCCCCGGCTGCCCCCTGTGAAACGGTCTTGAATCTGTCGGGGCTCGAATCAAAGATACGCGCTGAACGCGCTGATGGTCGGCCGTGGCGACACGGTGCGGCGCGGGTCCAGAGAACCGAGACTCCACCCCCAAGGAAGGACTGACGTCCCCCCCGTATGCCAGACCAACCGATGCGGCAGGAGCCGCACGAACTCGACTCGTTCTCGCCCGTGACCGCTGCCCGTACCGACCTCGCCCACCGAGCCCCCTCGGTCTACCCCGCCCACTTCATGGTGGGTACGGGGTATCCGACCGAAGACGACTTCGTCGTCGCGCGGCAAGAGCTCGGCAAGGGCTACGGCGTCTACGCCCGCCGGGCCTTTCAGCGCGGTTACCGGGTCTGCCGCATCAGCGGGACCATCGTCCACGAGGTCATGCAGCACACGTTGCAGATCTCGTCGGACGCGCACCTCTATGACCCGTACTTCACGGGGTTCTTGCTCCACGCGTGCGATCCCAACGTCTTTCTGGACATGGGGCGCTTCGAGCTGTGGGCGATGAAGGACATCCTCCCGGGGCAGGCCCTCACGATGGATTACGCCAGCACGGAAGACTACCTCTTCAAACAGTTCCCCTGCCTGTGCGGCGCACCGAACTGTCGGAAGTGGATCACGGGTCGCCGCGAGCCCGTGCGCGTGCCCGATCTCGACGCGGACGGGCGCTGAGCCATGACGGACACCGCGCCGCTCTGGTGGGTCCGCGAGGATCTGCGTTACGTCGGAACGGACCTGCACTTGGGGGGGGTCAACCTGGCCCACGCCGCCCGGGGGTCCGGGACGCCTGCCTACTTCTACTCCGGCCCCCGGGTCCTGGCCAACCTGCGCCGCCTTCAGGGCGCCCTCGACGCGACGGGGCTGCGCGGTCGCATCCGGTACGCCATGAAAGCGAACCGCTTCGGCCCGCTGCTCACGCTGATGAAGACGTCGGGCCTGTGCGGCATCGACGCGTGCTCACCCAACGAGCTGCGACACGCCGTACGCTGTGGCTTCTCGCCGGGCGAGGTTTCCTATACGGCGACGTCCGTGTCGCCGGCGGACCTCGACGTCCTGGCCCGTAACCCGGAGACCTGGATCAACTGCGACAGCCTCTCGACCATCCGACGCCTCGGCGCCGTCTCGCCGGGCCGCAGCATCGGCTTGCGGGTGAACCCGGCGCTCGGTGTCGGCTACGGCGAGAACCAGTTGCTGCGCTATGCCGGCGAGCGCACGTCGAAGTTCGGCATCTATCGCGAGCACTTCGATGAGGCGCTGGCCCTGGCCGCGCAGGTCGGCCTGAAGGTCGAGGGCATCCATTTTCACGTCGGCTGCGGCTACCTGAACGCCCAGCTCCCCGCCTGGCGCGAGGTCCTGCATGCCTGTCGCTGGTTCCTCGACCGCGTACCGAACCCCCGCGTCGTGAACCTCGGGGGCGGGCTCGGCGTGCCGCACGTCGCGACGGATCGCGCGCTCGACCTCGAGACCTGGGCCGGGGTGATTCGCGAGACGTTCGGGGGCACGGGCGTCGAGATCTGGGTCGAGCCCGGGGACTTCGTCGTCAAGGATGCCGGCGTGCTGGTGCTGCAGCTCAACACCGTCGAGCGCAAGCGCAACACGCTGTTCTATGGCGTCGACGGCGGCTTCAACCTGGCGATGGAGCCCGTCTTCTACAAACTTCCGTGTGAGCCCGTTCCGGCGCGCCTTCGCGGCGAAGCGGCGACCGCCTGGTCCCCGGACGCGCTGCACCCGGTAACCCTGGCCGGCAACATCAACGAGGCGCTCGATCTGTGGGCGGAGAATGTCCCCCTGCCCGAGATGGCGGAGGGCGACCTGCTCGTGCTGCTGAACGCAGGCGGGTATGCGGCGGCCATGAGCTCGGATCACTGCATGCGGGCGCAGGCGACCGAGCACCTTCTCCTCTGAGTCCGGTGCGTCGCCCGCCCCTCGAAGCCGTGCTCGCCGCGGTGCTCGTGCCCGCGGTCCTCGCCTGCGGCTCCGGCGCGCCGCCCCGCCTGCCACCCCCGTCGGCGACGCCCTGGGCCGCGGGGGGGACGACCGCGGCGGCCGCGGACGTTCCGGCCCGCGCGCGACTCGACGACCGTGGCCTGGGACGTTCCGGGCTCGCCTGCACCGACTGCCATGGCACCGCGGAGACGCTCGACGTGCTCCGCCCGGCCCCCCGTCTGTCCGGGCTGCCGGCACGCCTGCCGCTGTGGTCGGGGCTGGCGCCCTCGGTCGAGGTCGCCGTCAACCTCTGTGTGGAGCGCTGGCTCGCCCGCCCGGCACTGACCGGGGCTGCGCTCGCGGACCTCGCCGCGGCTGCCGGCGCCGGTGCCGGGGTCGGGGCTCCCCCGGCTGCGCCGGTGTCCGCGCCGGCCCCGGTCGATGAGTCGGCGGAACGCCCCGAGGGCGATGCCCACCGCGGGCGAGCAATCTACGACGCGGCCTGCCGACACTGCCACGAGGAGGGCCCCGGCGGCGCGCTGTGGGGCAGGGCGTGGGCCCGCGCGGCGCTCGCGCGGACGGTGCGAGGGCTCGATCGCCCCCGCCACCCCGGGACGCTGATGCCGCCTTTCGGCCCCGAGGTGCTGTCCGACGATGCGCTCGACGACCTGACGACGGCGCTGGCCGACGCGGTCACCCCCGCCTTGTAGCCAACGCCCCCGCAGGGTGGTACTTTCCCAGGCCGATTGCGCTGCGCCCCGGGGTCTGGCCCCGCGGGCCCAAGAGGGAGGACCGCTCGAGCCGATGAAATGTCCCGCCTGTCAGACCGACATCCCCGACGGGTCGAACTTCTGCGGCATGTGCGGGCACCGGATGGGGCCCGGCGCCGCCGTCCCCGTGGCCCCCGTCGTTGCGCCGACCGCCGCGCTGATCGCCGAGGCGGAGGCCGTCGGTGTCGGACCGACGCTCATCGGCGCTCCGCCGGTCCCCATGGAGTTCGGCGCGTCGGAGGACAGTGCGGACCTCAACGCGACGCTCATTCAGGCGCCGCGGCTCGAGCTGCCCCGATCCGCGCCCGAGCCCGCGCGCGAGCCCGCGCCGGAGCCCGCAAAGGCGCCGGAGCCCGCACCCGAGCCCGCAAAGGCGCCCGAGCCCGCACCCGAGCCGGCAAAGACGCCCGAGCCCGCGCCCGAGCCCGCAAAGGCAGCGGCGCCGCTGCCGCAGATTGTGCCGGTGCCCGCGGCACCGACGCCGAGCATCATCGTCGACGCGTCACTGTCCGCCGAGCACCAGACGACGGCGCAGCGCAAGCCGGAGAGCCCCGCACCGAAGGCCGAGCCGGCAAAGGCGGCCGAGCCGGCAAAGGCGGCCGAGCCGGCAAAGGCGGCCGAGCCGGTCAAGGCGGCCGAGCCGGTCAAGGCGGCGGCCGCCCCCACCCGCGGCAAAGCGGAGCCCGAGAAGCCCGCGCCCTCCGCAGAGGGCGGTTTCCGCGAGACGATCTGGTTCATGGACGCGATCGATCCCGAGAAGCTCGCCGCGATCGAGTCGGAGTCCGAATCGGGGGACCGCGACGCCACGGATCGTCGGCAGAAGGAGTTGGCCGAGGCCTCCAAGAAGAAGGTCGACGACGACGTCCGACGGCAGTTCTCGTTGTCCGCCGACGCCTCGAAGACCCCGACGCCGGCGGCGATCGCCGCGGCCGAGCGGAGCGCGCCCTCGAGCGCATCCGGTGGTGGGACCGGGGCGATCATCGGCCTGGTCGTCGGCATCGTCGTGTTGCTCGGTGTCGCGCTCTGGTTCTTCCTGCGCTGAACCGATGGTCCGCTCGTCCGCCGTACCGGCGCCCCTCGGATGGTTCTTCGCGGTGTTCGTCGCGCTCTTCGCGACGGGCTGCCGGGACAGCCCGGCCGAAGTCGTGCAGCGCGCGAGCGAGGCCGCCGCCTCCCGCGACGTCGTCGCCGTCCGGGACCTCTTCAGCGTGCAGAGCCAGCGGCGTTTCGTCAGGCGCTGGGAGCAGCAGCAGCGGACGGAAGACGAAGGCTGGCAGGACCTCGTCTCGAAGCTCGCGTTCGACGGGCGCGCCCTCGAGGTGAAGGACGAGACCATCGCGGGCGATTTCGCCCGTGTCGAGGCGCTGGCCGGCGCGGAGAAGCGCGACTACTATCTGCACAAGGAGGACGGTCGCTGGCGTCTCGAACCCGGGGCCGGCGCGCGGTTCCGCAAGGCGCACGCCAAGCTGAACCCGAAAGCCGCCGCGGACGAGGCCGCCGACGACGAATCCGAGGACGACGACGCCGCATCGGACTCCAAGCCCGCCAAGAAGAAGAAGCCAAAGTCGGACTGAGCCCATGACCGTCGTCCCCCTGCTGACCGGCGTCGCCGCCGCCGCCCTCGCCGCCGCCGGATTCGTCGTCTCCGCACGCCGTCGGCAGCGCGACCGGATGGGCGCCGCGGAACGGGACGCCGCGTCGGCGCGTGCGCGCGGCCTCGAAGGGGTGGCGCGCGAGCGGACCGCCCTCGTCCAGGAGGCGCGTCGCCGGGCGGACGCCATTCGCGCCGAAGCGCGCGAGACGGCACGCATCGTCTCCGACGAACTCGACGCGGAGGACCAGCGCCTCGCGGCGCGCGAGGCCGCCATCGAACGACATCGAGCGGAGCTCGACGATCGGGCCCGCGAACTCGACGCCCAGTTCGACGCGCTGAAGGTCCGGCTCGAGGCCGTCCAGTCGGGGGACGCCGAGCTGCCTCGCATCGAGGCCCAGTCCGTCGAACACGTCGAGCGCGCGGCCCGTCAGACCCGCGCGGAGACGTCGGCGGCGCTCGCCGGTCAGCTCACGGAGCAGGCGCGCCTCGCCGCGCAGAAGGCCGCGCGCCTCCACGAGGAGCACGCCCGGGCCAGCGCCGAGGTCTCGGCCCGCGCGCTCATCGACCTCGCGTGTCAACGCTACGGCGCGGCCGTCACGACCGAGCGCCTCGCGACGACGGTCACGCTGCCGCCGGCCGGGAAGGTTCGCGAGCGCCTGCTCGCCGATTCGAGCAGCCTGCTCAGGGCGATCACCGAGCGGACGCAGACCGAGTTTCTCGCGCAGATCGAGGGGGACGAGCTCTTCTTGCAGGCGCCGGATCCGTACGCCCGAGAACTCGGTCGCCAGACCTACGAGCGGCTCGTCAAAGAGCGCGAGTTGAACGACGCGGCGGTCGCGCGGGTCGCCGCCAAGGCCGCGGCCGATCTCGAAAAGACGGTTCGCACGGCGGGGCGCAAAGCCGCCGAGATCCTCAAGATCGAGAAGATGCACCCCGAAATTCTGATGCTCGTCGGGAAGCTCCTCTACCGGACGAGTTACACGCAGAATCAGTGGGCCCACGCCATCGAGACCGCCTACCTGTGCGGCATGATGGCGGAAGACCTCAAGGTCGATCCGGTGGCGGCCCGTCGCGCGGCGCTCATCCACGACATCGGCAAGGTGCTCTATGCCGAGACCGAGGCGGTCGGCAGTCACGCGGTCAGTGGCGCGGCCTTCGCGCGGGCGCACGGCGAGCCACCGGAGATCGTCCACCCCATCGCCGCCCACCACAACGACGAGAAGCCCGACAGCGTGCTCGCCCACATCGTCGCCGCCGCAGACGCCCTCAGCGGAGCGCGTCCCGGGGCCCGCCGCGCCACCGAGGAGGCCTACAGCATGCGGGTCGAGGACCTCGAGCGCATCTGCGAGAGCTTCCGGGGCATCGAGAGCCACTTCGTCATTCAAGGCGGCCGGGAGCTGCGCATCGTCGTCGATCAGGCGCGCCTCTCCGACCGGGACGCCGCCCGCCTCTCCGAGGACGTCGCCGGACGCATCGAGGAAGAGCTGACCTATCCCGGCCAGATCAAGGTCACGGTCATCCGCGAAACCCGTGCGCAGGCGGTGGCGCGGTTCTGACCGTGGGAGTCGCCGGCGACTCTTCGGGCATTTCCTTTTGTCTTTTCTTAAAGCCTCCAATGCTTCTACCGAATCAAGGGGCGTACGCCCTCTCGGAGGAAGCCATGCAGGACGCCAACACCATCGGGACGAACGGTCGCTATGTCGTCGAGCGCGTGCTCGGCGAGCAGAGCGTCGGGCGCTACATCGTCGCCGTCGACACGGTCGCCGGCGGCCGGGTGACCATCCTGGTGCCCTCCGCACAGGCGGTCCGGCCCCAGCGGATCGTGGACGCCCTGAGCGTCGAGATCGAGCGGCTCGCACCGCTCGTCGACACGGCCTACTGCACGTTGAAGGACACCGGTCTGACGGAGGATGGCGAGCCCTTCGCCGTCGTCAACCGCCCGCAGGGCGGCAGCCTCGCGGCGCTCATCCGCGCCGAGGGGCGCCTGTCCCCGGACCGGGCGGTGTCCATCGCCGTGCAACTGTGTGATCTCGTCCGCCGGGCGCACGTGCTCGGCATCTTCCCCGTCGGGCTCGATCCGGACTCGATCATCGTCGACTCGCAGCCGGGCGGCCGGGCCCGGGTGGCCGTCGTCGACTTCGGCCTCGCCCGGGGCGTCTTCGGACCTCAGGCGGTCGCGAGTACGCGGGCCCGCTCGGCGCTGTTCGACTCCCCGCAGCTTCGCGCCGGCGTCGAGCCCGATCCGCGGGACGACGTCTTCGCCGTGACGGCGCTGCTGCACGCGATGATTCTGGGGGTCGCGCCCCCGGCGATGGCGAGCCACGGTCCGGCCGACGGCTCGGGTTGGCCCGGTCTGCCCGACGACACGCTCGACCGTCGCCTCGAAGCCTGCCTGCATACGGTCCTGCTCCGGGGCCTCGCGCCCGATCGGGACGAACGCTTCGCCCACATCGGCGCCTTGCAGCGCGCCCTCACCGGTCTCCGGCAGCTCATGGCCCTGACGGGCCCCGCTTTCGAGTTGCTCGCAGCGACGCGCGGACGGCTCGGGCAGGGCCCCGACGCCCTCGACATGCGGACGCAGCGTCCGGCGCAGGATCGGGCTGCGGAGGCCCGGGCGCGAATCCGCGAGGTGGCGGCCATCGGCCAGACCGGTCAGGCCAACCTCAGCGCCCTCAATGAGCAGCCGCGCCAAAGGCCGCGGCTGGTGACGGATGACGACGTCGGCATCCGGACCAGCGATTTCCAGGTCGAGGCCGTTGCACGCGCGACCGCACGGTCGGAGCCGGCAGGCATCACGCGCCCCCTCGCGAGGCTCCCCCTGGTCCGTCGTCAGGGCGGCGATGGCTGAGGTCTCGGGCGCCCCGGTCGCCAAATCGGGACGATCCCTGACCGAACAAAGATGCGACACCGGAAAAGGTTTGTTACTCTCTGCGAAGAGCGATTCCCGTCCGCCATTGATGGCGGGCGGCACTTTCCGTGTCGCCGCGCAGAGGGTTCGTGGCAGAAGCGCCCGCAAATCTCAGCACCAAGAACGTGCCCGCGGGAGCCGACGCCCGCGTGCCCTCGCGTGCGCCCCGTCCGAGGGGCTCGCAGCCGCCGGCTTCGATCTCGGGACCGGGGCAGTCGGCCGAGCTCGTCAACGACGCGGTCGTCAACGGTCGGTACCGGATCGTCAAGCACCCGAACCGCTGGGCCGTCGGGAACGCCTACCCGGCCATGGACCTGACGCGACGGGAGTCGGTGGTCCTCGTGCTGCCCGAACTCTCCCCGGACCAGGGGCCCGGGTTCGTGCAGCGCGCCCGGGTCGAGGTCGATCGCACGCGACGCCTCCACGACAGCCACGTCGTCACGGTGCGCGATTGCGGCCTCCTGACCGAGGGGCTGCCGTATTTCGTCATCCGCCGCGTTCAGGGCAACTCGCTGCTCCGGTTCGTCGCAAACGGCGGTCCGCTGGCCCCGGACCTGGCCCTGCACCTGATGGACCGCCTGCTCGCCCACGTCGCCGAGGCGCACGCAGCGGGGCTCGTGCTCGGCGACCTCCGACCGGCCAACGTCATCCTGACCGAACGACCGGGACCGGACGGGCAGCGCCCGGCGATGCCGGAGCCCGAAATCGTCGACATGGCGTTTGCGCGCGGCCTCTTCGATGGTCTGCTGTCGCTGCCCGAGGCGCCCGCCGCCTATCGGTCCCCCGAGAGCCGCGCCGGGCTGCCGCTCGCCACCGGCGACGACGTCTATGCGCTCGGCGCCGTGCTGTACTTCATGCTCACGGGCAAGGCGCCGCGGACGCAGACCATCGATGAGTCGCGTGGCGCGCCAGCACCTTCCGTGGCACGGCCCGATCTCAACCTTTCCGCCTACATCGACAAGGTCGTCCAGTCGGCCCTCGCCCCGCGGCGTTCCGAACGGTACGCCGGACTGACGCCGTTCCGGGACGCGGTCGCCGGGTTGAGAGAGCTGTTCTCGTTGTCCGACGCGGCGCGGGGCGTGCTTTCGCTCGGGGCGGATGCGAGCCAGGTCGACGGGTTCGAGAGCGACCCCACCCAGGAGTTCGGCCGCGAGCTCGTCGAGAACATGGCGGGCGCGCTGAAGACCGACAAGACGCCCCGCGAGCAGCGCTTCGACAGCACGATGCCCTTCGATCCGCGCGAGCTGCAGGCCGCGCTCATCGAGCGCAATGCGCGCGACGCGGCGCGGGGCCTGCCCTCGGTGGACGTCTCGGTCGATGGGGCACAGCGGGGCGGGCGACCCTTCGACACCGTGCCATCGGCCGAGGTCGTCGAAGAGGTGATGACCTCCGCGCCGGCGTCCGTGCCGCCCCCGACGGTACAGAGTCTCCCGGCGGTCCACCACGAGGACCCGACGAGCCGCGCCGAGCACATGACCTTTCCGTGGGAGCCACCTGAACTCCCCCCGGACGACGTCGTGCCCGTCGTGACGCGCGCGCCGGAGCCTCCGAGCCGCGCGCCCTCACTGCCGCCCGTCTCGTCGCCGCCTGCCCCGTCGCAGCCACCGGTCGGCTTTCATCCGCCGGCCGGGGACACCGTGCCGATGATCTCGGCGGTCTCCCTCCCCGCGCTGCGCCCGCAGCCGGGACCGGGCGGGCATGGGCGGTCGCCGTCGCCGGCAGGGTCGCGCACGGCCGCCGACGCGGCGCTCGTCCTCCAGGCGGCGCAGGAGCACGAGCATCCGTTCATGATTGCGCCGCTGCGACTCGATGCCGAGGTCCGGCCGGTCAGCAGCGTCCCGCTGTCCGATGCCCGGCCGGAGCGCCCGTCGACGAACGGTGAGGGGTCCTTCTGGCGTGGTGTGGTCTTCGCGGGCATCTTCTTTGCGCTCGCGCTTCTGCTCGGGTACGTGCTCTTCCGGCCGTCGGACGTTCCGCCACCGGCTCCGGCCCCGCAAGTCCGCTCGGCCGAGTACCTCCCGTCGATGCCCGTCCCGTCGAGCGTGCGGCTCGATCCGCCGGTCAGCGCGGGCGCGCCGGTCAGCGCGGTCGCGCCGGTGAGCGCCGCGGCGCCGGTCAGCGTGGTCGCGCCGGTGAGCGCCGCGGCGCCGGTCAGCGTGGCCGCGGCGGTCGCGTCCGCGGCCCTCGTCGACGAGGAGACCGAGGAACCCGCGGCCCAGAGCACGGGCGAAAAGGTCGAGCTCGTACTGCATCTGACGCCGGAGGACGCCCGGATGTACCGCGTCAAGACGGGCGAACTGCTCTGCAAGGGCTCCCCCTGCAAGATGAGCAAGCCCCGGATGCTGCCGCGCGGTTTCTTGAAGGTCCGGCTCGTCGCCCCCGGCTTCCCCGACAAGATCGACCACGTGCCGCTGAATCGCAGCGGCATCTATTACTACGACATGCGCCCCGGTCGGAACGCGACACCGACTCGGCCCTCCGCCGAAGACGCACCCCATGCGCCGGCGTCGGCGCCCGCGGCGTCGCCCGCCTCGAAAGCGCCCCCGGCGGAGGCTGCGGTCGTACCGGTCGCGCCCGTGAGCGCCGCACCGGCAACGGCGGCCCCGCCCCCGCCCGTCGCGGCCCCCTCGGACGCCTCACCGTCGTTCCTGCAGCCCTTCTGACGCGGGCCCGTCAGGGGCTCGGTTCGACCCAGGGCTGTTCGAGCGCGGTCGGGTTGCGGGGGCGACGGTCGTATCGGCCATCGGCAGGCGCGCGCGGCCGCGGGGCGAGACTCGCGGGCGCCGCGGAGGCGGGCGTCGCCGGCTCGGACGGCGGCGCGGATCGGGTGGCCGCGGCCGGCTCCACCGCAACGCTGACCGTCCCGGCGACCGCCGGAGCATCGCCCACGCTCGGCAGGGGCGGGGTCGACGCAGGGTCGCTTACCGGCCCCGGGCTCTCCGGGCGCGTGCGCCCCGCGAAGGCCCAGACGGTCACGAGGACGATGACGACGGCGCCGGTGGCGAGCAGACCCGCCGCGCGCGGCGAGGCGGACGACGACGTCGGCGCCGCCGCGGGGGAGGACGACGACGGCGACGCCGCCACGCGGGGGGCATCCTCGGTGTCGGAGAGGCGGAGGGCCGCGCGGAGCATCAGGCGGGCGTCCGCCGCCGAAGGCCGGTGCGCCGGCTCGTAGGCCATCAGCGCCGCGCAGAGCCGGGCAAGGCCGGCCGGGACGTGCGGGGGCGGCGCGGGTGGGCGCTTCATCGACTCGGCGAGCGCGATGAGATCACCCCCGGCCGCTTCAAACGCGTCCACCCCGCTGACGAGGCGGTGGAGCATCGCGCCGGCGGCGAAGAGGTCGCTGCGCGGATCATCGGCGACCCCGCGCAAGCGCTCCGGAGCGAGGGACTGCCGCGAGCCGACGAGGCCCGCTGTCGGCTCGGTCGGCGGCGCGTCCACGAGTCGCGCGATGCCGAAGTCACAGAGCCAGGCCGCACGTGCCCCGGGGTGCCAGAGCACGTTGGCCGGCTTGACGTCGCGATGGCAGACACCGGCCGCGTGGGCGGCCGCCAGCGCGTCGAGGACGTCCGCCATGATTTCGGCGGCGGTCTCCACGGGAAGGGGCACGCCGTACGTCAAGTGGTCGGCGAGCGCGCCCCCGGGCACGTACTGCATGATGAGGACGGGGCTGCCATCCGGGAGCGCATCGACCCCGAAGACCTGGACGATCCGCGGGTGCGTCAGGCGCGCCAGGGAACGGCCCTCGTCCCGGAACCGCCGCAGCCGGGCGGCATCCCACCGGTGCAGGACCTTGAGAGCGACGGGGCGGCGAAGCACCGGATCAAACGCCTCGTAGACGCTCCCGAAGCCGCCCACGCCGCAGAGACGCCGGATCTCGAGGCCGAGGACGACCTGGCCGGGGACGAGGGGCACGGGACCCGGGGGGGCCTTGGGGTCGCTCATGGGGGCGGCAGCGAGAGCGCGACGCATCGATCACCCGGCGCCGCCTCGCAGACCTCGATGTCCAGCGACGCGGTGCACGCCGGCCCCGGCAGGTCGATGGCGAGGGGTCTCGGGCGCTCGTCCGGCAGAATGACCGGATCCGGGGCGAAATAGGGCGGCGGCCCATGGTCGTCACCCGCGATGTCGGGGGCCGCCACCGTGACGCGCCCGACGGCGAACGCCGGCTGACTGCGATTAGTGAGCGTCAGGCGCAGAAGGCAGCGGTCTCCCAGGCGGAGCGCGCGATCGCCGGCGAGGTAGATGAAGCGCCGCTGATCTCGGGCCCGTCGGTCCCAGGTCGCGGGCGACTGCCGCGCAATGCGAGTGAGGAGATGGGCATCGAGACGAGCGTCGAGGCGCTCGCGCGCGGGCTCCAGCGCCCGCGCGGCTTCCGGGGGGACGGCTTCGCCGGCGGCCCAGCGCGTCAGAAGCCGCAGGGCCTCGGCGTGGACCCGCCTGACGCCCTCGGGCGGCGCCTCGAGGTGCACCAGGTCGGTGGTCACGTCGGCGGGCCGTGCGGCAATGGTCAGACGCAGCGCGACGGCACCCCCATCGTCGAGCACGAGCGTCAGGTTCGTGCCGGGGCGCTCGTTTCGCACGAAGGGGCTGTCGACCAGCGTGACGACGGCGACGCGGTCCTTGACGGTCACGCCGATGACGTCCGGACTGCCCGGCACCGCGAGGCGGATCGGGCGGGGCGCCACGAGGGTGAGGCGGCGGTCGAACCCGAGCACGAGCGGCGCCTCGACGGCCTCGGCCTCCGAGCGGAGCACCACCGTCTGGACGGGCGGCGCCTCCGCCGTGCTCGACGCGGGGCGCATGGCCAGGGCCGCCATCATCACCGCGGGCAGCCGTCCTCGCACGTTCAGGCCTCCGGTCCCGGGTCCCGCAGGCGATAGTGAGCGGCGAGGTCCGTCTCCCCGAGGGCGGTGAGGAACGCGATGAACGAACGCTCGAGGTGGGTCGCGTGGGCGCGGGCGCCGAGACCGCGCAAGTTTGGCGCATTCGTTTGCAAGACAAGCTCCCAACGGTGCTTGTGCCACTTCGCCGCGAGGACCCGGATGTTCTGCTTGACCTTCAGGCGGCGTTTACTCCAATTTACGATGTGGCG